>JBDGYA010000180.1:0-3325 GCA_039584325.1 Gemmatimonadota bacterium
GGATGCCAGCTCGCGATACGCCGCGGTGAGCGGAGCGAAGGCCCGCTCCCAGGTGCGTTCCTCGGCCCAGCGCCGGGCGTTGGTGCCCATCCGCCGGCGCAGGTCCGCGTCGCCGGCGAGCCTCTCGACGGCCCTGGCGAAGGCGACCGGATCGCCCGGCGCACACAGCACGCCGTTCACTCCATCGCGCACGTTCTCCAGCGTGCCACCTTCGGCCACGCCGACGACCGGCAAGCCCGAGGCGAGTGCCTCCAGCACGGCATTGCCAAGTGTATCGACGCGCGACGGAAACACGAACACGTCCGCCGACGAGTAAGCCCGACTCAGCTCCGCACCTTCCAAGTAGCCCGTGAACGTCACACCAGGGGGTGCCAGGGACCGCATGTGCGCGGAGTAGCCGCCGTCACCCACAACGGTGAGGTGGGCGGGTTGAGGAAGGCGGAGGCTTGCGAGCCGTCTGTAGGCGTCGAACAGGACGGTGAGATCCTTCTCCGGCGCGAGGCGCCCGACGTAGAGCAGGTGGATCGCCTCGCCGGCGCCGTGTCGTTTGCGGACGTGGTCACTCAGGTGTCCCGGCGCAAAGCGCTCGGTGTCCACGCCACGCGCCCAGACCTGGACGTTCTGAAAGCCCCGCGACTCGAGGATGCGGCGACTGGTTTCACCGGGGCAGAAGGTGACTCGCGCCTGACTGTGAAACCACCGCAAATACGCCCAGCAGCGTTCCTCGGCCCAGCCAAAACCGTAGTACGGCAGCGTCCCCGGGATATTCGAGTGGAACGACGCGACCGTCGGCACCTGCAGTCGTCGCGCGAGGCGCAGTCCCGTAAGCCCCAGGGTGTACTCGGTAACCAGGTGAATCACGTCGGGGCGAAACGCCCGAACGGCCCTCGTCACTCCAGGGTAGTACGGAATCGCGATGGTGAGCTCGGGGTACTTGGGGAGTGGCACTCCGGGAACGCGCACGACCGCCGCGCCTGCGGGGGGCACCGCGTCAGCGCTCGGCCGCCGCGGCATCGACACCACGACGAGCACCTCATGACCCTCGCCCGCGAGGTGACGGACGAGCCGGTCCACGACATGGGCGACGCCTGTTCGTTGCGGCGGGAACGTCTCCGAGAAGAGGGCAATCCGCATCGAGCTAAGTTAGCGAGAGGCATTGAGATAGACCAGAGTCCTCGGGCGTGCAGGGAACGGTCGGATCCAGTGCTGCCAACGCGGGCCGCGTCTCAGGCGGACAGCACCATCATGGTGACAGCAGGAAGTAGTCGAGCGACACACCCAGCACCCAGTGCACCAGGACGGCGTACCAGATCGATCGCAGGCGCAGCGTGCCGTAGCCGAAGATGAGGCTCGCGGGGTAGACGGCGAGCAGCTCGATCGGCGGCTTTCCGAGGTGGAAAAGGGTCGCGACGCCCGCCTGCAAGAGGTTTGCGGCCCTACCACCGAGTCGGTCCTCAAGGCCGAGCAAGAGGAATCCGCGGAAGAAGTACTCGAAGCCGATGTAGTACAACAGATAACCGACGATATGCGGGAGAAACGACTCGGCCGTGAGCGTCGGGCTCCCCAGGGGGTAGACGGCCTGAAGCGCGGGTGAAGGGGCGCTGAACCAGCTGATGGCGACGACCAGCGGCACCCAGACCGCGAGCCACACGAGGCCTTCGCGCCACCGGCCGAGTCCGAGCCCGAGGGATTGCGGTGGCCGGCCGAGAATGGGACGGGTGAGAAGTGCCGGCACGATCCCGAGAATCACGAACGTCAGCAAGAAGGCGAGGAGACCGGCGAGGCGCGGTCCGGTCACGGGTAGCCAGTCGTCGCTGCGCCCAAGGACGGCGATCGTGTCAGAGCGCGCAGCGAACCAGTGCACGGCCGTGAGTACCGGCGCGAGTGCCAGCGCCCACACCCAGCGGTGGCGTGGAGGGCGGTCGGGAGTCGCGATGCGCACTACCATGCGAGCGTCCCGCTCTCGAGCCACTGCACGGTTTGCTCCACTTCCTGCCGCAGTCTACGGGGGCGGGACCCCAGCCCTTTCGTGGTATGGCCGCCCGATGTGGGCCACTCGATGGCGAAAGACGAACGGCGGGACGCCCAGCACGGAGCCGGCGTCGGGGATGGCACGACGAGGACGGCTCGGTCGACGCGGTATCACACGCTGCAGGCCTCTCGGAGCACCGCTGCGACGCGCCCGGCGAATGCCCGCGAGGAGAAGTGGTCTTCGGCCCGGATCCCCGCCGCGCCGATCGAGCGCAACTCGTCGACCGGGCGGGCGAGGGCTCGCCGGAACACGGATGTCAGCGCTTTCGGATTCCTCGGCTCGACCAGCCAGCCTCCGGCGATTTGGGCCTCGACACCGTTTCCCAGGATCTCGACCGGTCCGCCTTCACTTGCCGCCACAATCGGCACCCCGCAGGCCATCGATTCCAGCACCACCCGACCGAAGGGCTCGGGCTTGAGCGAGTAGTGGACGGTCAGGTCGAACTCGGGATACGCCAGCTCGATCTCCCGCTGAAAGGGCAGCATGTGGACCCCCGGATGCGATCCCAACTCACGCTGCGCTTCCGCCGGTCCGCCGGTCCGCCCGTCCGCCGGAATCGCTCCACTCGACACCACCCGAAACTCTCCCGTGGCTCGCTTCAGTTCCTGGCCGAGGCTGTGCTCCTCGTCGGTTTGATAGATCGTGCCCCCCAGGATGACCAGGTGTACGTCGGGAAACTCGACCGCGATGTCCTCGAAGGCCTCGAGCACCTCCAGATGCCCCTTCCAACGCGCGAAGACCGAGGGCATCCCGATCAGGCGGTGGGACAGCGGCAGGCCGAGCTGCTCGTGAATCCAGCCGGTGCGGTCGCGCGGTCGGAAGCGGTCGAGGTTGACCCCGTTGTGCACCACTCGCAGTCGCTCGGTGGGTCGCAGGAGACCCGGCCGCCACGCGTCCGCCACCGCTTCGCTGTTGGCGATGAGGCGGGCGGGGCGTTGACGGGCTGCCGCATGCCAGAAGCGCCGCGCAGCCCTCGGCGGGAACGAATGCAGGTGCCACACGACCGGTGCGAGCCCCGCTAGTCGAGCTGCGACGTGGGCTCGGTAGGCCACCGTGTAGACGACGTCCGCCCCGGTGACGAACGGGTGCTTCACGAGCCGGCGGGACCACTGGTACATGCCGGCCATGGCGCCTGGCGAGTACCAGCGGCCGCGCCGCAGGGCGTCCGTCAACGTCTTGGGAGCCGGTATGACCTCCGCCGGAACACCGATCTTGTTCAGGATGCTGACGAGCGGGCCGTCCAGCGGCGTGAGCACCCTGAGCGCGATGTCGTGCTCGAACGCCCGATTGGCG
>JBDGYA010000103.1:0-7678 GCA_039584325.1 Gemmatimonadota bacterium
TGGCACATCTTGCACCCGGTCACGCCCTGCCCACCCGGCCCGTGCACCTCCGGTCTCGGGTCCTTCTGGGCACTCGCGACCCCCGCTGCCATCGCGAGGGCCGTGAGGGACATCACGGGTGCCGGCCATGCGGCAGTTGCGGCCCGCAGGATGGTGTGCATCAGAGTGAATCGGCCGGGACGGAGTCCACCGGCTCCGGCGGGATCACATACGCGGACGGGCCGATGAATCCGTACACATTGACCTTGGCCGGTCCGAACTGATTGGTCACGAAGATCAGATACTTCAACTCGAACGCGGGATCGACGTACTCGCGGAAGTACTCCAGGTGGTCGTAGTCGATCACGACCTTCGCCGGCAGCCACATGTCACCGGGGCGCTCGCCGTTGCCGCCGAAGTACATGAGCAGCCGGCCTTCCGGGCCGAACACCTGCACGTTCGCGAACGCGGCATCGGCCACGTAGACCAAGCCATCCGGATCGACGGCGACGCCCTTGGGGCGCTGGAACGTGGACGGTCCCTCTCCCGGGCGCCCGATGGTCTGGAGGTACTCCCCGTCCGTCGAGAACACGAGCACGTGCTGTTTGAGCAGGTCGGCGGCGTAGACCTTGCCGTTACGGACCGTGATATTCGTGGGTGCCACGAGCCCGATCGAGTCACCACCAGCCGCTTCTGGGAAATGGAACAGATATTCGCGCGTCGCCCGGTCGTACACACGGACTCCCCGACCGGCGCCGATGTTCGACACATAGATCCGATCCCCCGACACGGCGACATCGACCGGTGCTCCTTCGTTCTCGCCGCCGAAATGGCCGAGGTACGTTCCGTCAGGTCCATATCTGAGCACGCGCCTGAGCCCGGTGTCCGTCACGTAGAGCGTGCCCGCGTCGTCCACATAGCAGTTCACCGGCGTGCGCATGCTGGCTTCACGCTCGGGCTGGAAGAACTCGAATGTCCGCAGATTGAGGTCCACGAGATCGAGGCCACGGATGTCCTGATCGCAGACGTAGATCACGCCCTGGTGGATCGCCAGGCCGTAGGGTTTGGCGATCTTCTTCGCCTTATCTCCCTCCCGCCCCACGATCTGATCGAACAGCGACTTCCCGCCCTTGCCGAACTGCTCCTCGCTCGTGAAGGAGGTGAGGAACTGAATGCGCGCAGTATCGGGCGGCGCAGGATACACCACGAGCCGTTCGGGCGACACTCTCCCGGAGCCGGTTGAGCACGCCCCCCCCACCAGCAGACCGGCCGACACTCCCAACCAGCGCAGCGACATTCTTCCAAACATGCTCGAACTTTCTCCGCCAACGACGTTCACACCAAGTACGAGGGGCGGCCACAACGACCGCCCCTCAAACTACTTGGTCCTACCGCAAACGGTACTGCCGGCACCAGGCCTTACTTGATGTGGCACCCCAAGCAGACGGTGTCCAGACCCGTGGGGCGGATCATCGGACCCGGCGTGTTGAGATGCGGATCGTGGCAGGAGCCACACTGCACCTTGTTGCCAGTGTAGAGCGGCAGGCCGTTGGTGCCCTCGGGATCCGGCTCGTACCCCGCGCCACCCGAGTAGGTCATGCTCACCGGGTGCGTGGTGCTGAGGTCGGTCGAGATCAGGCCGGCACCGGTGATGGTCGTGGTGCTAGCACCGGTCGTCGAACCACCCAGCGCCGACACGGCCACGGTCCCGTCGTGACAGCTCAGACACGCCTGGGACACACCCGTCGGCTGCGCATCGTACGTCTCGCTGACATCCGTGTGAATGTCGTCGTACATGGTGTACGTCGCCGTGCTGAGCGTGTGGTTCCAGAGCGGTGCATCGGTCTGGATAGCATGGTGAGCCGTATGGCACGACGAGCAGATGCCAAACTTCTGGAACGAAGTGTTCCAGTAGTTATAGGTCGCCTGACCGTTCACGAAGTCGTGATCGCTCCCGGACATGAGTGCCCCCTGAGCGCTCGCCGAGCCCGCGACGATGACGACCAGTGCCACTGCTGCTGCAGCAGACTTCACGAAACCCTTCATCCAACCCTCCTTGAACTATAGCGTTGCGCATACGCAGACCTACGCGGTACTCTCGTACCACGCCCGCAGTCTAGACCGTCCAGCATGAAGCGCCAATGAAGGCAATGTGAATTACATCACTCAAGGTTGTCTGCAACAGGTGTGGCGGCGCATCAACGGTCAGACTAGGCCAAACTCTTGCGAGACATCTACTTGGACTGATGTACATGAAGACATCTTCAGACTCGGTTGTACCTGCCCGACACCGCTCTACAGTAGGTTTGGGGTGCTCCGGATTCAGCGACAATCCGGCTGCCAATCGATTTGGGGGGCGAAGTGCCCAACGCTCACTGGCTTAGAAGTCTACCTCCCATCCGGCCAGCCCTGCTGGGCGCGTGCCTGCTGGTTGTCCTCTCGTGCGCGCAGGCGGCGTCGGTGCTGTTCGACGTGCCCGAGCCGTCGGACGATGCTGGCTCCCGGCAGCGCGCTACCGCATTCCAGAGAACGGTGGTCGAGGACACGATACGGCCGGCCATCGAGGCGGTGTACGACGCGGACAGCGCTCTCGGCATCTTGCCCAAGCATGAGAACGGAGAGATCGACTGGGTTGAGGCCCTTCGGGACGGAACGATCAAGCCCCGCAAGACCCTCCCTGGTGGGCCCGATCCGGGATACGTGGACGGCTTTGGCTTCGACTTCTTGCTTCCGGGCCCGGATAAGATGTTCGACGCGCTCTTCCCACACTCGAGCCACGTCACCGTCCTGGCGTGCAACACGTGCCATCCCGATATCGTCCCCTATCGCAACACGCCGATCTCCATGGAGGAAGTCAACAACGGGGAATCCTGCGGCGTCTGCCACGGGAAGGTCGCGTTCTCGGTAGGGGCCTGCGGACGCTGCCACCTCGGAATGCCGCCGGGGGAGTTCACCGCCAGCCTGGAGCCCGACATCGTCTTCACCCGCGTGGGCGCCGAGGACCAGCCCACCGCCGGTGCGTTCCCGCCGGCCCAGTTTGCCCACTGGGTACACCGCATACGCTATCGGTGCTCCGCGTGCCACCCGGCCACGTTCGCCATGCGGGCGGGCACGGACACGCTCACGATGGCGGCGATGGGCAACGGGGAGCAGTGCGGGGCCTGTCACGACGGCACCGCCGCGTTTCCACTCACGGAGTGCAACGCCTGCCACCCGCCGGCGTCTTCCGCCCAGGTACCCTGAGGCGCCATGAGGATCTGCGTCCTCTGCGTCGCGCTGATCGTCCTTGCGCTGCCCGACCCGGCCTCGGCGCAGTACGTGGCCAAACTGCAGCGGCTTCGCGGGGAGATCGGCGTGCGTCTGCGGAACAGCGACTGGGCGCCCGGGCAGGAGATCTTTCTTGCCCAGGAGTGGGTGCACCTCAAGTTCCGCGGCTCGGTTGTGGACGATCAGTTCATTCAGTTCGGGATTGGCGTCCGACCCATCTTCCAGCAATCCCGGATCCGGGAGGTCACTCCTGCTCAGGGCTCGAACTTCAGGAACCTGGGGCTCGACCTCGACTTGCGATTCCTGCCGTCGCGGCCGTTGTCGGCCGGTGTTCAGGCATACATCAATCGACAGGACAACAACCGGTTCGGCATCAACGCGGCCGACATACATGGCCGCACCTCACGCATCAACGCCGAGGTCAAGTACGACAACGTGCTGATGCCGCTGGCCCTACGCTACAATCGGCACAGTGCCAAGCGCGACTTCGTGAACGGCACCGACCGCACCAGCATACCGCACGCCTACGAGTCCTTCCGACTGGGCGGGGCCAACCGAAAAACGACGTTCCAGCTCGAGCGGTTCCGTGAGTCGGCGCCCACCGAGTCCACCCGGCGCCTCCTGCTGTTCCGGAACCGGCAGCAGTGGGGCAAGGGCAGCCGGTTCAACACCAATCTGTCCTATCAGGACCGCACGAGCGTAGGGCGACCGCGGTACAGCACCTTCGGCTGGGGTGGCCGGTTGCACTTGCAGCATCTCGGGTGGATCTGGTCGGACTGGATGTACCAGCAGCAGGAGGGCAGGACCAACGGGTCCGTCACCGGCCGGCGCTTCGCCGCTGGCTCGGTCGGCGCGTCCGTCTTACGCCGTACCACAACCGAGATCCGGACGGAGCTGGAGCGGTTCGCGGGGACGGAGCTGGACGAACGCCGATTCCGGATCGAGGGACGGGCACGGACGGTGCTCGACCTGCCGAGTCAGGCCACTCTGGGGGCCTCGGCGTCGCTCGGGTACGAGCACTACGAGTTGGCACGACCTGCCAATGGGTGGGTGGACGTGATCGATGAGAGCCACGGCATCGACGCGTCGGGCCGCTTCTTTCTGGACAAGCCGGAGGTCGATCCGACGAGCGTCTTCATACAGGCGCAGGATGGGCTCACGCTGGTGGAGGGCGCGGATTACGTCCTAGAGGAGGCCGGGGGGTTTCTCGAGGTCGTCGTCCTTCCGGGCGGCCGTGTCGCCGAGGGCGATCAGGTGCTCGTATCGTACCGGTACCGCCCGATGGAAATCGGCAGCACGCCGTCGCTGGTTGCGAGCCTCAACGCGGATCTCAAGATCAAGGCGTTTCGCATCTACTATCGTCGCTGGCTGCAGGATCCCGCGGGCGAGGCGTTCGATGACGGCCAGCGGGTGGGCCGCCTGAGGTATCTCGATAACCAGACTGCGGGCCTGTCGCTCACGTGGGCCCTGGCCCGCACCTCCTTTCTGATACGTGCCGAGCACCGCTACCGGGTGGACGACGGGTACCGCGTCCGCAGCAGCAGGGCCGGTGGCAGGGTGACCCTTAGACCGGGCCGCCGGCTGTGGCTGAGCGCCGGCGGCGATTACAGCTACACCACGAGCACGTCAGGTAAGGTGAGCGTGCTGTCGGGCAACGGCAGCCTCAGGTGGCAGCCGCACTCCGAGGTGCACTTCGAGGGAGCACTCCAGGCGTGGCGGTCGCTCAAACAGGACCAACTGGAAAAGAACCTGCTCGGCACCGATCTCCGGTTCTCGTGGACGCCGGGCCGTCTGCGGTTTACGGTCGCCTACGCGTACCGGGACTGGGACGATCTGTTTTTGGACACCAACTGGCTGTCCGCGCGGCGCCTGAACCGCTTCTCGCTCGAGCTGGCCCGGCGGTTCTAGGTGATCGCGACGAGGCAGATCCCGGCCCATCCGCCGGTCCCGGGCGGCAAGCCACGATCATAGTCCCCGCTTCCGCGATGTTCCGGCACCCGACGCTACCGTCACGACTCCTGCCGGCAGGCCGCGCGGGTTCGACGTGAGTGAGTCTCGCCCGGCGAGGCCGGATGGTGCTGTAGCAGCGTTGCTAATCGGGGCGCTCGTGCTGATGGCACACGGGGTCACGCTCAGCGTGCCTTTCCAGTTCGACGACATCCATCAGATCGCTGACAACCCGGCCATGCGAGAGCCCGCGTCCCTATTCCGGTTCTTCACAGATCCGTGGATCGGTTCCGCCGCTGGGCATGGGTTCTTCTACCGCCCGCTCCTGTTCACGACGTTCCTCGTGGATGGGGTGATCGGCGGCGGCAGCGCGATCCCGTACCGCATCACCTCGTTGATCTTGCTCGCGCTGTTCGCCATTCTGGTCGGCCGGTTTGTCCGCTTGACTCTGAAGCACCTCCCCCCCGACGCGGGCGAGGAGCGGCTCGAGTGGGCGGGCCTGTTTGCCGCCGCGCTCATCGCCGTTCACCCACTCCTCAACGAGTCCGTCCTGCTCGCTACCGGCCGGTCGTCGCTGCTGATGGCTGTATTCGGGATCGCCGCGCTGTCCGTCCTCGCCGAGCGCGGCGAGCGCCCGAACGCGTGGGTGGCATGCACCGGGCTCACACTGGCAGCGCTCCTGGTCAAGGAAACGGCGGTGGTCACTGCACCACTCGCCGTACTCGTGACCTGGGTGACCCACCGGTCCCATCCCTGGTGGCGGCGTCTGCTGGTGGCCTGGCCAGTCGTGGTGCCCGTTGTGGCATACGCCGCCGCCTACACCCTGGCACGCGACATGGTAGGGCCGTCGCCGCAGCCGTACCCGTCGGCGATGGGCCACCAGATCACCGCGATCGATCGCGTGGCGGAGGGACTCGTAGCCCTTCTCGGCTTGTTCCGCCTGGCCATCTGGCCCGTTGGGCTGTCGCTACTCCACGACCTGCCGGCACCGGGCGACCTGCTCCGGGCGGTCGCACCCGTCGGCTGGGTCGTGCTCGTGGTGCTGGCCGCGCTGGCGCTGAAAGCTCCACGCCCGTCCATCAGGATCGTAGGGTTCGCCGCACTCTGGTTCACGCTCGCCCTGGCGCCGATCGTCACCGCCGGCCTCAACACCCCGATGGGAGAGCACCGCACGGTGCTCGCGCTGACGGGCGTGGTCATGGCTGCGGCGTGGGGGTTGTCGGCGATGCACCGGTCGAGGGCACTTCTGGTGGCCGGCGCACTGGTCGTGGCGTTGAGCGGGGCCGCCATCGTGCAGTCGCTGCCGTGGCGCAGTGCGGAATCGCTCTGGACGAGCGAGATGCAGCGGCACCCTACGAGCAGCCGGCCCTGGAGCTTTCTCGCGCTGGAGTATCTCCGGCGATCCGACCTCGACGCTGCCCGGGCCGCCCTGGATCGGGGCCTCGAGCTTTCGCCCGGCAACGTGGCCCTACTGACGCAGGCCGCAACGACCGAGCTGCTGCGCGGTAACCTCGTCGACGCCGGCGCGTTCGCTGCGGCGGGGCTTGCGATCCAGCCGACGTACGTGCCGCTCCTGCTAGCTCAGGCCGAGTCCCACGCGCGCTCGGGTCGTCTAGCCGAGGCGCTGGCCGTCGCCAACCGAGCGGTCGAGGTGGCGCCGCGGTGGAGCCCCAGCTGGAACGCGCTCGGGAACGTCCAGTACATGATGGGCGACGCCGGCTCGGTCGAGTCCTACCATCGCGCCGTCGAGCTCGACGCTCGGAACGCCAAGGCTGTCCAGAACCTGGCGCGCGCCCAGCGGCGATGGTCACGATGAGAGGCCCGTACCTGCGCTCCGCCGGCCGACGGGGCGTACCGTGATCCGAGTCCTCCATGTTGTGCCGTATTACCCGCCACATCGGGCGGGAGGGCTCGGGGCCGTCGTCCGGCATCTGCACCGCGCGCTCCTCTCGGCGGGGCACCAATCGAGGGTGGTCACGGCAGGATCCGGACATGAGGATGCGGGAGTGGTGTCGATTGCCGGATCCCCGCTGGCGTGGGTACTGCGCATCGCGCTCGCCGCACGACAGACGCGTCAGGCAGACGTGGTGCACGTGCATGGAGGTGAGGCGCTGCTGCTCGCCCTGGCCATGAAGATCATGCGCGTGCGGACGCCGATCCTCGCCACGTATCACTCGAGCTACGCCGGCATCGCCTCAGCCCTGCGGCCGTTCCGCCTTGACGGTCGCACGATACGAGGGACCTGGCGCACATGGTGGTACAGGCAGGCAACCGCGCGTTTGCACCGGATCACCGACCGGCTGATGCTGCGGCTGGCCGCGCGGGTCTCGTTCGTCTGCCGCAATTCCGCAATGGACATCCTGGGTCCTGAGCGAGGCCCGGACGGCGAGGTTATCTACAATGGGGTGCAGTCACCTGAAGAGACGCCATCCTGCTCCACGCCCTCCCCGGTTGAGCTGCTCTTCGTCGGCAACGCGACCCTCCT
>JBDGYA010000104.1:0-8717 GCA_039584325.1 Gemmatimonadota bacterium
TCGTCGATGTGCTCGCCGAGGCGTTCCACGACTATCCAGTCATGCGCCACGTGCTCGGCACGGGCACAGACAAGTATGACGCACACCTTCACAGGTTGATCGAGTTCTTTGTGATGGCCCGCGCGCTGCGCGACGAGCCAATGCTTGGCGTGTATTCGGGAGCAACGCTCGGTGCCGCGGCCGTCGTCTCGTATCCGGATCGGCAGGAGAGTCCTCCGGAGCTCGGCGACCTGCGCGAGGCCGTGTGGCAGGAGCTGGGCTCGGCGGCGCGGGCCCGCTACGAGGCGTGCGGTGCGGTGTGGCAAACGCTGTCGGTCGACGTCCAGCACATCCATCTGAACATGATCGGCGTGCGGAGCACCGCGCAGGGCCAGGGACTGGGGCGGCGATTGCTGGACCGGGTGCACCAGTTGTCGCTGGAGACCTCGGGGTCCGAGGGTGTCACGTTGACCACGGAGGATGAGGCCAACGTCCCGCTCTATCAGCGCGCAGGCTACGAGATCGTGGGACATAGCCGCATAGCTCCGGGCCTCGAGACGTGGAGCTTTTTCAGGCGGGACTAGTGCGCGCGGCGGAGCGACCGCAGCTCTGCACTCCCCGCCCGACTCATCGACACGAATAGCCGACAGGAATCAACCTATGCGCGTGCTCATCATTGGAGTCCTTGCCGCCTCGACCCTCCAGGCACAGCAACCCGCTGCCTTCACCGATCCTGACAGGGCGGACAAGGTCCGCGCGACCGCGCCCGCCGTGGAGCAGATGTTCCGTGAGTACGCTGAGGGGCGGCACATGCCGGGGTTCGCCTACGGCGTGGTGCTGGACGGGGAGCTGGTCTACTCGGGTGCGTTCGGACTCGCCAACATCGAGCGGCAGATGCCGGTGGACACGAGGTCGCTGTTCCGCATCGCCTCGATGAGCAAGAGCTTCACGGCACTCGCCATTCTCCAGCTGCGGGATGCCGGAAAGCTCAGGCTCGACGATCCCGTCTCGATGTACCTCCCCGAGATGGCGAACCTGACGTACCTGACGACCGATGCTCCGACGATTACGATCCGCCACCTCCTGACCCACTCCGCCGGGTTTCCGGAGGACAACCCGTGGGGTGACCGGCAGCTCGCCGACTCCGACCAGGAGCTGATGGAGCTCATCGCGGGCGGCGTGTCCTTCTCGAACGTTCCAGGAATCGAGTTCGAGTACAGCAACCTTGGCTTCGCACTGCTGGGGCAGATCGTCCAGGTCGTCTCGGGCCAGGAGTTCCAGGACTACACGAGTGAGCACATCTTCGAGCCGCTAGGCATGCACAGCACCGTATGGGAATTCGAGCGAGCGACCGCCGAGCGGCTGGCGCTTGGGTACGACTGGGTGGACGAGACGTGGGTCAATGTCCCGCTCGAGCATCACGGTTCGTTCGGAGCCATGGGCGGGCTCATCACCTCGATCGAGGATTTCACGGCGTACGTCGCCTTACACCTATCGGCCTGGCCGCCCCGCAGCGACCCGGACCACGGACCGCTCACGCGCAGCTCACTGCGGGAGATGCATCAGCCGTGGCGCTTCGGCTCGCTCATGCCCGGCTTCCGGTACCCGAACGGCAGAGAGTGCCCTTCGGCACGATCCTACGCCTACGGATTGGGGTGGATGCGGGACTGCGACGGGAAGGTCACGATTGGCCACAGCGGCGGGCTGCCCGGCTTCGGGAGCAACTGGACCATGATGCCGGACTACGGGCTCACCGTGATGTCGTTCGACAACCGCACCTACGGCGGCACCAGCACACTCAACCTGGCCGTGCTCGACACCATCCTGACGCTGACCGGGCTCGAGCCACGTCACCTTCCGGTGTCGGATGTTCTCGAGCGACGGAAGAACCAGCTCGTCGCGATCCTCCCCGACTGGGAGGGCGCCGAGCAGTCGGGTCTCTTTGCCGAGAACTTCTTCATGGACTACCGCCTGACGGATGTCGTGCAGCGAACGAAGGAGCTCTACGCGGAGGCCGGCGAGATCAAAGGGAGTGGCGCGATGATGCCGCTGAATCATCTGCGGGGCACCTTCGTGCTGGAGGGGGAGCGGAAGGACATTCATGTCTTCTTCACCCTCACGCCGGAGAAGGACCCGTTGATCCAGCAGGTGCGGATGCGAGCCGTGGAGAAGTAGCGGGCCGACCGATCATCGGCATGAGTAGGCCGGCGAAACACCCTGCGCCGGCCCAGTTGCGGCGGCCCCCGGGGCCGCCGAGATAGCTCGAATGGTCCGTTCCTCCGTGCGGGCGGCGCCCTGGCGGCGGCCTTCGGCCTTCGACGCTCTCCGGCACCGCTGGTCCAGACCGTGGTGACGAGCAGTACCGGCACGAGCCGCGACGCGGTGTGAGGCAATCGGCTGGCAGGTTGGCGCGCGCGCGCAGTGCGCAGCAGTCCGCTGATCGCGACGACGAATGCCCGTACGCACGCCGGATCGAACTGTCGTCCGGCCTCCCGTGCCAACTCCCGAACTGCCGTGGCAAACGGCAGAGCCGGACGGTACGGCCGTGCGCTGGTCATCGCGTCGAAGGCATCGGCGACCGCGACGATCCTCGGTCCCAGCGGGATCACACTGCCACTCAAGCCATCCGGAAAACCTCGGCCGTCGAAACGCTCGTGATGCCAGCGCACGATCGCGAGGATCGTCGGGTGGCATTTGAGCAGCGGCGAGGCGATCTGCTCGCCGATGACCGGATGCCGCTCAATGGCGCGACGCTCGTCATCGGCCAAGGCCGTGGTCTTGCGCAACACGCTGTCGGGGATCCCGATCTTGCCCACATCGTGCAGCTGGCCGCCTAACTTGACCTCCTGCACATCGTCCTCGGGCAGGCCGAGCGCACGCGCAATCACCTCGGCGTAGAAGCCGACCCGCCTGGAGTGGCCACGAGTGTACGGGTCCTTGGCCTCGATGGCCTCGATCACCGATTGGACGGCATCTGCGAAGAGTCTGTCGGCTGACTTCAAAGGCGGCGGAACGTGATGCTGACGCGAGATACCACGCACATCTGCCTGCACAGGTGTTGGTGCAAATCGACCCAACCCGGAAGCAGGGTCAATCTGCTCCATGCGCGTGCCTGGAGCGCTCGTATCTCGCTGTCGGACAACCACTTGACCCACCGTGTTCGCCTCGCTGTGTGATATTGGGACTCGCTGCAAGCCCGAAACGCTTCGCGGCGCCACACCCTCGAAGCCGCAACTCCGATACCACGACGCGGGTCAGCCTCAATCCATTGTATCGCAAGCAGTTGCGTAGTCATTCAGGGGCGCGCCGTGGCTGGTACGATTCGTGCCCCCTGGTTCAAATGGTACCGCATCAACTGACTATGACTGTTCCTGCACGGAAGAACACGGCACGGCCCCCAGGCCAGCGGGTGTCCTATCCCGGCGAGATGGATGCCAAGCCGAGTGGCACGACCCTCTTGATCGTGCATCTCTCGGATTCGTTCTCCGAGCTCTGGGGACAGATTAGCCACGATCTCGGCGTGGATGTGCGGGTGGTCAGCGGCGATGATGTCGGCGCGATCGGGACGGACGTCGCCGTCGTGTTCGTCGCTGCGGGTGGCGCCGAGCGCGACGCTGTCGAATGGCTCGACGGTCACGACGTGCCACCAGGCGTTCCGGTGCTGGTGGTCGGTGCCGATCCGGGACGGCGGGTCGCGACGCTGATCGTGGCTCACGGCGCGGAAGACTACTTTGCCCTCCCTGAGGACCTGGAAGTCCTGCACAGCGCCACGAACTCCATCACTGAGCGGCGGCGTGAGGCGCTGCGCCGCGCCGCCGCGTCGGCCGAGTTCAAACCGGAGGCGTTCGAGCAGATCATCGGCGAGAGTCCCGCGCTCAAGGCGGTGCTGGCGCGTGCGAACCGGCTGCTGCCACACGCCGGCGCGACGGCGCTGATCGTAGGGGAGACCGGGACGGGCAAGGAGCTCCTCGCGCGCGCGATCCATGATGGCGGCCCTCGGCGGGGAGCACCGTTCGTAGCGGTCAACTGCTCCGCATTACCGCAGAATCTGATCGAGTCGGAGCTGTTCGGGCACGAAAAGGGCGCTTTCACGGACGCGCACGCGCCGAAACCCGGCCTGTTCGAGGTGGCGGAGGGGGGAACGCTGTTCCTCGACGAGATCAGCACCCTCGCGCAGGACCTGCAAGCCAAGCTGCTCCGTGTGCTCGAGGACAAGATGGTGCGGCGGGTGGGGAGCACGAAGTGGCGCCGCGCAAACGTGCGAATCCTGGCGGCCACCAACGAGCGGTTGCGGGAAGCGGTGCGGGAGGGATCGTTCCGCCAGGATCTCTACTTCCGTCTGAGCGTCGTCACGCTGGAGTTACCTCCGCTGCGCGACCGCGGCGACGACGCGGTGCTCATCGCTGTCTCCCTACTGCAGCGCGCAGCGGTACAATACGGATTGCAGGTGCCTCAGCTGGATGCGTCGGCCAAGCAGCTGCTGCGGACGCAATCCTGGCCTGGAAACGTGCGCGAGCTCAAGAACGCGGTGGAACGCGCGCTCCTCCTCTCGCCGCCGGGCCAGCTGGACCTGTCCGAGTTGGTGCCCGTCGCGGACCCACCGGTCGTCACGAACTCGGTGATCCCCTTCCCTTCCCCCCTCGATGAGATCGTTCAGGCTGCCGCGACCGCTATGCTGGAGGCGTGCGACGGCAATCGCAGTGAAGCGGCCCGCCGGCTGGGCATCTCACGCCGTCGGCTGCGGCGGCTCCTCACGATAGGTGGCGACGCGGAGCAGGCTGGTTGGGACGATCCGACCCAGTCTGGGGCGGTCTGATCCAGGAATTGCACTGGGTACCTGAGGCCGCAAACACTTACGAAATATAGAGTTAGAGCAGATCGGGTAGTCCGGCACGAGGCATGCCTATCAAAGGGTACCGAAGCGTCCCGCATCGGCCGTTGGCCCTTGCGTCGTGCCGGGGCGAGTGTCGAGCCGAAGCCCGTACTGGGGGAATCATGGATCGCCGAGGACTAACGCTGACGATGGTCGTGGCTGCTGCGCTCGCGGCCTGCGTCGAGAGCACGGGGCCACCCCAGGCAAAGCCCCCACCCGGAGATGCCGCTGTCGCGGACGGACAGCTGCACCACCTCCAGTGGCGCGAGCGTTTTCCGCTGACCTTCCTAGTCTCCAACGGTGATGGCGGCTGGCAACTCGCCCCTTCGTTGACGGCATCCTCGGCGATTGTGGATCTCGACCGGTACGAGGCGAGCGTCTGGGCGGTCTTTGGACAGGAACGCAGCCTCCGTATCGACTACCTCCCCACCAATTCCGTTGCGGCGCGCTTCCTGGAATTGACGGTTCCGGCACTCGGACTTGAGCAGTATCCCGATGGCCGGCCGTTCACCTTCGGGGACAGCGTGCTCATTACGGTGCAGGTGGACACGGTGGCACTCGTGGTACGGTTCGAGCCGACCGGGCTCCAGTTCAACGCTGCCGCGCCCGCCGGATTGCAGATCTGGTACACTGCGGCCGATGAGGATATCGACGGAGACGGTGACGTGGATGCGGAGGACGTACGGATCGAGAACCACGACCTCGGCGTGTGGTACCAGGAGCTCGCGGAGGATCCGTGGCATGTGGTTCCCGCGACGCACTCCGTCGACAGCAAGTGGTTCAGCGTCGAGCTGTTACACTTTTCCGGATACGCAGTTTCCTACTGACCATGAATGCGCGCGAGTCACTGAACATGCTCAACGAGGCACATCAGCTGGTTGCCGCCGGCAAGCACGCCAGCCTCCTCGAGTTGCTCGGAACCAAGCCTGACCGAGATCTCGCGCGGTCGCCGGGACTGGCGCTGCTTGTCGGGATCTCTCATGCGAGGCTCGGGCACAACGAGGATGCACACCGGTGGGTTGATATCGCAGTGCAACAGTCCAGAGAGCGTGGGGATCGTGCGGCGGAGACCCGCGCGCTCAATGTGTCGGGCGCTATCGCGCTGGAGAGCGGGCGAGTGAGCGCGGCCGAGGGACTGTTCGCAAAGGCGCTCGCCGAAGCGGAGCGCGGTGGCGACCACGCCACCGTCGGACGAGCATCGAACAACATGGGGATCCTCGCCAACATGCGCGGCGACCATGGGCGCGCCATCGGGTCGTACACAATGGCCCTCGCTGCCTTCCAGCGAGCCAACTCGCGTGTGGGTACCGCCGAGGCACTGCACAACATGGCCATCACGTATCGCGAGCAGGGCAACATCCCGATGGCACTCGATTGCGCCGATAAGGCGGTAGAACAGGCGCAGGCGGCGGGCGACGTCCGGCTCAGCGCGCTCGCACGGGCGGGTCGGGCCGAGATCCGACTGGTGGCGGGCGATGTGCTAGTGGCGCGGCGCGAGATCGAGCGCGTGTTGGAGACGGAGCGGGAAATCGGCAACGATCTGGGCGAGACACAGGATCTTCGCGTGTGGGCAGGGTGTCTTGCGCAGATGGATGAAGAAGAAGAGGCCGAGCACGCCCTGCGCGACGTGATCCTGCGGGCGGAGGAGCGGGGCCGTCCCTTACTGGCCGCGCAGGCCGAGCGTGATCTGGCCCGACTGCTGGCGCGCCTAGGCCGAGCCGCGGATGCACGTGAATTCGCAACGCGTGCCCGCGATCGGTTTCTCACCCTCGGTGCCGAAGCCGAGGCGCGCAAGCTCGCCGACATCCTCGAGCAGAGCTGAGCGGCATAGTCGCACCGCAGGCCCCACCACGACTCCCATGACGGCAAGGACCTCGGGTAGGTACCACTCGATCCCCCAGTCTGCGTGGCGCCGCGGCGGATCAAACGCTCCCCTTCAGCCGCCGCAACAACGACGTCCCGGTTTCCGACACGACGCGCATTCGCTCCTCAAGCACCATGATCTCACCCTGATAGTGGGTGTCATCACGAAGATGGCGCGAGAGGTCGCGCAGCGTCTCCTGCAACTCTTGAGTCTGGCCCGCTGCCCGCTCGCTACGCTGGGCCAGCGCACGGAACCGTTCCAGGACCTGACGGAGCGGGGACTGAGCGCGTCCTGACCTAGAGAAGCCTCCGCCCGCAATGAGCGAGCCGCTCACGGTGAGTGTAGCGGCGATCCCTGCCTCCGAAGAATCCGAACGTCCCCCGTGCTGCCGTTCATCTCCACCTCGTCCCCCGACCGGATCGCCGTCGTCGCGCCGGTCGCCCCCACGATGGTTGGCACGCCCAACTCCCGTCCGATGATCGCGGCGTGCGAGAGCAGGCTCCCCCGCTCCACCACGACGCCACGCGCAACCGACATGAGGAACACCCATCCAGGCTCGGTCACACGGGCAACCAGGATGCGGTCGCGCACGGCCTCGAGGGACGCCCCACCGTCCACCACGCATGCGACACCGCACACCCACCCCGGCGAGCATGGGATCCCGGCCAGCGCGTCCTCCGAGGCGGGCACGGCGGGCTGCAGCGCGGCCGCCGCCGCTGCTCGATAGACAGAGCCGCGACAGACGATTCGATGCGGCGGCTGTGCAGCGTGATAGCCCCGGTACGCCTCCTTGCGTACGGCGACCAGCGCATCCAGACGAACCCCGGGGAGCCCGCCACGTGCATGCCCCTCGAGGTCTTCAAACGTCACATAGTGGATGTCTTCGGGCTCGGCGAGCACGCCCTCCCGCACGAGCGCCGTCCCCATGGCACGCGCCAGCCGTCGGCCGCGACGAGCCGCCGCGTGCGACCGAGCACCATGGTGGCATACCACCGACCCAGAGGTCGCCCCGCCCTCCGGGCCCGGAACTCCCGCTCCGCGGCGGCTCGCAGCTCCCGCTCCCCTCCCGCACCGTTCGGCGGCTGCTCATGACGCTCCGCAACCGACCGGAGGAGATCCACAATCGTGCATGGATCCTCCGAGGGCGTGACCGTCTCGAGCTTCAGCTCCTCGACGGTGCGATCTCCGAAGTGTTTCAGGTATGCGGACGCTGTAGCGCGGAAATCGGCGGCTGCGGGAAGGTGCACCAGCCGCTCCCACGTCTTCCGCGTCGGGAGATCCGACCAGACCAATCGCTCCACCGCCGGCACACTGCGGGCTTCTGCTGCAAGCACGCACAGCTCCACGAGCGGACGGAGGATCGCGGCACCTCCCAGGTCCGCGAGCAGGTGCTGATGCAAATCCGAGCGTTCGCCATCGGACGACGGCCCGCACAGACGGGCCAATCGGTCGTTGAACAGAAAGGCGAACAGGTCGTTGAAGATGAGGATTGTCCAGTCGTCCAGATGGTCGCGCTCGAGCGAGTTGAACGACGCGAGGAGTCGATCGAACGGCCAGCGCGCGAGATCCACACCGTCGAACCGGGCAAGCATCTCGTCCACCCCATTGCGAAACCGCTCAACCTCGGCGTCGATTGCACGGAGACGCTGCACGAGTCGCCACCACACCAGTGCGGCCAGCGCCGTGCGCCGCATCCATGAGCGTCCCACCGCTGAGGGCACGGTTGTCGAGTCGGGCGCGTCTCTGACGCCGAGCGCATCCTCCCACTTGCTCACCATCCACCCGATCCCCGGCGCGGCTGCGAAGAGGTGGTAGTAGGCAAGGAGATTCATATAGAGATGCCCGCGGACGATGCCGATCAAGTGCTGCAGCTCGGGGCGCAGCGACGCCAGCACACGCTGCGGAACACCGATCTCCGCCAGGGCCCGGGTGAACAGCCGCTCGTACGTGCGGCGGACGAGCGAGTAGGTGAGCGGGAGGGTGATGCCCGGATAACTCTCC
>JBDGYA010000015.1:0-67324 GCA_039584325.1 Gemmatimonadota bacterium
TGCTCGCGTTCCCCACGGGACGCGTGCTCGGGATCGACCGTCTGATTGCCATGAAGCGCCAGTCCGGTGCGCTGACCGAGGCGCACGCCTGACCCGGAGGAGAGTATGAGCGACGAACGCACCAATCCATCGACAAAGTCGTCCACCGGCACGGACCTCGGACGGCGCGGCTTCCTCGAGGCGCTGGTCTCCCTTCCCGTGGTGGGGGTGTTCTTCTACGGCTTCCTCAAGAAGAAAGCGGCCGATGATGCCAAGAAGGAAGCCATCATGGAGGAGCTGGGCGTGCAGGAGACGGGACCCGCGTACATCCCGAATGCGGTCTCGAGCCCGCCGAGCCAGCGCATCCGGCTCGGCATCATCGGGAACGGCGGCGAGGGTGAATCCCTGGTCCGACATGCCGGCTTCGCGCATCCCGACTGGATCGAGGACGCACGCGAGAGTCACCAGGAAGAACCGGGCGACAAGCGCCTCCAGGTCTACATGGAGCAGGACGACCTGAACGTCCAGTTCACGGCGGTGTGCGACGTGTTCGATGTTCGGGCGGAGCGCGGCATCGCGGCATCGCAGGTGGACACGCGGCCGGGAGCGGGCGGCGCCCTGCCGCCGGCGAAGCGGTACCGGCACTACCACGACCTGCTCACCAGCGGTGACGTCGACGCGGTGATCATCGCCACGCCCGATCACTGGCATTCGGAGATGACGATCGCCGCGGCGGCGGAAGGCATCCACGTGTACTGCGAGAAGTGCATGACGCGCACGGAGCAGGAGACGCACGCGGTCTACGATGCCGTCACGAACTCCGACATCGTGTTCCAGCTGGGGCACCAGAACCGGCAGTCCGAAGCGCACATGAAGGCCCGGGAGGTGATCGAGGCGAACGTCCTCGGGCCTATCACGCTGGTCGAGGGCACCACCAACCGGAACACGCCGTGGGGCGCATGGGTGTGGGACATCCACGAGGAGGGGAATCCGCAGACGATCGACTGGGACCTGTTCGAGGGGCCCGCGCCGAACCGGGTGCCGTTCAATCTCGAGCGCTTCTTCCGCTGGCGCTGCTGGTACGACTACGGGACGGGCCTCTCGGGCGATCTGCTGTCGCACGAGTACGACGGTGTGAACATGATCCTGCAGCTCGGGATCCCGAAATCCTGCGTGGCGTCCGGAGGGATCTACTACTTCAAGGACGGCCGCGACGTGCCGGATGTGTTCCAGGCCGCGTACGAGTATCCCGACCGCGACCTGACGTTCGTGTACAGCGCAACCCTCGCGAACGGCTACTACCGAGGGCTCAACTTCATGGGCCATGACGCCTCCATGAGGGTGAGCGGTACGCTCTCGGTTCAGGCGGACGGCAACTCCACTCGCTACGAGCAGAAGATCAAGGATGGGATCATCGACACCTCGCGGCCGATGTTCACCTATCGCCCCGGCTTCAAGGGGATCGACGCGATCACGTCCGCCACGGCGGAGTACTTCGTGAGCCGCGGTCTGCTGTACACCTACCGGGGCGGCCGGCGCGTGTCCGCCTACCACCTCCTGATCGCCGACTGGCTTGACGTGATTCGCAATGGGGGCGAGACGAGCTGCAACATCGAGCGTGGGTTCGAGGAGGCCATCACCTGCCACATGGCGACGCGGTCATTCCAGGAGAACCGTAAGGTGGAATGGGATCCGGTCGCCAGGAAGATCGTCTAGCGGCACGATACGGGGCGAACCGGTGGAGCGGCGTAACCCGCCGCTCCACCGGTCCGTCCGGCCGCCGATCCGCTGAACCACTCAACTACTCGACCACTCAACCACCGAGGAGCCGACGTGAGCACCAAGACCCGCCTCGGGATCATGATGTTCCTCCAGTTCTTCGTCTGGGGGGCGTGGTACACGTCCATTGCCGTGTACATGACGGCCGAGGGTATGGGCGACCTGACGCACTGGCCCTTCACTGTCAATCCGATCGCAGCCATCGCGGCGCCGTTCTTTCTGGGGCTGGTGGCCGATCGCTACTTCTCGACGGAGAAGGTGTTGGGGGTGTTACACATCCTCGGCGGCCTGGTGTTGTTGACCGTCCCGCAATTCAGCGGTGCACCGGTGGTGTTCGTGCTGCTGCTTCTGCTCTACAACCTCTGCTACATGCCAACCCTCGGCTTGGCGAACTCTCTCGCGTTTCACAACATCACCGACCAGGAAAAGCACTTTCCACTCATCCGGGTGTTCGGCACGATCGGCTGGATCGTTGCCGGTCTCTTCATCAGCTTGGGACTCAGGACGTTCGTGATGGGCGAGAGTCTGCCCGAGCAGACGCCGCTGCCGCTCTACACGGCGGCAGTGACGAGTCTCGTTCTGGGTCTGTATAGTTTCTCGTTGCCACACACGCCGCCTCCGGCCGCGGGAGAAAAGGTCTCACCCCGCAGTATCCTCGGACTCGACGCGCTGAAGGCACTGGGCAGCAGACCGTTTTACGTCTTCCTCGGCGCCTCGCTGCTCATCTCGATCCCGCTCGCGGCGTACTACAACTTCACGCAGCTCTTTCTCGAGGCGACGGGGTTCCAGAATATCGCGGGCACGCAGACGCTCGGGCAGATGTCCGAGGTGATCTTCATGCTCCTGATGCCGGTGCTCTTCGTCCGCCTTGGCGTGAAGTGGATGCTCGTCGCCGGCATGGGGGCATGGGTTCTGCGCTACGTGCTCTTTGCCCTCGCGGCGCCCAGCGAGGTCTTTTGGATGATCATCCTCGGCATCCTGCTGCACGGAATCTGCTACGATTTCTTCTTCGTCACCGGCCAGATCTACGTCGACAAGAAGTCGACGCCCGCGATTCGCGGCCAGGCGCAGGGGATGCTGGTGCTGGTCACCTACGGGCTCGGAATGCTGATCGGCGCTCAGGCGGCGGGCAACCTCTTCGTTCGCGGCCGTGATCATGGTGGGCTTTGCCCTGCTCTTCAACGACCGCGTCGATCGGCCAAGGGCCGAAGCCGCGGGAGACGCGGCCGCGTAGGGTTGGTGCTCCCCAGGGGGGAACAGGCGCCGGAAGCGCGGGCGGAGGCATAGCAACGTGGGCACGAAGGCCAGGACCCCCGCGGTGCGAAAGGTGGTTGCGGGCATGGCAAGCAAGGAGCGACTGGGCGTAGGGTTCGTCGGCGGCGGGTTCGTGGCCCGGTTCCACATCCGCTCGTTCGTCGGAGTGCGAGACGGCGACGTCCGTGGCGTCGTGGGGCGCGACGGGACAGCCGAGGAGGCAGCGGCCCTCGCGCGCACCCTCGGCGTGGGCGAGGCGAAGCCGTTCAAGTCGATCACCGAGATGGTCGCGCACCCGGAGATCGACGCCATCTGGATCTGTGCGCCGAACTTCACGCGGATCGAGGTGATGGAGGAGATCGTGCGCGCCGTCGAGAGCGGGAAGGGCGAACTGCTCGGCGTGTGCTGCGAGAAGCCTCTGGGACGGAATGCCGCCGAGGCCTACAGAATGCTCGAGCTGGTGAAGAAGATCGGTGTGCTCGACGGGTATCTCGAGAACCAGCTGTTCTCGCCGCCGGTCGTGCGCGGAAAGAACATTCTGTGGTCTCGAGGTGCCACTCTGACCGGCCCGCCGTACCTGGCGCGCGCTGCCGAGGAGCACAGTGGGCCCCACATGCCGTGGTTCTGGGAGGGATCACTGCAGGGTGGTGGTGTGCTCAACGACATGATGTGCCATTCGGTGGAGGTCGCCCGGTTCCTGTTGACACCGCCAGACGCGCCGCGCAGAGCGCTCACGCCCGTCAAGGTCACGGCGCATACGTCGTGTCTCAAATGGCAGCTGCCCCAGTACGCCGAAAAACTCGCCAAGAACAGCGGTGGTGAGATCGACTATGCGAACCGACCGTCTGAGGATTTCGCCAGGGCCCTGATAGAGTATCGCGATTCGGACGGCAACGAACGGGTCGTCGAGGCCACCACGTCATGGTGCTACATCGGCGCCGGCTTGAGACTCAGCATGGAGGTGTTGGGACCCGAGTACTCGATGTCGGTCAATACACTGGATGCTGGGCCGAAGGTGTTCTTCAGCCGTCAGGTGATGGGGGACGCGGGTGAGGACCTGGTTGAAAAGCAGAACGCCGAGACAGGGCTCATGCCCATCGTGAGCGACGAGGAGGCGGAATACGGGTACGAGGGCGAAAACCGCCATATGGTGCAGTCGTTCCTCGCCGGCGTGCGACCGAGCGAGAACTTCGACGATGGTGTGAACGTCACCGAGTTGCTGATGACGGCGTACATGAGCGCCGAACAGGAACGGACGATTGCCTTCCCGCCGAAGGACCTGGGAGCGTTCGTACCGGCGGTGGCACGGGGGAAGTGGAACCCGAAGCAATAGCCAACATGCAATATCGAACGCCCAATTCCGAATGACGATGGAGTGGAGTACGAGCCATGAGACGAGGGATAGCGTTTGCCATCGCGGTGGTCCTGTGTGGTTTCGGTGCCTACCGGGCGCTTGCGGGGTCCGACGCCTCGGCCGAGTCAACGAGTGAGGCGGTCGCCGTGACGGCGCAGCAGGGGTTCGAACAGATCCTGAAACAGCAGAACGGCCGCTACACGAAACACGGCTGGAATCACTACGGACCCGGATACTTCGAATTGAATCCCGAGACGGGTGTGCTCACCTCTCACGGTGGCATGGGGCTCTTCTGGTATGCGGCCAAGGAGTACGGCGATTTCGTGCTCGAACTGGAATTCAAGTGCGCCGACGAACACACGAACTCCGGCGTGTTCGTGCGCGTGCCGGGGGTGCCGGCGAGCAACGACTACATCTATCACTCGTTCGAGATTCAGATTGCCGATGCAGGGGATGCCGAGACGGGGATCCACCGCACGGGGGCGGTCTACGATGCCGAGGCGCCGAGTGCCCACGCATCCAAACCACCGGGCGAGTGGAATCAGTACCGCATTTCGTTCATCGGCGATCGGATCACGGTGGAGCTGAACGGCACGCAGGTGCTCGACTGGACGGCGGAGCCACGGGGCAAGGTGGCCGACTTCGCACCGCGCGGCTACATCGGATTGCAGAACCACGATGACCGCAGTCCGGTGTACTTCCGGAACATCCGGGTGAAGGAGGGGAGCTAGCCCCACCGTCCTTCCCCTGGGCTGCTGCGGGGGATCCCCGGGGCTCGGCGCCGGATCGACCGTGCCGCGCGGCCCTTGGTGGGCGCCACCGGCCGCACTAGCTTGCAGCAATGCCGAGTGCTTTGCTCCCACAGGGTCTGCAACGCGCGCTGGGGCTCGCCCTTGTGCTGGCCGCCTGCTCCGGCGACGGCACCGGGCCCGATCTCCAAACCGTCCCCGTCACCCTGAGCCTCGAGGTCCACGGCACCGGGATTGCCCGGGTCGCGGCCGGGGTGGACGCTCCCGACCTTCCGCAGCCGATCAGCGCGCAGGCATCCATTGCGGACGGCTTCGCGACGCTGACGCTCGAGATTCCGGAGGGGGAGGACCGTACCATCACCCTTCGTGCGTTCGACGGTGGCGACATCGAGACGCACAGCGGCTCCATCACTCTCGATCTCACGGGCCCACCCACGATAGCGCTCAACATCACCCTCGAGCCCGCGGACGGTGGCAACGTGCTCGTCGCGACCCTCGCGGGGTGGCGCGTGACGGTGGAGCGGTCCTTCGGGACGCTGCTCGTGGGAGAAACCGGCGCGGTGACGGCCCACGTGATCGATGCCTCGGGTGATACGCTGGACGTGGCCGTGAGCTGGGAGAGCGCCGATTCGGACGTCGCGGGGGTGACGTCCACCGGCGATAGAAGGGCGCAGGTCATGGCCGTCAGTGAAGGAGAGACGCTCGTGAAGGCCACCTACCAGGGGGTGACACTCGGGGTCGTGGTCACGGTCCTTCTTGTCGAAGAGCCCCCCCAAGGGCCGCTCGCACTCGACCTGGTTGCGAACGGATTCCAGAGTCCCGTGTTCGTCACGCACGCCCCGGCCGACAGCACGCGGCTCTTCGTGGTGGAGCGGGGTGGGGTGATCAGGATCGTGCAGGGCGGCTCGGTACTGCCCGCACCGTTCCTCGACATCTCGAGCCGGGTGCAGGCCGGAGGAGAGCAGGGTCTGCTGAGTGTGGCGTTCCACCCGCTGTACGGAGTGAATGGCGAGTTCTTCGTCTACTACACGGACGTGAACGGCGACAGCCGGGTGTCGCGCTTCCTGGTGAGCGGAGCCGATCCCGACGTCGCGGATCCGTCGTCCGAGTTCCCCGTGTTGTTCGCGGCTCAGCCCTTTTCCAACCACAACGGCGGCCTCCTCGCGTTCGGCCCCGACGGCATGCTGTACGTCGGGCTCGGTGACGGCGGATCCGGTGGTGATCCCCAGGGCAACGGGCAGGACAGCACGACGGTGCTCGGCTCCATCCTCCGGCTCGACGTGGACGGCGGTTCCCCGTACGCGATTCCAGCCGACAATCCGTTCGTGGGCGATGCTGACGCGGCGAAGGAGATCTGGGTGTACGGCCTCCGCAACCCGTGGCGCTATTCGTTCGACCGCGCCACCGGCGATCTCTTCATCGGCGACGTCGGGCAGAGCGCGTGGGAGGAGATCGACGTCCAGCCTGCCTCCAGCACCGGAGGCGAGAACTATGGCTGGAAGGTGATGGAGGGCACCCACTGCTTCAACGCGGCGACCTGTAATCAGGCGGGACTGGTGCTTCCAGTGGTGGAATACGCCCACAGCGGGGGTGCGTGCTCGGTGACCGGCGGCTACGTCTATCGGGGCAGTGCACTGACAGACATGGTTGGCCGGTACTTCTATGCCGACTACTGCGCCGGCTGGATTCGAAGCTTCCGGTACGCGGGAGGCTCGGCGCTGGATCCGCAGGATCACACCGCGGATCTCGGAACGGTCTCCCAAATCGTGTCCTTCGGCGAGGACGCCGCCGGGGAGCTGCACGTCGTGAGCCTGACCGGAGCGGTGTACCGGCTGGCCCGCTAGTTTGACGACGGAGCGCTCGGCCGCCGTCCGAGTCTGCCCGGAATCCCGATACAACTAGCATGACTTTCCAATATTGCCATCTCATGCCATATTCCGCCGTTCCGTCACGGCCTCCGGCCTACGGATCCGTGGCGGTTCCGCCGTGACACGATGATCCGGGCGGCGTCTCGCGCTGCCCTCCAGTGCATTCGACACAGGTCCTTCACACGCCTCGGAGCGACATCATGCCTCTCTCACGACGCGGCGGCTGGATGGCAGCCGCGCTCCTCGTGCTCGTCGTGTCCGCACCGGTCGGGGCTCAGCAGGCTGCGAGCTCCGACGCCGAGTCGGACTCGATTGGGCTGCCACTCGAGCCGGCCCGCTGGGCGCGGTTCACGACCAGTCGCGGCACATGGATCTCCCTCGATGTGAGCCCGGACGGGCAGACGATCGTGTTCGATCTGCTCGGCGATCTGTACACGATCCCGATCGAGGGCGGTGAAGCGACGCGCCTCACCAGCGGGCTCGCTCACGACATGCAGCCCCGATTCAGCCCGGACGGGTCGACGATCGTGTTCGTGTCGGACCGCAGCGGCGATGACAACGTCTGGCTGCTGTCGCTCGGCGATCGGGACACCGTGCAGGTCACCAAGGGGGTTGCCAGCCGGTACCTGTCGCCGGAATGGACGCCCGATGGCCAGTACATCGTGGTCTCCCGGGCTGCCCCGCTGCAGGGCCTCGAGAAGCTGTGGCTGTACCACGTCAAGGGCGGGACCGGCCTGCCGCTGGTGCGGTCGCCCGCCGCACTCCGCATGCTCGGCCCGGCGTTCGGACCCGACGAGCGCTACGTGTGGTACGGCCAGCGCTCGGGTGCGTGGCAGTACAATGCCGTGCTGCCCCAGTATCAGATCGGCGTGTACGATCGGGAGACCGGCACGCGTACCACGATGAGCTCGCGGTACGGCTCCGCGTTCCGACCCGCCCTTTCCCCCAACGGGAAATGGCTCGCGTACGGCTCGCGCCACGATGCGGAGACTGGACTCAGGCTGCGCGAGCTGGCCACCGGCGAGGAACGCTGGTTGGCCTATCCCATCCAGCGCGACGAGCAGGAGTCGGTCGCGAACATGGACGTGCTCCCCGGATTCTCCTTCACCCCGGATTCCCGCGCCGTGGTGCTGTCCTATGGTGGGGAGATCTGGCGAGTGCCGGTGGACGGTGCCGATCCCACGAAGATCCCGTTCACCGTCAACGCCGAGGTGCCGGTTGGCCCTGAGGTCGCGTTCGACTACCCGATCGAGGATACACCGACCTTCACGGTCCAGCAGATCCGCGACGGCGTTCCCTCCCCGGACGGGACCCGCCTCGCCTTCACGGCCCTCGACCGACTGTACGTGGTGGACGTGCCCGACGGTGCGCCGCGCCGGCTGACCGATCAGGAGGTGGGCGAGTACTACCCCACGTGGTCGCCGGACGGCCGAGCCGTCGCCTACGTCACGTGGGACGACGACGAGGGGCACATCATGCGGGTGTCCGCGGCGGGCGGCACGCCGCGGCAACTGACGGCAGTGTCAGCCTATTATCAGCAGACGGCCTGGTCCCTCGATGGGCGCCGGATCGTCGCGATGCGAGCCTCCGCCCGCGACCTGCACGAGGCCATCGATCCATTCGTCTTCGGCGGCCTCGGAGCGGAGTTCGTGTGGGTGCCCGCGGACGGGGGCGACGTGACCGTCATTGGGCCGACCAACAGCCGGTCCAGGCCGCATTTCACGGGCGATCCGGATCGAATCTACTACTACGGTCGTATGCCCGCCGCCCCGGGCCGGCCCACCACCATTGCCCTGGTCTCCTCCCGCTGGGACGACACCGATCCCAAGGCCCATCTGCGGGTCACGTGGCGGTATCCGATCTTCGCGGGTGGGTGGGAGCCGTCGCCGACCTCGGACATCCTGCTGCCACAGGACTTTGCCGACGACGCACGCGAGCCCACCATCCCCCAGCTATCGGCGGATCTCGTACTCATGGCCCCGCGGGGGGATTTGGCGTTGGCGCAGGTAAACAACGACGTGTACGTCGTGTCCGTGCCGAAGGTCGGCGGGCAGGTCCCGACGGTGCTCGTCACCAAGCCAGACAGCGCGGCGGTTCCCGTGCGCAAGCTCACCGATATCGGTGGGGAGTTCGCCGCCTGGGGCGCCGACGGACGCACGGTGCACTGGTCGATCGGAAACGCCTTCGTCACCTACCATCTGGATCGAGCGGAGGCGCTCGACGACAGCCTGCGCGCGGCGGATGCCGATGCGGAAGCGCGCGAGCAGAACGGCTATCGACCCGACGAGATCCGAGTCCGGGTCAGCGCGCCACGGGATATCCCGGAGGGAACCGTCGTCTTGCGCGGTGCACGGGTCATCACGATGCGCGACCGTGAAGTCATCGAGGACGCCGACGTGGTCGTGGAGAACAACCGCATCACGCGCGTCGGGCCACGCGGTGAGGTGCCGACCGGCGCGCGCGTCGTCGATGTCAGCGGTGGCACCATCATTCCTGGTTTCGTGGACACGCACTCCCACATGTGGAACCTGTGGGGGCTCCACTGGACGAGGCCGTGGATCTATTCGGCGAACCTCGCCTACGGGGTGACCGCCACCCGCGACCCACAGACGGCGACGACCGACGTCCTGTCGTACGCCGATCTGGTGGAGGCGGGGCGGATGCTGGGACCGCGCGTGTACTCGACCGGCCCGGGCGTGTTTCGGACCGAGGGCATCACCAGTCTGGACCATGCGCGCGACGTCCTGCGGCGCTACAGCGACTACTACGACACGAAGACGTTCAAGATGTACATGTCGGGTAATCGCCGGCAGCGGCAGTGGCTGATCATGGCCTCTCGCGAGCTGGAGCTGATGCCGACCACCGAAGGCGGGCTCGACTACCGGCTCGACATGACGCACGCCATGGACGGCTATCCTGGAATCGAGCACACGCTGCCCATCATCCCTGCCTACGACGACGTCCTCGAGCTGTTCAAGACGTCACAGACCACGAACTCGCCGACGCTGCTGGTCAGCTACGGCGGACCGTGGGCGGAGAACTATTTCTATACCACCGAGGACGTGGTCGGTGACACGAAGCTCGCGCACTTCACGCCCAAGGCCGAGCTGGACGCCAAAATCCGCAGGCGGAATCCGGGGCCCGGTCCCGGCGGTTGGTTTCACGATGACGAGTATGCCTTCCGCAAGCACGCGGCGTGGATCAAGGATCTGGTTGAGGCCGGGGGGCGTGCCGGCGTTGGCAGCCACGGCCAGCTCCAAGGGCTCGGCTTCCACTGGGAGCTGTGGGCCATGCAGAGTGGTGGCATGCGCGAGCACGATGCACTGCGTGCCGCCACCATTCTCGGCGCAGAGGCGATCGGTCTGGGCCGCGATGTCGGCTCCATCGAGCCGGGCAAGCTCGCCGACATGATCGTCCTCGACGCCAATCCGCTCGACGACATCCGCAACACAAACACCATTCGTTACGTGATGATGAACGGCCGCCTCTACGAGGGAAGCACCCTAAACGAGATCTGGCCCCGTGAGGTTCCGGCTCCGGACGAGCCGTGGCGTCACGTGGCACCCGATGTCCCTGCCGGCATTCGGGGAGGTGCCCAGTGAACGCGCCTCGTTTCCTCACCCGGAGAAGCACGATGAACGCTCTGACCCGAGCCACCGCCGCAGCGGCTGTGCTCTCGATCGCCATCCACCTCCCCGCGGCCGGCCAGGCAGGGCGGCGCCCGGGGGGCTCGAGCAACGACAAGAAGCCACTTCCCCTCGAGTCGGCGCGCAAGGCGAACTTCACGGCTACCGAGGGCACGTGGATATCGCTCGACGTGAGCCCCGACGGTCAAACGATCGTATTCGATCTGCTGGGAGATCTCTACACGGTGCCGATCACGGGCGGGACGGCGACCCGCATTACCGAAGGCATGGCCTTCGATGCCCAGCCACGATTCAGCCCCGACGGCGAGTCGATCGTCTTCATCTCCGATCGCAGCGGCGGCGACAACGCCTGGACGATGCGGCTCGACTTCACCGACACGACCCAGGTGACCCGGGGCAACACCAGCCTGTACCTGTCGCCTGAGTGGTTGCCCGACGGCGAGCACATCGTCGTCAGCCGGGCGCGCGGGCTCGGCGGTGCGGCGAAGCTACAGATCTACAACGTGCGCCGACGCAGCCCGCTCCCCGTGATCCGTACGCCAGCGTCATTCAAGACGGTAGGAGCGGCGGTGACCCCCGACGGCCGGTACATCTGGTACGCCGGCCGCACGGGAGACTGGCAGTACAACGCGCTCTTCCCCCAGCTGCAGCTGTACCGCTATGACCGAGAGACGGGTTTCTCCAGCCGCATGACGAATCGCTACGGCTCGGCCTTCCGGCCGGCGGTTTCGCCGGACGGTCAATGGTTGGTGTACGGCACGCGAGAGGACGCCGAAACCGGCCTCCGGCTCCGCGATCTCGCGACCGGCGAGGAGCGGTGGCTCGCCTACCCTGTGCAGCGCGACGAGATAGAGTCGCGCGCGCCGCTCGATATCCTGCCAGGCTACGACTTCACGCCCGACTCGAAGGCGATCGTAATCTCCTACGGGGGGAAAATCTGGCGCGTGCCATTGGACGGGACGGCAGCCACGCAGATCCCGTTCGAGGCCGAGGTGAAGCTCGAGGTCGGTCCGGAGGTGAAGTTCTCCTATCGCATGGATACCACGGCCGCCGTCACCGCCCGGCAGATCCGGAGTCCGGCTGCGTCACCGGACGGGACGCAGCTGGCCTTCACGGCATTCGACCGCCTCTGGGTGAAGGACATGCCCGCCGGCGAGCCACGGCGCCTCAGTGACCACGACGTCGGCGAGTTCCACCCAGCGTGGTCGCCCGACGGCGCGTGGGTGGCGTACGTGACGTGGACCGACTCGCTGGGCGGGCAGATCATGAAGGCCAGCGCGGACGGGCGCGGTCGGCCACAGCGACTCACCGAAGCGGCCGCCTTGTACTACAACCTTGCCTGGTCGCCCGACGGCGCGCGCATCGTCGCGAGTCGCGGCGCGGCGCGGGAGCTCAAGAAGGCCCCGGACATCTTCTTCGGCCCACTGGGCGGGGAATTCGTTTGGGTCCCGTCAGATGGTGGCGACGTAACCGTCATCGCCCCGACGGGCAGTCGTGACGTCGCGCACTTCCGTGTCGATCAGCCCGACCGGATCTATGCCTACAGTCGGGCGGAGGGGCTGGTCTCGTTCCGCTGGGACGGCACCGACGTGAAGCAGCACCTGCGGGTCCGCGGCTCACTCCCGCCCGGCATCGGCACGCCGCATCCGGAAGAGTGGGAGGTGCTGCCGCGCCGTGTGTTTCCCGTGTGGAAGGACGAGCTCGCGTCGGGGCCGGCCGAGGGCGGACCGCAGCCGCCTCCGGCGGGCCTGGTGCTCATCTCGCCCCAGGGTGGCCGGGCGCTGGCCCAGGTGGGCAGTCACATCTACACGGTCGACATCCCGGAGGTCGGAGGCCCGGTGCCCACGGTGTCGGTGGCAAGTCCGCAGGGGGCACCGATGCTCGTCCGCAAGCTCACTGACATCGGCGGAGAGTTCCCGTCCTGGAGTGCCGACGGCAATCGGGTACACTGGGGAATCGGGCGTGCCCTTCTCACCTACGATCTCGAGCGCGTGGAGGCGATCGAGGACAGCACGGAAATGGCGGCACGCGAGACCGTGGCACGCGCACTTCGGGTGCGGGCGCTGCTCGACACACTGAAGACAACGCGGGCCGCCGTGGACAGCCTGACCAAGGCTGACGCAGCAGTGCCGGATTCGCTGCGCACCCGCCTCAACCGGCTCATCGGCGACTCGGTGGCCGTGCAGGCCGACTCGCTGCTCGCCGCAGCGGACTCGCTCCGTGCACGGGCCGCGCGCATCCGCGCGCACGCCGACTCGGTGCGCGCCGGGCTGGACAGCGCGAGCGCCGATACGGCCGCCTACACGCCCAGCGAGATGCGGATCAGCGTGACGCTGCCGCGCGATGTGCCGCGTGGGACGGTCGTGCTGCGGGGCGGGCGCGTGCTCACCATGAAGGAGCACGAGATCATCGACAGCGCCGACGTGGTGGTGTCCGATAACCGCATCGTCGCGGTCGGGAAGACGGGAGAGGTCGACATTCCCGACGGTGCCGAGGTCGTCGACGTCTCGGGCAAGACGATCATGCCCGGGTTCGTGGACACGCACTACCACGCGCAGTGGCTGGTGCCCGAGATTCACACGGAGCAGGTGTGGCAGTACCTGACGAACCTCGCTTATGGCGTCACCACCACGCGGGATCCCCAGACCGGCTCTACCGACCTGCTCAGCTATCAGGACCGGGTCGAGACGGGCGGCATGCTGGGGCCGCGGATCTACTCGACGGGCCCCGGCGTCTTCCTCACGGAGAACATCCGCAACGCCGACCACGCCCTGAGGGTGCTGCAACGCTACAGCGAGTACTACGACACGAAGACGCTCAAGATGTACATGTCGGGCAACCGTCAGCAGCGGCAGTGGATCATCCAGGCGGCGAAGAAACTGGAGCTGATGCCAACGACCGAAGGGGGACTCGACTTCAAGGTCGAGCTGACGCACGCGATGGACGGCTATCCGGGCATCGAGCACTCGCTGCCGATCGCGCCGATCTTCGACGATGTCGTCGAGCTGTTCAAGGCCTCGCAGACCACGAATAGCCCGACGCTGCTGGTGTCGTACGGGGGGCCGTTCGGCGAGAACTACTTCTATACCAAGGAGAACGTGCACGACGACGCCAAGCTGCGCCGCTTCGCACCGCATGCAAGTGTTGACGCGCGCAGCCGGCGGCGGGGTCCCGGCGCGGGGGGCAGTCCCGGCCAGGCCGGCTGGTTCCTCGATGAGGAGTATGTGTTCCCCAGGCACGCACAGTTCATCAAGAAGCTGATGGAAGACAGCGCCCGTGCCGCCGTCGGCAGTCACGGCCAGCTCCAGGGACTCGGCTATCACTGGGAGCTGTGGGCCATGGCCTCGGGCGGATTGTCGAACCACGACGCGCTCCGCGCGGCGACGATCTTCGGTGCCGAGGCGATCGGCTTCGAGAAGGACATCGGTACGGTGGAGGCCGGCAAGATGGCCGACATCCTGGTGCTCGATGACGATCCGTTGGCGGACCTCCGCAATACGGTGCGCTTGCGCTACGTGATGAAGAATGGTCGTCTCTACGAGGCGGAGACGCTGAACGAGGTGTGGCCCCGGCAGCGCTCGCTGCCGACGCCGCACTGGCAGCATCTGGATCCCGAGGGGGTGAGCGCGGGGATTCGGTGAGCCGGGCGCGCCACTAGTGAGATAGGCGCGGGGGTCGGGCGGTGGCCCGGCCCCCGTGCCGCTTGGAGGCGACAAGACCCTCGCTCGCCCCGACCCGAAGCTCGTTCGTGGTGCGGCAAGGCTCGTTTCCGCCGGGATGAAGCTCTCCCTCGCCAATCAGCAGCCCACTCCGGGTGATCCGGAGCCCGTTTGTCGCCGATCAGCGGCTGATGTCAGTCGACCAAGCGGTGATGTCAGTCGACCAAGGGGTGATGTCAGTCGACCAAGGGGTGATGTCGGTCGACCAAGGGGTGATGTCGGTCGACTAAGGGCTGATGTCGGTCGACCAAGGGGTGATGTCGGTCGACCAAGGGGTGATGTCGGTCGACCAACGGCTGATGTCAGTCGACCAAGGGGTGATGTCAGTCGACCAAGGGGTGATGTCAGTCGACCAAGGGGTGATGTCGGTCGACCAAGGGGTGATGTCAGTCGACCAACGGCTGATGTTCGCGGATCAGTGGCTCCCTCCCGCCGATCGGCAGCCCGTTCTGGCGGAGAAAGGGCTCACTGCCGCAGTGGGGAGCTCAGAGGTGCCGAGGAGGGCAGGGTGCCGCGGGTATCGCACCTGCTACAGGCACTTGTAGACCCGAGCCGGCGCGCCCTGGGTGAGCGCGTACTGGGCGATCCACTCCTCCCCGTCGGTGAGGGTCACCGTGAGGGTCATGCGGCTTCCGTCGACCCGCCCCCGGTACCTCGCGGGGTGGCTGTCCGGCGGCTCGTCCTCCCGGATCGGGCCCCCGTGCTCGCGCACGTATACGCCGGCGGCGTCGAATGTGCCGTTGGCGGCTGGGCGGATGGGCTCGTCGATCGTGCCGTGGGCACAGTCGAACTCCAGCGATCCGCCGCCGGGCGTGATCGTGAGCGCGACGTGTTCGCCGCCCCAGTCGCCGATCAGGTCGACGGCGGTTGGGCTGTCCCCGCATGCCGGAAGGGCGATCACTGCCGCGGTGAGGGCAAAGAGCCGGGTCATCGTCATCCTGTGCATGATACCCTCGAATGCGGCGGGGAGTCACGCCGGTTCCACGGTCGCGCGTGGGTGGCGTTGGGTGGAGCGAGCGAAACGAGGGCTGCGCGCTAGCTGGGGAGGCCCACCACCTGCTCTCCGGCCAGCCGGTCCACGTCGTCCGGCTGGTAGCCGAGCAGTCCCTCCAACACGTCGCGCGTGTGCTGCCCCAATGCGGGGGAGGGAGCGCTGGCGATGTCAGGGGCGGCGGACAGATGCGGTGTCGAGCGGGCGAAGGTGTAGGTGCCGACGTCGGGATCATCGACGTCCACCAGCATCCCGCGCGTGCGGAAATGGGGATCGGCAAACACGTCGCGTGCCGTGTACACGGGGCCGGTGGGCATGCCCGCCTCGTTGAGGGTGTCCACCACCTCCTGCCGGGTCTTGTCCGCCATCCACGACTCGATGATCGGCTGCAGGAACGCGGCGTTCTCGGCCCGGCTCGTACCGTCCCTGCTGCGGGGATCATCGACGAGATCGGGGCGGCCCACGGCGGTGGCCAGGCGACCCCACACGATGTCGTCGGGCACGTTGAGCGCGACGTAGCCGTCGCTGCACTTGAACGCGCCACGGGGCCACAGGTGCTCGAGCCTGCCACGCTTGGGCTCCTTCCCGGTCACCGAGTACAACGCCACCATCCGTTCGTTGAGTGCCAGCATGTTGTCGGTGAGGGAGACGTCGACGATCTGTCCCATGCCGGTCCGCTCCCGCATGAACAGCGCCTGCATGATCCCGAAGGCGGCGATCATGCCGGAATACACGTCGGCCAGCCCGTAGAGCGTGAATGTCGGAGGCTTGTCCTCGAAGCCGATCAGATCCATCACGCCACTCATTGCCTCGGCCACGATGTCGAACGCCGGACGGTTGGCGTAGTCGCTCCGGTAGCCAGGGAGCCGACCGAATCCCGAGATCATCGCGTAGATGATCCTGGGGTTCTCGGTGCGCATCCCCTCGTACCCGAGGCCGATCTTCTCCATCGCCCCGGGGCGAAGATTCTCGACGACGACGTCGGAGGCGGCGACGAGCTTGCGCAGAATCTCCTGACCGGCCTCGGTCCGGAGATTGAGTGCGAGGCTCTTCTTGTTGCGGTTGTAGGCCATGTACCCGAAGGCTTTTTTCGCGTCATCCCGTCTTGCGAACGGCGGGATGGAGCGACGCGGGTCACCCGTGCCAGGCCGCTCGATCTTGATCACCTCGGCGCCGGCATCGGCGAGTAGCATCGTGCAGTACGGACCACTCATGTACTGCTCCAATCCGACGACGCGAATGCCGGACAGCGGTCGTTGTGTGGAGTGCTGCACCCTCACCCTCCCTCCCCGGTCCCCGCGCGCAGCGGGAATGTCGTGACGATGGCGGGGCGGCGGAACGGCGGGACGGCGGCCGTAGGAATCCACCCGTCACTCGGCACTCTGCATCCTGCGATGTGCACTCTCAATCGCCGATCCACTCGACCACGGTCGATACCCCCATCCCGACGCCGACGCACAGCGTCGCGAGCCCGTAGTACGGTAGCGACGCCGCGGGCGCTCGCCGCTTCATCTCGTGCAGCAGCGTCACGAGTATCCGGGCCCCGGAACAGCCGGTCGGGTGGCCCAGAGCAATGGCGCCGCCGTTTACGTTTGTGATGTCAGGTCTCAAACCAAGCTGCCGCATGACACCCAGCGCCTGCGCAGCGAAGGCCTCGTTCAGCTCTGTCAGTCCGATCTGGTCGAGCGCGAGCCCGAGTCGGGCGAGGAGCCTCTCTGTCGCGGGCACGGGCCCGTATCCCATGACGCCAGGATCGACGCCGGCCACCGCCGATCCAAGCCAGCGCGCCATCGGCTGGAGTCCGAGTTCGCGGGCCTTCTCACCACTCATCAGGAGCAGCGCCGCCGCGCCATCGTTGATCCCGCTGGAGTTCCCGGCGGTCACCGTTCCTCCCTTGCGGAAGGCCGGCTTGAGCCTGCCCAGCTGCTCGAGATTCGTGTCGAGAACATACCGTCCGTTCTCCACGCGGTAGCGGGGATGCTCGTCGGTATCGACGAGCAGCGGATCGCCCTTGCGACGGGGTACGGAGATCGGGATGATCTCGTCGGCGAATCTCCCGGAGTCGATGGCGGCGACCGCGCGCCGGTGGCTCTCGAGCGCGAAGGCGTCTTGGTCTTCACGCGAGATGCTCATCTCCTCGGCGACGTTCTCGGCCGTCTCACCGAGGCCCACGATGGGGTAGCGGGCGTCCATCTTCGGATTGTTGAACCGCCATCCCACCGTCGTATCCCACATCGTCCAGTGCCCGACCGGCTGACCGCGCTCGGGCTTGGGAATGGCCCATGGTGCCCGGCTCATACACTCGACGCCTGCGCCGATGTACACATCCCCTTCGCCGGCGATAATGGATTTTGCCGCCTGGTTCACGGCCTCCAGAGCCGAGGAGCAGTTGCGGTTGATGGTGATCCCCGGCACCTCGACCGGGAAATCCGCCAGCAACACTGCCATCCGGGCAACGTCGCGGTTGTCCTCTCCCGCCTGGTTCCCGCAGCCGGCGTACACATCGTCGAGGAGCGCTGGTTCGATGCCGACCCGACTCACGAGTGCGCGGAGCACCTCGGCGAGTAAATCGTCGGGGCGGATACTGGAGAGCACGCCGTTGTGGCGGCCGATGGGGGAGCGGACCCCGTCGATAATGACGACGTCTCGCATGCCTGCCTACCTGGCGGTCGAGGCCCGAACACCTCCGCTCAGGGAAGCGCGCGACGTGGACTGTTCGAGATCGGTCACGAACTCCCCGAACCGCTGTGCGACCTGATGCAGTCGGGTGTGGTGGTCCTGGATAAAGCGCTCCGGATCGGGGTCTTCGCGGAACGCCGCGAGCAGGGTGTCGGCCCGCTCATCGGTGGCCGCGTCGATGTAACTCGACGAGACCCGCAGACACAGATCGTGCGCCGCGTGGAACGCGGAACCCGGAAGGGTCGCGAGCTCGTAGTGTTCCAGCAGGTGCAGCGCCAGCTCTTCGTCCGTGCTGACCCCGCGGGCGGCGAGCGGTTCCCGCCACCGCTCGAACGAGGGGTACACGTAGAACGTCCCTGCCGGCTCCACGCACGGTATACGCAGCCCGACCATGGTCTCGTACAGAAAGCGCGTGCGGGCGGCATGCATGCGAGCGCAGAGCGCAATGTACTCCTCGATGTCGGGATCCCCGCTGTACGCCTCGATTGCGGCGTACTGCACCGGGGCAGGGACGCAGGTCCAGATGTTGGAGGCGATGTTCTCGATGGCGTGGCCGAGCCGCCTGCCGGCGCTCCAGTTCGGTAGCACCGCCACACCGAACCGCCAGCCGCCGAGGCTCAGGTGCTTGCTCAGCCCACCGAAGACGACGGTGCCTTCGGGATAGTACCGGGCGATCGACACGTGCGGAATCGTACCGAACGTCGACAGTGCATAGATCTCGTCGCTGAGCACCATGAGCTCGTGTTCCCTGGCGAACTCGGCCAAAGACTTCACCTTCTCGGGATGCATCATGGTGCCGGTCGGATTCTTGGGGCTGTTCACGATGAACACTTCCGGGTTGCCCCAGTTACGGCGCGACTCTTCGATATGGTGCTCCAGCACGTCCAACTCGAGCTCGTAGTTCGCCTCGGGCCGCGTCGGCACGAAGGTGATTGGCTTGGCGAGGAGATGTGCCTGTGGCCCGTACGAGACCCAGGATGGCTGGGGGAGCACGACCTCTTCGCCGAGCGCGAGCATACACGAGAAGATGAGCGACTTGCTGCCCGGACCAACGGCGACCTGGTCGGGGTCGACGTCGAGCCCGAATTTCTCTGCGTAGTACGTCGCGATCTTCGCGCGCAGCTCCGGGATCCCCAGGGCGGGGAGATAGCTGCGCTTCTGGGCACTGGCCGCGAGTGCTTCAGCGATCTTCGGGTGGACGGGGAACCGCGATTCGCCGAAGGCCAGGTGGTACACGTTCTTCCCGGCAGCCCACAGCTCACGGACGCGATCGTTGATGGTGAGGGTGGCGGAGGCGTGGAGCCCGCGGACGCCAGCGCGGGAGAAGCGGATGGGCCTGAAGCGCTCGGGCACGACTGGTGCCTCCACAGAGGAGCGGGTGCAATGACAGCCGCCTTGGTGGAGCTGCCAGCATTGATCGGCACGATAGGGATTCCGGGGCCAGGGCGCAAGTGCTTGCTGCGAAGGCAGCTGCGACATCCTGGGCCGTCACAGGAGCCGGCGCTCTGCCCGGGCTGGATCCTCGATGTCGAATTGCACCACCGACAGCTCGGGTCCGTCGTGCGCTGCATTCAGCATGATGGTTCTCCCGAGCCGGTCGAGCCAGGACCCGCTCAGGCGGGTCGATTCATGCACGTGTCCGTGCAGCGTTAGCCAGGGCTGTCGCTGCTCGATCAATCTTCGAATCGCAATGCTGCCAACGTGCGGATCGAGCGGCGCGTGGTCGATGACCTTGCCATCCAGCGCCGCTCGGTCGAGCACGGTCCGGTACGGAGGGGAGTGAAACAGGAACACCGCACGCGCCAGATCCTCGTCTGCGGTCAGTTGCTCGAGATCGTGTTGGATCGTGGCATGGCGCAGGGTGCGGCGCGATATCGCTCGGGAGTGGAGGCCCTCCTCCGGGGAGACGCACCCGGGGTCCACGTGGCGCGACACGTCATACCGCTCCCAGTCCTTGAGACGAAACGGCGTGGGTGGGACGAAGTTGTAGCCGAAGACCGTGAACGCTCCGAACGCTGCCCGGGTGCCATGCACGTAGGACCACAGGCCTCGGTCGGCCATGTCGCGCACGGTGCGCTCGGGGTGGCAACCGTCGTCGTTGCCCAGGATCACGAAGACGGCGGGGTAGGACTGAGTGAGGGCCTCTCGCAGCCGTGACAGGCCGGGCGCGACAACCGTATGCAGGAACTCGCCGGCCGGCGTATCGTGCGGTGCCGCCGCGAGTCCATGGGGCATGAGATCGCCACCGAGAAACAGTGCGTGCGGCGGGTCCCGCGCGACCAGGTCGAACAGCGTCTCGTACCGATCGACGCGCCCGTGCAGGTCGGTGACGAAGATGCAGCGTGTCACGGTGCGCCGAGGCCCTGTTGGGACGCGCCCTTCAGAGGCAGTGGTCGGGCCGGGTCCGTGACCGCGCCAATCCTGGCGGCATAACTGGTCTGTTTCTCGATGTCCGTGTCGGTGACGAAGTGCGGATCGAGGATGCCTGCGCTTCGATCGCCGGTCCTCAGATAGTTGAGCTCGGCGAGACAACGGCTCCAGCCCTCGAGCCACGCGCCAAGCTCAGCGCGCTGGGCCGCACTACCCCGGCAGTGGACGATGAGATCGAGGTCGCTTGCGGGACCGGCGGTGGCGTCTTTGGCGCTGCCGATGAGGTAGATGCCTGCCACCCCAAAGCGTTCTGGGTCCAATGCGGCGGCGATCTGCTCCGCCATCCGCACTCGCCAGCGCCAGTGATCGTTCGGGCCGACGGTGGGAAGGGAATGGAGCAGCAGTTCCTCCGCGTCGGCAACGCCACTCCGGGCAAGGTTGTGAACGACCCGGCGGCTGATGCGACGGAGCATCGACCGATCCGGACCGTGCAGGGTGTCGCTGATGACGCTCCACTTGCCATCGGCTGCCACGCCAGGCCGTCGCCCCGCGGCGATTGCAGCCTTGAGCCGTCGCCTGAGCGCGCGATACTGGGCCCGGTCGAGCAGAGGTTCGTCGAACGTCATCCGTGTCGTGGCGATGCCCTCGCGTCACCTGCGGTAGGTACGTACCTCGACCCTCGGAGGGAATAATAGCGACGACTCGCCGAGGAATCAGCGCGCTTCCGATCCCCTCCACGCCCGTGGTGTCGACGAGTGTGCCTACTGCGAGAGGCCGAGAATCGCCCGGATGGAGTCGCGCACGGCGGTGCCGGCCCCGTCGGCGTCGCGGAACACGGGCTCCACGAGCTGGGCAATCTCACGGGCTCGGAGCGGATCGCCGGCGGGGCTACTGGCGGCCGCCGCGAGCGGCCAGATCGCGGGCCACGCCACTTGATCGACGAAGCCGGCCGGGTAGCGGAAATGCGGGATGACCGCGAGCGCGCCCTGGTAGTCGCCGGCCGCAAACGCCACACGAGCCACGTCCAGCCGCAGCGGCCACAGCGACCCCAGGAGGCCGAACATCACCTCGCCGATGTCGTAGCGCTGGAACGCTTCCCGCCACTGTGCGAGCGCATCGGCCGTATCGCCCCTGGCGAGCAGGTCCTGCGCCTGGAGGTCCATGTGCAGCCCGCGCGCGAGGGGTGTGGTGTCGGCCACCGGGTCGGTGAGCGCGGCGAGCCGGTCGCGCATGCGCCGGTGGCGGGCAGGCTCGCGCGTCCGGTACCAGCGCGCGGCGAGCCACGTCGCCGTGGGGTCGTCCTCTCGGTCGGCGAGCCGGGACGCCGCCGCGTCAATCTCGGCCTCCGCGGCGAGCCGGTGATCGAGCGTGACGGCCGGCAGCAGCAGCCACGCATCGATCTCATCGGGCGGTACTCCCCTGCCACGTGCCGCGTCTAGTGCCTCGCCGGCCGAGGCCCATCGCGCGGTTCCCAGCGAGAATGCCATACGCATGCGGAAGGCCACCCGGCGGTCTTCGGCGGTGGCCGCCCGCACCTCGAGGTCTTCGATGGCAGTCAGGGAACCCAGCCGATCTTGGTAGGACTGCTCGACCGCGCCGGCAGTCATGGCCACGTATTCGAGGACTCCTAGGGGCCTGTCTCTGAGCGAGTTCATCAACTCGATGCGTTCGCTCGCCGAGGCTGTGGCGGCGGAATCCGCCAAACGCAGTATTTCGGCTGTGGGTGACGTCGAATCGATGGCGAGGTACCTCTCGGTGTACTGCTGCGCTTCCAGTGACCTATCATCCAGGTAGGCGATTCTCACGAGCTGCGGAAGCACTGCGGCAAAGGTCGAGTCGACCTCGTATGCGGCGTTGAACTCAGCCTTCGCGAGGGTCGGATCCTGGCCAAGGAGTCCGGCGAAGTTGACCTTGAGGAATCCCAGCACGAACCAGGCGTCAAGGGCCCTTCGATTTCGGTCCACGATGGCCTGGAAGCTCCTCAGGGCGGAGTCCAGATCGCCATGACCGATCAACCTCACGTAACCCCTTAGAAGGTCGCGGTTGACTGGGTCGAGTGAATCTGCGAACACCCTGGCAGCGTCCAGGGCAGATCGAACCTGCGTGATCGCACGGGTGGGCCGGCTGTCGAGCAACTCGGTCAGCATCTTCTTGAAGTGCGCCGGCGCGTACGATGGTTCGCGCTCGATCACGCGCTCGAACTGGCGGACGGCCTCCCGGTAGCGGGCACTTCGCATCAGCGTATCCGCCTGCCGATACACGGACCAGGTCTCCGGCGTCCTGGGCAGGCCCCCCTCTGCGTCGTACAGGTCTCGGATAATGCTGTTGACGAGCGATAGAACGTCGTCCAGCGATCCCGACGCAGGGCCGCCCTGCCCGATCTCTCGGCGGTCTGCTTTTCGCGTTGCACGGGCCTCCAGCCGAACCTGATCATCTTGGGAGACGGAAGCCCGTAGCAGCAGTAGCTCAGTGGCAGCTGCAGTGTCCCGCACGACTTCCGCGGGGACGTACAAGAGCTTCTGCTCAACGGCGTCGCGCAACAACGCCTCCAAGCCATCCGGGGGCGAGCCCGAGGTGCTGATCAGCACGGCGACGACACGTTCGGTCGGGGGTGGAAGAGGAAGTGGCCCATCGATGGGGCAGAGGTAGGCGATCACCGCGATGAAGACGGCGACAACGCCGAGGGCCGCCCAGCGCCACGGCCGCTGTCCAGTGCCCGGCCGAGCGCGATCGAGCGCACGAAACCACTCCTCCACCGATCCCGGGCGCAGCTCTCGCTCCAGCGCCAACGGCGCCGACAGGGCTCTGGCCAGCGGCGGCTTCACATCGGGGCGTGTGCTCGTGAGGATGTTCTCGGATGTCCGTGCCGCCGCCATGGGGTCGGAGCGATTGCCGACGAGCGCTTCGTGGGCCACGGCCGCGAGCGCGTACAGATCCGCCCGCCCGTCCACGTCGGGCAGGCCCGCGGCCTGCTCCGGTGCCATGTACGCCGGCGTGCCGACGATCGCCCCGGTCTTGGTCAGCGTTTCCCCACCGGCCGCACTGACCGCCCGGGCGATCCCGAAGTCGGCAACCTGGGCGTGACCCGCCGACAGCAAGATGTTCTCGGGTTTGATGTCGCGATGGATGATGCCTTGATCGTGGGCGTAGCCAAGCGCGTCGCCGGCTTCCCGCACGATTCTCAGCACCTCGTCCACAGGGAGCTGATCCGTACGTGCGAGGCGGGCGCGGAGTGACTCGCCCTCGACGTACGGCATGACGTAGTACAGCGTGCCGTCGACGTTCCCGGAGTCGTGCACGGGCACGATGTTGGGATGCTGCAGCTGGGCGGTGATCTCGATCTCGCGCAGGAACCGCGCCGGGCCGAGCAGAACGGCGATTTCCGGCAGGAGTACCTTGATTGCTACCCGCCGGTTGTGCCGCTCGTCGTGCGCGAGATACACGACCGCCATGCCACCCCGTCCCAACTCGCGCTCGATCGCGTAGCGGTCGGCGAGCCGGGTGCGTAGCCGGTCCAGCGAAACCTCGGAGATGGCCCCCGCCGACTGACCCGCCGTTGTGTATCCCGTGGGAGTCGCGTGGCCACACGCAGGACAGAACGCCGCACCGGGTGGGAGCGGGGTCTGACAGCGCGTACAGCTGAGATGCGAGGCGGTCATGTCTCTCACCTCCCGTCCTACAGAAGTTGAAGGGGTCCCCGGAGCATGGCAAGCCAACCGCGCGCTCAGGGCAAGGCGCGGCGATCGCCGCGGTCCCCGAGTCGACCGCACGACATTCCCCCGCCTCCGCCGCGGTCGTCTTGTGAGAGGTGGGAGCGGTGCCGTCGGCGCGAACAGAGCCCAATGGGGGCAGTCGAAGCTGCGCGGCTGACGTTGACACATGACGCCGCACGCGGAATGGTACTGATCAGAGACTCACCGGAGACGACCGTGCGAACCGTTCATCGCCTGCTGCCGTGCCTCACCGCATCCGCGGCCCTGACGGCGTGCCAGACTCCAGACGCGAGTTTGCGGCTGGCCGTTGCCACCTTCTCCCACGAGACCTGTACCTTCTGCCCGGGTGGCGACACGGACATCGAGGACTGGACTCGGCTTCGGCCCCCCGTGGGTGGCACCGCGCTGCTCGCCGGCGGAGGGTACATCGGGGGCTTCGTGGAGGGATGCCGGGAGTATGACGACGTTGAGCTGATCGGGCTGGACTCGCCACTGGATGTATACGGCGGTTCGTCCCGCAGCTGGAACACGCAGGAGACGTTCGAGCATTTCCTCGCCGCCATGCTGGCCGACCTCGAGGCAAACCTACCGGTGGACGGTGTCTACCTGGCGCTGCATGGTGCCATGGCGGTCCGCGGCATCCCCCGTCCGGAAGCCGAGATCGCAAAGCGATTCCGGCAGCTCGTGGGACCTGACGTTCCGATCGTTGCATCCTTCGACCTGCATGGCAACGAGGATGCTGAGTTCTTGCGGTGGGCCGATATGGCCTTCACCACCAAGCGATACCCGCACTACGATGCTCACCTGCAGGGGGAGCGCGCAGCGCGGGCGCTAGTCTGGATGGCACGGGGTACGTACAACCCCACGACGGCGACGCGGAAGCCCCCCGTCATCACCGCCACGGTGCTGCAGTGGACCGGTCAGTCTCCCTCGATGGACATCATGGAGCGAGCGCGGCGGTGGGAGGCGCGAGCACCTGGGACCTTCGTGAGCGTGTTCTACGGTTTTCCTTGGGCCGACGTGCCGGATGTCGGCGCGACCGTCATGGTGATGACCAACGACGATCAGGAACTCGCCGATCGGGTTGCCGACGACATGGCCGACCACATCTGGCGTGTCCGGGAACCGTTCGCGGCTGGGCGGTACCCGCAGCCGGACGCAGCGGTTGGCCTGATCCGCGCGGCGGTGGTCGCAGGCCGCGTCCCAGTGGCGGTCGGCGACTACAGTGACCGCAGCGGCGATGCGACGCACGTCCTGCGTGCGATGCTCGAGCAGGGTGTGCGCCGGACGCTCATCGGCACGATCCGCGACGAGCACGTTCTCGCGGCACTCAGGGAGCGCGGCGCGCGCGCCGGAGATTCGTTCGATAGGGAAGTCGGCGGCTTCGCCGGACCGGCGAGCGGGTCCCCGGTCCGGATTGAGGGAACGCTGCAGTATCTCGGCGAGTGGAGACGGTTCGACCTGGTCGCGGTGGTGACATTCGGCGACGGGAATGTCCTCGTCATCACACCGACACTGGTCCAAGTTACCCATCCCGACCAGCTGGCGTTCGGTCCCGTCGATCCCAGTGATTACGAGGTGTTTGTCGTGAAATCACGAGTGCACTTCCGACGCGGCTTCGATGAGACGGGATTCGCCAAGAGTGTCGTCCTTGTCGATGCACCGGGACCATTCCTCGGCACAACGGCGCTGGATGCTCTCGACTACGAGTTCGCACCGATCGACCGGCTCTACCCGTTCGGATCAGCAACGTGGCCGTGACGTCGGGTGCGTGGCATCCCTGAAAGCATAGAGCGGGAGTGCCCTCGGAGGGCGCTCCCGCCTGGGTTCGCGCCTATCCCCGCGTCTCGACTACTCGCCCCGCTCGACGAGCCTGTCCAGCAATGTCCCGAGTTCCTCTGGCGTGAGTTGGCCCTGTGCCCTCACGAAGAAGTCGCCAAACCGAACGCTCCCCTGGGCCGAGTCGCTGCCCACGGCCTGGACGCGAAGTATGCCGTTCTCACCGGAGGGGGCGTTGCCGAAGGGCTCGACGGTCAGCGTGATCCGAGTACCGGAGGGCAGCCGCTGGACGACCTGGTAACTGACACTGCTGCGAGCGACGCCCTCGACCTCCAACCCTTCGATCACGATGTCGGGTCCGCGGACAGCCGGCTGAGTTTGCGCCGGCCGGGGCCGCTCGCGGAGGGTCAGGGTGGCAGGATCCGTCGTGATCCGTCCGACGTCACCGATGAGATCGGTGGTCGGGGCATCGACGACGCCGGCGTCCACTGCCGCCGCTGCCTCGGTGACGCTGGCCAGCGCGCGCTGGTCGAGACTGACGGGCTTGACGTCCGGCTCGTCGATGGCGTGGAACCCGCCGCGTGTCGTGACGGTCGTGGCCGGGACCTGCGCTCCGACGCCTACGGAGTCGGAGACTGCGGGCATGGGCCGTGACGTCGTCGCCAGCGGCACGGGGTCCGTCGCGCTCGGCACGGCCTGTGGCTCCGTTTCAGACCGAGGCGGCTCGGCGCCGAGCTCACCACCCGACGAGAATGCGCCAAGCGCGAGCAGGCTGACCCCAAATACAACCACGGCTGCGGCGGCCAACGCCGGGATCGCCCAGGCCGGCCGTGCGCTCCGGTTCCGCACTCCGGCGCCCAACGAGCGACGCCGTGGAACCGCCGGCTCCTCCTGAACGACCGGCGCGACCGTCGCAGCCGTATTCGGTGTTTCTAGGACAACTGGTACCCGTGCGACCGGCTCCCTGGGCGTGGGCTCCGGAGCGACGGGCTTCTGCTCGACCAGCCGGGCTGGTACGTCCGCGGCGCTGGCGGCCGGAGCGGCTGGTCTGGGGCTCACTGACTGTGCCGGTTCCGGCGCTTCGGGGACCGGTTGCGGGGGTGGCATCATGGCGGCGATCGGCTGTGCCGACCCCGGTGGGTCCGGCAGGCTGATCGCCTCGAATACCGTCGTATCCCGGACCGGCCGCGCAGGCGGTTCGGGGGCCGGTGGCGGGGCGCTCGCGACTGCGGCGGGCCTGACCGTCTCGGGATCAGGCAGGTTCGCAGATGACACCCCGCTCCGATCGGCGACCTCCAGGAGCTTCTCCAGCATCGCCTTCAACTGGGGCTCCGGCGCGGACTCGAGCTGGTGGAGCTTGCTCAACGTCTTGCGCATCCGGGCGCGCTCGGCGTAGTCGAGCAGAACCAGCCGGGTGGGCTCGACATGGCCCTCCTGGAGCATGGCTTTCGCAAACTTGAAGTAGGTCTCGCATCGACTGGAGTCGGTACGCAGGATCTTCACGCACAGTGCGATGACGCTGCGGTGGGAGCCGAGGTGTGCGTACCGCTCCGCCGCCCGCTCGAACATCGCAATGGCGGCCGAAGCCCGGCCCGTCTTGAGGAGGAGATCCCCCATCTTGACGTACAGGGGCGCCTCGGGCTCCACGGACGAGCTCTCGAGGTGGCTCACGATGCGCTCGTACACATCGAGGGCGGCGGCAGTGTCGCCGCGCCGCTCGAGAGCCCGAGCCTGCTCCTTGAGGCCGGCGATGTTCATCATGCAGACTCCCGGATTGAGCGCGGATCCGGCTGGAGGTCCAACCCCAGCGTTCTCACGTAATTAGAATGGTCTTTGGAGGCCGAATCGGCAGTGATCTTTCGCACATCCAGGGGGCTGGTTCTCGCTCCCCGGCTCTAGCCTCCGCGATCTCCGGACCCTATCGTTGCCCTAGGGATCCTCTCGAGGGATGGAGATGGTGGAGGAACGATCCGGAATTGCCCAGCGGCTGGCTCTCTACCTCGATCCGGGGTCTGCCGATCCGCTGTACCGGCAGATCGTCGATCGGCTCTGGCTCGAGGTCGTGACGGGCACGCTCGACACTGGGGAACGTCTGCCGACAGTGCGTCAGCTCGCGGTGGATCTGGGTGCACACCCCACCACCGTAGACCGTGCGTACCGGGAACTGGAGCTCCTCGGCGTCCTCACCGTGCGGCCGGGTGGTACGTTCGTCGCGCTATCGTCTCCGGATACCTCGACCCTCGAGCGTCAGGCACAGCTGGAGCGGCTGTGCAGGGATTTCCTCTCGCAAGCCGACGCGTTCGGCTTTGCGGCTCACGAGCTCATCGACACCTTGCGCGACCTGAGTGCGGACGCACAAGATCGCAGCACGAGGGGGACAGAATGAGCAACAACTACTTGCCCACCCGCGTCACCGGAGGTGCGGCTCGGCCGTACCAGGGGAGGTCCAGCACGCGCCACCAGTCGCCCGACGATACCCGGTATCCCACGCCGGCGCTGATCGCCGGGCTGACCGCGTCGGGTGCGGTCGTCGGGCTCGGCGCGCTGCTCTCGCTCTTCGCCGCACCGGCCGGCATCGTCATCGTGGCGGCGGCGGCCTCGCTGGCCGGTGGCCTCGTCGGGTCGTCCATCAAGTTTGCGGACCAGTGGGAGAAAGCGGTCGTCCTGCGGCTCGGCCGCTATCGTGGCCTGCGCGGCCCCGGGTTGTTCTACGTGATCCCCATCGTGGATCGCATCTCGTATCACATTGACCAGCGGATACGGACGACGGATTTCGGGGCCGAGTCGTGTCTGACCAAGGACACCGTGCCCGTCAACGTGGATGCGATCGCGTTCTGGATCGTGTACGACGCCGAGCGGGCGGCACTCGAGGTTCAGGAGTACGAGCAGGCGGTGGTCCTGGCGGCGCAGACTGCCCTGCGCGACGCCATTGGCAAGCACGACCTCGCGGAGTTGATTCAGTCGCGGAAGGAGCTAGGGCGGGGCCTGCAGCAGATTCTCGACGCCAAGATGCACGATTGGGGCATCCAAGTGCAGTCGGTGGAGATCCGGGACGTGATTATTCCCAAGGCGCTCGAGGAGGCAATGTCCCGACAGGCGCAGGCCGAGCGGGAGCGTCAGGCGCGCATCATTCTCGGTACCGCCGAGACGGAGATCGCGGAGAAGTTTGTGGACGCGGCGGAGCGATACAGCGGGAATCCAACCGCGCTCAATCTCCGAGCGATGAACATGCTCTACGAGAGCATCGTGAAGCGCGGCTCCCTGATGGTCGTGCCGTCGGGACTCGCCGATTCGCTCAACGTGCCGGGTATCGTCGGGATGGCCGGCGCAGCCGGGCTCACGCCCGAGGCGGTCCCCGCTCCCGGTGCGACGGAGGGCGAGCGCGAGCAGGAGGAGGGTGGGAGTGAGGAGTGAGTGTGGAAAGGTGACGAGTGAAGGGTGACGACCGAAGAGTGTGGGCGGAACGGCACCGGGCAGTCTGGCAGCAGCGGGCCAATCTCGCGCACGACCAGGGGCCACACCGCCCACCCGACTGACCGCCGGACCGCCTAACCGCTTACCCGTCCATGCACCCCGATCTCTTCACCGAGTCCTGGCTCGAGCGATGGCGGGACGAGCTGAATGCCAGTGACACCTACCGGCGTGCGGCCCGTCATTGGGCGTGGCCCGTCGTGCTGGTGGTGCAGCGTGATCCCGAGGCAGGCCTTCACGAGGAGCGATCGGTCCATCTCGATCTCGATCACGGCACATGCCGCGCGGTGCGCATCGCCAGTGTGGCCGATCGGACGGCCGCACCGTATGTCATCGAGGGAGATGCCAAGACCTGGGAGCGAATCCTCCACCGCGAGCTCGATCCGGTCATGGCACTTATGCAACGGAAGCTCCACCTCGCGAAGGGCGGCCTGCTCGCATTGACCCGGCACCTCAGGGCGGCCCGAGAGCTGGTCGCCGCGGCCGCGCGTGCGACAGCGCTGGAGGAAACTGCCGGGTCGGTCGCAGGTCCGGTCTCCGGCGCTGCCCCGGGCAGGCCGATTCGGGCAGAGGTTGCTGGCCCGCGGACGTTCGCCACAATGACACCCGCAGGACTCGACCACGATTCGGTGCCGATGCGCCTGTATCACGAGGCGAAGCGGCTCGGCATCTGGAATCCAGGCGACATCGATCTGAGCCAAGATCGTGAGGATTGGCACCGTCTCTCGAATCTCGAGCGCGAGGTGATCCTCCATCTCACGGCACTGTTCCAGGCTGGGGAGGAGTCCGTCACCTTCGACATTCTCCCGCTGATGCTGGCCGTTGCCCGGGAGGGGAGGACGGAGGAGGAGCTATACCTGTCGACCGTTCTCTTCGAGGAAGCGAAGCACACGGAGTTCTTCCGGCGATTCCTCGATGAGGTGCCGGTGGTGAACGAGGACCTGTCACGATTCCACGGACCGAGCTACCGCACCGTGTTCTACGAGGTGCTGCCATCGGCGATGGAGCGACTCATTCTCGATCCTTCGCCCCCGGCACAGGTGGAAGCGGTAGCGACGTACAACGTGATCGTCGAAGGAACACTCGCCGAGACGGGCTATCACGCCTATCGCGCCATGCTACAGCGGAACGATCTGCTTCCGGGGCTGCGGGAGGGCATCAGCCTGCTGAAGCGCGACGAATCCCGGCATATCGCGTACGGCCTGTATCTCCTCGGGCGTCACGTGCTGGCGGATCCCCGGTTGTGCGATCCGCTGCGCTCCCGGATGGAGCGACTGCTGAAGCCTGCCCTCGGTGTCATTCACGAGCTGTTCGACGCGTACGAGTCGATGCCGTTCGGCCTCGTGATCGACGAGTTCCTCGACCATGCCATGCGCCAGTTTGAGAGCTGGATGGCGCGTCTCGAGGCCGTCGAAGGGGGGAACGTGAATGACGTCGGACTGCTCGAGAGCTGACCCGAGGGGGGAAGAGTGAAGGGTGAAGAGTGAAGAGTGGCGGCGGCAGGATTCGAAGCCCCACGCCGCTCACCCGCCACGCGGGCATTGAGCTCCCAATCATTGGGGGCGCCATGTTCCCGTGCAGCAATCCCGAGCTCGTGGCCGCCGTCTCACACACCGGCGGGATCGGGATCGTACAGCCGGTGACGCTCACCTACGTATTCCGGCAGGACTTCAGGGCGGGACTGCGGCTGATCGCTCGCCTGAGCGGTGGGAAGCCGATCGGCATGAACGCTCTGATCGAGTCATCGTCCCGGACCTACCACGAGCGCATGGTTCGGTGGGTAGATGTCGCGCTGGAGGAGGGCATCCGGTTCTTCGTCACGTCCCTCGGCAAGCCCCGCTGGGTGGTGGATCGTGCACACGCCGCTGGTGGTGTCGTGTACCACGATGTAACGGAGCGGAGGTGGGCACTCAAGGCGCTCGAGTCCGGTGTTGACGGCCTTGTTGCTGTGAATCGGCGAGCCGGCGGGCATGCAGGGCCTCGGACCGCCGAGCAGCTAATCGCCGAGCTGGGGGACCTCGGGGCTCCGATCGTCTGCGCCGGTGGAGTGGCGACGGCGGCGGACTTTGCCCATGCGCTCGCGCTCGGCTATGCCGGGGTACAGATGGGAACCCGGCTCATCGCCACGCCCGAGTGTCGGGCCAGCGACGCGTACAAGCAGGCTGTCGTCGACGCAGGCGAGCATGATATCGTGCTCAGTGAGCGGATCACCGGGGTGCCCCTCGCCGTGATCCGCACGCGGTATGTCGAGAAGATGGGGCTCAAGGCCGGGCCCATCGCACGCTGGATGCTCCAAGGGCGGCGCCGCAAACGGCTGATGCGGATGCTGTATGCCATCCGGTCGGGGTGGGCACTCACTCGTGCGTCACGCGGCGACGCCGGTGCACGAGAATTCTGGCAGGCCGGCAGGAGTGTGGGTGGGATCGACCGTATCGAGTCGGTGGCCGACATCGTCTCCCAGTTTTCGCACGCCTACCGCGACCCGCCCTGATTCGATCCCGCCTGGCAAAGGGGGGAAAGTCATGTCGGCTCACGCCGGTCACTCGGGCAAACGGCCCGTGCGGGACATGCTAAGCCAGCCCGCGTTCATGTGGGCAGTGAGCTACCTTCGCGCACAAGCACGACCTTGCCAAGGTTCTTCCGGTCGTGCAGGTACTGATGAGCCGCGACCGCACCCTCGCGATCGAACCCGAACGTCCGGTCGAGCACCGGCCGCAGGGAACCCGCGGCCACGTCCCGGAAGATGCTCTCGAGCGCAGGGGCAAGCGTGTCGTGGTCCTTGTGCCCCAGATGCAGCAGGTGGATGCCGAAGATACCGATGTTCGGCTCGATGAGCGACACGGGGTGGAACCGCGGAGTTCTGAGCCACGCCCAGGCGGCGCGCAGCCAGGAGCGACGGGCGCGCGGCATCCCTTCGCTGAGGCCGTAGAACACGAGGCGGCCCAAGGGGGCCAGCAGTCGTCGGCAGGCTGCCGTGGCCGGACCGCCGACAGGATCGAGCGCGATGTCCACGCGCCGGTCGCCAACCAGGGTGCGCACCTCGGGTTCCCACTCTCCCCGGGAGTCGAAGCAGGCGGCTGCCCCGAGCTGGTCGGTGACGAACGTGCGTTTGTGCGGCGTGCCGGCGGTTCCGATGACGCGGATCCCGCGCTGCACCGCGAGTTGGACCGCGGCGGTGCCAACGCCGCCACCGGCGCCGAGTATGAGGGCGGTCTCTCCCTCGCGCGCGTTGCCTGCCGAGAAAAGCGCCACCCACGCCGTGAGAAACGCGACAGGGACCGCGGCAGCCTCGGCCCACCCCAGCGCATCGGGATAACGGAACAGCTGATTCGTGGCGACGACAACGTCGTGGGCGTAGCCGCCGTGTCGCAGGAGCGCCACCGCCGTGTCCCCCGGCGCCCAGCCTTGCACATTGGGGCCAGTGCGTACGACCTCGCCCGCCACCTCGAACCCCGGGCTGTATGGGCGTGGGGGGACCGTCCCGTACAACCCGGCGCGCATTGCCAGATCCCCGAAGTTCACGCCCGCTGCACCGACACGAAGGTGCACCTGATCGGGACCGAGATCGGGAAGCGGCACGGTGCGTTGCACCAGGGTCTCGGGAGGGCCATGGCGCTCAATGAGGATCGCGGTCGTGGTCGTCTGGGACACGGCAGGGCTCCACGGGCTCGTGATGGCGGCTCCGCAAGTTGAGACCGAAGCGGGGGAGACACCAGGGCGGAGCGCTTCTCGCCAGAGGTGGACGCTGGACCCGCTTGCTGCATGACCGGTGGACGCCTGTTCTCGCCCGTGCCGGATTCCACGATCGACGTGCCGAACCGCGGCAAGTTCGGACGAGGCCAGCGTGTCGCCGACCTCACGATCACTACCGGTGGGGTAGTGTGATCAGCCCGAAAGGGAGGGGTAGACCGGTTCGGCGGGAACGAGCTGCCGCGACCCGCAGTGCACGCACACGGGGTGCTTGCTGCGATGCCTCCAGAGCGAGAACACCAGGGGGATCGGCAGCGCCCACCAGGCCACCTTGAGGAACTCGATCATACGCGTGACCAGCCAGCTACCCACCTGCACCACCACGTTGCGCGGTGCCTCGTGCGATTGCACGGCGGGTACCGCCTCCCCGGCTGCAGGTGCAACGGCGCTGAGCGAAGAGATCGCCGGGACTCCGCCACCGTCCGACGTGGTGATTGCCTGCCACGCACCGACCGAGAGACCGATCACGATTGCAACAGCCCAGACCGATGCTTCGGTGCGCAGGCTCGAAGGATGGCGCAGCCGAGGATGACTCTCGCCGCCGCAGTCGAGACAGTGCATCGATTGCATGAGCTGTGACTCCTGAGGGAAGACACCTCTAAGGTGTGACTCCGGCTGGGACGACGCCATGTGTAGCGTGCGTAGCCACCCCGGCGTTGCAGCATGCAGCAGCGATCTTGGATTGGCGTTCCTCAGCGACGGTCGCTCGGTGCCCCGGCTGCTTGACCTACGGCTCGGGGGCCGACGGTTGCAACCGCCGTTCTGCAATCCATCGCAACGCGGTGAGCATCGGCATGTCCCTGCCCGCGAGGAGGTCGATCCGCGTAATCGGTACCGGCTCGTCCGGGATCACTCCACGGCCTTCCAGTGTCACACCGGTCGGTGTCACGAAGTCCCCGAACGCGTGGTAGAGCACGTCGCGGTTCGGCAGCCGATCCAGGGCGGCAGGGAGGACGGCGCCGGCGCTCGTGTCGCCGAACACCCGCACCCGCTCTACCGCCTGCATGCCACCAGCGAAGATCTCCGATGCGCTGCCGGTCAGTCGGTCGCTGAGGATGGCCACCGGCCCGGCGAACGGCCTGACGGGTTGCCCGTTGGTGCTCACACGCCGAGGATTCGCGCGGTACTGCAGCGTAGTGGTGCGTGTGCGCGTCGTACCGAGCGACACCCGGTCGTCGAGGAAGTGTCCAGCGACACCCACGATCATTGCGCCGACGCCCCCGCCGTTACCGCGCAGATCGATCACGATCCCATCCAGGCCGCGGAAATCGTCGATGGCCTGGTCGAACTGCCGGATCAGCGGGACCATCCAAAAGTTGAACCAGACGATCCCGACAGCGACGTTGGATCCGGGAACGACCTCCTGTCGGCGAGCGAAGCGCGAGAAGAGTGTTGGCAGATTGCCGAGCTTGACGGGCTCATTGGGGAACGTCCGCCGGGTGAGCACGAGCGATACAGGCCGGTCCTGTGCGTCGAGGAACTCTATCGTACAGTCGGTGTCCGGCGGCCCCTGAAGGGTGCGCTGCATCCGTCCCCAGACGAGCCTCCGCAGGTCGACGCGCGACTCCGCCTCGCGGGACGCAGCGACGAGATCCTCAACGCGAACGTCACCGACCGCGGCGACGATCCAACCCGGACGCACACCCGCTTGGTGTGCTGGGCCGCCGGAGTCGACGGCGGTCACCAGGAGCGTGTCGTGTACGAGACGCATGTCCAGGCCGACGTCGCCCACGGCGCCCGCGACGTCCCGCTCCTCCGGGTTCAATGTATCGGCCACTTCTTCGGGAATGAGAGCGAAGTGGGACTGGCCGAGCCGCTCTAGCATGTCACTGACGATCCCTCTCAATTCGGCTCGCTCGGTGGCAGCGGCCACCCGCGGGCGCAGCTCGTCACGCAGCGCGACCCAATCCACGCCGTTGAACGTGGTGTCAAAATGGGTCTCGTACACGATCTGCCAGGCGGTATCGAAGGTCGCCAGCGCCAGCGTAGAGTCGATCGGCTCCTGTGCCCCCGCGGGTGTTGCAACCGTTGCCACCGCCAGGATCCACAGAGGGGTCGTGCGTTGCATCACCGCTCCTTGGTTTGCCCGGTTTCTGCCGGTCCGTTGCAATCTCACCTCCCTCTCTGCGGGCCGCCAGGCGCGACGCGCACCGATTGCTAGTTTTAGCGCAACTCCGTCAGGGAGCTTCCGGCCTGCAGCGGTCCCAACGGTCGATTCTGATCTTCTGGCTGCCACTCGCCGCCACGTGGCTCATGATGGCGGTGGAGGGCCCCTTCCTCGCCGCGGTCATCGCGCGGCTCGTCGACGCGAAGTTCAATCTCGCGGCCTACGGGGTTGCCTACTCGTTCGCGCTACTCGTGGAGGCTCCGGTCATCATGCTGATGAGCGCTTCCACGGCCCTGGCAGAAGACGCGACGAGCTTCCGCCGGCTCCGGACGTTCAGCTACGCCTTGAGCCTTGGCACCACCGCCGCCCTGCTCGGCCTGCTGATCCCGCCCGTCTTCCGGTTCGTGATGCTCGATGTGATCGCGTTGCCGCGCGAGGTGGCGCGTCTGGTGTACGTATCGCTCTGGCTGCTGCTGCCGTGGCCGGGGGCCATCGGCTATCGTCGGTTCTATCAGGGCCTGCTCATCCGGGACGGCCGCACCCGGCTCGTCGCCGTGGGAACGGTGCTCCGGCTATCTGCAATGGCGGGTACGGCTATCTCGCTGTATCTGCTGGCGACAGTGCCCGGCGCGTACGTCGCGGCGGCAGCGCTTTCGGCCGGCGTGTCAGCGGAAGCGCTGGCCAGCCGCTGGATGGCACGCCACTCGATCGGTCGGCTGCTCGCCACCGTGGCTAGTGGAACAGTTGGTGCAGCACCCCCCACGTACCGGGCAATCGCGCGGTTCTACTACCCGCTCGCCCTCACCTCACTCATCGGGCTGGCCGTCCAGCCGATGCTAACGCTCTTCATGGGGCGTGCACCGGCTCCCATCGAGTCGCTGGCCGTCTTCCCCGTCGTGACTGCGCTCTCCTTCCTGTTCCGAGCCATGGGGCTGTCGTTCCAGGAAGTCGCGATTGCCCTCATGGGGAAGCGATTCGAGCACTTCAGCAGTCTCAGCCGGTTCGCGCTCGTTCTGGGACTGGCGTCCTCTGCCGGTCTCGCCCTCGTGGCGCTGACGCCGCTGGCGGGGATCTGGTTCGGAACCGTATCGGGTCTGACCCCCGAGCTGGTCCGATTCGCCCTCACGCCGACCATGATCCTGGTGCCGATCCCGTTCCTGTCAGTCGTTCTCTCGTTCCAGCGCAGCATCCTCGTGCTCGCCAAACACACGCGCCCAATCACCTGGGCCACTACCCTCGAGGTGGTGGGAATCGCGTTGCTCTTCCCGACACTCGGGTGGCAGCTCGGATGGGTCGGCGTGACCGCAGCGGCGACCGCCTTCCTCGCGGGGCGGATTGCCGGAAACGTCTACCTGCTCAAACCGTGCGCGGAGGCGATGCGGGCCTAGCGTCACGGACGGTGGGATGCATGCTGCGAGCGGAGGCGCGCGTATCAGCCGTCGGCCGATACGGCTGTCGGATAGTCGACGGACCCGGCGGCCGCGAGCGAATCGAGCAGTGTCCCGACCACGGAGCGATAATCCCGCTTCTCCACGTCGACGAGGTAGTTCAGGTGCCGCATGGTGGGTGCGTCGATCGTACCGCCGAGTTGCGCTAATGCCTCGCGCAGGCCGGCGTGCCGCTCCGCCGCCTCGAAGCGGAAGATCGCCAGGGCCTCGTACGGCGGGAAGTAAGCACGATCGTCGGCGAGGTGAAAGAGATCTAGCGCCTCGATCTGTCCGTCGGTGGAATTGCCGGCGATGATGTCGACCTCCCCCTCGGCCAGCGCCCGGTACGTGAGGCCCAGATCCATGACGGTTGGCTGCCGCTCGAAGGAGAGTCCGTACGTGGATACCAATCCGCGGTATCCGTCTGCCCGCTCCATGAACTCGTACCCGAATCCCGGTCGCCAGGCCCCGGTGTGCGCGGCTGCCTCCGACAAGGTCGCGATCCCGAGGCGACGCGCGTCGGCCCCCCGCACCAACAGGGCGAACGTGTTGTCGAATCCGAGGGGCGGCCCGATCTCGAGATTCCAGCGCTCGTCGTACGCCGAGTCAACGATCGCGGTCACGCGCTCCCGGTCGCTCACGAGCGGTGACTGGAGTACCGCGCCGTATGCGGTCCCAGTGTATTCCACGTATGCGTCGATCTGTCCGTTGACGATTGCCTCGTGGCAGATGAAGGTACCGCCGAGGTTGAGTCTTCGGTCCACCGGGTAGCCGAGACGCTCGAGGTGCTGGGCCAACAGCTCACCGAGGATGACCGACTCGGTGAAATTCTTGGAGCCCACCGTGAGCGTGGGAGTCTGCTCACAGGTCTGCGCAGTGCCACAGAGTGTCGCGAGGGCGATTACCTCGAGGGCTCGTCTCATCGTCGCGTCTCCCCCGACCGCGCCCGCCAGTCGACCCGGCGCTCCAGCAGGTGGAGTGCTCCGTCGAGGGCGAGCGCCAGGAGGGCGGCCGGCACGGCACCCGCGAGAATGACACCGTTGTCGACCATGGCGAGGCCACGGAAGATGAAATCGCCCAGCCCACCTGCGCCGATGGCCGCAGCGATGGTGGCGATGCCCACTCCAATGACCGTTGCCGTTCGAATGCCTGCCAGGACCACGGGCATTGCGAGAGGCATCTCGACCAGGCGCAGCACTTCACGCTCCGTCATGCCCATTCCCACCGCGGCATCGCGCACCGCCGCATCGACACTGCTGATGCCGACGTACGTGTTGCGGACGATGGGGAGCAGTGCATACACGACGAGTGCCACGATTGCGGTGCTCGCGCCAATGCCTCCGAGCAGGGGGAGAGGCAGCAGGAATCCGAACAGCGCGAGGCTGGGCACGGTCTGGAGGACGTTGGTGGCACCGAGGATGCCCGTGCGAAGCCGGCGCCGGCGGGTGACGGCGATGCCCAGTGGGACGCCGATCGCAACCGCGATCGCCGTCGAGATGCCGACGAGCAGCAGGTGCTGTGCGGATCGGTAGGCGATCTCCCCACCGTTGCGGAGGGTGAAATCCAGAACGCTCACAGGAGCGCTCGCAGATCGCGCACGAGCGGGTGGTCGCTGTCGCGAAAGACCTCTGGCGTGCCCACGAAGGCCGCGGACCCTTCCTCGAGCACCACGATCACGTCTCCGAGGGTCAGCGCCTCCCGGACGTCATGGGTGACGAACAGGACGGTCTTCTCGAGCCGTGCCGTGAGCGAGGCGAACTCCCGCTGCAGGTCCGCTCGCGTGATGGGATCCACCGCGCCGAATGGCTCGTCGCACAAGAGAATGTCGGGATCGGCGGCAAGCGCTCTGGCCACGCCCACCCGCTGACGCTGCCCGCCGGACAGCTGATGCGGCGCCCGGTCGGCGAACTGCGCGGCGGGCATTCCCACCATATCGAGCAGCGCGCTGACCCGCTCTCGCCGGCGCTGCTGCGGCCAGCCCTCCAAGCGCGGCACGATGCCGACATTCTCCGATACGGTCATGTGCGGGAAGAGTCCGCCCTCTTGGATCACGTAACCGATCGACCGGCGCAGCCGCACGGGATCCCAGTCGGTGGCTGACCGGTCGAGCACGGTCACCTCGCCGCGCGTCGGCTCGAGCAGCCGGTTGACCAGGCGGAGCGTCGTCGTCTTCCCCGACCCGCTCCGCCCAACCAGAACCACCGTCGCGCCTCGAGGCACTTCGAGATTCAGAGGACCGAGCACGCGCCGTCCGCCGAGCTGGACGGTGACATCCGACAGACGGACGACGACAGCTCCCCTCAGCAACATGACCGGCACGCGGGGCGCGGCGGTGGTTGAGTGCACGACATTGTCCGAAGATCCCCTGGGCACCGACTGAGGGCAACCGCGAGGGACGGCTGCGCTGGCCTCGCGACGCAGTGGCCGGTGTCGGTATGTTGGACGAGCGAACCGGAGGGAGATACGGGATGGGATATCGACGATTCACGGATCGCGACGGGTCGATGTGGGAAGTTCGGGATGTCTCGAGCGGCGAGTGGGAGCTGATCGCGGTTTCGGGAGCTGGCGAGCGCACTGTCCGCGTCCGTGCGCCGAGTTACGAATCCGATCCCTTCGAGCTCAGTATCGAGGAGCTGCAGCGGATGCTCGACGCCGAGCGAGGGGGATTGGGAGGCGCAAAGAAGTCTCCGTTCCTCGACTGACGGGTAGGGTGGTGGGGATCGGTCGCAACTGCGGGGCCGGCGCGCGGTTGCCGACCCGGGGTCACTGCGGTTCGATCTCCAGCAAGTGCCGCAGCAGGCTCTCCATGGCCGACGCCGAGAGCAAGGCACGCCCGGTCACGAGGTAGAGACCGAATCGGGTCGTGCCGATGGCTGACGTTCCGGACGATCGCACCCGGACGCGTCCGGCTTCCACTTGGCTTGCGGTAGCCGGGTCAAGCGGAACGACGACCAGCGACAGCGTGTCTCCCGACTCCAGCAGCTGCGTGACGCGGTGTCCTTGGCCGGCGGGGGCCTGGAACGTCGAGACGTCGAGCACGGGCAGACCCTCCACGATCACGACTCGCTCCGGCAGCTCAAGCCTCTGCGGCAACGTCGGCCCCGATGTGTCGCTCACTTCCTCAGGCTCTTCTGCTGCCACCGCGGTATCGGAGATCGCCGCCATGCTGTCCGCGGCGACGAGCGGAATCGCGGTCGGAGGGACCACCGCCGGGTCCTGGCGCTGCTCCGGTTGGCCTTCCTCGGGCAACACTGCGGTCTGCGGTGGCGGCGCCGGGTCCGGATCCGTCGGGATCCGCGAATCAGCGGGCATAACGGTTGGATCCGGGTTCGGCAGTTCCTCGAGAGCTGCCGGTTCGGGCTCGGTGCGTTGCGTCGCGGACGGCTGGGAGTCAGCGGGGGCCAGCGCCGCTGCCGCCGGCTCGGCGGCTGTCGCGGGATCGACTGCCGCGGGTCCATCCTTGATACCGAACGGCAGGAATCCCGGTGGGGCGATTGCATAGCCCAGCACCGCCGCAACGAGCAGCACGGCTGCGAGGCCCATAGGAACCAGGCCGGGGGCACGGCGGCGGCCCCGCCTCACCGCTAGGCGTCCCGCGGGTGGCCGGAGGACACGTTCTGGTGACAGCCGCGACTTCGGTCGAGTGGGGATCGGCGGGGACTGCGGTCGCTGCTCCGCGTGAGCCGGGACCTCGGGCTCAGGCGCGGGTGTGGGAGTCACCGAAGTACGCTGAGGCGGTTCGCTCGGCGGAACTGTCAGTGGCGGCATGGCTGGCGGTCCCGCTGCATGTGCGGGAGCTACCCGAGCCTCGGTGGGGATCGGTGGAGGCGGCTTCGTCTCCGTCAGCGCCGCTCGCGCCATCGACGTGGTGTCCGATTCCTTGCCCTGAGGTGGAGCCGGCTGCGAGGGGAGCGGTGGTGGCGTGGGCGCGGGAGCAGGAGAGGTGTCCGCGGCCGGTGGGTCGCGCCGAACCGGAGCATGCTCCTCTGGGTGGGATTGAGGGACGACCCGGTCCAGGAAGTCGCTCAACAGACGCTCGAGCTCCTGCTCGGACCACTGGTCCATCCGGCTGAGGATCCGATGGAGATTGTCACTCCGGGCGCGACGCGCGTAGTCCAGGAGGAGCTGGCGCGCTTCCTCCGCGTGTCCATGATCCAACAGGCGCCGCGCAAAGCGGGCGTGCACATCCTTGCGAGTGGGGTCCGCCCGCAGGATGCGCAAGCACAACTCGGCGACGGATTCCGCGTCTCCGCGCCGCGCGAACAGCTCCGCACCCCCTGCATAGGCTGTCACCGCGCCACGCGTGTCTCCGAGACCGAGTGCGAGCTCGCCTACCTTGACGTACCCGGGGAGGAGATGCTCAGACGGCGGGTCTCGCTCGAGTTCGGCGAGGACCTCCCGATAGAGGGTGAGGGCCTCGGGTAGTCTCCCTTCCTCCTCGAGGCGTCTGGCCTCCTTCTTCTTCGAGAGAGCGTTCACGGCACAATCCGGGCGGCGTCGATTCGAAACGTGTGATAGGTGGCCGATGGAGGCAAGCATCGTCATCACCCTGGCACCGATCGGGTTTTGCAGGCATGATATGCTGCACATGAACGATACGTCGCAGACCCATCTGCTCGCCGTGGCCAGAGGCGACGAACCGGCCGACCTGCTGTTGCGACGGGCCCGCGTGGTCAACGTCTTCTCGGCAGAGGTTCTCGAGGCCGACGTGGCCGTCAGTGACGGTCGGATCGCTGGGGTCGGGGAAGGGTGGGAGGCACGCGAGACGGTCGACCTTACGGGGCGAGTGCTCGCGCCAGGACTGATCGACGCTCATGTGCACGTCGAGAGCGCTATGGTCCCGCCGCGCGAGTTCGCACGTGCCGTGGTGCCACGCGGGGTGACTACCGTCGTCACGGATCCCCACGAGATCGCAAACGTGCACGGCCTCGACGGGATCCGCTTCATGCTCGAGGACGCGCGTGGCGCGCCCTTTACGATGTTCGTGAACGCCTCATCGTGTGTGCCAGCAACGCCGATGGGGACAGCTGGAGCGGAGCTCTCGGCGGAGGACCTCGCGTCACTGCTGGACGAGCCCTCCGTGCTGGGTCTGGCCGAGGTCATGAACTTTCCCGGAGTGGTGTTCGGCGACCACAGCGTCCTCGCCAAGCTCCGCGCATTCACCGGACGTCCAATCGACGGACACTGCCCCGGTCTGTCCGGTGCCCACCTCAATGCCTATCTCGCTGCCGGCATCTGGTCCGACCACGAGTGTACGACCCCCGACGAAGCGAGAGAAAAGCTGCGGCTGGGGATGACGATCTTTCTGCGGGAAGCGACCAACGCGAAGAACCTCCGATCGCTGTTGCCGCTCGTGTCACAGGAAACCGAGCGGCGCTTCTGCCTGTGCACGGATGATCGCCAGCCATCCGACCTCCTGAGCGAGGGCTCGATCGACCATCTCGTGCGCCTGGTGGTGACAGAGGGAATCTCACCGCTGCTGGCTATCCGGATGGGCACGCTGAACACGGCGGAGCACTTCCGGCTGCGCGATCGAGGAGCGGTCGCACCAGGACGCCGGGCGGATCTCGTCGTGTTCGACGATCTCGATGCGCTTCGAGCGCGTGCCGTGTACGTGGGCGGTCGCCTCGTTGCGCGGGACGGGCGCCTGCTGGACGACGTCGAGCCTTCGTCAGCGAGGGCCCTGGGGCAGTCGGTGCGGATCGATTGGAGCCGGGTCTCGTTCGGTATTCGGGCCGCGGGCTCCCGGATGCGCGTGATCGGGGCGGTGCCTGATCAGCTCGTCACGCGGCACGACATGGCCGATCCGACCGTCCGTGCCGGCGAAGCAGTTGCGGATCCATCACGCGACCTGCTCAAGATGGCGGTCATCGAGCGTCATGGACGTGGAAAAGGAGTTGGGCTCGGCTTCGTATCCGGTATCGGCCTTCGTCGGGGTGCGATTGCGGGTACGGTCGCTCACGACCATCACAACCTGGTCGTGATCGGAGCGGATGACCAGTCGATGATGACGGCTGCCCGGGCGGTGGCGGATGTGGGAGGGGGGCAAGCCGTCGCCGTTGACGACACGGTCACGGCCGTGCTGCCCCTACCGATCGGCGGTCTGATGGTGGACCGGCCCATTACCGAGGTGCGGCAGCAGATGGAGGCGCTCATCGCCGCCGCCCAGGACCTCGGGTCGGCACTGCACGATCCCTTCATGGCCATGAGCTTCCTCGCCCTCGAGGTGATTCCCAGTCTCAAGCTGACGGACCGTGGCCTCGTGGATGTGGATCGGTTCGAGCACGTGCCACTGTTCGTGGATTAGCAGGCTAGGGCTATCGTGTCTCCTCCGTTGGCGGTACAGCACGCGCAGCTACTCCGAAGACGATGTTCATCCCCGGTCTGCGCCGTCCCGTTCCCCGCCGGTCACGACCGTGGCCTTCGGCCTGAACGCCCGTTCGATGTGTTCGTGTCGTGGCGTCGTCTCTCTCGTTCCCGCCTCCATTCCGAGAGGCGCGGCGTGCACGGCGGCGGACTCACCGTCGATGGACGGTCCGGTCATGCTCCTGGACGCGGGGCAGACAGGAGGATTTCCCGCCGGACAAGGAATGATCTGCGTCACAGCACCGGCGTAGGAGCCGAGCTATCCTCTCGCTCATGGAACCCTCCAACATGTCAGTCGCAGACGAGCCGGGCAGAGCAGTGGGTGAGTTCGTGAGAGTCCAAGCCTGGGCCAGAGTGTGGCCCACCACGAAGCGCGAGCACTCGAAGCAGCTACGCCACGGCGCATGGTACCCCGTGATCTGGGATGACTGTCCAGATCGTGTCACCCTCCGAATCGCCGGAGAACTGGTCGAGGTGCCACGGTGGATCGTGGAGATCTCGCCCCTGCGACCCGAGCGCATCGCGGTGATTCACCGCCTTGAGCACGTTCCAGGCGAACGGGACAGCTTCGGGCTCGGGCGCTACTATGGGGTGTGTCCCAACTGCCAGTGGCGGTTTGGGATCATCGCCCGTCCGGACAGGGAGACTTGTCCGAAGTGCGGACTCGCCGCAGAGGTTGCGTGGTGGGAAACGGTGTGATGCCTGGAGGCTGAATCCCCAGCGGTACCCGCCGCGCTGTCCGGAAGCCTCCAGCCGCACCAACGTCGTCCGTCATCGCGTGAGCTCGCGATTGAGCCAGGCGCGCGCAGCTGTCCAGTCGCGCTTGATCGTCGCCTGCGACACGCCAAGGGCTTCGGCGGTGTCCTTCACGTCCATACCCGCGAAGAATCGGCACTCGACGACCCGTGCCTGCCGTTCGTCGAGCTGCTCCAGCCGAGTCAACGCGTCGTCGAGGGCAATGAGGTCCTGAGGAGGAGCGTCGGCCGCGACCATGACGTTGTCGACTGGCACGTGCTCGGCACCTGCCCCGCGCTTGCCGGCCTTCTTCATCCGAGCATAGCTGATCAGGATCCGCCGCATAGCCTTGGCGCACGCACCGAAGAAATGCGCGCGTCCCTGCCAGGAGATGCGATCGAGCTGTACCAGCTTCAGGTAGGCCTCGTGCACGAGGGCTGTGGGGCTCAACGTATGGTCGGGCCGCTCACGCCGAAGCTCTCGTTCGGCCATGCGTCGGAGTTCGTCGTACACCATCGGGAGCAGACGATCGAGCGCCGTGGCGTCCCCGTCGGACAGAGCCACGAGGGCTTGCGTTACGTCGGACGGCACGGTCATCAGACGAACCTCTTGCTCAGAGTTCACCACTCGTAGGCCGCACATTCCGCTCAAAGATGTAGTGCACCGTGCGGCGGACGCCAGCGTGGTGTGTGAGCCGTCCGCCCCGCCGGCCGCGCCTCTCACTGTGGAGGCGGACCGGTGACCGCGATGCCGGGAACGTAAGACCGCTGAAGGAGGAGAAGGCAATGCCACCGTGGAAGCCAGACCCCACGTGCTACCAGTCGGGAGGAGTGGACCATCCTCCGGGTCGGACGATGCGACGGTCGGGGGCCGTGGCTGGCGTCGGGAGCGTCGATCCGCTCGGAGCTGCCCGCCGCGCGATACTGGAGTACCTCGCCGCACGTGGGACGACAGCCATCCGGGATATTCCCCGGCAGTGGCCCGTCACCCGCTATCACATTCGCCGTCTGGTGCGGGCGCTCGTGGCCGAGGGCGTCGCTGAGCCCGTGGTGTCAGAGGGTGGTGGCGAGTCGGTCTATCATCTCACAGCGCTAGGCGAGCGCCAGAGTGCGCGTCTCGGACGAACCGAGGTCGAACGCGCGATAGTGCTGCGGTCCTCGGCGGCGTGACGAGACCACCACATCGGCTCGATGGTGTGGGGTCGCGGTGCAGGTCTGAGCGCTGATACCAGGTGCCACGCTACGAGCTGACAGATCTGGCGAACAACTCGAGTACCTGCAGCCACCCCTGATCGTACTGCCCGCGCACCGCCGCGGCATCGTCACCAAGTACTTCCCAGCCACCGTGGGTGAGTTCGGCCGAGGTCCCGTCTCCCTCCACCGTGAACGCTACCGAAAGATGTTGCGCAGAGGGGGACTGCCGGCCGGGATGCCAAGTGAATGCCACTCGGTGCGGCGGCTCCCACGTGACGATCCTGCCCCACTCATGCGTGGTTCCGTCGTCTTCCCGCTCGAACAGCCGTCCGCCCTCCCACCCCTCCAGCACGACCGTCGCAGCGCGCCCGGCCGCCACGGAGTGCGTTGCCATGGGCCACCATGTGTGGATCTCGTCGGTGAAGCGGCGGAACGCCGCCTCCAACGGGAGGTCGATGTGCACGCGCTTGACGACTGGGGGAAGGGGAGAACCAGAGGTCATTGGAACCTCCGTGGGGAAGCCCGCCGCCGCGTCTGGCGACGATGTGGGGAAACAGAATCGGCGTAGGCGTCCAGGACGCCGTCCCAGAACGACTCGACATACGCCCGAAGGGCCGCGATGCCATCGGCGCGCAAACGGTAGAGATGGCGCGTGCCGAGGTGGCGTACGTCGACGAGTCCGGCCTCGCGGAGGGTGGTCAGATGCTGGGATACCGCCGGCTGCGTGACGGGTACCGCGGCGGTCAGCTCACCGACGGAACGCTCTCCTGCGCGCAATTCCTCGAGAATGGCGCGACGGGTGCCATCAGCCAGGGCTTCGATCGGAATCGTATAACTATCCACTAATATAAGTTATGAGTAATATTACTGTCCCGCAAGCCACTCCGTCGTTCATCGGGGTAGTACAGGTTGTGGCCCCAAGTGGTGAGGGGACCATTCCGGAGGTAACCCGGTGGACGACGGACCCGAGCGGCCAATCGAGACTGGTGGCACGTCTGAAGTATGGCGGGCGGTGCTCCGAGTGGCGTTCGGTGTGCCGGTCCTCTCCGCGTTGCTGCTCCTTCCCGCCGGAAGGGCGGACTGGACGTGGGCGTGGGTATACGTTGGCTGCCTGACGGGCTGTATCGGGGTGAACGTTCTGGTGCTGCGAGCCGTCAATCCCGAGGTCCTGCGGGAACGGATGCGGAGGGCAGAGAGTGCCGCCCAATGGGATCTGGTGCTGGGATCCTTGCTCGGGGTCTTTGGCATCGGCCTGCTTCCCGTGGCCGGGCTCGACGAGCGATTCGCGTGGACGGGCGATGTTGGTCTCGCCGTGCATCTCATTGGACTTGGCGCGATCGTCTCCGGCGACGCGCTCTTCGTCTGGGCCATGGCCGTCAACCGGTTCTTCTCTCGGCGCGTCAGCATTCAGACGGCACGGGGTCACACCACCGTAGACGCTGGTCCCTATCGCTACGTGCGTCACCCCGGGTACACGGGGTGGACGCTGATGGTCGTGGGCACGCCCCTCGTGCTCGGCTCACTGTGGAGCCTCGTGCCGGCGCTGCTCGCCGTTGGGATCATGCTCGTGCGCACGGCGCTCGAGGATCGTATGCTCCTCGACGGCCTCGCCGGGTACCGGGCCTACGCCGAACGCGTTCGGTACCGACTGGTTCCAGCCATTTGGTGAGTCTCCCCACCGACGGGGACGATCGGTTGCCGGCGCACTCGCCGAGAGTACCATCGACGCGAGCGCGCTCGGAGCGGCCGCGTCCAGGGCCGACCTACACAACCTCGCAATTATGCGGGTGGCTTAGTGCCCCCGCCGTTGCCGTCCGTACCTGCGGGAGGCCAGTGCACTCGTGGAGGGAACCAGGGCCGGCTCTGCGATGCCGTGACACATCGCGGGCGTGACGCTCACGGGATGACCAACAGTCCGACCTGACTACCGAACTCGTCTTCCACCGACGTCACCCCCGCGGGGACGATCCAGCGGCCCCCGTCGATCCGTATGTTCAGTCTGTAGATCCCCGGCCCAAGGGGCACGCGGATCCTCCAACTCCGAGCGTCCTCCCGTTCCATTGCGCGTGGTTCCCAGTCGGTGAAATCTCCCGCCAGCTCGACGCGAGTGGCGCCGTCCACCTCGATCAGGATGTCGCGACCCTGCGTGTGGCTTCCGCCGAGCGAGATGCGGGGTGCGCCGGCGCTCTCCCTCGGACGTGATTCCAGTGCCCGCCGGTAGGCGCTACCGATGGCTGGGTGGAGTGGAGGGGCGGTCCGAAACGGGGTGATGCGAATCCCGGCACTCACGTAGCTCGCCCCGAGCACGCCTCGCACCGGATCCGATGGATACCGCCCGCCGCCGATGACTACGGTAACGGGGCGCCACACGGGAATCTGGAGGGCGGCCTCTGCCCAGGCTCCGCTGCCGCCGCCCCGGCTCGCGGTCCGGAATCCACCAGAGCCGGAGAGCTCGAACCACTCGTAGATCCACCGAAGCGAGGCCGTGACGTCGAGATAGGAACTGTCGGCGATCCACGTATGCTTGATGCTGCCACCGACGGCGAATCGGGCGCGCGCCGTCCACGCACCCAGCGAGATCTCGACAGGAGTGGCCGACGTGTCACCAAAGAACGAATGACCGGTGGCGGCTGCGGCCCACGCGCCGCTGCGGCCCGTGCCGTAGTGCGTCCGAACTCGGCCCAGAACGTGTCCGTACGCGGGGAATGCCGTGTCGGTTACCACGTAGGAGGACACGCCGCCGGAGCCCGAAACCTCCGCACGCCACCGACCGAGCGGAGGCGTGCGCCATGCTCCGGCCCCGGTGCCGTGCAGGACGTGGTTTCCGCTCTCGAACACGACCCAACCGCCCTGGAGCCCCAGTGATAGACTCGGCGTGTCGTGCCGCAAGGTTGGGTTGAGGAACAGGGCTCCCGAGGCGAGGTAACCCTCGTACTCGACGGCGGAGACACCGGCATCGAGCGCGCCGACGGTCTGCGCGACCGCGGCTTGACCCAGAGGGAGCAGGGAGGCCGCAGCCGCAACCGCGGCTCGGACGCCGCGTCCGCTCACCCGACGCCGCGAGCCGCGCGGTTCACGCTACGGCTTGCGGGGTGCGGTCGGGGTGCGTCCTGCGCCCTGGTCCAAGATCCCCTCGGCTACAGCGGTTGCAGCGTCGAGCCGCACGCCAAGCGCCGCAACCGGGGATGCCCCCAACGCGACATCCCGCTCGACGCTGCGGCGGAAGGCAATGTAGTCGGCGTCGTCGGCCGCCCCCGCAAGGACGAGGACTGCAGCCACCGCGGTGTCGACGGGCACGCCGACGGCGACGAGGTCCGCGAGCACCGCCACCGCAACCGTCAGCGACTGATCCGGCCGGTAGCCCCGTAACCGACTGAGGTCCTCCGGTGCGGCTCCGGCCCGCAGTGCGCTGGCACCGGCCGCCAGTTCCTCGGGTCGGGCCCGCTGGCCCATGGCGTCTCGGGCCGTCTCGAGCTCGCCGGCAAGCCGACGCACCGCGGCCACGATCCGCTCTCCGGACGCCCCTTTGCTCGCCCCCTCGAGCGCCCGGTCGACCAGTGGCTCGGTAGGCAGGCCCGCCTCACGCGCTTGCAGCAGCAGCGCATCGACCTCGACGCGAACAGCGTCCTGCAGGCGTCCTTGCAGTCGTGGCTCCTGCGCGCCGACAGGGTCGGGCAGCGCGACAAAGAGCGCCGCGATCCCGACCATCCCGCACATCCGTTGCAGCATGGTCATGTTGCCCCCACCGTTACCACCGAGTTCGGCGGGCCAAAGTCATCATCGAGGGTGCGTGGCGCCGAAGGGTCGGTCAACCAGCGGCTCCCGTCCACCAGAAAGGCGTAGCGATACCGCCCGGCTTGGAGCGGTACCGTCACGGACCAGACCCCGTCACTGGGTGCCGGTTCCAGCGGAGTGGCCGTTCGGCTCCAATCGTTGAAGTCGCCCACGAGCGTGACCGAGGAAGCGCCGGGAACCACGATCACGAACTGGACCGGCGCCACACCCACAGTAGCCGCAACCGGTGTCGACAGGGCCGCGCCGGTGTCACCCTGTGCGAGCCAGGAACGCCCGATGAGCACGCCCACGAGCGCGGCGGCTGCCAGTGCTGCCCCTCCGAGGGGACTGGCGAGGGGCAGCCGACCCGCGAACGGGCGCCGCAGCTCCAGCACTCGCAACCTGCTACCCGGCGCCGGGCTCCGCGCTACTTCGTCCATGACCCGGCGGTCGAAGGAGGGGTCTAGCCGAACCGGCTCGCGGAGCACCTGCGCGACCTGCTCGAACCACTCGTCATGCTCAGACACGCTCAACCTCCATCAGCAGCCGGCGCAGCTCTTCCCGTGCCCGCATCACACGCATCTTGAGCGCCGGGACGCTCGCACCGGTAACAGTCGTCATCTCGTCGTAGCTCAACTCTTCGACGTGCTTGAGGAGAAACGCCTCGCGGTTCGCCGGAGGCAGCTGGGCCAGCGCCCACACGATCGTCTCGCGCCAGGCATGCTGCTCGGCCATGTCATCGACGGACGCGCGCGCGACCAACCCGTCATCGTGAATCACCCTGTGCTGCCGCCGGGCTCGCTGCGCACCATGCGTGCGGCACCGGTTCACCAGAATCGCAAACAGCCAGGCCCCGAAACGCTCCGGCTCCGTACAGCGGTGCAGTGATCGATAGCCGCGTACGAAGGCGTCCTGCAGGGCTTCCTCGGCATCGGCCTCGTTTCCCAACATCCGCATCGCATACCGTCCGAGGCGGTCGCGGTAGCGGGCGACGAGACCAGCGTAGGCTGCAGTGTCGCCGGCGAGCACCCGCCGCACCAGTGCCGCGTCGCTCTCCCCGTTCACGACCTCAATACCCCTGCGGGAGAGCGTAAGTCACGTCGCGAGTCCCGGTGACGCGGCTCGCCGACCGCGGGTATCCACGATGGGTTCGATGCTGCGCGTATCCTCCCCGAAGGAGCCATCGATGCACGTCTCGAGAAGATGGATGCTGTTGCTTGCCGGGGCGGCGTCGCTCGTCTGCTATCAGGACGATCCCTTCGGCCAGGTCGATGCCGGAGCGACCACTGTCCTGCTCACGGATGCCGGGTTCCCCTTCGAGCTGGTGGACCGAGTCGAAGTCTACGTATCCGAGATTGCCGCGTCCACCGATGCCGACTCGGCGGGCCAAGAGTGGGTCACCATTACGCGGCCGGGCAAGACATTCGACGTGCTGGAGCTGCAGCACGGCCGGACGGCGCTGGTGGGATGGGGGGAACTGCCGCCTGGCTCGTACCGTGCCGTGCGCGTGTCGCTACGTGGCGGTTCTTCCCGCGTCGTCATGCGCGACGGGCGGGAGGCTTCCGTGCGCTGGCCTGCCCTCGGGGAGTTCTCCGTGCTCGCGTGGGTCCAGGAGACTGTGGCGGTTAGCGATACGGGAGTCCAGATCGTCATCGACTTGGACGTGGGGCGCAGTTTCGTCAACGCGCTCCAGGATCCGCTGCACGACTTCGCCTTCCTCGCCCACGTACGGGCGGTGAACAGTGCGGTCACCGGCACACTCACCGGGACCGTGACGGGCGACGCCGATGGTGACGGGATTGTGGAGGTGATTACGAACGCGGCTGTGACGGTTTCTCTCGGCGATTCGGCGACCACGTCACCCTGGTTCGCCATCGCTACGGGCCATACCGCCGCCGACGGCGTGTATCGCGTCGCCTTCCTCGTGCCCGGGACGTACCGCGTGCAGATCGCGGCACCGGAATCCGCCGTGTTCGGCTCGGTGTCCGAGGCCGACGTGACCATCGTCCAGCGTCAGGTCACCACCCACTCCGTGGAGCTCACCCCTCCCGACGCGTCGGCGCTCGGCATCGCACGTTGACCAGCCTTCACCCCTTGGAGCCATCATGTGTGCTCAGCTAGTCATCCGCTCCCTGACGGTCGCCGCGAGTTTCGTCGTGGTCATCCCGGCCGCCGTGGCTGCGCAACTCATCTCGCTCAAGACCGTTCCGGTCGCCGCGGGCGATCAGTTCCTCATCGCGCCGTCCGAGAAGATGGGCATGGGTGGCGTGTTCATCGCCGTCGACGACACCCTGCACGATCCCTTCGTAAACCCGGCCACTGGGAGCCGCCTCTCGGGTGCTCAGGTCTTCGTGGCCCCCACGTTCTACGGGATTTCGAACGAGGCGGGCAATGCGCGATCTCTACCGGTCGGGGCGCTGTTTCGGTCATCCCGCTGGTTCGGCGGGGTGTCGGCCACCTTGCAGCAGCTCGAGGCCGGTGAGGAGTTCTTCGCCGTGCCGTGGTTCGGACCCGAGCTCGATGTCCTGCCGCCCGACGCCCTGTCACGCGGCTCGGCGACGAACATGTACGCCACGATCCTCGGCGGCGCGCTGCTCCCCGGTGACTTCACGGTCGGGGGGAGTGTGTCCTTGGCGGATCTCGACGCGGTCGACGGAGTCGAGCATCTCTACGCGATGAGCACGGACATCCAGCAGTCCGGCCACGCGGAGGACTTTCGGCTGGGCATGACCAAGAGCTTCGGTGCCGGGCGCATGCTCGAAGCCGTGGCCCTTTACAACCGCTTCGACATGCAGCATGACGTGACGTACGTGGACTGGATCCTCGTGGACTCGGTCACCTGGCAGTGGCAGCAGCAAACCCGGGTCGAGACGAATCTCGACAAGACCCGTACGTGGGGCGCACACCTCTCCTACCAGCAGCCGGTCGGAACGGAGGGATGGCGGGTCGGCGGCATCCTCACGTTCAATCGGAAGGACCATCCCAAGATCCCCAACTACGAGCTCGTGAACATCCCACGCGATCCCGGGCACAGCACGGCGTTCGACATCGGGATCGGCATTGCCCGGGCGGCCGGGGCGACCACCTTCGGGCTGGATCTCGTTTACGAGCCGGCGACGAGCGAGACCTGGGCTGAAGCCGCCGAGGATACGACGACGGCGAGCGGGACGCCGATTCCCGCCGGTGGCAAGACGGTCGAGAACTCGTTCTCGTTTTCCAACGCGATTGTGAGTGCCGGTGCTGCGCATCGCATCGGTCCGGTCGAGCTGCAGGCGGGCGTGCAGGTCCGGGCCTACGATTACCACCTCGATCAGTGGGACAACATCGCGGAGACCGCGCGCCGCCAGGATGAGGATTGGATGGAATGGACGCCGACCTGGGGGCTGCGCCTCCTGCTGAACGGGATCGAGATCCGTTACATGGGCAGGGTCACCACCGGCACTGGCCGCCCCGGCGTAGCTTGGACCGGTGTGGTAGCGGAACGGGCGATGGATGCGGGGCTCGCGAACGACATCGTGGTTGCCCCGTCGGCGCCGCTGACCCTGCAGGACGCCACGGTGCTGACGCACCAGGTGTCGGTGTCGGTGCCGATCCGATAGGCGGGGCACCTGGGTGGGGTGGCAGGCCAGGCTGCGGTCGATGCGGCTCCTTTGCTCGGCGATCTGTCGCGGGGCTCCGAACACGGGGAGGGGCCCGCCTGATGTACGGGGCCAAGATGTTCGAGTACTCCGGCGCCCTCCGCAGGGTCCGACTGCGTCCGCAGAAGGGGACACTCCTTGCAGTCGGACGCGGTACCGCAAATCGTAAGTTGTTGGTAGATTGTCGATTAGCATCTGCCAGCATGTGGTACTCATCTTGCCAAAGCGGCAGTGTAGTTGGACGACGAGTCGGTGCGGTGTTCCTTCGGAGGCTCAGATGACGGTGGCATCAAGCAAGCTCAGGCCCACGGTGTACGTCGACACCACGCAGCCGCACGCAGCCGCGGCGCTTCGCGCGGCCGGGTGGCGTCGTCCTCGGGCATCGCGACAAGCCGCGTCCGGTCGCACACGGCGCCACCGATGGGCCCTGTTCCGTGTTCGACTCGCTAGTGCGACCAGGGTGATGGCGCCGCTCACCGTGGCGGCGGTCATGCTTGCGGCGGTCGGGGCCTGCAGTTCGAAGCGGGTGCTCGTACCGCCACGCATCGACCTGAGCGGGTACAACCGGCTCGGCTTGGTCGGGTTTACGATCGAGAACGCCGAGGGTGACGCGCTGAACCGACTCGCGACCGACCGGTTCATGACCAACGTGCTCGAGGGACAGCAGGGGATCGAGATTCTGGAACTGGGTGAGGCGGACGCGCTCTTGGCCGAGATCGGTGAGACGCAGCTCGGACCTCGAGCGGCACAGCGGATCGGCGACGAGTACGGTGTGCCCGCCGTCTTCATGGGGCACCTCACCGTGTCCGACGTGAAGCCTCGCGGCCGCCTTGCCGGCATCTCGGTGCCGCACGTCGAGGCCACCGTGAGCGTCGACCTGACGGTCCGGCTCCTGTCGACGGAATCCGGCGGTACCACGTGGAGCAAGCGCGGACATGCCGAGGAGGTGGTCGGGCAGGTGGGGCTCTCCGGCGGCAACGTGTATTTCTCCGCCGAGCATCCCGAGGAGGCCTACGGTCGCCTGGTCGATGCCCTCGTGTACGAGGTAACCCGAGACCTGCGACCGGCCTGGGTGAAGCAGTAGCGGCTTGCCACGCGGCGCTCTCCAACGCCCCCGTCAGCGGGCGGCCTTCGGCCGTAGATCGAGGTCGTGGAAGTCGAAGCTGAAGTCGGTCGCTGGAGATACCGCCCGTATCGCGACCCGCTCAATCTCACCGCGCGGCCCCAGCACGAACGTCACGAAGGCGTCGGCGCGAAGCTCGCGATCGCGCCACCGAGCGACAAAGGTGTCATGCTGCCAGTGCTCGAGATCGCCGACGAGTGACGGCGTGTGCCGGAAGGCGATCACCAGACCATCTCCCTCGAGCGTGACGCGGACGTCACCGTACCAGGCGTCGGTGTAGGTTCCCGCGTACCGATCGAGCGGGAGAGAGGGCCGCGACGTCGTGTCCCGCTCTGCCACCGTATGCTGCTCAGCCGCGGCGAAGCGTGCCGCCGACCGCTCCATCACCTTTCGGTAGGCCTCGTGCCAGTCGTGCGCCGGCGAGTCGAGATAGTGATCGAGCACGTGGTACGTGATCGCCTCGAACGCGGCGCCGGACTCCTGGTTGGTGAGCACGGAGACACCGAGCCTGAGGTCGGGGATCATCGCGACCTTTGATACGTACCCAGGCAGTCCACCTGTGTGGGACACCAGCTTGCGCCCGCGATAGTCGGTCACCCGGAAACCCAGCGCGTAGCCGTTGAAGTTCGCGCGCAGCGGCGCCAGCTCGGGGGATGGGTTGCGAATCGGCATCGGGGTCACCATGGACCACAGCTGCCGCGTCGTCGCTGGCCGAAACAGCTGGTCGTCACCCCCGATGCGGCCCGAGTCCAGCTGGACGATCATCCAGCGGGCCATGTCGTCGGCGCATGCGTTGATGCCGCCGGCAGGGTTGGTGTTGTCACTCAAGAAGGGGGCGATCGGTCGCACGACACCCTCGACCCTGGCATGCGTCGTTGCCAGGTTCCCGCTGATACCGGCCGCCGAGTGGAGCACATTACTGCAGGTCATGCCGAGGCGCTCCAGAATGCGCTGGGCTACGAAGTCCTCCCAGGTCTGTCCGCTTACGGCTTCGATCGCCTCGCCCGCGATGAGGTAGAGCACGTTGTCGTAGGCGTAGGCGCTGCGGAAGCTCGTCTCGAGCGGGATGTATCGGAGACGCCGCGCTATCTCCTTGCGATCGTAGGTGGACTCCGGCCACCAGAGCAGGTCACCTGCGCCGAGCCCGAGACCGCTCCGGTGCACTAGGAGGTCACGCACGGTCAGCTCGCTCGTCGCGTACGGGTCGGACAGCCGGAACCAGGGCAGGTAGTCGATGACCGGCGCGTCCCACTGGAGCAGACCGTCCTCGACGAGCATCCCCAGCGCGGTCGCCGTGAACGCCTTCGTGTTGGAGGCGATGCCGAACAGGGTGCGCGTGTCCACGGGCTCGCTCCGCCCGAGCTCGCGGACACCGTAGCCCTTTGCGAGCACGACGCTGCCGTCTCTGACGATCGTCACGGCTGCGCCTGGTACCTCGAACGTCTCGAGCACGCGAGCCACGTAGTCGTCGAAGTCGGGTGGCGGGGCGACGGGCTCCTGGGCGGTGGCGAACGTCGCGCCACACAGCGTCACAACGAGAACGAGTCCGGTAGTCGGTCGCATGGGTGATCGCTCTCCTTGGCGCGAGCGTTCAACGGGAGTGGGGGCGGAGGGCCTCGATGAATCCGGCATCGACCCAGTAGATGTCGGGGTTGCCGTTCTCCGGCTCGCCGTGCCGGCGTCGGAGGTAGTCCACGTTCAGTGCTGTCGGCAGCGCGGCGGTGGCAGGCGGTCGGGTGGACATGAAGAAGAAGTACTTCCCGTCGGGCGAAACGTACGGCGACCACTCTGCACCGCGGGCGCGGTTGATGCGATCCCCCAGATTGACGAGTCCACTCCAGGTGTCGTCCTCGTTGCGAAACGCGACGTAGTAGTCGGTTCCACCGATCGCGTCCTCCCGCCCGAACACGCCGAGGATCAGGTAGCGCTCGTCTGGGGCAATGAAGGCGTTGTACTGCTGATCGGTCGAGTTCACTTCGATGGGCAACTGCTCGGGCTCGAGATAGCGCCCGTCGACGAGCCGTGATCGATAGATCAAGCTGGCCCGCGGCTCGGTCTGCTCTCGCGTGAAGTACAGGGTCCCGTTGAGTGTTACGGAGGGGAAGAACTCCGGCGCGTCACTGTTGACCGGTGGCCCCAGGTTGTACGGCTCACTCCACCCGTCGTCGGTGCGGTCCATGAGCCAGATGTCCTGGTTCAACCACTCGCCAACCTGCTCATCGGGCACGGGTCCGCCGTCGGGCGGGCGGGTTGACAGGAAGAAGAACCGCAGTCCGTCGGGTGAGATGTGCGGCTCCAGATTCATGAACCGGGGATCCCGGGAAAACGGCGCGATCTGCGGCTCCGTCCAACGGCCGTCGACGAGCTTCGTCTGCATGATGACGGCGTACCGCCCGGCGACGACCCCGTAGTAGATCTCGGCTCCGTCCGGGGTCATCGCGATGTCGCGCTCGTACATACCGGTGGAGACGATTCCTGGTGCGAAGACCTGCGGTATGTCACCGGGTGGGGTCTGGCCGAGATAGGGTCCGCGCAGCACCGGAAACTCGTGGACCGCTGGCTCCGGACTGGCGCAGGCGACCGCCGTGAGAAGCACGATGGCAGTGCCACTGAGCCACGGTCTCGCAGTGGCACGTCGGAGGCGCGGCGCTTGAGCGCCGCCGCCGAGGCTACTAGGGTTGTGCAGCATGGTACAAGCTTACGGTGCCGGCCGCGGCCGGTCGATCCCCGAAGGAAGTGCGATGGCATCACGAATGAGACGGACGCTCGGTCGCGTCACGATGGTTCTGGCGATGACGGTGCCGACAGCACACGCCTCGGCGCAGGACGACGGAACGGCGGCCGCCTTTCCCGACACGACCCTCGAGGCGCGCCTGCGGCCGCTCGTCGAGGCGTTCCGCGGCACGGTGGGTATCTACGTTCGTCACCTCGGCTCGGGGGCGACCGTCGAGATACGGGCCGACGAGCGATTTCCCACCGCCAGCATGATCAAGGTCCCGATCCTGGTCGGCGTCTTCGACCGGCTCGAGCGGGGTGAGCTGGGGCTGCTGGACACCCTCGTGTACACCGACTCACTGCTCTACCCCGGTGAGGACATTCTCGGCTCGTACCGTGACAGTGCGCTGATTCCGCTCGCGCAGGTGCTGATGTTGATGATCACCACCAGCGACAACACGGCAGCGCTGTGGGCCCAGCATCTCGCCGGGACCGGCACGCGGATCAACGCGTGGCTCGGTGAACACGGCTTCGAGCACACGCGGGTGAATTCGCGTACACCGGGGCGGGAGCAGGATCGCGAGCTGTATGGATGGGGCCAGACGACCCCGCGGGAGATGGCGGAGCTCCTCGTGATGATCCGCGAGGGACGCGCCGTGAGCCCTGCGGCGAGCGATGCCATGTACCGGCACCTGACGCGCATCTACTGGAATGGCGAGGCGCTCTCGCAGATCCCACCATGGGTGCAGGCCGCCTCGAAGCAGGGGGCGGTGAACCGCTCGCGGTCGGAAGTCATGCTCGTGAATGCACCGTCCGGCGACTATGTCTTCTGTGTCATCACGAAGGACCAGGAAGACGAGAGCTGGGAGGACGACAACGAGGGCTTCGTGCTCCTTCGGCGGGTGTCGGCGATCGTATGGGAGCACTTCGAGCCCGAGCATCCTTGGCAGCCGGCCGAGGGCGCCGTGCGCTACGTGCCGTGACCGGAAACTGGCCCCGGTAGTCGGTCGTAGGGTAGAGTAACCGGTAGGGCCGAGTCGTCACGCACGGGAGACGTGTCAGCGATGCCATTTGAAGTCATCGAAACGATCGGGAGGCTGGGCGGGCTGATCATCATCGGAGGCATGGGTCTGATCGGCGTCCGGCTCTGGCTCGGGTACAAGCGCGAGCGCCTCCGCGACGGCCGCCCGCAGGACGTGGAGCGGCTGTCGGACGCCGTCGAGGCACTGCACGATCAGGTGCACTCGCTGCGCGACGAGCTGGGAGAGGTGCACGAGCGGCTCGACTTTGCGGAACGGTTGCTCACGAGCGGACGGGACCCACAGCAGCGAGAGCCGGCCGCCGCCCCCGAGTGAGCGCAATCCGGGTCGCCCGCTCTGGCTAGCCCGGCCATACGAGGAGCAGTGCCACTCCGACGGCACCCGTCACCCCGAATGCCATGCTGATCCGTCGCAGGAGGCCGCGCGTTCCCAGCACGGCGACGATAGCCGCCTTGAAACAGAGGTTTGCCAGGGACCCAACCATGATCAGCCGCCACCCCGTCACCGGGCTGACCTGATCGGTGCGCATCAGTTGGGACGTGGATAGCGTGATCGCGTCCATATCCGTGAGACCCGAGAGCCCGGCGACCACATACATCCCCGTCTGGCCGAATTCCGCCTTGGCAAAGGCGACCCCAAGCAGGACGGCGGCATAGAGCAGCCCGAACACGATTGCGGCGCCGAGCTCCGAGGGAGGGTCCTGCTCTTCCGTGGCAGCCAAGAGCTCCCCACGTGAGGTCGTGTAGAGGACCGCACTGGCCACGATCATGGTCAGCAGCATCACGGCCAGCGGCGGCGCCGTTGCCCGGAACACTGAAGGTGCCACGAGCGCGATCTCGGACAACACGCGGACAAAGACCACGGCAGACGCAATGACGATTGCCACGGCGGCCGACGACTCGATGGGCGCGCTCCGGCTCCGGCGAGACAGGCTCACCGTGGTTGCCGTACTGGAGATGAGTCCGCCCATGAGACCTGACACGACCGCACCACTGCGGGTGCCGAGCAGCTTGTACGCCACGTACGCCCCCATGCTGATCCCGACGATGAGCACGACCATCAGCCAGATGTTGAACGGGTTCAGCACTTGAAAGGGGCCGAATGACCGGTTCGGCAGGATCGGGAGGATGACCAGCGCGATGAGGCTGAGCTGGAAGATCGCACGCGCGTCTGCCTCACCGATGCGGTCAACCAGATCTTGCAGCGGGCGCTTCCAGTGGAGCAGCACCGCCACGCCCCCGCCGGTCACGAGGACTTCGGTTGTGAAGCCCGCGCTCAACGCCGCACCGAGCACGTACATCATGAGGATGGTGATCTCGGTCGTGAGCCCGGGATCGGGAGCGCCCGAGCGCAGCTTGGCCACGTTGCCCATGACGATGAGCGCCGCCACGGCGAGTAGACCGGTTGGGAGCAACCATGGCCCGTATGTCGAGGCAAGATGGCCGGTGAGGACGCCGAGGATCGCAATGATCGGAAAGGTGCGGATGCCGGCCAGTCGACTGTCGACCCATTCCCGTTGCAGGCCGATCAGCAGGCCGAGCCCGAGTGCAATGGCGAGGTTCTGCAGCACCGTCAGGTCCACGTTCCCCTCCCCGGCGAGTGTCGTGCCCTCTAACGATAACGTCGGGGCGGGGCGCTCGGTGTGCGGTGGCCCTCGCCCCACAGGGGACCTGCTGTCATCTTTCAGCCGCTACCGTCACCCGCGGCAGCACAGTCATTGGGGTGAGTGATGGGTCCATCGCATGCGTGGCCCCCGGAACGGCGGCCACTAATCAGTCCCGAGAGGCACACATGAAGCGAATGCTGCTGTTCTTCCTCGCCGTAACGGTGTCGTCAATCCTCTGGGTCGATACCACGCAGGCTCAGGCCGGCGTCGAGCCGGGCACGATCACGGCGGGACGATTCGACTACGGCAAAATGTGGACGTTCGAATACGCGCCGCAGGACTACTTCAGCGAGACGTATGGGTTCGAAGCCGACGATGCCTGGTTCGAGCGAGCCCAACTGTCGGCGCTCCGCGTTCCAGGTTGTTCGTCGTCGTTCGTATCGCCGAACGGACTCATGGTCACCAACCATCACTGCATCCGCGGTACACTGAGTCGGGTCGCGCGGCCGGGAGAGACGCTGCTCGACAGTGGCTTCGTGTCCTGGACGCTCGAGGACGAGCGGCAGATTCCGCGGTACTACGCCGATCAGCTCGTCGCCGCCCTGGACGTGAGCGACGAAGTGTTCGCCGCGATGGACCGTGCCACGGAGGATGCCGGGCGGGCGGCTGCGCGCGAGGCGGCGTATGCCGAGATCGAAACGCGGCTGCAGGGTGAGTATGCCGAGCTGGGCGAACAGCTGCGGGTGCAGCTCGTGCCGCTCTACAACGGCGGCCGCCACTCCGCGTACGTGTTCCGCCGCTTCACCGACGTGCGGCTCGTCGCGGCGGTAGAGCTGCAGATGGGCTTCTTCGGTGGTGATCCCGACAACTTCACGTACCCGCGCTACGCCCTGGATTTCGCATTCCTCCGGGTCTACGAGGACGGTCGCCCGTACCGGACCGATCACTACTTCGCGTGGGGCAGTGATGGCGTGGAAGAGAACGACGTCGTGTTCGTGATCGGGAACCCCGGTCCGACCAACCGGCTCGCGACCGTGGCACAGCTCCAGCACCAGCGTGACGAGCTACTGCCGCCGATCGTGGCATTCCTGTCGAGTCGGCTCGAGACGTTGCGGGACTTCCAGGGCGCCTTCCCCGAGCAGGCGGAGGCCATGGACCTGCGCAACCGGGCGTTCTCCCTCTCGAACTCCTTGAAGGCCAATACGGGACGACTGACCGCCCTTCAGGATCCCGGCATCATGGCGCGGAAGGCCGATGCGGAGCGGCAGTTGCGTGAGGCGATCGCGCAGGACCCCGCGCTGCAGCATCGGTTCGGCGGTCTGTTCGAGGAGATCGCGGCGCTGCAGCCCCGGAAGCGCGCCTTCAGCGCCGAATACGCGGCGTTCTACGGGCTGGGAGCACCCGTGTACACGTCGGCGCTGTTGCGCCGGGCGGTTGCCGCCGTGGAGTGGCTCGAGGCCCTGCAGGCACAGGCCTCACCCGAGCGGGTAGCGGAGCTACGCCGCGAGCTCGAGCTCGTGCCGGACGCGCCGCGCGCTCTGGAGCTGCAGCTACTGACGCAGCGGCTCGCGGACCTGGAGCGCTATCTCGGATCGCAGGATCCTCTGGTGCGGTTGGCGCTCGAGTCCAGGGACCCCGCGGCGGCGGCGGAGCACCTTGTTGGTCGCTCCGAGCTGCGATCGCAGTCGAGCGTGCAGAACGCCGTCGCGGCGGGTCGTTTGACGATGCAGGACCCGGTCATTCAGCTTGGGGCGGCCGTTGCCGAGCGGTACGACGCCATGCGGAGCGGACTCGGCGAGATCACATCACGGGAGGCGGAGTTGGGGGCCGAGTTGGGGCGGGCGCGATTCGCAGTGTACGGACAGAGCGTGCCGCCGGATGCATCTAGGTCGCCGCGCATCACCGACGGCGTCGTGTTGCCGTACGAGTACAATGGCACACTGGCTCCGGTCTACACGACCTTCTACGGACTGTACGACCGGTACTACGCCCACCGCGGTGAGACGGACTGGGCGCTCCCGTACCGCTGGCGCACACCGCCCGACGGGCTGGATCTCGGCACGCCACTCAATTTCGTCTCGACCGCCGATACCTACGGAGGCAATTCAGGATCGCCGGCGGTGACGAAGGACCTCGCGATCGTGGGGCTCAACTTCGATCGCAACATCCAGGGTCTGTCGCGCGACTTCATCTATCTGCCAGAGCGCGGCCGCAACATCATGGTCGACGTTCGGGCCATCGAGGCGGCACTCGAGCACGGGTATGACTTCGACCGGGTACTCGCGGAGATTGAGACGGGGCGGGTGTTCCGGAGCGAGCAAGAGGCGGAAGCCGCCCGCAACTGACCAGCCGGGGACTCCGCGTCGGAGATACGCCGGGCGGCGCCGCAGCGCCGCCCGGCGTTGTTCGTGTGATCACGGTCACCTCTCTCTCCGCTCTCTCCCGGGCACATTGAAAGCTGGAGCCCCAAGGTGCCGGGCGTTGACCGGAGGTGCCAGGATGACACGCAGGAGACGTTGGCTACTCGCGTTGGGGAGCGTGGGGCTGGTGTATGCCGGTGTCAACGCGTTCCTGGTTGGTGGGCACCTCTGGCGCCATCGTGACGATCCTGCCCGACTTGATGCTCTGGCACAGCGGCTCGAGGCCGAGCAGGTGGAGATTGCCGCACTCGAGGCACAACTCACCATGCTGGCGGGCTCCCTCGAGCGCCAAGAGGCCAGCATCCAGCAGCTTGGCTTTCGGATTCAGAACGTGCAGCTGCGCTATCCCGACGGGGTCCCCAGCGATCGCTACGCCGAGTACACGGCGGATGTGGAGCGGTACAATGCCGAGATCCGCGCGTACAACGACGGCATCGCGCGGTATGAGCGTCTGGGACAGCAGTACTCGGCGCGAGTGGATGCATTCAACCAGCTCGCCCAAGAGGCCAACGCCCTTGCGTTGCAGGTCAAGGACATCCCCCATCTTCTGCCGGTGGACCTGTCGTCGAGGATCGTGTCGAACTGAGTCGCTGGACCAGCGCCTAGCCTCCGTCGGCAGCGAGCAGTGCTTCCCGCTCGGTACGCGCAGCCTCCCAGGTCTCCCGCCAGGACTTCAGATCGGACGGCTCCGACCGCAGCCGGAAGTACAGGTCGTACTTCGCCAGTGCTTTCTCTGTGGCACCGGCTGCCGCCAGCAGCCGCGCCTCCTCGAGCTGGAACTCGATGTGATAGCCGAACAGCCCCCACAGGCCGGCACGGTACGGACGCCGGACAACTGCCTGGAGTCCGGCCTCTGGGTAGCCCAAGGTCAGGAAGGCCCGGGCAAGTTCCAGGTTGGCCGCCGCAGCGAGCAAGATCTCCACGTTGATCATGCCGCTGCCGGTCCCGAGGTCGAGCGGGCGATGCCGCAGCACCTCGTTCAGGCGGCGCGTGGCACGGGTGAGCGCTTCGTGGCCTCTCCCTCGCGCCAACAGCAGCTCCAGGAACGGCGCGCACATGCGCGAGACCGCCAGATCCCGCGCGTCGGGGTCGCGTGAGAGAAAGTCGACGGCGTCAGCGACGCCCGTCGTATCTCCGCGCACGAGACGCAGCTGGGCGAGGGCGCAGTGGGCCGTGGCCAGGGTGTCCGGACCGGTGCGGGGGATGCGGGCGATGATCTGAGTGAGAGCGCCGTCATGCGCATCGAGCACGGAGTCCGTCTCGGGCTCGTCGAAGAAGGCCCACTCCCAGATGATCTGGTTCGAAACGAAGACATCCCAGCTCGTGCTCGTATACGCAAGCTGGAGCACTTTGTCGCGCAGTTCCCGGAACTCCGCATGGCGCCCGCGCTCCCTCGCCAGCACCATCGGCTTCAACTGGTAGGCGTTCCCTGAATTCAGATCGAAGCGCGCCGCCGTCTCGGCATCGTCCAAACCGACGCCGGTCAGGATCGCTGTCGTTACGACGCGCATGCTGAAGAACTCGTTCTGTTCGAACAGGTGTCGCAGCTCTTGTGCATCGTGCTCGCGCTCGAGCCCGATGGCAGCGAGCCATCGCCCATACAGGGCGTCGTCTGGAAGCAGATCGGTGTACCGCCGCATCCGCATACGGTCCTCTGCGAGGAAGGCGACCTCCAGTCCACGCTCGAGAGACTCCGTATCGTCGTCTTCAAACTCCAGCAGGGCGTCCTGAGCCTTGAGCACGCGACCCGTCCAATCGGCATGCAGCTCACTACACCAGCGGTAGCACTCGAGCGCGAATCCTCGCCAATGGGAGCGTCGATCGGGGGCAACCTCGACGGCCCGCTCCCACGCTGCGACGTGCTGGGCAGCCGTGTAGCCGGACACGAACCGCCAGCCTACCGACGCTTCCACATAGGCGCGGTCAGCCGGGCTCAGGCGATTGCGATGCGCCCACGCGATCGCCGCTATTGGCGCCCACGGGTCATCGATGTACTGCTGGTAATAGTCCGGGGATGTTTCGAGCAACGCCACGGCGGCAAGTGCAAACGCGCTGTCGCGCGCGAGCGCCTCCCGCAGCAGGCGCTCCCGCTCTGCGGGCCCGTCGCTATTCGCCCGCAAATAGAGCCGCACTGCATCCGGTTCGTACGAATCCAGCGTCACGATGCGATCGTCGGGGATGCGCTGCGACCGGGCGAGGAGGCGCAAGGTCAACTGCTCAACGAAGGTGTGGAGGCTGTCGCGCGAGCCCGTCACGCGCACCGTGGCAATCGCCGTTGCGTCAGCAGCGTCAGCGAGCACGGCGTGCAGCTCGATACCGTCAGCCGCTGAGGTGGCGCGGCTCATGAGTATCAGTCCGGCACCGAGCCGCGTCGCGATCGAGCGCGTCGCCGCCTCGGGCGGGGCGGACTGGGATGATCCTCCTGCGGTGCGCCACAACTCTGTGACGGCGCTCAGGCTCGCAGTCGTGAGGGACGGCCACTCGGCCAGACTGGCGTGCAGGTGTGACACGACCAGCGCGGACATCGTTGTGTCGAGTCCGACGACCTGCGTCGGCAGGATGACGATCCGGCTTGGATCATATGCGTCGGTGTTGCGGGCCCGGACCGCCAGTGTGGTGACGAGCGCCAGCACCGTGACCACCACTGGCACCACCACGCGCCGGCGCCACGGGCGGTCGCCCCTCCGCGGAACCGTATCCGATGCGTGTTCAGGGGTCGCGGGATGCACCTCGCCGATCCGAGTCGGTGCGGAGGAGGCCGGCCGCGACGGGCTTGCGGGCTGCTGAGACTCGATGACCGGCTGCGACACGCCGCGCCCGTCGGGCCCGTGGGCGCCGATGGTGTAGTCGGGGGCGACGCCGAAGTCGCCTGTTCGTATAGCGGCGAGAATCTCGTCGTCTGGCTCGATCTCGAGCTCAGCGCGCAGGCGCTCCGCGTGGTCGCGCAGGAACTGCACGCCGTTACCGCGATCGCCAGTCGCCGCAAGAACCCGGGCACAGGCGAGTGCCACGCGGGAGTTGAACGGGTCGTGGAGTGTGGCCCGCTGCCACCACGTGACTGCCTCGGCTAGCCTGCTTTCCTGCTCAGCACGCTTCGCGAGCGACTCCAGCACGTCGAGGCACTGCACGGCGAGCCGTTGGCGCTCGTCGTCTACCCACCGCTCGAACTCGGCAGCTCCCGCCAGGTGGAATCCCTCGAGAAACGGTCCCTGATACAGATCGGCGGCCCGCTCGAGGTCGCCCGCCTTAAGGGCGTGCTCGAACTGAAGCATGTCAGCGGCGACAACGTCAGGATTGAGGCGGACGGAGTCCCCCGCGGTGATCAGGGAGTCCTTGCCCAGCGCGCGCCGGATCTGGTGCAACTGCACGGATAGTGTGTGTCGGGCGTGGCGGGTGTCGAAATCCTGCCACAACAGTCCAACCAGCTTGTCCCGGGTGCAGCCGTCGGGGCCCGCGGCGCTCAGGCAGGCGAGGACAGCTAATGCACGCGGCTGCGTGAGGCGCTCGCCAGCGTCACCGTCCGACCCGTCGATGCGTGCGGACCCGAGAAACCTGAGTGTGTACATCCCCTTTTCTGTGCGCTGCGGACGGGGGATTGACGCCGAATTGATACCCGAATGATCGGCTCGCGCGATCATACGGGGAGAAGACATCTGCCGCTAGGTCCGTGCCACGTTCCGGCACCTCCCGGGCCGTGGTCGCCGATGTCGCAACAGACCATCTCGACACCCAGGAGGCACATCATGCGATTCAGGGACATGTTGCTCCCGTTCGTCGCCACCGCGCTCGTACTTGGCTGCGACGACCCCGCCTCGGCACCCGTCGGAGATCCCGACCTCCGCGCTGCGCAGGGGGATAGGTCCGAGTGGACGCTCATAGCCGAGATAACTTCTACCGAAGATGATCCTTTCGGAACCTTCCTCATTCCCTGCCTCAACGGTGGTCTCGGCGAAGAGGCCGTCAACTTCGGTGGGCCCTACGGGATCTACTTCAAGATGCTGGAGACCCCATCCGGCAACGTGATCAATCAGGGATGGATCCGTACGGACTTCGACGCCTGGCGCAGTGTCCAGACCGGTGACCTGTGGGTCGCTACGATGGATGCCAAGTATCGCGAGTTCACACGTGCAGCCGACGGTCACCTGCTGCTCCAAGAGCCCGTTTCGGAGATCCTCGTCAACCAGCGGACCGGTGAGCGCGTGCGGATTCAGTCCATGTTCCGCCTCGAGTTCGACGAGGCCTTCAACCTCGTCAGCAACAACCCGCGGAACGGGGAGATCTTCGCGTGCCACGCGTGGAAGTGACGTCACGAATGGTGCCCAGTGGTCCCTTGCCCTCGCACCAGCCCGATGCGCCCCACGCCGTGTGCGCGCATCGGTCGCCGATGACAGCAGAGACCACCACTCACCCCTCCAGGAGGTACGACATGCGTTACCTACGCCTTGCCCTGCTCCCGCTCGTGTTCGCCGCGTGCACCGAGCAGGCACCGGTTGCGCCGATCGAGGATGGACCGGCGTTCAACTGGATGAACAACCCGGATAACGGGAACTTCAACATCTTCAGGACTGAGTTTCATTGGCGAGTGTGCTGGACGGACCCGGGGAACGGCCTGCGCGTCTGCCATACCACGGTCCCCCACTCCGAGATCCCTCAGACAACTTGTGACATCCAGGGGGAGGGCGACCCCGTCCCCTACCAGGATGTCGGGATCCCCCCCTATGACTTCTTGCATGCGCTAAGCCACGGTGAGACCTGGGTGGTCGTCCGCGACGGGACGACGACCGGTGACTGCTTCGGCAATGCGCTGGTTGCCGAGGGATGGGGAACTCTCGAACATAACGACAACGACGCCTTTGGTTCGACGGATCCGAACGCGAACACCTGGATATTCCGTGGGCAGGGCCGGCTGGAGGCAACCGACGGGAGCACGGTCCACTACAACGGGGTTCGTCACCTGCAGTTCGGCCCGAACATTCCGTTCCGCGTCCTGAAGTCGAAGGTCAACCTGAAGTGAGGCACAGGCAAGGCTCGGGCAGTTGACGACAGCCACCGCCCGGCCCCGTGCCGGGCGGTGTCGTCTTTGCCGACGTCCTCAGGTCCAGAGGCACACGAGGGCTCCAGCAGACCTTCCCCCCCGAACCTGGCCAGCCCGGGCTGACCGCACACGTCATGGTCTCTTCACAATCTTTTCACGGTCGCCGGGCGGGCCCGGCTGTAGTGTTCCCGATCCTGGATACCCGAGCGTTCGCGAGACCCGGAGGACCCATGCGCATTAGATCGTTGCTCCTGCTCCTCGTCACGTCCACCGCCATTGCCTGTGCTGCGCCTGATCAAGAGGGCACGGTCTACGGCGAGCAGCTCACGATGACGGACACGACCCTGATCTCTTCCATCCTGTCCGAGCCCGACGCCTACATCGGCGAGCACGTGCTGGTCGCCGGCACGGTGGTTGAGGTCTGCGAGATGCGCGGCTGCTGGCTTGAGCTGGCGAGCGACCGCGAGTACGAGACGCTGCGCGTCAAGGTCGAGGACGGCGTCATCGTCTTTCCGATGTCGGCCCGCGGACACCACGCGGTCGTCGAGGGCGTCATCGAGCGGATCGACTTGACCGAGGAACAGGCGATCGAGCAGGCCAGGCACCACGCGGAAGAGCAGGGGATCCCGTTCGATTCCACCACGGTCACGGGCCCGACGGTCACCTACCAGCTCCGGGGCATCGGCGCCGTCATCGCCGAGTAAGGTGCCGCGATGAAGTGGCGCAAGTGGAACAACATTATCCATCGCGACCTCGGGTATCTGTGCGTCGGTCTCACAATCGTGTACGCGGTCTCCGGGGTCGCGGTGAACCACATCGCGGACTGGAATCCCAACTTCCAGATCGAGCGACGCGCGATACCGATCGCTGCCGCGGTCGTGCCGGTCATCGATAGCCCCGCGGGGGTGCGAATGCTGCTCGAGGGTGCCGGGCTCCCGCCTGAGTACCGGGCTACGTTCCGCCCCGATACGGCTCGGGTGCGCATCTTCGTCGAGGACGGCGTGGTGGATGTCGATCTCACCGCGCGGCAGGCGGTGGTCGAG
>JBDGYA010000105.1:0-8324 GCA_039584325.1 Gemmatimonadota bacterium
TAGATGCTCCGTCGGTGGCCTCCCGGCCTCAGCCGTCCGATAGACGCCGCAGTGCGACGCCCGCCCCACGACGAGAGGACCCGGTGCCGCCGGAAGGATCACGGCCCCGTCATGCGAACTGGAGGGTTGGTAACGCCGTGAAGTACGCGATCCGCTACGGTTTGTGGTCAGTGCTCCTCGTGGCCTGCGTCAGCGAGCCGGCCGCGCCTCCCCGTGGGATCGTGTTCGTGTCGCTACGCCCGCCCGAGCACACGGGTGAGGAGATCTACATCATGAATCCGGACGGGACCGGTGAGCGTCGCCTCACGTTCTCCGGTGAGGGGAAGAACAGCAACATCCCGCAGTGGTCACCGGACGGGACGCAGATCGCCTTTGCGTCCAACCGGGAGGACGACGTCGGCAGGAGCAGTATCTACGTCATGGATGCCGACGGGAGCAACGCTCGGCGGCTCACACCAGTCGGAGCAGGTGACTACTTCCCGCAGTGGTCGCCGGACGGGACGTCAATTGCGTTCATGTCATCGCGGGACGGTGATGCAGAGATCTACGTGATGCATCCGGATGGATCCAATCTGCGGCAACTCACGAAAAACGATGCATTCGACGCCGTGTACGCCTGGTCACCGGACGGTCGGCGTCTGCTCTTTAGCTCGGATCGAGACGATGCCGGAATGATGGTCTATCTCATGAGCGCCGACGGCACCGACGTGCGGTCGGTCGGCCCGGGCATGGGCGGAGGGTGGATGGACGATGAGCGACAGGTGTGGTACATGGACTATCCGGCCTCCATGGCAGCCGGTGTCCCCTGCTACGGCGTGATGGACCTCGAGGGAAACGTGATGGAGCAGTGGTGCGGCGCCAAGCCGAACCAGGGCCTCAAGCACTCGCAGTGCGACTCGCCGGACGGGATGGCGATAGCCTTCCTGGACCTTCCCGATGGCGACGTGAGCTTTCCGGTGGCCGACGAGGAACTGAGCAGGGTCGAGCTCTACGTGGCAGGCGCGGACGGCTCGAACGTGCGACGGCTGACTTTCAACGACTACTACGACGGCCACTGCAGCTGGTGAGACTGCAATGTCCTTCGCCGCCGGGTAGCACGACCTACACGGACGGTCCTCGCGATCCGGCACCGCCGCGGAGGAGCGCGGACCCGACGTACGCCGAGTCGCTCTCCCTCACATCGGGCGCCGTACCACCACTGCGAAGCGGTTGTCGTGCCCGTCGTACGCGTCGGTCCTCTTCACGAGCTCGAACCCCGCACCGACCAGCTCCTCGATCAAGACGTCGGGCAGTATGGTGTGATTACCCCGACCGTTCGTCAGGTTCTCCTCCTCGGCGAGGGCGTCGATCAGCACAACCAGGCCGCCGGGCTTCACCGCGCGCAGCAAGCCCGCATTCATGACGTCGGGATCCGTGAACTCGTGATACACGAAGCGGACGAGGATCCTGTCACAGCACTGACGGGGCAGGCCCGTGTAGCTCTGATCCACCAGTATCGGTGAGAGGTTCGTCAGTCCTTCGTGGCTCGCGGCCTTGCGCATCTCCTCGAGCAAGGCGGGATCGAGCTCGGTCGCCAGGACGTGGCCAGCTGGGCCGACGCGCCTAGCCAGCTCGAGGGACCACGGGCCACCACCGGCTCCGATGTCCGCCACCGTGTGCCCCTTTTCCAATGCGAGCAAGTCCGCGAGCCTGTCCGCGAACGGCCACGCACGCTCCGCGAGATCTCGCGGTCTCGCGAAGACCGTGTCCGGCACACCATCGAAGGTTACGGACTCGAGCGTCAGCACCTGCTCGAACTCCCACCCCGCGTAGCGCCAGGTGCGCCTCGTCGGCAGCAGGACACCATCGAATTCCTGGTAGTCCGAGAGCAGCTCCGTATGCGTGAACACGAAGCTCTCGCCCACGCCCGTGCGCTCGCTACCCGCCTTGAGACCGGTCTCCACGTCGAAGTAGTCCACCCACGGACGACCCGCCGTGGGGAGGAGCTCGACCTCGTAGCACTGTCGACCCTCGAGCTCGGTCACGCCGACCACCGTCACGGAATCCAGCCGGGCCATATCGTAGAGGTCGTAGAGGCCCGCAAAGAAGTCAGCCTCGTGCAGCGCAGTGGCGAGCTCGAAACCACGCAGCAGGCGCGGCCCCCTATCCCGCTCGTTGACCCATGCCAGCTCCCCGTCGGACCCTCGCTCCGACACGATCGAATCGTCTCTCACCGTCCGGAACAAGAACCTGCCGCGGTACGCGGCATACAGGTGCACATCCGCCGTCGCGTAGGGTCCCTTGAAGGCCAGCTGCATGTGCAGCGACGGGTGATGCAGGATGGCCTCCTTCCCGCCAATGGCCTCTATGTGCCTCGCGAAGATCGCTGATGCCGGTGGCAGGCTGTCGGCTGCCTGGGCCGCGAGCGTGGACGGAGTCACCAGCACCCACAGCCACAGCAGCAGACGGCACCGGCAGGCATTCTCTCGCTTCATGACGGCCTCCTCCTCAATTGCCGGGGGGCGCACCTGCCGTGGCGGGCAGGACTTCTATCGGCACGCCAAGCGTGACAGTCTTCGGGAAGTAGCAGTAGCGCTCGTCACAGGTCTGATAGCGGACCTGGAGCATCACCTCCACCTGCCCAGCAGGTGCTTCCGGCGAAAGCGTGAGCGGGACATAGGCAATGGTGGTGTCGGCATACGACAGCAGCTCGACTGGCGCCTCCGTGTAGTAGACGACCACCGGACTCGGCTCCGGCCACATCACGGACCCGACGACGGTCCCCTCCGGGACCTCCACGACCTCGATCGCGGTCGGGATCGGCCTCACGCCCTCGAACTCCTTCGGAACCACCGGCTCGTTGGGCCAGCTGTGGTAGCCCCGTCGGTACTGCAGGACGACGGCGATTCGCACTCCGTCGCCGGGGCGCACCGTCGACTGCTCGGCGGAGGCGCGCACGGTCACCGCCCCCTCGAGTTCCCTCGCCGAGGCACGCTGCGCGGCGGGCTCACAGGCCGAGAGCACCGAGCTCATCGCGAGGCCGGCGAGCCCGATCCAAGTGTGTCTGCCCCGACGGTCGCGTCGAGGCCACACGGTCGCCACGGATGCCTCCGCTACTCGCCACCTTCGTCCATGAGCCGCGCGAGGGCTTCGTGGAGGCGCTCACCCCGAATCTCCGCATCGGCCCCGACGATGGTGCCGCTCTGATCGACAAGGATGCCTCTCGGGATCATCTGAATCTCGAACGGCGCGAGGGCATCGTCGTGCATGCCGTGCAGCGTGTGGAGCCACGGCATCGGCCACCGGCCCTCGCGGAATTCCGCAATCGCGTCTCGCGTGTCCTCGACGGCGACGCTCAGGATCTCAAAACCGCGATCCCCGTAGCGCTCGTACGCCTCGTGGATGTTCGGCATCTCGGCCATGCACGGCGTGCACCACGTCGCCCACACGTCGATGAGATACACGATGCCCGCCAAGTCCGTGTTGGCGTAGGTGGTATCTGAATCGTCGAGCGACGTGAGCGCGAACGCCGGCATCGGCTTTCCCGACAGGATCGCGCGCTCGGTCGAAAACAGCGCGCGCGCCCATTGCGCAGCGCGCGTGTCTGGATGGTCTGCGATGAGCCGCTCGTAGTACAGCTGAACCCTCTCCTGGTCACCCTCGTCGTCGGCATGCAACAGTGCGACCGTGAGAATGCCGGCTCGCACCGACGGAACGGGATACGAGTCGATCGCCAGTTGCAGATAGTCCTCGCACGGCACTGTCGAATCCGCATCCTGCGCCCCCCGGACGGCCGTGACCATCCATGCCGGTGCGTACGACCACAGCCCGGACAAGGGAGGAACCTCTTGCAGCGTTCTCAGGAAGATCGTGGGCTCGATGTCGGCGCCCAGGTCGGCGAGGCCGACCAGGTCGAGCAGCATCGCCCCTCGCAGCAGCGGGTCACGCTCGTCAGCCAGCTGTTCCTCGAGCGCGCTCACTTCGGCGGACCAGTCGTACGCGAACTCGGCTTGGGCATCGGCGCTGCTCAGGTGGGCCTTGCGTGCCTGGTCATGCGCTCGTATCCGGTCGACCGCGGCCTCGTGCGACGCATGGAACCACGCCTCACGCGACGTCGGCTCCCGGAAGCGCACCTCCGCATCCGTGGATCCTCGCACCAGACGGGCGGGATCGAACACCACCGTCGCCGCACCATCCTGTGCCGGCACGACCGACTGATAGCCGTACAGCGTGTGGTAGTCGAAGTCCTGTGAATCCGTGCCGTGCGCCCACGGGAGGTAGGGGTCCGCGGTCAGGCCGACGAGCACATACCGAATGACCGAGTCCTCCGTGGGGATCGTCGCGGTCATGCGACCATCGGGCAGCGGCTCGAGCGGCATGCCGGTCGTTACTGAGTACTCATTGAACGGCCCGATGACCGTCACGTCATCGAAGCTGTCCGCGTATTCCACGGCAGCGAGTCGCACGTCGACCTCGACGACCAGTGCCGAGTCCACGTACAACGGCATGTCTTGGGCGACGTGTTGGATGCCGGTGAACCGAACCATGAGGGCGCCGGTGTCGGCGGTGGTCATCTCGAACCGCCCGTCCTGCCCAACGGCGAGCGAGAGCGTGGGCTCTTCCATTCCCGGACGAAACAGGTGCACGTGTGCGACGGCCAGGGGATCGCCGTCATGTCCGACCAGGGTACCGGTCACGACGGTCCCGCGTTCCGTGCCGCAGGCCACGGTGAGCACGAGGGACAATGCGACCCCGACTGCTAGAGGAGTAATGCGTTTCATGGATGCCTCCTTGCCAGCCTCACCGAGTGCGCACGCACGGCAGCGGGCCCCGGTGGGGGCAGTCGAGCCCTAGGGCATCTGGAGAGAGGTGCCTCGCCGCGACAGCGCGACGGATCGGCTGGAGCGAGGGGCTGGGACGTGGAGCCAGCACCGATTTGTGGATGTCTGTCAAGATGGGGCACAGCGAGCCGGCGCACCAGAGCGAGTTCTTCTTCCAGATCGTTCTCAGCCGCAGACCGAACCCGACATTTCCCCTTCCCTTGACCTCTGCTCTCACGGAGCATCGCGTTAACGGTCCCCGTCGAGCACAAACCGAGCGTGCCACTCCGAATAGCGGGTTGCACTCACGTCCGCATTTCCCATCTTGGCAACGGTAGAGACTCCGCCGGTGGCCTCCGCGGAGACGTCGCACCGCACGTCGGAGAAGCGCCCACAACTCGGGAGTGCGCCATGTCGCAGCGCCTCGTGTCGTTTCTGCTCGCCAGCCTCAGTCTCCCCTCGGCCCCGCTCGCCGCCCAAGCAGCACCGGACCCCACAGCCGGGCGGCAGACGATCGAGTTCGAAACGACGGAGGTCACCTCACCCGACGTCGCCCTTTCACCCAACGGCGAGTGGCTGGTCTTCACGATGCTCGGCCACCTGTTCCGGCTGCCGGTAGAGGGGGGTGACGCGGAGCAGCTCACGTTCGGGCCGTATCACGACTTGGACCCGGCGATTTCACCTGACGGAACCCGAGTGGCATTCGGATCGAATCGCGACGGGAGCGACGGAAACATCTACGTGCTGAACTTGGCCGACGGGCAAATCAGTCAAGTAACGCACGATAGCTTGGCTGGGCGACCCGCTTGGGCACCCGATGGAAACACGATCGCGTATCTGCGCCTGCGCACGCGTTCCTATCATTGCCCGACCGGCCGGGCGGGCGTGGCCCGCGTCGCCGTGGACGGAAACGAGCAGGAGCACGTCCTTGGTGGTGACGACCTGATCAGTTCGGTCTTCTACTTGCCGGACGGCCAGCTCGCATGGGCAGTTGTCGAGTTCACTCTGCGGCCTTCGACTCGTATCGATGCCTTTGTCGCACCCGATTCGGTCGAGACGATTACTACGCTGAGCGGAGCAATGGGACGAGTGCTGCTGAACGCTGAGGGAACCGGATTCTATGGTCGCGGCAACCCGAGAGACGCCACGGGGGTCTTGGTGTCCGACCATCTTCAGTTCCGGGCGTTTGATGGCGATGAAGAGCGGCGCATCGCCACTCTCACGATGCCCCCGTGCCAGTGGCAGGTAACTCCCAGCTTCGCGATCACCCCAACTGGTGACGCCGTGTACCTCGGGGAAGCGGGACGGCTCTGGAAGTATTCGGTGCGCGATGGTGTCCGTGAACCGATCCCCTTTCGCGCGAACGTGGCGGTCGAGGTGCGAGAGCCGACCGCTCCCCGTACAGTCGCGTTTCCCGCGCCCGGCGAGCTCCAGACTCCACGCGGCATCATGAGTCCCACACTTTCGCCGGACGGCGGAACCCTGGTCTTCGGTGCCGCCGATCATCTCTGGCAGCAGCCGGCCTCCGGAGGACCCGCACAGCGCCTCATCGACGGTCACGGATACGAACGCCAGCCGGCCTTATCACCCGATGGGCAGCATCTGGTCTTTATTTCGAGCGGTGCGTGGGAACAACGCGTGAGAATCCTTGACCTGGTGTCTCAAGAAATCCAGACACTGGCGACGGGTCTGCTGTATTGGCACCCCGCCTGGAGTCGCGACGGACGACGTGTCGTGTTTGTAGGTGCTGAGCCCTCGGCATCCGGCCTTCGGTTGATCGTCGTAGGCGTCGACGAGGGCACCACGGAGCGGTTCCCCCTCCCGGGGGCGGGTTGGCCGTCACGCCCGCAGTTCTCGGCGGATGGATCGTGGCTGTACTACTCTGCGCAACCAGGCGCGACGAGGTCGCTCTACCGCCTGGAACTCGACGCCGAAGCCAAACCACAGGAATTCATCGTGTTGGATCGCCACCTCCATGATCCACTGTTGTCTCCGGACGGGCAGTGGGTAGCCTTCCGCCGCAACATGGAGATTTGGCTTGCGCGAGTGGATGGCGAAGCGGGGCCCCACGACCAACAGATCCGTCGAGTAAACGACGAAGGCGGCGACAACTTCACTTTTACGCCGGACGGCACCGCGCTTCTGTATGCGTCGGGGGACAGGGTCTGGCGGCAGGCGATCTCGGGAGGCGAGCGGGTGGAGATTCCAATTGGTCTCACTCTACGCCCTCCCTCTCCCCCATCGATGCTGATTCGGGACGTACACGTGCTCGATTTCACGACGGGCGGATTTGGGACCGAGACGTCACTGTATATGGAGGGGGGACGCATCCGCTGGATCGGCACCGAGCGCGAGCACGAACTGCCAGCCGACGTGGTCATTCTGGATGGCGGTGGACGCTTTGCCATACCGGGCCTCTTCGACATGCACGCCCACGCGACGGCTGGCCCGTGGTCGCGGTCAGATTTCCAGGAGGCGTGGCTCGCCTACGGTGTGACGTCCGTCCGGGAGGCAGAAAATGGCCTGGCCTTCTCGACGACCTTGGTGGATCGGAGTGAGAGCACCAACGACCCGGTGCCGCGGTACTTTTTCTCGGGGAACATTTTCTGCGGGCAATTGGGCCCACTCCCCTGGGAGGCGGTGCCGCCGGCGGCGAGCTTCGTATTGTCCGACGAGTCGGACGTCCGCACCTATGTGCGCCATTGGAGCAAGCGCGGTGTCCATTTCATCAAGACCCATCCGTGTCTCTCCTGGTCGCTCCACCGTGCGCTCGCCGACGAAGCTCGGCGCGTCGGATTGCCGGTCATGGAACAGACGACGTGCTCCAGCTGCTCGCCGCTGCCGGAACTGCCTGGAGTCCCACGCTCACGCTCAGTCTTGCCGATGTGGCGTTACTCGAACCGGAACGCAGTGCGAATCCCAAGCTTCAGGCCTTTGCCATCAAAGGATTGCTCGAGCATCAACAACGCCACTTTGGCCAAGTCGACGCGCAACGGTGGCGCGAGGAGAGAGCAAAGCAGCTCTCGGTGATTGGTGCAGCATATCGTCGCGGTGTTCGCCTCTATGCCGGCACCGACGCCCCGTACGGGCCCGTACCGGGCGCCTCGCTGCACCGAGAGCTGCGCTCTTTCGTCGACGCGGGTATCCCACCGCTCGAAGTACTTCGTATTGCCACGCGAGAAGCCGCGGCGGCCGTCGGCGCCGGACAGGACCTTGGTGCGATCGAGATCGGGAAGCTCGCTGACATCGTCCTGCTCGATGCCAATCCCCTCGAGGACATCGCGAACACGCAGACTATCTGGCGCGTGATGAAGGGAGGGTGGGTGTTCGATCCGGAGGAGTTGGCGGCACAGGCAACGGAGCACTGAACACCGCAATCCGGTGTCGCCGCCCTGGCTCCCGCACCCCCATCTTGCGCAGCGGCGTGCCGAGGTGCAGGATCGCTGAGCACTGGCAACCACGCATGCCACATCAGGAGGTGCGTCATGCCGACCCGCATGCGCCTTGCTTCAATATTCCTGCTCC
>JBDGYA010000106.1:0-7381 GCA_039584325.1 Gemmatimonadota bacterium
ATCGGTGACGACCTGTTCAGCCGCATGCTCGACCGGCGCATGATCTACAGCTGTGCCTATTGGAAGGACGCCAGCACGCTCGACGAGGCGCAGGAGGCTAAGCTGGATCTCGTCTGCCGCAAGCTCCAGCTGGAGCCCGGCATGCGGCTGCTCGACATCGGGTGTGGCTGGGGAGGAATGGCGCAGTATGCAGCGGAGCGCTACGGCGTCTCGGTGCTCGGAATCACGGTCTCCGAAAACCAGGCCGAATACGCCCGGACGCTGTGCGAGGGGCTCGATGTCGAGATTCGCCTCGAGGACTACCGGCGGCTCGAGGGTACGTTCGACCGCGTGCTCTCGCTGGGCATGTTCGAGCACGTCGGCTACAAGAACTACGACCGTTTCATGCGGGTCGTTCGGCGGCACCTTGCGAACGACGGCCTGTTCCTGCTCCACACCATCGGCGCCTCGCAGTCGATGAAACGAACCGATCCGTGGACCGACCGGTACATCTTCCCCGACTCCATGCTTCCGTCCGTCGCCCAGATCGGTGCCGCCATCGATGGGAAGTTCCAGCTCGAGGACTGGCACAGCTTCGGTCAGGACTACGATAGGACGCTCATGCACTGGTATCGGAATGTCGAGGCATCCTGGTCCGAGCTGGAAGACCGCTATGACGAGCGCTTCCGCCGCATGTGGCGGTTCTTCCTGCTCTCGAGCGCCGGGGGGTTCCGAGCGGGGAAGACTCGGCTCTGGCAGCTCGTGCTTTCCCCGCGGGGTATCCCGGAAGGCTATCGAGCGCCACGGTGACGAGTGGACGGAACGACGGATGGACCGGTGGACGGATAGCGGATAGGCGATGTCGGCTCGGCGGGCTCGCCGTCACGCGACGCTGCAGTCGCTAAGTATACTCTACAACGGCACTCCCGTTGTGGCGCTGCTGCGACTTCTGTTAGGAGCGTCCCAGTGCGATATTCAAACGAAGAACTGTCGGCTTTCGTCCGGCTTACCTGTAACGTAGACCACCTTGGAGTTTGCCATGAACATGCTTCGTTCTCTCCGCCGCTCGGTCCTCATCGTGTTTGCGGCTCTCGTTCCGGTCGTCATCGCATGTGACAGCGCGACCGAACCACCGCCCGGCCTGGTGGGCACCTGGAACGCTACCTCGCTCGTCGTCGGCGGTGTCGACCTGATGGATGATGGGATGACGCTGCGCTTCACGTTCTCCGCGAACGGCGAGTACTCCTACACGGTGGCGAACGATTTCCTCGACTTCTGCGATCCCGGCCCCAATTGCAGCGATTCAGGGGACTTCACGGCGACCAGCAGTCAGATTACGTTCGACCCTGGCGAGGACTTTGAGGAGACCTTCAGCTACACGGTCACGGGTAGCACGCTCAGCATCTCTGCCGTTATCGACGGGTTTAACTTCGCGTTCACGTTCGAGAAGCAGTAGCACACGGACGCACCTGGTAGCACTGAGTACACGAGCAACCCGCCCGGCGGAGCCGGGCGGGTTGCTCGCATGACGGGCGTCGGTCCGCTACGCGCCTCACGATGTTCCCCCTGGTTTCACCGCCGTCATCATCACGGCCTTGACGCCGTACGCCTCGGCCGAGTTCTGCGTGGACTGCTTGCGGAAGCGGAACCCTGGCACCACGGCCGATCGGGCGTGCGTGAAGCCCGACTGCTCCAGCAGCGAGAACATCTCTCCCTCCGGGAGAGCACCGCCGATTCAGCTGGCCCAGAGTTTCGGGTCGTTGACGATCGATTGGGTCAGCTGCTTGGCACTGACGATATCGGTGATCGAGATCCGGCCTTCGGGCCTGAGTACCCGGAACATCTCCTCCACCACGCGACGCTTGCGAAATGACAGATTGATCACGCCGTTGGAGGTGATCACATTGACCGAGGAATCCGACACGGGTAGGTCCTCCATACGTCCCTCGCGACACTCCATCTGCACGCCGGTGGCCGATGCGTGGGCCTGTGCCTTGAGACACATGGCGGGGTTGAGGTCGACGCCGATCACCGTGCCGGTCGGGCCGGCCTGCCAGGAGGCGATGATCGCATCGAGTCCTGCTCCGCTGCCGAGGTCGAGCACGGTCTCACCGGCCTGGATGTTGGCGCGTAGCAGTGGGTTGCCGACGCCTGCGAACGAGCTGACCGCCCCCGTGGGGGCGCGATCGAGCCACTCGGACGGGTAGTCGAACATCTCTGCGGCCGCGCGGCCGTGGAAGAAGTGGAACTCCGCGTCCGGATTGTCCGCCACCTCCTGGTACATACTGAGGATCTCGTCCTTCAGGACGGCCTCAAGGGACGCCTGGGTGTCAGCGAGATGGGTCATACGACTCCTCCGTTCCGGTGGATTTCACCCAAGTAAGGCGCCGGATGCGGTGGCGGCGGCTCAGGCGACGCACTGGTGACGGGTTCCGCCGTTGTGGCCAGGCACCATGTCCGCGGGGCTCCACGGTTCGTCACCGCCGAGGGGCATCGACTTGAGAGCTGCACCGTGCCAGGCTACCGTACACTCCATGAGCGACACCCCCGCGACGTCGCCGGCCAATTGTCCCCGCTGCCAGACGTACCTGCCCGAGCCGGTGGCGACGTGCCCGATCTGTGGAGCGGACCTCACGCGCTCAGCGGCCGGCGGTCCCGTGTCCCCGACGCCCGATGAGCTCGATGTCGTGCGCGCCGCGCTGGCGGACGAGTACGAGGTGCTCGACGTGCTGGGACGCGGCGGAATGGCCGTCGTCTACCACGCGCGGGAGCGCCGGCTGGAGCGGGAGGTAGCGATCAAGGTGTTGCCGTTCGCCCGCACCGGCGACGCGACGTTCGTCGAGCGTTTTCTGAGCGAGGCACGCATTGCGGCCCAGCTCGAGCACCCGAGCATCATCCCGATCCATCGCGTCGGTCACGTCGGCGAGGTGATCTACTTCGCAATGAAGCTCGTGCGCGGGTCGTCGCTGTCCCGCATCATCGAGGAGCGGCGAACCCTTCCGCCCGGCGAGATACGGCAGTTCCTGAGCGAGGTCGGCGACGCGCTGGCGTATGCCGCCCGCCGCGGGGTGGTGCATCGGGACATCAAGCCGGACAACATCCTCCAGGAGACCGAATCGGGGCGCTATCTGGTGAGTGATTTCGGGATTGCCCGGTCCGCCGAGGCGGCCCGTCTCACCGAGACCGGAACCACGGTGGGCACGCCGCGCTACATGAGTCCGGAACAGGCCCGCGGGATCGCGGTGGATGGACGCTCGGACATCTACAGCCTCGGTGTGGTGGCCTACCACTGTCTGGCCGGACGCCCGCCGTTCGACGAGGGTGATAGCCTCGCGATTCTCTACGCGCACGTGCACGAGCCGCTGCCCCGTCCCGCCCTCGGTGGACCGGAGGAGCAGAGCCTGTTCTCGATCATCGAACGGATGCTCGTGAAGGATCCGGACCGGCGGCTGCAGAGTGGCGATGAGGTCGTGCGCGCGGCCCTCGGCTCGACCGAGCCGGCCCAAGGCCAGGCCTCGTCGGCGACGACGGAGGCCGCCTCGGCTCCAACGCGCGTGGTGGACCGGGTGGGCGCCGCCGTCGGACCGGCGGGGCGTGCTGTGGCTACTCGGCTGCGCCCGCTTGCGCGGTACGTTGGAAACCGGCTGACATCGGTGCTCACGCGGCTCATGGCGCCGCTGCAGCGCTACCGCGCAATGCGTTGGGCTACGCAGACGTTGCGGCGTACCATCGTCGTCATGCTCGTGGCAATCGGACTGGTGTGGGGAGCGCGCGCGACGCTCCACTTTGCCGTGAAGCACCGGTCACGCTGCCCCGAGGGCGTGGCGGAGGCGTCGGTCATGCTCGATCCCATCGGGAGCCGGCCGGTCGGCCGCGCGCTCGACGTGTACTACGACGTGTGCGGGCTTGCCGCGGGGACATCGTACACGGTCACGGTTTCGCTCTCGCGCAAGGCGGGTGGTATCGGTGGGTTGTTCGGCGGGCGAGATCGGCCCGTGGCGATGAGCTTCGATGAGGAGGCACGCGGCCCGGCGACCCGGCGGCACCGCGACATCGCGCTGCCCGATCTGGAAGCGGGAAGTTACACGCTGGCGGTGTTGGTCACGCTGGCCGACGGCCGCGAGTTGGCCCGCGAGCACCAGTTCCAGCTGCTCGACCGGTAGCAAGGGTCGCTGGCCGCGGGACATGCCAACGCATATTCTAAAGTAGCCGCGGTCGGTGTCGCGGGACCCACGGGTCGCAGTGAGAACTGCAGCCGAGGAGGGGTGCCGTGCGGGTGTTGGTGCTTGGATGTGGCGAGATGGGCGCGGTGGCCATCCGGGACCTGGTGGGGCACGGTGTCTTCAGCGAGGTCGCCGTCGCTGCCCGAAATCTGGCTCGTGTCGAGCGGGTCCTCGCCGATCTGCCATGCTCGTACACCGTCCGGACCTCCGCCCATCGTATCGACGTCCAAGACCATACCGCGCTCGTCTCTCTGATGAAGGGGTACGACGTGGTGTGCAACCTCGCCGGACCGAACTTCCGCAACGCAGTCCCGGTAGCGAAAGCCGCGATCGCGGCTGCCACTCCCCTGGTGGATGTCTCTGATGATTGGGCCGCAACGCTCGAGCTGCTCGATCTCCATGAATACGCGCGGTCTGTCGGTATCCCAATCGTCGTGGGCATGGGCGCGAGCCCCGGCGTCACCAACGTCATGGCCCGGTACGGCGCATCGAAACTCGATCGTACTTACGAAGTGCATACGGCGTGGATCATGCGGGGTTCCGATCTCGGCGGTCCCGCATGCTGTGCGCATCTGGTGTACTCGCTGCCCGATCGCGCCTTCGTCTTCACGGACGGCGCAATGACCGAGGTGCGGCCCTTCGTTGACGGCAAGGAGACGCTCGACTTCCCGGAGCTAGGTGCCGTCGAGGTCATGCATATCGGGCATCCCGAGCCTTTCACCCTGTCGCGCTACCTGGCGGGTGTCCGCTACGCCGACGACAAGGCGACGTTCCTTCCGGAGCGTACGAACGACCTCCTCGTACGACTCGGAGAGATCGCGCGATCCGACGTTACCGCCTGCGTCGACGGCCGGCCCGTGGACCCCAGGGACTTTTCGGCTGGCTACCTGTACGCGTGGAGCAATTCGCTCACCGATGAGCCGACGACCGGTGCGCTGCGCGCCGAAGTGGTCGGAGAGCTGGCGGGTAAGCGTACGCGGATCGTCTACTCCGCCGCCGGCTGCATCGCTAACGGCACGGGCATCCCCGCGGCGATCGGTGCGCAGATGGTGGCCATCGGCAAGATCCGCATGCCCGGCGTGTACCCTCCCGAGGCGTGTGTCGATCCGGAGTGGTTCTTCCTCGCCGTCTCGAACCGTGTGGTGGCCGAGGTGCACGAGCAGATCATCGAGGAGTGAGACCGATATGACAGATGTGCTCTCGACGCTCACGCCCCCCAGCGCGACCGATCCCCCCGATCCTCGGCAGCTGTTCCGCCTCCCGTGGACCAATGCCGACAACGCGATGACGTGGCTCGAACCGACCCGGCGGTGCAACATCACGTGTGACGCGTGCTTCGTCGGAAATGATCCTGCAAGTGACAAGCCGCTGGAGAGTATCCGGCACGAGCTCGAGGTGATGCTGCGGCTGCGACGGTGCGATGCGATGTTGATCGCTGGAGGGGAGCCACTGGTACACCCGCAGATCGACGACATCGTCGCGCTCGTCCGGGACGCGGGGGTGAAGCCCATCATCGTGACGAACGGTGTGCGGTTCGATCGTCCACTGCTCCGTGCCCTCACGCGTGCCGGGGTACGCGGATTCACGTTCCACGTGGACAGCCACCAAGCGCGACCGCACTGGCGGGGCAAGAGCGAGGGCGAGCTGAACGAGCTACGCGCGCACTTCGCCGACGAGGTCTTTGCCGTGGGCGGTCTGACCTGCGCCTTCAACACGACGGTGTTCCCTGACACGGTTGCCCAGGTACCCGATGTCGTGCGGTGGGCGGTGTCGTGTCCCGATCGCGTGCACGTGCTGACCCTGATCTGCGTTCGGATGGCGCACCCCGATGACCCGTTCGCGTACTATGTCGGCGACCGGCAAGTGGACTTTGCCAGCACCCCGTACGTCTCGGACCAGGCATATCGGCACATCATGACCGACGAGCTGTTTGCCGAGGTCAGAAAAGTGCTGCCGGACTTCGCGTTTTGCGCTTACCTCGGAGGGACGGTCCAGCCCGAGTCCCTGAAGTGGGTGATCGGCTGCCACCTGACGACCGGGGAGCGGTCCTTCGGTACCTTCGGGGCGCGGAGTATCGAGCTGATCCAGAACGGGCATCACGCCCTGCGCGGTCGCTACCTCGCGTTTGCCCCGCCGCGAATGAATCGGACCGGACGCACCGCGCTGCTGCTCGCGCTGTTCGACCCGGCGATGCGGAAGACCGCACGACGATACCTCCGGAATGCAGGCCGGCGTCCGAAGGACCTGCTGCGGCGCCTACACGTCCAGACCATCTCCGTCGTCCAGCCCGTGGATGTGCTGCCCAGTGGGGAGTGTGATACCTGTGATGGCTGCCCCAATGCCACGTTCTGGAACGACCGGCTGGTCCCGGCGTGCCGGGCAGAAGAGTATCGGATGTTCGGATCGCCGATCCGGCTCGTGCCGCTCGAGGCGCCGCGCCATGCCGATTGACCGATCCGCGCTGTACCGGCTCCCCTGGTCACGCAGCGACTGCGCCGGCGCGTGGGTCGAGGTTACGGATGCCTGCGATCTCCACTGCCCGGGATGCTATCGCCATCGCATCTCGGGCCATCGGGCGTTCGAGGAGCTGGAGCCGGAGATCGGCCTGCTCCGGCGGCTGAACAACTGCGACCGCATCGCGATCGCGGGCGGCGAGCCGCTCCTCTACCCGAGGATCATTGACGTCGTCGCCCGGATCGCAGAGGAGGGCCTGAAGCCCGTTCTCCTGACGAACGGCGAGCGGCTCACGGTCGAGCTCGCGCGCGAGCTACGTCGTGCCGGGCTCGCCAAGTACCACTTCCACGTCGACAGCGGGATGCGGCGCCCGGGCTGGGAAGACAAGACCGAAGCCGAGATGAACGAGCTGCGCCAGCACTACGCCGATGTCGTGTGGGAAGCGGGCGGGGTGCAGTGCGGATACAACATCACGATCTTCCCAACAACGCTTCAGTATCTGCCGGACATCCTCGGCTGGGCGCGAGCCAACCTCACCAAGGTGCAGCATCTCTCGTTGATCGCCTTCCGGTCCATCCCAATCACCAACGACATCGCCTACACAGTCGGCAACACGGCAGTGGACGTCACGCGCCTGCAGCACACGACCGCGGCGTTGGAGATGCTCGACGTGACGGTCGACGCGATGTACGAGACCATCCGCACGTGGGATCCATCCTTCGCTC
>JBDGYA010000181.1:0-3346 GCA_039584325.1 Gemmatimonadota bacterium
CGGGCTCGGCTTGTTGCTCCTGAGCCTGGCACGCCGCGAGCGCCATGGTCATCAGTGTGATCGAGTGAACGATCTTCACTGTGCTCACTCCTTACTCTCGAGGTGGTCGGCGAACTCCACGTAGCGCTTGCCGCGGATGGCCTCGTTGCCGAGGGCCACAGCGACGGCCGAGTTCCAGCCCACCTGTTCGTCCGCGAATGGGCGCGTGCCGTTGTGCAGGCTCTCGATGAACGACGCGGCGGCGAGGAAGTTCGGATTGCCCGCCTCGGCCTCGGGTATCTCGATCGGCAGGCCGGGTCCGCGATATGGCATGTCGCCGCTCGTACTCAGTGTCGCACTCGTGTGGACACCACGCTCGATCAGCTCCTGCGGCACGGCGGAGTTGGCGCGAGCCGGCTCGTAATAGAAGGCGCCGTCCTCGAGAGTCAGTTTGACCGAGCCTCCCGTGCCGTAGATGTTGAGCTGGTATCCCACGTTGTGATTCCCGATAATCGAGCTGAAGACATGGGTGCCGCCGCCGGGATAGGTGAACACGGCCTGGACGTTGTCGAAGGTCTCGCGACCGTCGTGGTAGAAGGTGATCCCGCCGGTGCCGATCACACTCTTCGGTACCTCGTCGAAGATCCAGTTCGCGACGTCGATCTGATGCGAGCCGAGCTCCGCGAGGAGCCCGCCCGAGTATTCCTTATAGAGTCTCCAGTTGATCAGACGCTCGAGGGACGGCTCGGGCACCGGCCTCCGCCAGTTGTAGTTGCGGTGCCAGTAGCCGTAGACGTGCGTGACCCGTCCGATCTCACCACTGCGGATGCGCTCGATCGCCTCGCGATACCAGGGGGCGTAGCGGTATTGGAGACCGGTTTGGAACCGGCGGCCACTGTCCCGTGTCGCCCGGACGATGGCGTTGCAGTCGTCCACGGTGAACCCCATCGCTTTTTCCCCGTACACGTGGAGGCCGTGCTCGAGCGAGGCAACCATGTGCTCGCCGTGAAAGCTCAGCGGTGAGGCGACGATGACGGCATCGAGATCGCTCACGGAATCGAGCATCTGCCGGTAGTCACGGTAGGCAGGAGTGTCCTCGCCTGTGATCTCGCGGCCTTCCGCAAATCGCGGCTCGTACACATCGCAGAGCGCCGTGACCCTCACACCGGGGATGCGAAGGAACAGCCGCATCATGTACTTCCCGCGGCTTCCCGCCCCGATCACGCCGACGTGGAGCTCGTCCGACGGCGCAACCCTGCGTGTGCGGAGTGCCTCAGCGAACGCGTCGATACCGATCAGGGAGCTGCCGGCGGCGGCCGCCGACGCGGCGACAAACGCTCTTCTCTTCATCGTCTAGCCTACCTCTCGTGCAGGAGCCTCTGTGCTCATCTGCCCCGGGGGGCGAGCGACTCGACCCATTCGATGGCGACGACATGATCTTCCGTCTCGTGTCCCGTTACGAGGAGTGCCGCGACGTCGTCGCCCTGCTCACTGAGATCGGCGGCACGCTCGGGGCCCAACACGAACAGGGCAGTCGCAAGCGCGTCTATCTCCTGCCGTCGAGCCAGAAGGACTTCTGGTCGTTCCCCGAAGTGGAGAGCGACCGATCACGCAACGGTACCGTGGAGAGTGCCCGCGCAGGATCGTCCGGGTTGGGGACCGTGATGGCCCAGCCCTCGGTGTCGGGCGGCGCGCCAATCGCGTAGTAGCTACTCTGTCCCGCGCCGAGCAGTGCCGCGGTGACGCCGTGGCGCCGCAGGGTGTGGGCAGCGCGGTCCAGCGCGAAGCCTTTGCCGATCCCACCGAGGTCCAGCTCGATTCCGGGTGTGAGGAAGCGAATACTCCGCTTCGCGTTGTCCAGGGCCACGTGCTGCCAGCCGACCTTCGCGCGAGCCTCCGCCAGTTCGTCGAGGGAGGGGTAGTGTCCATCATCGCGGAAGAACCCCCACGCCCTCACGAGCGCTCCGACGGTGATGTCGAAGGCACCGTCGCTACGGCGGCTGTAGTCGAGTGCCTGCTCGATGAGGCCGAACACCTCGGGATCGGTGACGACCGGTCCACGGACGGCGCTACCGTTGATGCGTGAGATCTCACTGGTAGGGCGGTAGCTGCTCAACGCTGCTTCGACGCGCGCGATCTCCTCGAACGCCGCCTCGATGAGGGCGGCTGCACGCGCACTGTCCGGGGCGTAGAGATAGACCTCGACGGTCGTCCCCATGGCCGGACGCGCCTCGTGGTACAGCGAGTCGGGGGAGGCGATGCAGGGAGACGGCAGGAGCCCACCGACCAGGAGTGGGACCAGCAGGGCGAGGCGGCTCGTCGGACGTGCAGGCACATCGGAATATGCGGCCAGGTGGTGGTGGGGACAATGGAACTCTGGGGCGCGTGCTCGAGGTCTCCCGATCACGTACGCGCGATCGACGAGGACACTGTCCCCCAAATGCTGATCTACCTGCTCACACGGGCGATTCCGTCCTCATTGAGACCGATCACTCCGTCGGCACGAACGCGACGATCCGCAGTGGCCCGCCGCTCCCACCGGCGATCTTCATCGGCAGCGCCATGACGAATGCGCCCGTGGCCGGCAGCTGCTCGAGGCGGGTCACGTTCTCGAAGCCCGGGATGTTCGCTTCGTAGAGTGCCACGTGGCTGGCGAACGTCGTCGACTGCCCGTAGTCGATGCTCGGCGTGTCGATCCCGATCGCGTCGACGCGACGCTCTGCCACGAGCCACCGCGCGGCATCGGGATCGAGGCCGGGAAAGTGGAGCAGGGGGACGGCATCCGGCCCCGTCGCGTCGGTGCCGAGATACTGTGCGCGGTCACCGTAGAAGCGGTCCCACCCGGTGCGCAGCAGTAGGATGGCCCCGTCGGGAATGCGACCGTGCTGCGCTTCCCACCCCCGGAGGTCCTCGATCCCGACCAGATAGTCGGGTGTTGCGCGATCCGAGACGTCCACGACCACCGCTGGCCCGATCAGCCGGTCGAGAGGGATCTGGTCGGTGGTCTGTCGCTCCTCGGCGAAGTGAATCGGTGCGTCCAGATGCGTGCCCCCGTGCTCGGCGGCGGCGAAGTTATTCGCCGCGTAGAAGTAGCCCGCTTCGGTCGGCCCGTACGCCACCCGCTCGAGCCGGAAGCCGTCCGCCGTCGGCCAGTAGATACTCTGCGACGAGAACGCGTGGGTGAGATCGATCCACGAGCCGGCGCGTCCGTCGAACACGGCCTCGAGGTCGGGGCTCGCAGTGCACGAGGTGAGGAGCAGGAATATTGAAGCAAGGCGCATGCGGGTCGGCATGACGCACCTCCTGATGTGGCATGCGTGGTTGCCAGTGCTCAGCGATCCTGCACCTCGGCACGCCGCTGCGCAAG
>JBDGYA010000107.1:0-7321 GCA_039584325.1 Gemmatimonadota bacterium
TCGGTGGTACTGCCCTTGTCGCCGTTGGCGGTGCGGATCCACAGACGGTCCGACAGCCCAGGGCCCAGCTCCGTGATCGTGTAGTCGCGGTCGACATAGTACTGGTCCCCCACCCCCAACCGCGCCACCTCGTACTGCGCCGGAGCCAATCCCGTGACGAAGCCCACCGTGTCCAGCACGGTGGTCGCAAAGTTGACGGTGGCCGATGCGGAACTCCGATTGCCGTCGCCATCGACTGCAACGGCAGAGGTCGCGTGCCCGCCGTCGGCCAGTGCCTGCGCCGCCGTCAACGTGTACGCCCAGTTCCCCCCGCCGTTGGCTGACACCGTCCCCACCCGGCCCGCGTCCACGAACACCTCCACCGACGCGCTCCCATCGGCCGTCCCCGCGATCATCGGGGTCGCCGTGGTCAGCGTCGCTCCGTCGCTTGGGGAGGTGATCACCGGAGCGGCCGGCACCACGGTCACCGTCGTGCTGTCGGCCAGCGAGTCGGCGGTCGCCTTCACCTTGTCCTTGCCGCTTCCTCGGGGCTTGTACAGTCCCTTGCCCTTACCCTTGCCCTTGATCTCCCCCTGAGCGGCGGACCACGTCACCTCTAGGGCTACCGTGTCCCCCGCGGCCGTGAGGCCGACGGCCACGAAGTCGAGGGAATCGCCCATGGCGACTTGGGGCGCCTGCGGCAGCACCCGCAGCGTAACGACGTCTCCGACCGGCGCACCAGTATCCGTACATGCGCTCACGCCGAGCAGGACCAGCGGGATGAGCGCACGACGGCCTGCATCGTTCTTGGACAATCGCTTGACGAGCTTGAATAAATACCGCATGAACCCTCCACAGCACATCGCCGGGCCACCGGCGAACAATGAATTCGCTGGCGGCCCGGCGAGCGTGGCAGGAGGTCCCTGCGGTAGCCCCGTGGCTCTGCGTCACCGCCTTTCGGCGGCTTTGCTCTGAGCAGCGCTTGTGTCACGTCTTGCGCGCCTAGTGCTGGGCACTGGAAGCGGCGCCAGTGACAACGTAACCGGCTGCGCAATAGGTGACGGTGATAGATATCACGAGTCCCCTCTCCACCCTCTCACACCTGCATGGAGCCAAGGCGGTGCAATGCAACGCAGTGCCAGAGAACGGGACCCATATTGACTCGCGCGGAACACCGGAACTCCCTAACTGGTGGGACTTTGGGTCTATGCTTTCTCGAAACTCGGGATATGCCGACTTCCCCCTCCGCGGACCACGGCTAGCCCGGCACGTGGAGGCGCAGGCGAGTGTGGTGGCTGCGCAACGGTGCGCATGCTCTTCTGTGTGCTCGGGTTCCACGGTGCACTAAGGCTCTGTGGTATGGTGACATAGGCGTGAGGTAGAAGCGGCGCAGGAGTTGCCACTGCCTGCAGGCATCGTAGGATGGTGTACGGCCGTAAATGAGCATCCTGGTCAGATTAGTGGGGGAAACGTGAGAATCCTGATGGTCGCTCCCCAGCCGTTCTTCCGTCCGCGCGGGACGCCCTTCAGCGTCCTCCATCGGATACGAGCGCTGATGAAGCTGGGACATGACGTTGATCTGGTGACCTATCCATTCGGAGAGTCACCGGAACTCTCGGGCTTGCGAATCGTGCGCTCAGCTCGACCGCCGGGAGTCCGGGACGTGCGCATCGGCCCGTCGGTGGCGAAGATCGCACTCGATGTGCCTCTGTTCTCGAAGGCTCGCGGCTTGGCTCGCACCGGGAGCTACGATCTCCTCCACACACATGAGGAAGCTGGCATCTTCGGGGCGTGGCTGTCGCGCGCCGTCGGCCTTCCGCATCTGTACGACATGCACTCGAGCCTGCCACAGCAGTTCGAGAACTTCGGTCGATTCAACCTGGCTCCGATCGTTGCGGGATTCCGCGCCGCCGAGCGCTACACGCTCTCTGGAGCGGACGGGGTCATCGTCATCTGCCCGGACCTGCTGGATCATGTCAACGGGATGGCCTATGCAGGCCCGCTCGAGTTGATCGAGAACACGCTCGACTTTGATCCTCCCAATGATCTGCCGGCCCTGGCCAGAGACCTCCGACACCGGCTTTCGCTCAACGATCAGCGAGTCGTACTCTACACAGGTACTCTGGAGAGATATCAGGGGCTCGATCTCTTGATCGCGGCGGCGTCGAAGGTGCTGCAGCAGGTACCCGACGCCCGTTTTGTCCTGGTCGGCGGCACGGCCGAGCAGATTGCAGCTCTGAGAAAACTGGCAGCCGAACATGCAGTCGAACACGCACTGGTCTTCGTCGGGTCGGTCCCCGCGACTGACGTGTTCGCGTACTTGCAGCTCGCGGACGTGCTTGTCTCGACGCGCGCCCGGGGCACCAACACTCCGCTGAAGATCTACCAGTATCTGAGAGCGGGGAAGCCGATCGTTGCCACGAGGATCCACTCTCATACCCAGGCGTTGGATGAATCGAGCGCCCACTTGGTGGAGCCGACGCCGGACGACATCGCCGAGGGACTGCGACGCGTCCTGACGACGCCCCCATATGCGGAGAGACTCTCGTTCGGGGCGAGGAGCCTATCCGAGACCCGGTACAGTGAGGCTGAGTACATGGAGCGGCTCGGACGAGTGCTCGACCGAACACTGGCCGCGCACGCGGCCAGGGCGGCTTGATTTGTTACGTTACTCGCCCGAGTCGTGTGGCAGGCAGTCCCGTCCGAGCAGCCGAACGACGGTCGTGCGCGCCTCTTCGGCGTGTACCGGAACTGAGCCCCAATCGGTCCGTCGCAGCACGATGTCGTCAGTGGTGCGGGGTGCCTCGTCGGAGACGATGCGGTCGAGAATAGCGCGTGCCGCCCCCGGGTCACTGAGCGCAAGTTCTCTATACTCGGGCCATGGAGGAGGCTGAGGCACGATGTCCCGCCGCAACGCAGCGACAGGGCGACGTGGTGCTATCGAGTCGATCGTTGCGGCAGCGACCTTGCGGGCCGTTGTCCACTTGACGCCTGAGACCGATACGAGGCCAGCCGGCCCGCCCGTCGCCGCATGGTGATGGATACTCGGGCGCACCGCGAGATCGGCGGAGCCCGGCTCTCTGGCCGGTAGAAGGCCCCAATGAACCCGCAGCACATCCGAGGCTAACAGCTCCAGGCTGGGAACGGCATCGTTCAGATCGGCCAGGAGTTCGGAAACCTGTCCGGCTGTCGGTGCCCGGAACGGCGCCTGCTGCTCGCACGGTGCGTGGTAGGTGCCGGCAAACAGGTGTCCCTTCCATCCGGTCAGGAAATACGTGCGCGCTCCGTCTCGGGGAGGAGCTACCGCGACGGCCGACGTCGCCAACGGAGGCCGGTTCAGGAGCAGATTGAAGGCAAGGGAAGGGTGGAACAGCTCCGGAATGTCCCGATCGGCACCGCTGGCGATGGCGCGGACCCACGGCCCGGCGCAGTTGACCACTGCTGGCGACTCGAAGCGCAACTGGGTGCCGCCCCCGGTAGGCCGTCCGATGACTCCACTGACGCGACGCCCCTCCATCACCACGCCCTCGACATCCACGCCGTTCACGGCTGAGGCACCCATGGCGCAGGCGGCCCGAAGCAGCTCGATCAGCAGTCGCTGCGAGTCAGGCATGACAGCGTCGTACCATACGGCGCTGCCTCGCAAACCGTCCTGTCGTATCTCCGGACACGCGCGGCGGGTCGCGCCCGGGCCTACGACGCCCCCCGCACGGAGTGCTCGGTCCTTCGCAACACCCCTATTCCTCGATGCGGAGAGCAGGTGGTTCAGAGCCAGCGCGACCCCCATCACCGTCGGGCGTCTCAGGCCGTCTCCGTAGAGAGGCATGAGGCAGGCAAGCGGCTCGACCAGGTCTGGGAAGTGCTGCAGGAACCACCGGCGCTCAGCGACGGATTCTCGGAATCGAGGGATATCGAGGCTCTGGAGGTACCGCAGCCCCCCATGAACGATTCGAAGACTGTTCCAGGTAGTCTCACCACCGAAATCGCCACGTTCCAGCAGAAGCGGCCGCAGCCCGCGCCGCGCGGCCTCCAGCGCAGTGCAGACGCCGTACACGCCACCACCAACGACGATGAGGTCCCAGGACGACCGGGACACCAGAGCGGCGTCGTTGGTGATCACGCCGCCCATCGCCGCCGCCAGTCCTGGAAGACCATGAGGGTCCAGAGCACGTGGCTGTGGTTTGCTCGACCAGCGAGGTGCTCCCGCTTCAGACGCTCGACCGCGTCGGGCCGGAACAGTCCCTCAGCTCCGATGGTGGCAGGCGCGAGCAGGTCCTCCATCATCGGCCGCAACTCATCGCACAGCCAGTTCTTGATGGGAATGCTGAAGCCCTCCTTCTGTCGGTAAACACAATCCCGCGGTACCCGTCGCGCAGTGATCTGCTTGAGGAGGATCTTCGTCGCTGTGCGTCGCACTTTCAGCGCCGATGGTACCCGAAACGCCAGTTCCACCAACTCGTGGTCGAGCAGGGGTACGCGTGCCTCGAGCGACACGGCCATCGACATCCGATCGACCTTGACCAGGCAGTTGTCGGGCAGATAGCTGTTCAGGTCGATGTAGAGACCCCGGGCAACCGGATCGCTGCACGGCGCGCGCTCCGCCAGAGCCTGTATGTGAGCGCCGGCCGGTGTCGGCATGATGGCCAGGGCCTCGGGGGTGAAGAGGGTCTCGCGCTGCCGCTCGGTCAGGAAGACACGCCACCGCGTGTGCCCGAGCTCGCCGGGGAGCGCTGCACCTTCGACAAAGCGCCTCGCCTTGTTCACTAGCCCTTTTTTCGCGCGGGTGGGTCGAAGCCCCAGGATCGCAGGCGCCAGGAGGCCATCGCGTAGGACGCGGGGAATGCGTCTCCAGTATGTGCTGGCCTGCTGCGCGACGTACGTCTCGTAGCCTCCAAAGACCTCGTCGCCACCGTCGCCGGACAGCACGACCGTGACGCTGTCCCGCGCGACACGCGAGACGAGCCACGTCGGGAATATGGAAAAATCCCCGATCGGGTCATCCATGTGGTGCATCAGGGTATCGAACGCGCTTCCGATATCCGGCTTGATCACGTCGACCCGGTGGCGCAGGCCCAGATGGCTGGCGACCCTCCGAGCCCACTGCACCTCTGAATAGGTGGGATCGTCGAAGCCAATGCTGAAGGCCTGTGCGTTGTCTCCCATCATCGACGCGACAAGGGAGCTGTCTACCCCACCGGACAGGAAGGCACCGAGTGGGACGTCACTCACCATCTGTCGCTGCACGGCCTCATGGATCTTGCTCTCGATACGATCGGCCCATGCACGCGCGTCGTTCGGCTGGCCCTCGCTGGTGCCACTCCGATCCATTGGTAGGTCCCAGTACCGCCGCACGGCGGTTCGCCGGGAACGCAGGTCCACGACGAGCATCTCCGCCGATGCGAGCTTGCGAATGTCCCGGAACAGCGTGGCCGGGGGAGGGATGTACTCCCACGCCATTAGTTGACCAAGTGCGTCTACATCGAGCGTGCGCTCTGTGAGACCAGACGCCAGGATGGCCTTGATCTCCGAGCCGAACACGACACTGCTGTCACAGATCGAATAGTACAGGGGCTTGATGCCGATTCGGTCACGGACGAGCACGAGCCGTTGGCGTCGTGCGTCATGCAGGGCAATGGCGAACATCCCGTTGAGGTGCCGAACAAAGTCCTCACCGTGCTCTTCCCAGAGGTGCGGGATCACCTCTCCGTCGGTGTGCGAGTGAAACGAGTGTCCCTTGGCCTCGAGGCTCGACCTGAGCTCGCGGAAATTGTAGATCTCGCCGTTGAAGATGACCCGGACGTCGCGGGTCTCGTTGAAGTACGGCTGGCGGCCCCCCTGTACGTCGATGATGGCGAGACGCCGCATGGCGAGACCGACGCCGTCTGACACATCGGCGTAGGCGCCATCGGGGCCTCGGTGCGTCAGCGTGTCCGACATGGCCTCGAGATTCGTGAGCGACGCGACCCGACCGCTGAATCCTGCGATACCGGCTATTCCGCACATAGACGCGGGTCTCCAGTCGGCGGGTGAGCGTCGTGCAGAGACCTGGGTGCCACGACGAACGTGCACGGCGGCGGCGAGACCGCGGAAACGTGCTGCCCGGTGCGGAAGGATCGGTGCATCATCGGGTTCCCGCGAATCGCTGCCGCCACTGCATGGCCAGCTGGTTCAGCGCAAACGCAGGAACCGGCGTACCCGCTCCATACGGCGTCAGGAGTGCGTCGGGAGAGGTCAAGTGCGCTGTGAGATCGGTTGCGGGTTGCGCGCTGGCGAGATCGAGATCGAGTGTGAACCCGTAGGAGCCTATCCGATGGACCTCACGCGGGAACGGCAGCGGATCGGTTCCCGGAACCACCCGGAACCCCATGTCTTCGGCTGCTCGGAGAAGGCGCGGACGCGGAAGTCCGCGAGGTCGCCCTCCGTTGTCACCCAGAAAGACGCGATTCGGGTCGGCGGACTCCAGAATCGAGGCAACGAAGCGTCCTCGTGCAAACCACCACTTTCCGAAGCCCCAGGGGATGACCGCGACCCCCGTCCCATCAAGCACTTTCTGTAGCACCTCTTCGAGGGGCCTGCCGTCCGGCAGGTCTACCTGACAGGCGAGCCCCAGCACCTCGAGACGCTCGCGAGTGGCTATTTGCCGTCCCTCGACCAGGTAGAGCACACTTCCGTCGCCATGCGTCGCGAGGACCGTGAGCCCGTCACCGCAGGCTTCGAGCGTCCAGGGGCCGGAGTGCAGGGGAAGAGGACCCTCGAGGATGGCTCGGATCCTCCGCACCCCTGCCGACTCGGTGAGCAGCAGGACGCCGGCCGATACACTCTCGGTGCCGAGCGAAGCAGCCGCCCGCGTGAAGTTCCGACGGGCCACCTCGAGGGAGGTCGGCAGCTCGAAACACGGATGCAGATGCACGTGTCCGTCGGCGAGGGTCTGGACCGTCGGTTGGGCTTGCGATCGTTCCACGAGTGTCACCGCGGCTGCGGGTCCGTTCCCGGCTCCGGCATCGGCACGCGAAACGGCCCTCGCTTCAGGATCTCTGCGGTCTCCCGGAGCCCCGCAGCAAGCGGCCACTGAGGTTCGAACTGCAGTTCGGCACGGGCCCGGCTGATGTCGAATGCGGTGTTCGCACTGAAGAACCGAAGCGTACGCCGAGAGATCGGTGGCTCAGATCGGAAGAGTCCGAAGACCACCTCAGCGGCGAAGGCAGCGGCCGTGAACAAAGGGGCGGGCACGGATACGGGCATCCGCGCGCCGGTGAGTGCGGCGATCTCCTGTACGAGATTCCGGACGGTGGCAGCCTGTGCATCGGCAATGATGAACACTCGGCCGGTGATCTCCCTGTGG
>JBDGYA010000016.1:0-63045 GCA_039584325.1 Gemmatimonadota bacterium
TCCCGACGCTGAAGCGTCGGCTCGGCGCGGCTGAATCGACGGGAACGACGGGACGGACGCGCCTCCCGTCGATCCCGTCGCTCCCGTCGCTCCCGTCTTTTGTCCCTCCCGTCGTTCCCGTCCCTCCCGTCCCTGCCCACAGCGAGCTAGAAGATGACCCCTTCCACATCGAACACTGATGGGCCCGGCCGCTTAACTGCGGTGTACCGAATCTGCAGAGTCTGGAAGTCTCCGCTGCCGTGACCGGGGTCCGCCACTATCATCCAGATCGGGAACTCCGATTCACTGTAGTAGCGACCCTTGAAGGTGCCACATCTGCCATCGGTATGACACACATTCATGGTCACGTGTCCATGGCCTGTGCCATGACCCGTTGCCAGGTCTATCCGGCCTCTGTGTAGAAGTGTCGTCGTTCCAACAAGATCCCCCGTGATGGGGCCCTCAAGGATGCACTTGTCGAAGTGCGTGTGCTTTGCATCGACAGAAATGCACTCAGGATTGATGATGTTGGACCCGCTAATCGGGCCCGAGAGATCCCAGACAGCCGTGAAGGGCACCGATTTCTTCGGCGCGGCTGAGAACGAAGCCGTGATGTCCGTCGAGAGTTCGGTCGGCGCCGGATCGTCGCACGCGACAACCCCGACGGCAACGCCGACGAGCGCGGCTACAGCTAAGCGGTACTGCATGATTGACTCTCCGGAGAAAGGGCGAGCGTAACCAGCTTCGGTCTGGACACGAGGGTGGACCTCGCTGTGCGCAGGGTCCCTCCCTGTTCAGGGAATCGCGATTCTCCTGCGGTGGCGGAATGGTCTCGTCGTCAGGCGGGCGTCACACAGCGGCGTCTGTCGGGCGGCGGGGCCGGGAGGGCCACCGACAGAGAACATGTGGCACAAGTTGGGGCGAGCCGCCTCGATCGCCAAGGAGAGAACTGGTCGGCTTTGGCACCGGGCACCCTGGTGGCGCCGCGCGCGCCACGCGGGCCGAGGAGTTTCGGTGCCGGCAGTGAAACTGGACCAACGAGGTCGGCGAGCCGCTCGTCCGGCGCGTTGAGTCGCAGATCCATCTGGGGAGACCGCACCTGGAGGCGGCCACGGATCGGCAAGGGAGGCGCTAGGCCGGCTGCTCCGCGAGGGCGATCTCCGCATCGAGGCGCCGCACCAGATCGCCCGCGAACTCACCGAGGTGCAGGTACAGCGCCAGGAGCGCGACCGTGTACCGCACACTCCGCGGATTGCTCCACAACAGCTGTGTGAGCGCCAGCCAGAAGCGTGGCCAGTACGACGCACGGAACCCCATCCGCCAGAGGAGCCGCGCGAAGCCCCTGAGCTCCCGGACCCTCGTCCGCCACGGCAGGTTGAGTCGCTTCCGCTTGCAGTTCATGGCGGCACCCATGCGCAGGACTCGACCGAGATACGCCTTGGGTGAGTAGGACTCGGCGATGACCCTCCGGTAGTGCCGGAGGATCTCCGCACGCGGCCGCCGCGTCTGAAAGTTCAGCCCCGCGGTGCACTGGTCGCCGCTGTCGTCGGGAGCCTCGTCGAAGCCGGCGCCCAACCGACCCTCACGATGGAGCCGACGGGTCAGCTGCGTGCCGGGCAGCGCGAACAGCAGGCCCACCATGTTCACCGGCACCGCACTCGTCTCGATCAACTGAAGCATGCGCTGCGAGATGTCTGGCGGGTCGGTGTCGAAGCCGATGATGTAGCCCGAGTTCACGAACATGCCGTGCGCGTAGATCTTGCGCAGACTGTCCGCGAGTGAGCGGCGCGTGTTCTGCCTCTTCTGCGCGCTCACCAGCGTATCGAGGTCCGGCGTCTCCACGCCGACGAACACCGCGAAGAATCCGGCGCCCTGCATCAGCTTCAGCAGCTCGTCGTCATCGGCGAGGTTGATGGACGCCTCGGTGGAGAACTCAAACGGCCACCCGTGCGCATCCTGCCATGACCGCAGCAACGGGAGGAGACGCTTGGCTTCCTTCTTCTTGCCGATGAAGTTGTCGTCCACCAAATCGACGTGTCCACGATACCCCAGCGCGTAGAGCGCGTCCAGTTCCCCGACCAGCTGCTCGGGCGCCTTCGAACGGGGCACCCGGCCGAACAGCTCGATGATGTCGCAGAACTCACAGTTGAACGGGCAACCGCGGGTGTATTGAACTCCCACGTGCAGGTACCGGTCGAAGCGTAGGAGATCGAAGCGTGGCTGCGGCGACTGGCTCATGTCGGCCCGCTCGTCATTCGCCTCGTAGATGTGGGCGGCACACCCCGCATCGTAGTCCTCCAGCCACCGCGGCAGGGTGACTTCCGCTTCGCCGAGCACCAGAAAGTCCGCGTGGTCGTACAGGTGCGGGCTCGCCGTCGCGTCGGCGCCGCCGACCACAACCGTCTTGCCACGCTCCTTGAGCCGCCGGATGAGCGCGACGGAGGATCGCTGTTGGGAGATCATGCCCCCGACGAAGACAACGTCGGCCCAGTCGATGTCCGTCTCGTGCAGCTCTTCGACATTGCAGTCCACCAGGCGGCAGTCCCATGACCCGGGTAGCAGTGCCGCGACCGTGATGAGCCCGAGCGGCGCAGCGGGGTACCGTGCCCCCATCAGCTCGCACGCCGCCTTGTAGTTCCAGAAGGAGGCGGCGGTGAATTCGGGGAACACGAGAAGGCAGCGCTTCTCCGGTCGCTCGGTCAGGGCCGTCTTCTCCTGTCGGGGAAGGGGTGTTGGGCCGGCGGAGCACGTGGTCGCCTGCGGGCTCAGTGGAGAATACGGTCCGGCGGGGCAAATGGCCAGAGCAGCGGCGCCTCGGCGACTCGAGCGCTCCCCTGCCCCTCACCTGCCGGGCGCATGGCAGGTGAGCGCATACCCGCGTGGTCGGTCGGTCGGAAGCGAGCTCAGTCCCGGCCGCCCTGGTGTGAGTCCGTGATTTTCAGGCGTAGATCTGCGTCATCCGCCAGGCGAAAAACAGCACCACCGAGCCCTCCAGCACCCATGTTTGCGGCTGTCGATAGTACCCCTTGTACATCTCCCATCCCCAATACCCCGTGTCCTTGAACAGGGCAGCGGTGTACCGCTTCTTCGACAGGGGCCAGAAAAGCGGCAGGCCCACCGTACTGCCGAGATCGGCGAGGTAGTGCAGCACCAGGGCCGCGAAGGCGAACGGGGCGTAGAACGGACTGATGAGATAGACGATTCCCGTCACCACGACCGCGAACAGCAGCGTGTGAGTGACGGTGCAGTGAAAGCTCGGCTTGGCCAGACCAGCCTTGGAGACCAGCGAGTCCCCATTGGGCAGAAAGTGCATGGCCACGCAGAACAGGATCGTTTTCGGCGTCCAGTCGAACGAGGCGACCGACAGTGCCAGGGGAACGTGTCCGAGCTGCATGATCATCCTCCGCTTAGGGGTGGCACGTCTAGTGTGGGCCGCTCGGTGCCGTCTCCGGTTCGGTCACCACTGATGCGTCTGCTTCGGCACCGGCGGCTGGTACGCCGGGCAGCGTCGCTGCCTCCCCGAGTTCCGAAGCGAGGACGCGCACCAGCGCCGCGAGGACGACCGCCGGCCGCTCTTCGTGCACGAAGTGTCCGGCGTCCGGTACGCGCTCAACGGTGATGGTCGGCACCCGCGTGCGCAGCGCTGTCACTTCTTCCGCCGCCGGCGCACCCTTGTGTGGAGCGGCGCCGAGCAGCAGGACCACCGGCGCACGGATCTGCGGCAGCCGGTCTTCCAATCCCTCCGGTCCCGGCGCATCGGCCATCCCTTTGAACGCGTCCAAGGTGGCACCAACGTCGGCGGCGAAATCCGCCAGGTAGCTATTGAGCACCTCATCGGCGATCCAGTCGTCGTCGGCCGATGAGGCACGCAGCTCGCGGGCCAGTATGGGGCGTACCGCGTCCTGACTGGCCACGAGCTTGATGAGCGGTGCCCACCGCATCGCCTTCTTGAGACCCGGACGCATCGCCGTCTCGGCGATACCCCCTTCGATGGACACGACACCGCGCACGCGGTTGGGGTATCGGGCTGCCAGGTGCAGCGCGATCGAGCTGCCGAGCGAATGCGCGACGACCACCGCCGACGCGATGTCCAGGCTGTCCAGCACGGCCCGGACACGATTGGCCTGCGCCGCGAGCGAATAGTCCGCCCGCCGTGGTCGAGCCGATCGCCCCATGCCGAGTGGCTCGATGACGATCGTGCGATACCCGTCGGCAACGAGGGGTGCCGTCAGGTGGCGGTACCCGTAGGCAGATCCGAGCAGACCCGGGATGAACACGACAGCCTCCCCCTCGCCCCGCGTCACCACCCGCAGGACCTCTCCGGGGGCGACCGGCACGGACAGAATGGCGGTGCTGTCGACTATGACGGCAAGGAGCAGGGCGTACAGCATGGTGATCACCTCCTCGATGGCAGGGGCACCGCGAACGCGGCAGGAGCCTCCGCGGTCGTGGGCGCGACCGCCGTCGTGGACTTTCGTCGCCGCGCAACCGCGACGGCCCCGGCCACGAGCACCACAACACCGCCGACGGTGAGAATGGTGGCGCTCGTCACTGGCAACAGCGTGCCCACCGTCGCGATCAGCCAGACCCGCGGAAACCGCCCGATGGCGGTGGCCAGAATGAACCGGGGCATGGGGTAGTGGGAGAGCACCGCACAGCACCGGGCGAGCCAGAACGGGATCGGGGTGAACGCCGCGATCATGACGGTGGTGAATGGGAGCACGCCGAAACACGCCATCAGCCACCGCGTGATCCTGGCGGTGCGGACTTTGTCCATCCGGCGCGCGAGCAGCACGGCGCCGAAGACGCGGTAGTTGAGCCACTCGACCAGGGCAATGGCGGCGACGCCGATCAGCGCCAACAGGAGCGGCGAGTACAGCTTCCCGAACGCCATCAGGATCGGCTCCGACGCACTCGGCAGGAATGTCGAGGTCGGCCCGCTCGTCAGGAACATGAGCCATGCGAACAAGGCCAGTTCCTCTGAACGGGGAAAGAGGCACCAGACGGTGAGGCTCAGGAGCGCCGCCCCGCCGCAGCAGTACAGCAGTCGATCCCAGGACCGATCCAGGACTGTGCGCGATCCGACGGTGCGGAACACCGACGCCACGGAGTGTTTCGCCCAGCGAGGACGGGCCATCGGATCGGGGAACCCGACCCGAGCATCGGGGGTCATCGGTGCGGGTGACTCGGCACTGCGCAGCATGGGTTGACCTCCGGTTGGTGACCGGTACCTTGGGCACAGTACGCACCTCCCGTTGCTCGACTGTTCACCGGAGCGTGACCTGGGTGTTCCCCTGCTCGTGATCGCCCTGCGCTTCCTCGGGACCACCGATGTGCGCGCCGCCGACGGTTCGGAGTCCCTCGCGGTGCTCAAGCAGCCGAAGCGGATGGCCCTGCTGGCCTATCTCGCGGCCGCCACACCTCACCGCTTCCACCGCCGCGATTCCCTGCTCGCGCTGTTCTGGCCGGACCTGAGCCAATCGCAAGCGCGAAGCGCCTTGCGGCGTGCGCTCTTCTATCTGCGGCGGGCTCTGGGCCCCGACGTGATCAGCAGCCGCGGCGACGAGCTCGGTACCAGCCCGGAGCTGGTGTGGTGTGACGTCGCCGTGTTCCAGCAGGTGCTCGAGGCGAACAGACTGCCCGAGGCGTTGGAGCTCTTTCGGGGGAACCTCCTGGAGGGCCTCCACGTCCCGTCGGCACCGGATTTCGAGCGCTGGCTGGACGACGAGCGTCGGCGACTGCGGGATCTCGCGGTCCGGGCGGCGTGGGCCCTGTCGGAGCGGGCGGAGCGTTCCGGTGACGTACGCGATGCGGCTCGGTGGGCCACCCGCGGATTCGAGCTCACCCCGGACGACGAGCCGGGGTTGCGTCGCCTGGTGCGCCTGCTCGATCGCAGCGGCGCACGCGCCGCCGCGCTCAAGGCGTACGACGGATTCGTCCAGCGTCTCGCCGACGAGCTCGATCTCGAGCCGGAGCCGGAAACCGTCGCACTGCTGGAGACCGTGCGGTCACGTCGTGACGCGACGGTCGCCGAGGCGTCCGCCCGACGGCCGCCGTCGCCGAACCTGATCGCGGTGTTGCCGTTCGTCGTCCGCGGACCGGACAGGCTCCTGTACCTGCGAGAGGGCATGGTGGACCTCCTCGCGGCCAAGCTGGATGGTGCGGGCGACCTGCGCACCGTCGACCCCAGGCGGACGCTGCGGCGCCTCGAGTCAGTGGGCGCGGGGGACATCGATGCGCACGAGGCACGTGCCATCGGCGAGCACCTCAGAGCGGGCTGGTGCCTGCTGGGCAGCGTCGTGGCCACCGGAGCGCGCCTGCACATCGCCGTTACTCTCTGTCAGGCAGAAGGCGAGCGGGAGATCAAGGCTGATGTCGGGACGTACGGCGAGCAGGAGATCTTCAAGGCGGTGGACGCGATCGCCCGGCACATTCTGGCGCAGTGGTCCACCTCCTATGGTGGCGAGATGGCACGCCTGGCTGCGGTCACGACCGAGTCCCTTGCCGCCCTCAAGGCCTATCTCGTCGGAGAGCGCGCCTTCCGCGCCGGTCGGTTCAGCGAAGCCCTCACCGCGTACGAGGAGGCGGTCCGCGAGGACCCCACGTTCGCGCTCGGCCACTATCGCCTCGCCGCCGCCTACGCGGCGCGCGGCACGCCGCGCGCCGCCCTCGGACCGGGCACTCGTGCCTGGGAGCACCGCCACCGGTTGAACCCGCGCCTACGGCTGCTGGTGGAAGCGCAGGCAGCGGCACTCCGTGGGGCCGCGGCGACTGCCGAGAACCTGTGTCGCGGCGTCACGCGACAGATGCCCACGAACGTGGACGCGTGGTTCCTCCTCGGCGAGACGCAGTTCCGGTACAATCCCGACCGTGGGCGCTCGATCCTGGAAGCGCGCCGCCCGTTCGAGCGGACCCTGAAGCTGGATCCGCGACACGTGGGTGCGCTCGCACGGCTCATTCGACTCGCAGCGCGTGAGCGGCGGACCGCCGACCTCCCCACCCTGCTCCAGCGGCTTGAACGGGCCGAGCCCGATGCGGAACAGGCGCTCTCGGCGCGCACGATCGGCGCGTTTGCACTGGACGACACCGCAGCCCGCAGCGCGGTCATCGAGGATCTGCGAGACGACCCGCTTGGGCTTGCCGCGGCGGTCGCGGACGTCGCGATCTACGTCCGCGACTTCGCAGCTGCGGAGCAGCTGGCCGGTCTGCTCATCGATATCGCGCCCTCCCCCGTCCTTCGGGCCCACGCACACCTTCTCCTTGCCTACCTCGCGCTCGCGTCCACGCACGTCGACCGTGCCCTCAAGGAGTTCGAGCGCGTGGAGCGGACCGACCGGCCCACGGCCCTGCTGCACCGCGCGCTCGTGCTCGGACAAGAGCAGGTGGACGCTCCGACAGCGGTCATCGAGGACTGCCGTCGAGCGGTCGAGGGCTGGCAGCCGGTCGCGGCGCGCGGCGCATCCCAGGACGCACCTCTGGTGATCACCCACGACGGAATACTCGACCAGCTGCACCACTATGTGCTGGGACTGCTCGCGGCGCGGCTGGGCGACCTGGAGGCTGCGCTCGAGCACGCCGAGCTCTGCGCCGCGGAGGCCGGTGCCGACCCGTTGCCGATCGACCTGGCCACGGGCGTGCGCGCGCGCGTCGCGTTGCTGCGGAGTGATGCTGACGGCGCCGTGGCACTGCTCGACACGATCGCCGGTGAGTACCCGTCACAGTTGGCGACAGGTTCGCCGTTCTATGGGCGCGTCGCCGAGCGGTTCCTCCGCGCCGAGGCGCTGGACGCGGCGGGCCGATCCGCCGAGGCGTGGGGCTGGTTCGACAGTCTCGTGCAGCGTTCACCCTTCGAGCTCATGCTGCACAGACCTGCGGAAGAGCGCAGCCGGCGCATCAGGCGCAGCCGGCCGTCGTTGGGGGGCGGGAACCGCGAGGCGTGACACGCAGGATAAGGAACGGGCCCAGCGGACCTACCGTCTTACCGTCCTCCCACCTGCGACCCTTGTAGATTCCCTCCCCATGCTATCCGTTTCCGACCTCGCGAAATCGTTCGGTGACCGAACACTGTTCACCGGCGTGACGCTCCAGCTCAACGCCGGAGAGCGCTACGGGCTAGTGGGGGCCAACGGATCCGGCAAGACGACGCTGCTCCGGATTCTGAGCGGCGACCTCGAGGCGACTGCGGGGACGGTCTCGACCCCGAAGCTGCTCCGGCTCGGCGTACTGCGCCAGGATCAGTTCACGTATGAGGACCACGAAATCCTGGCCGTCGCCCTGATGGGCAATCCGGAGCTGTGGAACGCGATGGTCGAGAAGGAAGCCCTGCTCGCGAAGCCACAGGAGGAGTTTGACGCGCATCGGTTCGCCGAGCTGGAGGAGCAGGTGCTACGGCACCACGGCTACACCGCCGAGGCGCGCGCCGGCACCGTTCTCGAAGGGCTCGGCCTGCCCAGCTCCGTGCATCGCGATCCGCTCTCCACGCTGTCAGGGGGATTCCGGCTTCGCGTACTGTTGGCCCAGGTGTTGGCGAGCGCGCCCGACGTCCTGCTGCTCGACGAGCCCACGAACCATCTGGACATCCTCTCGATCCGCTGGCTCGAGACGTTCCTGCGTGACTTCGCCGGCACGGTGGTGGTCATCTCCCACGACCACCGGTTTCTCGACAACGTCTGCACCACCATTCTCGACGTCGACTACGAGACGGTGCTCGCGTATCCCGGGAACTACAGTGCCTTCCGCGAGGCGAAGGGTGCCGAGCGGGAACGCCGGGTGAAGGACATCGCCGCGCGGGAACGGGACATCGCCCAGCACCAGAAGTTCGTGGATCGGTTCCGGGCCAAAGCGAGCAAGGCGCGGCAGGCGCAGAGCAAGCTCCGGATGATCGAGAAGAAGGCCGAGGCGCTCGAGGTGCTGCCGCAGAGCTCGCGCCGATATCCGACGTTCCGGTTCGAGCAGCGGCGCGACAGCGGGCGCGAGGTCCTCACTGTCAAGGGCATCACAAAGGCGTTTGGGGACAACGAGGTGCTGCAGGGGGTGGATCTCACCGTGACCCGCGGCGATCGACTCGCGGTCATGGGACCCAACGGGATCGGCAAGTCCACGCTCCTGAAGATCGTGATGGGCCACCTCGAGGCCGATGCCGGCACCGTGGAGTGGGGCTACGAGACCCATCCCGGCTACTTCGCGCAGGATCAGCGGGAGCATTTCGCGACGGCGGACAGCACGGCCGAGGAGTGGGTCTGGCACTTCTGTGCCGATCGGGACCTGGGGTACGTGCGCGGCCAGCTGGGCCGCATGCTCTTCACCGGCGACGACGGCGAGAAGCGGCTGAGTGCGCTTTCCGGCGGCGAGGTCTCCCGGCTCGTCTTCACGCGGCTCGGCATCGAACGATCCAACGTCCTCGTCCTGGACGAGCCGACAAATCACCTGGATCTGGAATCGATCGAGGCGCTGGTCGAGGGACTCGAGGCCTTCCCCGGCACGCTCATCTTCGTGTCGCACGACCGGTGGTTCGTGAGCCAGCTGGCCACACGCATCCTAGAGATCCGCTCCGACGGTATCACCGATTACCCCGGCACATACGAGGAGTACGTCCACGCGTGCGGCGACGACCATCTCGACGTCGACCGCGTCGTGCTCAAGGCCAAGAAGGAGAAGCGGCAAAAGCACGCGTCGGGGCGACGGGATCGGCAGCCAGTCGGCGGCAACCGCCGATCGCAACTGAAGAGGGCGCGGCAGCGCATCGCGGAGATCACGGAGAAGATCGAAGGAGCCGAGTCCCGCGTTGCCGACATCGACGCGACGTTCTGCGAGCCGGACTTTTTCGTGCACACGCCCGTCGACGAGGTGCGCGCGCTGGAGGAGGAGCGCGCCCGCTTCCAGCGTGCGGTTGCCGACCTCATGGTCGAATGGGAGCAGATCGAGGCCGAGGTCGCCGAACTGGAACAGGAACCGGAGCGCGCACCAAGCTAGCGGATGCTCTGAGCCTTCCCGTCCCGCCACCGCACCACCCTACCGTCTGGCCCGCCGTCCTGCTGTCTGTGCAATCACGCTCGGCTCGAGCAGGAAATCCACACGCTGCCGAGGGTCAGAGTGGTCACGCCGAGGACGATGCCGATGTATGATGGACGAAGGCGGGGCCGTTGCACCGCGATCTCGCTGCTTGCGCGATCGCGTGGCTGTGGTCCTCTTCCACCGCGCGACCGCCCCATCTCCGAGGGCACGCGAGTTCTCACGACCTATCCGCTCTCCAAGCCCAATCCGAAGCCGATCCTGACGCGGGATGCCGGGTTGCTGAGCATGCGGTCGATCGCCGGGAAGGGGTGCTGAGGCTCATCGCTGTTGCGCCACAGTGTACCTAGGCCGCATGATGCCACGGATTCTCCCGTGCGCCGAACCGTGTGATGCGAAAGCATCGGTGTCAGGAGCCGTTCATGAGAAACGCCAATGCAAACGGTCTCGCCCAGCTGCAAGAGGCACTCGACGCCCTCCCGCGAATTACGCTCGCGACCCTGCCGACACCGTTGGAACACCTCCCCGGGTTGACGCGTGAGCTGGGCGGCCCGGATCTCTGGGTCAAGCGTGATGACCTCACTGGACTCGCCACAGGAGGAAACAAGACCCGGATGTTCGAGTTCGTCCTGGGCAGGGCTGTCGCACAGGGTGTGGACACCGTCGTTGCCGGCGCCGCGGTCCAATCGAACTACTGCCGCCAGCTCGCGGCCGCATGCGCCAAACTCGGCTTGGAATGCCATCTCATCCTGCGAAAGGTCCGGGGAGGGCAAGACGATGAGATCCAGGGAGGACTGCTGCTGGACCTCATGGTCGGCGCTCACGTCGAGACGATCGAAGGGGTGGATTGGGTGGAGCACGGCGAGCGCATACGGGAGCGAGGAAAACAGCTCGAAGCGCAGGGGAAGAAGGTGTACGTCGGTCGCGTGGGGAATGAGTCCGGACTGGGGTACTACGCCTGCGGATACGTGCAGGCGTTCGTCGAGCTGGTCGAGCTGGCGGAGGCACTGGATCTGCGGATCGACGAAGTCTGGGTCAGCTCCTCAGACGCGACTCAGGCAGGCCTGGTGCTGGCGGCACGGCACGTTGCGTCACCGGCTCGCATCGTCGGCGTACCCGCGCTGTCGAGCCCCATCGGATCCGACCTGAGCTTCGAGGAGAGTATCGCCTCCATCGGGAACGACTGTGCGACGACGCTGGGACTCTCCACTCGTCTCGACCCCGACGATATCACCAGCATCACTGACTACGTCGGTCCCGGCTACGGCATGGTGACGGACGAGGCAAAGGACGCCATGCGACTCGTGGGGCGAAGCGACGGCCTGCTGCTCGACCCGGTCTATACGTCCAAGGCCATGGCTGGTTTGATCGACCACATTCGGCGCCGGTTGATCGACGCTGAGCGTACGGTCGTGTTCATCCACACCGGAGGCATACCGGCCCTCTTCGCGTACGCCCCTTCGCTGGGGCTGGAGGAGCTGCTGTAGGCACGACGGCACCTCAGTTCTCGAGGCGGGTACATCCGTGTGACGACCAGCCGCTGCACGGAGCCGGATCGAGCGGATCCGCAACTCGTGACGACTGAGGAGTACAATGCGCCCAGCCGTTTTCCCAGCCATCGCCGCCGCGCTCGTCATTGGACTCGCGGCTTGTGCGTCATCCGGGCAGGCCGGCGTAGACGACGCCGCCCCGGACCTGACAGACCCCGTCGTGCTGAAGGTCACGAACCAGAACTTCTACGACGCGACGGTGTTCGTCCTGACGGGTTCGCGGCGCCAACGCCTGGGTCACGTTCCGAGCCAAGGGCAGAGGACGTTCACGTTTTCATGGGTGGATCCGCAAGTCCGCCTCGAACTCGTCCTGCAATCCGTCGGGACGTACCGGACCGAGAGCATCACTATCTCGTCCGGTGAGAGCCTCGAGTATGCCATCCCACCGGATGCGCACCGGCGGGCCCGGCGTTTGTAGAACGACTGGGAGAACGAGTCGGCGCTCCCCCGGCCGCTGCCACGGCGGCGCAGTCCCCTTCCCTCGGGTCTCTAACGCGGGCCGGCCTGCACAGTGGCGAGCTCGTCGAATCGGAGATTCAGAATCGGATACGCGTGCCAGTCGCCGAAGTCGAAGTGCCACCACTCGTACTCGTACACCGAGAAACCCTCGGCTTCCATGGCATCCCGCACCAGCTCGCGGAGCCAACGCTGCAGTGATGTCCCTCCGAGATACCGCGGGTACGAGCGCTCCGAGAACTCGTCGTACCCACCGACCATCGTCACGGGCGCTCCCGTCCGGAGGTCGTACAACGTGAGGTCCGCAGCGGCACCGCGGTTGTGGCGGGACCCCTGACTCGGATCGGCAACGAAGTTCTTGAACTCGGCCGGAGTAGCATCCCAGAACATCTTGGTCACGTACCACGGGCGATAGGCATCGTGGATCAGCAGTCCGTAGCCGTGCTCGCGCAGGGCCCGGTGCGCTCGGACGAGCGCCTCCGCGGCAGGGCGCTGCAAGAAGGCATGCGGCTCGTCGTAGAACACGTCCTCCATGAAGTTGTTCGTCGTGGCATACCGGATGTCGTATCGGATGGTGGGGTCGAGCACCTGCAGCTCGACGAGCGTCGGCTCGCGGAAGCTCCCCGACTCCTCCGGAGGGGTTGCCGCCAGCGCTGCACGTCGTAACTCCTCGACCGGTGCGACCGGCGTGATCGTGAAGGTCTCCCCACCCTCGGTGCCGACGGCACGCCGCGGGAAGACGACACTCGCCGCCTCGACCTGGGTCGCGCGCCCCGACTCGTCGCGGCTGAACACCAGTTGTTCACCGTCGTACAGACCCCATTGCGGGAACGCAAAGACGTCCGGCTCGACCTCCGTCAGCGGGTAGAGGAAGAACCACTCGATCAGCGCGTGCAACGCGCCGTCCTTCTCGAGCACGTAGAGCACGTTGTGGTCCCAGCCGTACTCTCCGATCAAGCCCGCCCATCGGTCCGGCGCGGGATCCGGCGTTCCCTCGGAGATCCGCCGCAGCGTGTCCGCGCCCAGCACGATCGCATCGTCGAGCGGTGTGACCTCAGGCCCCCAGGCGAGCCGGTCGTCGGCGACGAGCGTCGAGCCCTTGGCCCGGAGCCGCACGCGAACACCGGGCTGGCGCAGCCAGGCGAACAGCCCGGTCGGCCTGTCCCGCAATTCCACCACCTGCTCCGCCCCCACGTAGCGACCCTCGAGGTCCTGCGCCATCCCGTCCGGGAGCGGCTCGCTCACCTCCGCTGACGGCAACGGTTCCCCGCTCTGCACCGCGAGCATGAGCCGCAAGGCATAGGCGACGATGCGCTCGACCACCGCGTTGGCTCCGTCCATCGTCGTGACGGCCACCGCTCCGAGGCGCTCGTCGGGAAGCGCTGCCAGTTCCGTGGCGAACCCGTAGATCGCTCCGCCGTGCCGGATGACCCGATGGCCATCCAGCTCGCTCATGGCGAACCCGAGCCCAAACCCCGTCGTCGCATCGGCCGGGGCGAATTGGGGGGTGAGCATCTCGGCGAGCGCCTCCGACCCGAGCACGCCTCCGTCCGCACCGAGGCCACCCCCGACGAACAGCGCGCTCAGGAATCGAGCCAAATCCGTCACGGGCGCGTACATGCTGCCGGCCGGCATCATGCCAAGCTCGAACGTCGGGGCTACGAACGGATCGCCGTGGTAGGACCACATGTAGGCCGTCGCGAGGCGACCGCGTATGTCAGGCGTGGGCGCAAACGAACTGGACCGCAACCCGAGGGGCCCCAGGACCGACGCGGCCAGATAGTCCGCAAACGGCTCACCCTTGGTATGCTCGAGCACGTATCCCACCGTCGCGATGCCGGCGTTGGAGTACTTGGTGCGCGAGGTCGGTGGGTAGACGAGCTCCGTCTCGTTGAGGCTGGCGACGGTCGCCGCGAGCGACGGTGGCTGATCATCGAAGTAGTTGCCGCGCGGCGGCTCGCGCACGAGCCCCGACCGATGCGACATGAGCTGGCGGAGCGTGACGGCCTCCCCGTAGGGATCCCGCGGCTGGAAGTCCGGCACATAGGTCGCGACCGGGGCATCGAGATCCAGCTCGCCGCGCTCGACGAGCTGCATCACGCCGATGTCGGTGAACAGTTTGGAGACCGACCCGACCCGATAGACGGTTCGGGCCGTCGCGGACACGCTGTCACCCGGATCCTCGAGTCCGAACCCCTGCGCCCACACCGTGCGCTGATCGTCCACCAGCGCAATGGACAGCGCCGGCAGACCCTTGTCGGCCATCTCATGCTCGATGAATTCCCGAAGCCGCTCGACAGCCTGCTCATAGGCAGGGTCCGGCGGAATGTTCTCCGGCGCTCCCGCGCAGCCGAGCGCCAGCGCCGACACGAGCATGGTGAGGGTCACGCGGTCAGGCCACCGCCCCCGGCGTGGGCTCAACTGTCGAGTTGCGTTGTTCACCTTGCCTCCTTGCATGCTTCCGTTTCCCCTATCGTGGATACCCGTGCGCGGCCGCGCTAGTTGAAGCGCACCGGATCGAGCCGCTCCAGCGCCTTGTCGATCGTCCGCCCACCTTCGATCATCGTTGCCAGCACCTCACCGGTCGCCGGCGCCAGCGTCATGCCGAGCATACCGTGTCCCGTCGCGACGTAGGCGTTGTCCAGACCCGGCGCACGTCCGATCACGGGAAGCCCGTCAGGGGTGATGGGACGCAACCCCGCCCATGCGTCACACTCCCGCCCGCGTGACCACCCCGGGAGGAACGAGTCCGCCGCCGACTGCATCCGGGCCAGACGCCGACGGTCGATCCCGAGGTCGAACCCCGAGATCTCCATCGTCCCCGACAGGCGCAACGTCCCCGGATAGGGTGACACCGCGATCTTGGCCTCGGAGAGATAGACCGGTCGCCGCACCGACAACCGGGGCCCCGCCACGGTCATGCTGTACCCCTTCCCGGCCAGCACCGGCAGCGCGAAGCCCATCCGACGCGCGAGCCGCCCGGACCAGGCTCCGGCGGCCAGGACCACGAGATCGGACGGCCATCGGTTCCGGCGCCCAACCACTCCGGTCACGCGACAGCCCTCGCGTTCCAACTCGAGAATCTCCTCCCCGAACTCGGTTTGAACCCCCGCCGATTGCAGGTCGGCAAGCAGGCTTCCACCCCAGGTCTCGGGTCGCAGGTGACGGTCCGACTCGATCAGCACTCCGCCCACCACGTCGCGCAGCGCCGGCTCCGTCTCGCGAACGGCTTCGCGGCCCAACACGCTCACGTCGGCATCCGGATCGGCCACCGCAACCTCGAGATCACCTCGCACTCGCTCGAGACGAGCCCCTGTCCGACACGCGACCAGGACGCCCCGGCGTTCCAGCCCGAGTGCCATGCCGTCGGTCTCGAGGGCATCGAACAACTCCCCGGTCCGCTCGTTCAGGGCCGCGAGTGCCGAGAGCCCGGCGGCGTAATCGCGTTCGTTGCACTTGCCCCAGAACCTCCAGAGCCAAGACGGGATCCGGAGATCCCGCCAGGGCCGGATCGTCAACGGTCCGCTGCGGCGCACCAACCAGCCGATTGACGCTCGTCGCACATCCGGCCCTGGAAGCGGGGTCGACAGCCCACGCGTGATCCACCCGGTATTGCCCCACGATGCCCCGACACCGGGCGTCTCGCGCTCGACGACCGTGACGTCGAGACCGCGTCGGCGGAGGCTGTACGCACAGGACAACCCGATTATGCCGGCACCGATGACGACGACGTCACCCATGAGCAGCCTTTCCCCCCGTTCGGCGATGCCGGGCACCGGACGCTGCGTTCCCCGGTTTGCCGTGCGCCGATCACCGTAGTATATGCGATAGAGCATGCCGCATCATGACCGGTCGGTCGACGGTGCGTCGGACGGCACACGGGCATGCTGGTGATCCAACCGGAGGGAACGTCGGATGTCATCGGTCACACCGCTGAGGGCCCTGCCGCATCTCCTCGCGATCGCGGTGGCTGCTTCGGCGGGCACGCTTGCGGCACAGGACGCGCAGCCCGGCCCCTTCACGGTCAGGGCCGAGTTCGACGTGCGCGTCCCGATGCGGGACGGCGTCACGCTCTCCGCCGATGTCTACCGACCCGACACGACCGGGCGCTTCCCGGTGATCGTCGAGAGGACGCCGTACGACAACAGCCGGCCGGCCCGGCTCGAGATTGGGAAGTTCCTGGCGACGCACGGCTACGTCTATGTCACGCAGGACGTGCGGGGGCGCGGCGATTCGGATGGAGCCTTCTATCCCCTTCGGTTCGAGGCTGCCGACGGCTACGACACGCAGACGTGGGCGGGCACCCAGCCGTGGTCGAACGGGACGGTGGGCACGACCGGCAGCTCCTACATGGGGTGGACGCAGGTCTACACGGCCGGCCTCAACAACCCGCATCTCGGAGCGCTGGTGTCCGTCGTCACGCCACCGGACCCCGTGCGGAATTTCCCGTTCCAGTTCGGTACAATCAGTCCGACCACCGTCTCGTGGGTCATCACGGTCTCGGGCAGAACGCTGCAGGACATCTCGCAGCTCGACCTCGAATCCGCGTACCGTACGCTCCCCCTCAGGGAACTGGACCGCGTGCTGGGTTGGCATCTGCAGCCCTGGCGCGACTGGTTCGATCACCCGACGCTCGACAGGTACTGGCAGGAGCTGGCGTATCAGGATCGACTGCTCGAGGCCCGGGCGCCGATCCTGCACGTGAGCGGCTGGTACGACGACGTGCTCGTCGGGACGCTCGAGAACTACGTCACCATGGTCACGAGTGCAGTGGACACGGCGGCGCGTCGCAAGCAGCACCTGCTCATCGGGCCGTGGGGGCACCGGATCAACACCGGTCGCCAGCTGGGCCCGATCGACTTCGGACCCGACGCCACCGTCGACTTTGCCGGCATCCAGCTCCGATGGTTCGACCACTGGCTGAAAGGGATCGACAACGGCGTCGACGCGGAGCCGCCCGTCCGCATCTTCGTGATGGGGGAGAACCGGTGGCGCGACGAGCGGGAATGGCCGCTCGCCCGGACGCAGTACGTCAACTACTACGTGCACAGTGCGGGAGGGGCCAACACGGCGGCGGGCGACGGGACCCTCGACACCACACGCCCCGACACCGAGCCGGCCGATCGGTACCGATACGACCCGGCCGATCCCGTCCCGTTCATCACGGAGCCCGGCTACAGCCAGCTCGGCGGCCCCGACGACTACCGGCCGATCGAGGCGCGGCAAGACGTACTGGTGTTTACCGCGGCGGCGCAGGAGGAGCCGCTCGAGGTGTGCGGCCCGGTGCGGGCCGTGCTGTACGCCGCGTCCTCGGCCCGCGACACCGATTGGATCGCGCGGATCGTCGACGTGCATCCCGACGGATTTGCCCAGCGACTCGTCGAGGGAGTCGTGCGCGCCCGGTTCCGCCACGGCCTGGACGAGGAGCGCCTGCTCACACCGGGCCGCGTCGAACGGTACAGCATCGACCTGTGGGCCACGTGTATCGTGCTGGCTCCGGGGCACCGGCTGCGCCTGGAGATTGCGTCCAGCGCGTTCCCGCGCTTCGATCGGAACCTGAACACCGGCGGTCCGATCGGGTGGGAGCCGCAGGGGGTCCCGGTCGATCAGACCGTCTATCACGATCGCGACCACCCGTCACACCTCATCGTTCCGGTCGTGCCGCGGGCGCCCTGAGCGCCGGCCCGGATCGCGAAACGCCTGCGACATCACATCGACGCCCCAACGGCGGCGGACTACGGCTGCTCGGTGGTGCGCATGCGCTCCGCCGTCCGCTCGGCCTCTCGCATCGCTCTCAGAATGTTGCCACCCGCGATCTTGCGGATATCATCGTCGCTGTAGCCGCGGCGGAGCAACTCGGCAAACAAGACGGGGAACGTGCTCACGTCTTCCAGCCCGACGACCATGGAGAGCCGGCCGTCGTCGTAGAAATCGGAGCCGATGCCGATGTGATCGATCCCGGCGACCCGCCGGATCTGATCGATATGATCGGCAACGCCCGCGACCGTGCCCCGCGGCCAGGGATTGGCCTCGACCCATCGAGCGAGGCGTTCGGCCACCTCCTGCTCGTCGTCGGACTCCGTCTGCAGCCGCTCGCGTTCCGCCACCCGCCGCATGTTCCACCCGGGCTCGTCCGGCGACTGCCCGGCCAGCGCATGGAAGCGCGCGGCCTCCTCACCCCGCAGCTCCCGCCACTGGGCGGCCGTGGCCGGCGTGTACCCCGCCACGAAATCGACCATCACGACGCCGCCGTTTTCCGCCACGAGCTGCAGGACATCGTCAGGCACGTTGCGCGGATGGACGTTGATCGCGCGCGCGCCCGAGTGGGAGAAGATCACCGGAGCGCGACTCACCCGAAGGGCATCGCGCATGGTCGCCGCGCTGACGTGCGAGAGGTCCACCAGCATCCCGAGCCGGTTCATCTCCCGCACCACGCTCTCGCCGAACTCGGTGAGGCCGCCGTGTCGTGGCGAGTCGGTGGCCGCATCGGCCCAGTCGTTCGTCGAAAAGTGGGTCAGCGTCATGTACCGCACGCCGAGGCCGTACAGCATGCGGAGCGCCGGCAGTGAGTTCTCGATGATGTGCCCACCCTCCAGCCCGATCATCGAGGCGATCCTCCCCTCGCGCACGATGCGCTCGACGTCGTCGGCAGTCCGGGCGAGCTCCAGATCGTCGTAGGCCGTCACCAGCCGGTGGACCATATCGACCTGTTGCAACCCGTGCCGAAGGGCGTCCTGCGCCAACGGCCCCGACGAGGGCACGTACGCCGACCAGAACTGTCCGCCCACCTTCCCGGCACGTAGGCGCGGCAGATCAGCCGGCAGATGCTCCTGGCGCTGCCGCAGATCGAAGTGGTCGGGATCTCCGTCCGCGAGATCCAAGAGTGACCCCGGCAGGTCGTTGTGCCCGTCGATGAGAGGCGCCTGACGGAGCAATGCCCCCGCTCGCTCCAGGAGGTGCGGATCCGGGGCGACGTGCGGTTCCTGCGCACCGGCAGGAGTCGAGCACACCGCACCAGACAGTGCCACGGTCCCGACCGCGAGACGAACAGCCCTCCACGTCATACTGAGCGCTCCTGGGTTGAATGGTTGACCCGGAGACGTAATCCTTGGTGTGGCCGCGATCGCTACGGCCCCGCCGCCGGCAGCAGAATGTGCGACGGATGCGCTGCGGTCCGATGAATGCGTTGCGTTGCCGCCTGGTAATCGGCCTCGGTGGCGGTGGGGATGCTCACGAAGGTCTGGGGATTCCGATCGATGAGCGGGAACCACGTGCTCTGCACCTGGACCATGATCTTATGCCCCGCCCGGAATCGATGGTGGCGACTGTTGAGATCGATGGCGTACGCCACCACCTCACCGGCGGGCACCGCCTCGGGTTGCTCGAACCCGTTGCGGAACTTCGCCCGCAGCACGTCATCCGCGATCATCAACTGGTACCCCGCCATTTCGGGATCGTCGGGATAGTCCTCGGGGTAGACATCGATCAGCTTCACGACCCAATCGGCGTCTGTCCCCGTCGTCGAGGCGAACAGGTTGGCGACGATGCGTCCCGCCACGACCACATCCTCCGTCAACGGTTCGGTCTCCCAACTGAGGACGTCGGGTCGATGATGGACGAACCGCTGGTCCGTCACCTTCCATAGCGCCTGTCCACCCTGCCAGAACCCTGGGATCGGCCTGGGCATGTACGGAACGGGCTTGGCCGGATCGGACTCGTACTCGTCGTACGCCTCGCCCTGCTGCCTCGGAGCCTCGAACGACAGGGCACCCCCGCCGTGCATGTACAGCGGGCGCTCGGTGACCCGCGCCTCGGGAGGCCAGTCCGCGTTGGTGGTCCACCGGTTACCACCGGTCTCGAACGTGGTTGCCTCCTCCAGTTGCCACGACCCCTGCCCCTTCAGATAGTGGGCGAAGAACGGCGCCTCGATCTCCTGCCGGTAGTACTCGCTCGTATTCGAGCCGAACTGCACCGGTCCCAACGTGCTGCCGTCGGATCGCGCCCAGCCGCCATGCCGCCAGGGACCCACGACGAGAAAGTTGACGCCGGCCGTGTCGGACTGCTCCAGCACGTCGTAGATCTTCATCGGGCCGTAGAAGTCCTCCGCATCCCACCATCCGGCGACGTTCAGGGTCGGCACCCGGGCGCCGTCGAGATACGGTGGCACCGCCAGGCGCCGCCAGTACTCGGTGTACGTCGGGTTCTCCATGAACGCGTTCCATGTCGGGATCGCCCCGTGCAGGTAGCGCTCGTTGGCGTTCGCCAGCGGGCCAAGGTCCAGATACCACTCGTAGACGTCGTATTGATCGAAGTCGTAGGGTCGGTTGGTCTTGTCGGTCTCCATGAGCGCCGCGTACCCGAAGGCGGCCGCGAGTCGCAGGGCGCCGTTGTGCAGGAAGTCGTCGCCGATGTACATGTCGGCCGGGGACGCCTGCGGGGAGACGGCCGCAACGGCGGGATGGGGCTCGATCATCCCCATGACCGTGAGCCAGCCGCCGTAGGAAATCCCGAGGATGCCGACCTTGCCGTTGTGCCCGTCGACGTTCTCGAGCACCCACTCGATCGTGTCGTACGTGTCCGTCCCCTCGTCGACGGCCTGCGGGTCGTCGCTCGATCGAGGAGGTCGCAGCATGACGAACTCGCCTTCGGACTCGTAGCGACCGCGGATGTCCTGAAACACGAAGATGTATCCGTCCTCGACGAGCGCCGCATACGACGACGTGAGCGAGGTGTGGAGGCCCTCGTCGTCGTGACGGAGGCCGTAGGGCGTCCTCGTGAACAGGATCGGCAGAGGTTCACTCGCGTCGTCCGGCACAAAGATCTCGGTGTTGAGCCGTATGCCGTCGCGCATCGGGATCATGACCTGCTGCTTGGTGAATTCTGGGTCAGTGTTCGTCCCGTTCGGCGCACAGGAAGCCGCGAGCATGACGCCAGCGACGAGCGCGATGGTCTTTCCCGCGACCGGCATGTGGGGCTTCATGGTCTTTCTGCCCTCGCCTTCCCGTGTGCGGTTCAATTGGCTCCGTGGTATCGCCGCGCCGCAGGCGACGGTGAATCCGGCTCCGACCAGCGACTGGACTCCACATCCATCCAGCGCTGGAACAAGGCGGAAACGAATTCGCTGGTGATGGCGCGTGCGTCACCCCGCCGCTGGAGCGTTTCCCACAGCACGTCGGTATAGCTCCCCCGTGCCACGCCAATGAGCGCCATCAGTCCGTCGTACGCGGTCCCGAAGTCCGCGGCCTCGAACGTGACCACACCGTCCTGGTACTCGATGCCGGGCACGCCATCGAGAGACGCGAGGGACGCCGGGGGGACTGCGCGCAGGGCGGCGGTGACGGGCTCGGTGAGCGCCATGGTCTGTGCGTCGACGTACGTGCTCACGGCTCGAGCCGCCCCTGCTTCCATCTCGGCACGCACGTCGTCCAGCGGTCGAAGGTCGGCCGAGGAGGCGCTGGTCGCCGTCTTGACCGTCACGAACACGATCCACGGCATCGTCGCGAGATTCGCGGCGAGGCGGTCGTCGCCGGACGCGAAGATGACCGGGACGCCGACGCGGCTCCACGAGTAGCCGATCAGCTCGGTTTCCGTGACCGACATCCCATTGAAGAGGAGGTCCATGCCGAGCGTGTAGGTGTGCGACGCGAACCCCCCGGCACCGGTCTTCGCGTGCATGCCAACCACGGCAACCGCATCGTAGACACCGGGCTCCACAAGGTCCACGTACGGTCTGAAGGCCGAATCCCGAAAGACCATCGTCGCGCGAGGGTCGAGTTCGTCGAGCAGCAGGTCGGGCTCGGGGTTCCCACTCCCGTGGGCATCCACCACGTGGACCTCCTCCGCTCCTCCGTCGAACAGGCCCCGGATGACCGCGTTGACGTCACCCGTGAGCAGCTCCCGGCCTATTGCGTACTGCTCCGGCTCGCGATAGGAGAACATCCGGGGGTCATCCTGTCCGGCCAGTCCCTCCATGTCGTGATAGACCAGGACGCGGAGCACGCCGTCGGCGTCGGCCGCTGGAGCGGCGAGCACCCTCGCCTCTCCCGTGGACTCGCCGACCTCGGATTGCGGCGCACACGCCAGCGCCGCGCAGACCAGGAGGGCACCGCAACGCGATAGCCGTGCCGATGTCATGGTAGTCATCGTGTTCCTCCTCCACTCTTGCCAGGCCCGTAGATCACACTTCCCGGGGTGGCGCCGGTGTGCGTGCCGTGCTCGACCACCACGACACCATTCACCAGGACATACTCGATGCCCGTGGGATACCGGGCCGGCTCCGCCCAGGTCGCGAGGTCCTGAATCTCCTCGTAGTCGAACACCACGGCGTCCGCCCACATCTCCTCGCGGATCACGCCTCGATCCGAGAGGCCCATGCGGGTCGCGGGCCAGGACGTCATCTTGCGGATCGCCTCTTCCAGCGTGAGGGTGCCCATCTCCCGAACGTACCGGGCAATGATGCGCGGGAAGGTGCCGTAGCTGCGCGGATGCGGCAGACCCAGCAGATCCACCTCGCCGGGTGCCCGCGCCGCGCCGGCGTCGCTTCCGATGCTCGTCCACGGGAACCGCAGCGCCGTCCGCACGTCGCGCTCGCTCATCATGTGATAGATCGCCATCACTCGGCCGCTGCCTTCCAGCACCAGATCCCACGCCGCGTCCGCGGGATGCTTGCCCAACTCGTCCGCAACGGCCTGGATAGTCATGCCCTCCAAGCGCGCGTTCTCGGGGTTGCGCGCGTTCACCAGGACCACGGCATCCCAGCCACCACTGGCCTCGATGATGTTCCACCACCCCGGGGATCCGGTCTCGATCTCGCGCTTGAGTCGTTCCCGGATCGCGGGATCCGCGAGTCGCGCTCGAGCCGAATCGACGCCGCCCACAAACGCCCAGGACGGCACTGTCGCTTCGAGGCCCGTTCCGCCGGCGGTGTAGGGATAGAGATCGGCGGCGACGTCGACTCCACGCGCCCGGGCGCGCTCGATGGTGACACCAGCCGCCTGCATGAGGGTGCCCCATCCCGGCTCGTACGCCGCCTTGAGATGGAAGATCTCCACGGGCACCCCGCCGCGCTCGCCCACCTCGATGGCCTCCTCGACCGACTCGACGAGCTCCTTGCCTTCCCCTCGGATGTGCGAGGCGTAGATGCCGCCGTGCTTCGACACCACCCGCGCCAGCTCGACCAGCTCGTCCGTGGTGTGATAGCTCGACGGGGGGTAGATCAGCGCCGTGGTCATCCCGAGGGCACCCGCGCGCATGGCCGTATCCACGATGGTCCGCATCCGGTCGAGCTCCTCCGGATCGGGGGCCCGATCGTCGGAGCCGAGCACGGCGCGGCGAGCCTGCGTCGCGCTGAAGTACGTCCCGAAGTTGAGGCTGATGCCTCCCTCCTCGAGACTGCGGAAGTAATCCCCGATCTCCGAAGCGGGGACCGGCGTCCCTCCCTCCCCTCCGATCGCGGTCGTCACGCCCATGCGGAGCTTGTTCTCGGCCAGGCCGTGTTCCGGCAGAATGCTGCCGGACTGGTCCATCATGTCGATCCATCCGGGCGAGACGATCAACCCGGCTGCATCAAGCTCCGTCCGCCCCCGTCCTGTGACGGTCCCGATCGCGACGAACCTGCCGTCGCGGATCGCCACGTCCGCTCGCACCCAGGGATTGCCGGCGCCGTCGAGCACGCGTCCGCCGCGGATCACGATGTCGTACTCCTGGGCCTGCGCCACGGTGGCCGCCGTCGCCAGCACCACGCACAGGCCGACCGCGAGCCCGCATGCCATCACCGCGGATCGTCGTCTCACGGTTCACCTCCCTGCTGTGGCGCCGGAATGCGCGTGAAGTCAGCGACGTTCTCGACCGTCACCCTATGCGTGATGCCTTCCTCGTCGAGGGAGAACGTCACCAGGTTGCCGGGACCGGACGACAGGACGGGGTCGCGCCAGTGCGCGACGAACGTGTCGTAGTGCCAGTGCTCCAGGTCGGCAACGAGTTGATGCCGACCGAGCACGAGCCGCCCCTCCTCCATGCGAACCTCGATACGCCCGTACATCGCCTCCCCGTACGAGCCAACGTAGCCGTCGAGGCCGAGCGAGGGCTGCGTCCCCGCTACGCGTGCCTCGAAGCGTTGGCGCTCACGCGTGGCGGCGGCCTCCTCCTGCCGCTGGTTCAGTTCGAGGAAGGTCGCGTTCCAATCCCGCTCCTCACCGCCGAGCATGTCGTCGAGTATCCGGAAGGTGACGGCGTTGTAGGCGCCTCCGTTCGTCGTATTCGTGAGGACGACGATGCCTACCTCTTCTTCGGGAACGAGCGTCACCTGCGACAGCATGCCGTCGATGCCACCCGTGTGGCTCGCCAGCATCCGGCCGAGGTAGTCCCGCAACCCCCACCCGAGGCCATACATGCTGAAGTGGGTGGATGGGAAGAGCGCCCTGTACGAGGGTGGGAAGGGGTAGACGATGTTCGGCGTGTGCATTTCGCGCACCACCGAGTCACTGAGGACCTTCGCTCCATCCCAGATCCCCTCCGCCAACACCATGCGCATCCAACTGGTCATCTCTGCGACGCTCGAATTGATGGAGCCGGCCGGCGCGACGTTGTCCAGGTTGCGATACGCGATCGGCCGTACCGAGCCGTCGATCGTGTGGTGCGGCGTCGCGACGTTGTCGTCACCCTCGAGGTCCAGCGTGGTGGTATTGCTGCGGACCATCCCCAGCGGCTCAAACAGTCGCCGCTCGACGAACTCGTCCCACGACTCCCCGGCCACGGCTTCCGTGACCAGCCCCGCGGCGAGGAACATGGTGTTCTGGTATCCCGCCCGGGACCGGAAGCTCGCATTCGGCTCCAATTGGCGGATGCGACGCACCACCTCCTCACGGGAGAAGTCGGTCGCATACCAGTTTGCGTCTCCGCGCCGGCCGAGTCCGCTGCGATGGGAAAGCAGATCACGCACCGTGATGTGGCTGGTGACCCACGGGTCGTTCAGCTCGAACCACGGCAGATGGTCCACGACGCGGTCGTCCCAGCCGAGCCGACCCTCGTCGACGAGGATACCGATACCGGCGGCGGTGAAGGCTTTCGTGTTGGACCCGATGGCGAACAGCGTGCGCTCGTCCACGGGATCGGGGCGGTTCAAGTGGCGCAGGCCGAACCCTCGGGCATAGATCACCGAGTCGTCCTTCACCACGGCGACCGCGATCCCGACGACATTCCATTCCGCACGGACCTGCTCGATGTACTCATCCAGCCCGTCGGGCAGTTGGGCCGCGGCGGGGCCGGGAATAATGAGCGCCAGCCAGGCGGCGCTGATGGCCATGCGGGACGTCGTCATCGGCTGGGCCCTCCTACGACGGGAAGTGGCTCGCGGACCCGTTGGAACGTCGGCCACCAGCCGGGCAGTTCGAGCCCCGTCAGTTGACCGTCGGGGCCGAGCACGAACGTGCCGAGCATGTCGCCCAGGTACGCATAGTCCCAGACGATTCTGAACGTGTCGTAGTGCCAGTGCTCCATCCGGCCGCGGATCTCCGGCCCGACCTCGATCCGCAGCGCGTCATCCTCGAGCGACACCCGTGCCTCACCGTACGCGCTGTCGAGATAGATCCCGGTGTACCGCTCCAGCGGGAGCGCCGGGCGCGTGCCACGGACACGCGCCTCGCGCACACGCCGCTCCTCGTTCGCCGCCCGCTCCTCGTTGCGCCGCATGACGTCGAGGAATTCCGCACTCCAGTCCGGCGCGTCGACACCGAGGTAGGCATCGAGGATCCAGTTGCGGATGGCATCGAAGAGCATGTTCTGGCGCCCGCGGTTGGTGAGCACGACGAGCCCCAATCGCTCCTCGGGCATCAGTGCAATGCGGGAGCGCTGCCCGTCGATGCCGCCGCTATGCTGAATGAGCTTGCGACCCCGATAGTCCTGTACCTGCCATCCCAGCGCATACGCGGAGAAGTGGATGCCGGGATTGAGGCGCCGGGTGTCCTCGCCGATGCGGATCGGGGTCTGGGCCGCGTGGGTCTCGCGCAATGTCTGGGCGTCGATGTAGCGACGGCCCTCGAACTCCCCTTCGCCGAGCTGGAACCGGATCCAGCGCGCCATGTCGACAACCGTGGAGTTGATGGAACCGCCTGGCGCTTCGTTGTCGAGACTGCGGTAGGGCACCGGCTGGAGCCTTCCATTGAGCTGCTCGTGCGGCGACGCGCGATTGGCGACGTCCGCGATTTCCCAAATGCTCGTGCTGCTGTTCGCCATGCCCAGCGGCGTGAAGATGCGACGGCGGATCACATCGTCCCAGCTCACGCCCGTCACCGTGGCGATGAGCTGCCCCGCGGTAATGAACATGTTGTTGCTGTACCCGTAGGCCGTGCGGAACCCGGCTACCGGCTCGAGATACCGGAGATGCCGCACGATGTCGTCGCGCGAGTACCCCGTACCGAACCACAGGAAGTCACCCCGGTCCACCCCCATGCGATGCGACAGGAGGTCGCGGATCCGGGCCTCCCGCGTGACCCACGGATCGTACAGGACGAACTCCGGCAGATGGTCGACGACCCGATCGTCCCACCGCACGAGGCCGTCGTCGACCAGCATGCCCATGGCCGCAGCCGTGAACGCCTTGGTCATCGACATGATCCCGAAGACCGTCGCGCTGTCCACCCGTTCCGGGCGCCCGAGTTCGCGCACCCCGTAGCCCCGCATCAAGACGACCGAGTCGTCTTGTACCACGGCCACCGCCAACCCGGGGACCTGCCAGTCCTGCATGGCCTGTTCGACCTTGGCGTCGAAGGCCGCCAGCGGCTCGGCCTGCTGAGCGTGTACCGCGTGCGTTGCTCCGAGCGAGACACCAACCAGGCCTCCGACTACCACGACCGTTCTCGCCCTCATCGGCCGGTCCTTTCGTCTCAGTGGGTCCAAGATGTAAGCGTCGTGCGTCCGTCCCGCGCTACCAGCTCCCCCACTCCCCGCTTTTCTCGATCAGCTCGTCGAGGTCGACCCCGGGTCGGACGAAGTTGCGTCGCACCGCCCGTTCCGCCGCATCGCCCTGCCCGGCTTCGATCGCGTCGATGATCGCCTCGTGCTCCACGACGGAACGACGGATCCCGTCGGTAAAGGTGCTGGTGTAGACGCGAATGTACCGCTCGGCCTGCGGCCGGATCGCGTTGAGCATGGCCATGATGCGGGGCCGGCCGGCCGCCTCGCCGTACCGGCGGTGGAAGGCACGATCGAGCTCGAAGTAGCGATCGCCGTCGGGCTGCGCGGACTCGCCGACTCGACGCATGTCGGCGTTCAGCGCCCGCAACTCGCCGACAAGGCGCCCGCGCTCCTCCGCCGGCAGTGTGGCAGCCATGCACCCCGCCAGACCTTCGAGCATGGCCATGACCTGCAGGAGCTCCGCGGCGTCCTCACGGGTTAGGGGTGCCACGATCAGCCGGGAGCGACGGCCTGTCCCGCGGCTGGCGACATACCCTTCCCGCAGCAGCCGGTCGAGCGCGGCGCGGATCGGCGTCCGGCTCAGGTGCAGCCGGTCGGCCAGTTCGGTCTCGATCAACCGCGTTCCGGGTGCCAGCGCACCGGACATAATGAGTCCCCTGAGCCGGCGGTAACCCTCGTCACTCCTGCTGACGGATCTGGTTTTCTGCATCGTCGCTCCGCACGTCCCTCTGGCCTACTCGCTCCCAGCGGCCATGGTCACGGATGGCGCAGATGTCGCCTTCCAGATTCTCCACACCCCTATTGTCAGGATTGGCACCCCATAGATCGCAACGAAGAACCAGCTCATCGTGCCATAGCCCCTGGCGATCAGATCGATGATCCCGAACTGAGCAATGAGCGCCCCAACGATGAGGAGCCCTACCGCCACCACCGGCCGCAACACCGGCGGCATCTCCCGCGTCCGCTCCTCGTAGACATGGGCGATCCGCTCGTTCACACCGTGGATCAGCCCGGTCCCCGTCTCGATGAGCGTCCCGAACAGCACGACCTGGAACAACAGCTGAAACCACCGCGAGCCCAGCACCTCCAGCATGAAGTTGGCGGGTACCGGCTTGTCGAGCACTTCGGGATACTGGCTGATGACGGACAGATAGAAGAGCACCCCCGGGATGATCGCGATGGGGCCCGCGAGGATTCCGCCGGTCACGGCGTCCTTGCGGGATTCGGCGTGGCGCACCACGAACAGGATCGGGGGAATGACCGCGAGATTGTACGCCGCGTACCGAATGCCACCCCAGATCCAGCCGGTCCCCAGGTCACCGTCGGTCTGTTGGAGCGCACCGATGATCTCCGGCCCGAAGCGCGCAAAGCACCAGACGAAGAAGGCGACGTAGACGGCGTACAGCACGAACGACCAGCGGGACATGAACCACTCGATCAGCGACGTGCCTTTGAACGTCAGGAAGCCGACGGCCACCATGATGCCGATGACGCCTACCGCGTACGGCAGCCCAAAAATCTCGTTTAGGATCGTCCCTGCCGCCGCGGCGATCACTGCCAGGATGAGCAGCAGCATGGCGAAGTAGATCAGCTCGTAGAGCACCCATGCAGGCCCGAGCAGCCGTTTGAACAGGCTGCGATAGTCGTAACTGTCGAAGGTCTTCGCAAAGGCGAACGTGGCGGCGCACACGGCGCTCCAGATCACCATGGAGATGAACACCATGGCGAGGAAACCGGGGAGCGGGCCCTCGGTCAGAAAGAACTCCACCAGTTCCCGCCCGGTCCCGTACCCGCCGGCGATCACGACGGACTGAAACACGAACCCGGGAAGGAGGTACTTCTGGAAGAACGTGGAACGTCCCATGCGGGCGTTCGTCCTTTCGACGGCCGCGGGGGACCGTCAGCTACAGCTCAAGGCGCACCAGCCCCCGGGGTCACTCAACCCGACCCCGGAGGCTGGCAGCTAAGCGATCCGCGTGTCTCCCGAGAGGGAGGTCACGGGATGTTCGGGTTGTTGTCCTTCTCCAACAGCGGCAGGGGGAAGCAGATCATATCCCCATACAGGCCGCCCTTGGAGCCCGTCTCCTGATACGGCGTGCCGGCGGCAGGCGTAATCGGGATGTTCAGGCGGTTATGGGTGTACAGATGCTGGCCCTCCAGGAACAACTCGCGCATCCGCTCCTGGATTACGTGGTCCGCAACCGGCCCGTCTGTTGCGGGGTCATACGCCGGCAGTCCGGCAGCTGTGTGGAGGGCATTGATGATGTCCACCGCGGTCTGCCCGCCCTGGACCTCCGCGATGATGAGCTGGGCCTCTTCGTACCGCGCGATCGGAATCGGAGAGTCCCGGCCCGGGTACTTGTTCTGCGTCCAGTACGGGGTCAGGTCGTCCGCGGGCGTCAGGCTGAGCTGGTCGGTCACGTCAACGCGCGGGTCGGGGACGCCCTTCCACTCCAGATCGTGGAAGTCGTCCTCAACGCTCGACATCCCGTACTGGACATTGTGCCGGTACACCATGTTCGCCGAGCGGTCGCTGGCCGCGGAGTGCTCCGCGTAGTGCACGAATCCCGCCGGCACCTGTTGCGCGTCCTGCACCGCCCCTGCCCCGTCTCCCATGTTGAGCCGGGCGCGGGCGCGGCCCACCAGCGCCATGTTCCGGATCGCCGTGGTGGGCGAGCCATTCAGGGCGGCCGTGAACTTCTCCTCTGCCAGGGCAAATACCTGCTGGGACGGGATCTCCGGACCCACGTCGATCGCGATGCTGCACATGCTCTCGCCCATCAGCAGTAGGGCATAGCCCGAATGGGCATAGGCCGTGGCGAGCATCTCAAGCCGATTCCCCGGCACCTCTTCGTCGTTCGCCGCGGAGAGCACGCTGGCCGCGACGTCGGCCTGGTACCGGGCCGTCTGGAGCGGCTGGTACAGACCGAACCGCTGGGTGGCGCTGCTGCATGTCTGGTAGGCGTAGTCGCCCCCGTCCTCGGTAAAGCTACGGCGGTCGTAGGGCCAGCTCGCGGCACCGAGCTGCCCGTCCCACAGTTCGTCGCCGACGTGGCCGCCCGCCACGATGAACTGCCCGAGCGCGCACTCGAAGTCGGCGATCATGCTGGTGATCAGGAGATCGGCATTCGCCGGGTCCTCCATGAATTCAGCGTCGATCCGGTCTCCCGGCGTGACATCCAGGAGCGCGTCGCAGGCAGCGAGCACTCCTACCGTGAGCAGCGCGGCCACCGTCGCCACCAACCCCCGCCACGGTCCGCGCGATGAGCTTCGTGCCATCATTATCCGTCCTCCTCCGTCGGAGGGTGATCGTCTCGTCAGTCGCTTCGCTCGTCGCATCGGTCTAGAACGTGATCACGATGTTGGCCACGAACGACCGAAGGTTGGGCAGGTTGTCCTGCTCGAGCACGCTGAAGCCGAACTCCAGGAACTCCGCCTCGGGATCGAGACCCGAATAGCCCGAGAACGTGACCAGGTTCCGGCCCGCGATCGTGATGGACGCGCGCTTGGTGCCCGGGATCACGCGCGGCGGGAGCGTCCAGGTCAGCGACAGCTCGCGGATCTTGGCGTAGCTCGCGTTCGAGAAGACGAACGAGCGGAGTGTGTTCGGCGACTGGAACTCGGCGACGTACGCCGGATCGTACTCCTCGGGGAAGAAGTTCTCGCGGCACTGCCAGAAGACCTGGCACCGGGCACGGGCATTGTTGTCGAACTTGGTGTGGCCCTGCTTCCAGTCGAGCAAGGCGTAGAGCCGGAAATTCTTGAGGAACGTGATGGTGGCGCCGAACGAACCCTCGAACGTCGGGATCGAGTTGCCCAGTGCCAGCCGAGGCGCCCCATCGCAGGGAATCTCGGATCCGCCGCCCTGCGTCGGCGTCTGGGTACCGTCCTCGGACACGCGCTGGTGTCCGTTCGGATCGCCGGCGTCGCACATCGCGTTCTCGGCCCGGGCGTCGTATCCCGTTCCGTTCAGGGTGGCGGACAGCGTATGCTGGTCGAAGTACGTGGCGACCGGAAGGCCCGGCACGCGCATCTGCGACCCGGCGGCGAGGAAGCCCTGCCCCTGATCGACGCCGCCCAAGTCGACGATCTTGTTGGAATTGGTGGCGAGGTTCAGTGTCAAGTCGAGGCCGAAGTTCTGCTGCTGCACCGCGATCGCGGACATCTGTACCTCGAACCCCGAATTCGCGATCGTTCCGGCGTTCACAAACACGTTGCCCGGGAAGCCGGCGGACGGCGCGAGCGGCTGCGACAGGATGGCGTCCCGCGTGCGGGTGTTGTAGTAGGTGACGTCGAGACCGATACGGCTGTTGAACAGGCCGGTCTCGAACCCCACTTCGAACTCTGCCCCGACCTCGGGCCCCAGGCTGTCGTTGCCGAAGACGTCGGGTGTGGCGGCAGGCGAGCCGTTGCCCGCCGTAACTGGCGAGTAGGTCCGCACCGCGTCGAAGTAGCCCGGTTGCTGCCCGGACTGGCCGTAGGCCGCTCGCAGCTTCAACGCGTCAATCCAGTTGACGCCCCAGAAGCGCTCCTCACTAATCACCCACGTGGCACTCACCTTTGGGTAGACAACGACGTTGAAGTCCCGTCCGAATGCGCTGTTGTCGTCAGCACGAATGGCGCCGGTCAGGAAGATCCGATCGTTGAAGGAGATCTGTTCCTGGAGGAAGAAGCCGAGCGTGTTGTTCTCGACGTTCCAGTCCCCGCCGAAGGTGGTCGCCGCGGCATCGATCACGTTGAGCCCCGGTGCCGGGAACTCCTGACCCTCGGCCGCGGTTCGCTCCTCATACAGCTTGTAGTACTGCGCCCCGACCGTCGTGGATGACTTGATCGACCGGCTCACCGCGGCCGAGAAGGTCGCACTGTAGTCGAAGGTCCAGGTGTTGATCTCGCGGTCCTGCCGGAACTTGAACCCATTGAGCACGAAACTCCCGAAGTACGTGCCGAACTTGTCGGGGTCCAACCGCTCCCACAGCTCCACGTTGTTCTCTTCGACCCGGTCCTGGCCCACCGTCAGCCGGTGCGACAACCAGTTGACCGGGCGATGGTTCATCTGGAAGCTGTACTGCAGCCGCGAGATATCCTGCCAGAAGTCCACCGCTTCGGTGATGATCTCGGGCGGGTAACTGCGGAACCCGCGGAAGTCGGGATCGTCGCGCAGCCAGGCGTTGGCGAAGACCGTGGCCCACATGCGGCCGCCACAGCCTGCCTCGCAGGCGAGGCCGATCTTGCCCTGTTGGTACCCGACGCTCGCCGTCAGATCGAACGCCGGCGAGGGATCGGCCGTCACGTTCGCGCGGACACTGTAGCGATCCATGTAGTTGTCCGGCTCGACGCCATTGTCCAGGTCCACGTCGATTGCGGCGAAATACCGGGCGGCCTCGGTGCCACCGCGGATGCTACCGCCGTAAGCCGACTGGTATCCCGTGGTGAAGATGGGCGGGTTCCCCCGCTCCTTCTCCAACGCGAAGAGATCCTGCTCGAAGGGCGTCGTCGTGCCCGGCTCGAAGGCCCAGTTCTTCTGAATCCGGCCCCCGGCGTTGGCAAAGTCCCTTGTGCCTTGCTTCGTGGACAGCGTGAAGTCCGTTTGACCGGCCCGACCCCTCTTCGTGATGATCTGGATCACGCCGTTGGAGGCCTCCGTGCCGTACAGCGTCGCCGCGGCAGGCCCCTTGATGATCTCGATGCTCTCGATGTCTTTGGGCTGGATGTCGTTCAGGCGGTTCACGATGCCCGATCCGAACCCCTGCACGTTGATCCCAGCACCCATCGTGTTGTTGATCCGGACGCCATCGACATAGATGAGAGGCTGGTTGCCGAGTGAGAAGCTCGAGGCGCCGCGAATCCGGATATTCGGACCCGACCCGACCTGTCCCGTTCCCTGCGTCACCACCACCCCCGGCGCCCGGCCGTTGATGATGTTACTGACGTCGGGGATCGGCGCCACCTCCAGCAGCTGCTCGGCGTTGACCGTCGAGACAGTATTCCCGATGGCGCGGGCTTCCTGGACACCAGCGGCCGTCCCCGTCACCACGTAGGCGTCGAGGCTGATCGCGGCGCGTGTCATCTCCAACCGAATCCCACCGCTCCCCACGTCCACCGTCTCGGTCGTCGGTCGGAAACCCAGGATCGTGACACGCAGGGAGACGCTGCCGGTCGCCGGCAGTCCGACAATGCGGAAGTTCCCTTCCGCGTCGGTCAGCACGGCCAGGTTGGTGCCCGTCACGACCACACGAGCGTTGGCGATGGCATTCCCTTGCTCGTCGACGACCACGCCGGAGACCGATCCCGACTCCTGGGCAGCAATCGACGGCCCGACCAATGAGAGGACCACCGCGAGCATCATGCTCCACGCCCGCAGTGGCCCCCAACTCAGTCGGGTTTGCGTACGACCTACCGACATATTACGCCTCCCGCGTGAAGGGTCACGCACCCACGGTAGCCTACCCGCTGCCTCGCGCAGCGCCGGGGGCGCGACTGGCATCATCGTATGCAACTTCGGATGCAACAGTATTGGCTATCAAAAAATCCGATGCCGCCTACGACGGTTCGGTATGTCCTAAGCTGTTTTATTACAGCTATTTAGGCGTATCTATGCAGGGCTAGAGTGGCCCTTCGGTTCCAAGATACGGCCCGGTACCAAGGCCCGCAAGAAGCGGGTCACGGACGAGGTCGTGTACCCTGCCTCATGGTGATGAGGATGACCCCATTCTGTGCACCGAGCCCGTATCGGGCCGCCTCGGGGCCGCGGAGCACCTCGATTGTCTCGATCCTCGCTGGGTCGAGGAGATCGAGGACGCTGACGCCCGCCGGTCCGGCACCGACGGCGGTCGCCGCGTATTCCACGCGAACGCCGTCGATGAAGATGAGTGGCGGGGTGGGCGCGGTCAGGCTCTTTGCGCCTCTGAGCTGCACGCGCGTCCCCGCTCCGACTTGGCCGCTCCCGCGGGAAACGACTATTCCCGGCGCTGCCCGGTCGAGCAGTTCGACCAGCGTGACGGGCGAGGGGTCTTCGGCGGGCGTCATACGCACCGACCGGTCCGCCACATCCACTGCTTTCCCAATGACGACGAGACGCTCGAGCAGCACCGCGGCTGACTGGAGGTGGAAGTGCGCGACGCTCTGCTCATCACCGCGGACCCGCAGCTCCTGGACCATCGTGACGTAACCGGGCGCCGAGATCCGGAGGCGCACGGTGCCCGGCGCGAGATTGAGCAACCAGTAGCGACCGACCCCGTCGGAGGTGGCACTCGTGCGCGTCCCCTCCACCGACACCTGCCCACCCATGACCGGCCGCCCCGTCTGGAAATCGCGGACCGTGCCGAGGATCGATCCGACCTCCTGCCCGGGGGCCGGTGCGGCGACGAGTGCGCCGACGGCCGCCACAATGCCGAGGCAGCGTCCTAGTGGTAGGTCCACACGACGATCACACCACACGACGACCCCATGACGTTGAATTCCGGAGGCACCGTTGCTACGCGGTTGTACACCTCGATCCCCTGCAGGTGCTCCGGCTCAAGCGACATGACAAGCCGCTCATTGGTCATGACGCCGTCCAGGAAATAGACGGGTCCGCAGGTGGGTGCCAGTCGAATTGTGCTCTGTAGGTTCCCCAGATACTGGATGTCCGCACCCGGCACCAATCGTATGATGTCGGTGAACTCCGTCGCCGCCCGTTCCTGGATCTGCTGGCGTGTCATGAACCACCCGAGGCCCTGACCGCGCCGCTGGTAGAACTGCCGCATCGGACCGGTCACCAACCGGGTCCGGTCGGCTTCGACTACCACCTCCGGCATCTGTACCGGAATCGGCTGAAGGACGATCGGGACGTCGAGCACGTTCGTGATGAGCGAGTCGAACCGGACCGTAAACATCGTGGGCTGGTAACCCAGGCGCCACACCTTGATCACGTGCTGGCCTTCCGGAATGCCCTCGACCCTGAAGGAACCGTTGCGGTCGCTCACCCCGAACTGCTCGGTCCCCATCGCGGCAGCGAACGCCGCCTCGACCGGCTCGCCCGTCACGGCGTCGAACACGCTCGCCACGAACACGTACGACCCCGTAACCGGCGGCAAGGCCTCCACCGGCTCCTGCGCCGACGCCGAGGTCCACAAGCCCGGCAGCAGAAACGGGAGCACCAGCAGCCCCCTCAACTCGACCGGCCGCGCACAGCCACAGAACATGGACATCACCTTGGCGTACAGTTATGTATACAACGCGTAGTCAGCACCCAAACGGCGTTGGGAAGCCGCCGGCCAGGCGCGCTCGCGTGCCTTCGCGACACCGCAACGCCCCGGCCTGCATTCCTCAATATACGGCGGCGGCGGCGGCGGGTCGATTTGGCAGAGACCGTGGCACCACGCGGCCCGGGAATCAGGACCCCGGGTCGGGTGGGAAACCTCGTCCCTCAACGTTCGAGGACCCGATGCACCGAATCCTATCCACCATCCCAGCTCTACTCGTCCTCGCGTGTGCGTCCGGGCTCCGCGCGCAGACCACGGCTAACCCGGCGGTCCTCCAGCGGCTCGAGCTCGAGTTTGAACGGCTGGCGGAATTGGTGGTCTGTACCGACCACGACTGCGATGGCACGGGCGCGGTCGGTGTCGCGGCGATCCACTTGGAGACCGGACGCGCCGCCTACCTGAACCGGGATGAGCCCTTCCCGATGGCCAGTACCTACAAGGTCCCCGTGGCCGTCCGGCTCTTGTCACTGGTCGACCACGGCGAGTTGCGGCTCGACTCGCTCGTGGCGCTCACGGCGGCTGATCTGCACCCGGGGAGCGGAACCCTGTCGGAGCTGCTCGACGACCCGGGCGTCATCCTGTCGGCCCGCAACCTGCTCGAGTTGATGCTCCTCATCTCCGACAACTCGGCAACGGACATCGTGATGCGACTCGCCGGGGGCCCGGAGGTGATCACGCAGCATCTCCAAAATCTCAGCATCGAGGGGATCAGCGTGGATCGGCCCACGGTGAACCTGATCGCCGACTATCTCGGCATCGACGAGCTGCCGCCGGCAGATGCATTGGACCCCGAGGGATTCCGGGCCTTATACGAGGAAACGACGCCCCAGAGCCGGGAGGCCGCGGCGCGAACGTTCGATGCGGATCCCCGCGACACCGCGACGCCAGAAGGGATGGGGGAGCTGTTGCGGCGCCTCTGGCAGGGTGACCTGCTGAGCGACTCCAGCACAACACTGCTGCTCGACATCATGACGCGGAGCACCACGGGCAGGGCCAGGATCAAGGGACTGCTGCCGCCGGGCACGGACGTGGCGCACAAGACGGGCACGATCGGAGGGACGACCAACGACGTCGGGATCGTCACCCTGCCCCACGAGGCCGGCCACGTGGTAACGGTCGTCTTCGTCAAGGAGTCCGAGCGGGAGGTGTCCGAGCGGGAGCGCGCGATCGCGCACATCGCCCGCGCCGCACACGACTTCTTCCTGTTCACGGAGTCGACGCCATGACGATCACCGCCGCCGCGAGCGCGATGGGGTACGTGCGACGCGGTGCGTCGCTGTCAGCCCTGATCGCGTCCGCGCTGGGCCTTTCGGCGGCCGGATGCACGCAACCCGAGTTCGACCTGGTCGTGGCGTCGGGCCGGATCGTGGACGGTACCGGATCACCGGCATACCCGGCCGACGTGGGCATCCGAGACGGCCGCATCACGGCGATCGGCGATCTGGCCGGCAGGTCCGCCGCGGCCACGATCGATGCTGGGGACCGGGTCGTCGCACCGGGGTTCATCGACATGATGGGCGGCAGCTCCTACCCGCTGCTCCATGACCCGACGACCGCGGAGAGCAAGCTGCGACAGGGTATCACCACCATGCTGGCCGGCGAGGGCGGGTCGATGGCTCCGCTCGACGAACGCCTCCGCGATGCGTTCGAGGAAGCCACCGGCTACCGCCCACCCTGGTCCACATTCGCCGAGTACTTCGCCATCCTGGAGAACAGGGGGCTGGCGCTCAACGTCGTGCACAACGTCGGCGCGGCTCAGGTCCGCCGGGTGGTGCTCGGTGACGAGGACGTCGCTCCCACGCCGGAGCAACTCGACTCCATGCGGGCGCTCGTCGCAACGGCGATGCGGGACGGCGCGGTGGGGCTCTCCACTGCGCTGATCTACCCTCCCGGGATCTTCGCCAATACCGACGAATTGGTCGCGCTCGCCAGCGTTGCCGCCGAGTACGACGGTGTCTACCTCACGCACATGCGCAACGAGAGCTTCGCCGTTCTCGAGGCCATCGACGAGGCGCTGCACATCGGACGCGGCGCCTCGATCGCCGTTCACATCTTCCATCTGAAAGCCGCCGGCCAGGAGAACTGGCCGCTCATGGAGCGAGCGCTCCAGTCCATCGCCAACGCCCGCGCGGAGGGAGTCGAGGTCACCGCGGATGTCTATCCGTACATCCGCAACGGCATCGGGCTCGGGTCCTTCGTCCATCCCCGGCACTACGCGGCGGGTGGCGATGCCTTTCGCGCCACGCTTGCGGACCCGGACGTGCGGCGTGCGCTCCGCCGCGAGGTCGAGACGACGGCAGATTGGGAGAACTGGTTCCGCCACGTCGGCTTCGACTGGGCGAACGTGCTGATCTCGGGTATCGGGGACGAGCAGGATCCGGCGATCGTCGGGTTGTCGATCGCCGAGGTGGCGGCGCAGCGCGGGGAGGAGGTCTGGACGGTGTTCTTCGACCTCGTGCAGCAAGGCGGTGTGAGTGTCAACCCGAAGAGTATGAACGAGGAACAGAAACACCAGGCCATGCGGGCGCGGTTCATGGCCTTCGACACCGACGCGTCACCACTCAACCCCGACAGCGTGGACGCCGCACATCCACGCGCCTTCGGCGCGTTTCCCCGGGTGCTCGCCAAGTATGTGCGCGAAGAGCGCGTCATTCCGCTCGAAGAGGCCATCCGGAAGATGACCGCCTTGCCGGCCGACATCCTCCGGCTCGACGACCGCGGCCGGATAGCGGAGGGCATGGTCGCGGACCTCGTGGTGTTCGACCCGGAATCGGTACAGGACCGTGCGACGTTCACCGAGCCGCTGCAGTACGCCGAGGGCATGCACTACGTCATCGTGAGCGGTGAGCCTGTCATAGATGCCGGTCTCGCCACCGGCACCCGACCGGGGGCCGTGATCCGGCATCGGGGACGCGAGTGATTGGGCGGATTGGATGTGAACGGGAATTCTCGAGGAGCTGACCGATGAGTCTGGAACCGATCGTGGTATTGGGCGGTGGGCACGGGGCACACGCGATGGCGGCCGACCTCACGCTGGCGGGATACCAGGTCCGCCTCTGTGAACACCCGCAGTTCGAGGAACAGTTCGCCCCGACGCTGAGGAGTGGTGAGATCGAGTTGCACGGCATCGGGCGGACCGGCCGGGCCCGGCCCGCCATGTTGACGACGGACTTCGCCGCAGCACTGGAGGGCGCGAAACTGATCAACCTCTCCATCCCGGCATTCGGGCACGACCTCTTCTTCGAGAGCATGCTGCCCTACCTGTCACCGGAGCATGTCGTGGTCGTGTGGGCCGGCGATTTCGGATCGCTCCGACTGGCTCACATGATCGCCGAGCGCCCCGGGACGGAGCGGCCGGTCATCCTCGAGGGCAGCACGCTCCCCTACGGGACGCGCCTGTCAGGACCCGCCCGGGTCGAGATGCTGCTCTTCGCCAACCCGATCCTCGTGGCGGCGCTCCCTGCCAGCCAGACCGGAACCTGGCCGGACCAGCTGCGCGAGCTGTGGCCGGGCGTCCGGCCCGCGCTGCACGCCCTCCACGCGGCGTTCGCCAACCCCAACCCGATCGTGCACCCACCCGGGGCCCTGCTCAGCGTCGGACGCATCGAGTACTCGGGAGGCGACTTCTTCATGTACCGGGAGGGGATGGGCCCGGCGACACGACGCGTCATTCATCGATCGTTCCAGGAGATCGAGGCCGTTGCACTGGCCTTGGGCTTCGAGCTATCCGGCTACGCGGACGACTACTTTGACCGGCCGGCGAGCATCATGGGCGAGGTCTTCGAGTGTCCAGGCGGTGACCGCTACGAGGTCATTGCGAACGTCAAGGGCCCCAAGACACTGCAGGACCGCTACCTTACCGAGGACCTTCCCTGTGGCCTCCTGCCGATCTCACAACTTGGCGATATGTTGGGTGTCCAGACTCCGACGGTGGACGCGATCATCCAGTTCGGGAGCATCGTCTGCGAACACGACTTCTGGCAGGAGGGCCGGAGCCTGTCGTCCATCGGGCTGGAAGGAAGATCCCCCGACGAGATCATGGCATACGTCACCGGGGCGGGTGCCGGCCCGGCGGAGGCGCCTGCGCCCGACCGGGTATCCGCCCGCACCCGAGGCTGACGCGTGAGAGCTGCGACGCGGTCCGGATCCACGCGATGGGCCAGGATGCTGCTGCTGGCGCCGCTTCTGGCCCAAGGCACCGGCTGTGGCGACAGCGGTGTGCCGCCGGGCCCGAACCCGGGACCGACCGACACGATACCGATGACCGGGGCCGCCGTGCCCGACATGGTGTCGGTCGATCAGGTGATCCAGGGCGTCATGCGGCAGCACGCGGTTCCCGGCGCCGCGGTGGGCGTCGTCAGGGACGGCAGGTTGGTGTACGCGCGGGGGTTCGGGTACGCCGACCTCGACTCGGAGGAGCTGACGCAACCGGACGGGCTCTTCCGGATCGCTTCGCTGTCGAAGGCCGTCACGGCCGCGGCCACGCTGAAGCTGGTGGACGACGGGCTCCTGAGCCTCACGGACCACCCGTTCGATATCCTGAGTGCCCTGGAGCCACCGGCCGGAGCCACGGTCGACCCCAGACTCGCGCTGATCACGGTGCGAATGCTGTTGCATCACTCTGGCGGCTGGGACCGCGACCTGAGCTTCGATCCCATGTTCCGTCCAGCCATAGCCGCTCAGGCCGTCGGCGCTCCCGAGCCCGCCAGTGCCGAGACGGTGATCCGCTACATGCTGGGCCAGCCGCTCGACTTCGATCCCGGCACCCGGTACGCCTACTCCAACTTCGGCTACGCCGTTCTCGGCCGGGTCATCGAGCAGGCGACCGGCCAGTCCTACGAGGCCTACGTCCGCTCGGCCGTTCTGAACCCGGCCGGCATCCAGCGCATGCGGCTGGGCAGGACCCGACGTTCCGACCGGGTGCCAGGAGAGGTCGTGTACCACTACCCCGGATCGACGGGATCCGTCTTTCCCGGTGACGGGGCCGTTCCGTGGCCGTACGGCGGCTTCTATCTCGAGGCCATGGACGCCCACGGAGGCTGGATCGCATCCACCGTCGATCTCTTACGGTTCATCACGGCCGTCGACGGCCTTCCGACCGTCCCGGACGTGCTCACCCAGAACTCGATCGATCTCATGATCGCCCGGCCCGCTCTGCCGGACTGGGCGGGCAATGCCTACTACTACGCCACGGGTTGGCTCATCCGTCCCACCCAGGGCGATGCCAATTGGTGGCACACTGGTGCGCTCGCAGGCACCAACACGCTCATGGTGCGCGCGTATCACGGGTTGGCCTGGGTGGTCCTGACGAATACGTCACCAATCGGCGTGACGGGTGATCTGCTCTCTGACATCGATTCCGCGATGTGGGACGGCGTGGGTGGGGTGACGGCGTGGCCCGCGCACGACCTCTTCGGTCAGTTCCCGTAGCCCGACGCATCATGATTCCCGTCCGCCGCTGGATGCTCGCGGTCCTGGTCGCCCTCACGGCAGCCGCCTGTGGCGATGGAGCCTCGGGACCACCCCCGCCGCCGCCCGAGCCGACACTCGAGGAGACGCTGTGGAGCTACCGTGCGGCCAACGGCCTCCCCGCGCTCGCCGCCGCGATCATTCGTACCGATGCCATCGAGGAAGTCGCGGTCGTCGGCCTGCGGCGCCTCGGCACCAGCGACAGCGTCTCGCTGAGCGACCGCTTTCACATCGGCTCCGATACGAAGGCCATGGTGGCCACCCTGGCCGGCACGCTGGTGGAGGAAGGAACGCTCGGCTGGCTCGCGACGCCAGCCGCGGTCTTTCCGGATCTGGCCGCGACCATGCATCCCGAGCTCCAGGCGATCACGCTGCGGGATCTGCTCACTCATCGCGCCGGGCTCCAGCCGTTCACGACGGGTGACGAGTGGGCGTCCATTCCGGTCTTCCCCGGCACACCGGTTGACCGGCGGCGGGCGTTCGTCGGGTGGCTGCTCGCACAGGCGCCGCACCACCCGGTTGGCCAGTACGTCTATTCGAACGTGGGCTATTCGATCGCAGCAGCGATCATCGAAGAGGCCAGTGGCAGGGCGTGGGACTCCCTCCTTGAGGAACGCCTCTTCACGCCTCTCGGCATGACCACCGCTGGCCTCGGGTGGCCGGCGACGAGCGATCCCAACCAACCATGGGGGCACTACGTCGTCTCGGGGGTGCTCACCCCGCACCCGCCGGACGATGCGTACCAACTCAACGAGATCCTCAAGCCCGCGGGCGACGTGCACGTCTCGATCGCCGACTTCGCCCGGTTCGTGCAGATGCACCTGCGCGGGCTCCGGGGGCAGGATGTCCTGCTCGAATCGGCCACCATCCGCGATCTCCACGAGCCGGTCGGCACCTATGCGCTCGGTTGGGGGGTGGTCTCCGTGAGTGGCCACACCGTCAGCACACATAACGGCAGTGCCGGGACCTTTTACGCGACCATGGCGATCAGTCACGCGACGAATCTCGCACTCGTCATTGCGACCAACGCCGGTGGCACGGATGCCTCGAACACGTGCGCGACGCTCATGAACGTGCTGCTGCAGCGATACGCGGACGACTGACGCCGCGCGATCGGAGTCACACCGCCGCGCACCGTCTTACGCAGCCTGGTCCGGGTTCTGGACGCGGGGAAGAGAGGAAGCGACGATGAAGACCATCGGGATCTTCGGCGGACTCGGACCGGCATCCACGATCGCGTACTACCAGTACATCACCGACCGCTACTACGAGCTGCACGGTGATTACGCCTACCCGGAGATCGTGATCTACAGCCTCGATTTTCAGGCGATCATCGACGTGGGCTACGAGTCAGCCGATACGATCCGCGGCGCCATCGAGGCGCTGCATCGGGCCGGCGCCGACTTCGCGGTCGCGTCGTGCAATTCCATTCATATCGTGTACGACGAAGTCGCCCACGACCTTCCGATCCCCTGGGTCAGCATCATCGACGTGGCGGGCGAGCACGTGCGGGCCGCCGACATGACCACGGTCGGCCTTCTCGGCACCGTGTTCACCATGGGGAAGGGATTCTACCAGCGGGGCCTTGCCAGGTACGGGATCGAGGCGATCACGCCCGACGCGGACGACCAGCAGCGGGTGAACGAGATCATTTTCAGCGAGTTGGTGCGCGGCGTGATGACCGATGCGTCGCGGCAGACTATGCTCGAGTGCATCGAGAAGCTGAGCGACCGGGGCGCGCAAGGCGTGGTGCTGGGCTGCACCGAGATACCCCTGCTGGTGCAACAGCGTCATACGGACGTGCCGCTGTTCGACACGACGACGCTCCACGCACAGCGCGCGCTCGACCTTGCGTTCGAGGCGCCGTCGGCCGTTGAAGGCTGACGGCTTCGCGATACGACGCTATCTGTCCGACTCGGCACGGGGCGATCGATGCACGGGCTGACCGGGCACACACTCACCGATGAGGAGTCCTTCATGCGTAAGCTGGTGCTAGCGGGCGTTGCGGCCCTGGTTGCCGCGGCGTGCGCCCCCGACTACGACGTGATCATCCGCGGTGGCACCGTCTACGACGGGACGGGAACCGCACCGGTGGTCGCCGACGTGGCGATCGCGGGGGACACCGTGGCCGCGGTCGGCGATCTGTCGGGCGCGCGGGGGGTCACGGAGATCGATGCCACGGGCATGGCGGTCGCGCCCGGGTTCATCAACATGCTCAGCTGGGCCACGGAGTCGCTCATCGAGGACGGGCGTTCACAGAGCGACGTCCGACAGGGTGTCACACTCGAGGTCATGGGCGAGGGGTGGTCGATGGGACCGCTGAGCGACCCGATGAAGGAAGAGGCCGTCGAGCAGCAGGCGGACATCACGTACGACATCGAGTGGACGACGCTCGGGGAGTACCTCGAGTACCTGGAGGATCGCGGGATTGCTACGAACGTGGGCTCGTTCGTGGGTGCGACGACGGTGCGAATCCACGAGATCGGCTACGAAGACCGGCCGGCCACCGCGGAGGAACTGGACCGCATGCGCGCCCTCGTGCGGCACGCGATGGAAGAAGGGGCGTTCGGTCTGGGCTCCTCACTCATCTACACGCCCGCCTTCTACGCCCCGACCGAGGAGCTGATCGAGCTGGCCAAGGTCGCAGCCGAGTACGACGGGATGTACATCTCGCACATGCGCAGCGAGGGCAACCGACTCCTCGAGGCGCTGGACGAGTTGCTCACCATCGCGCGCGAGGCCGGTATCCGCGCCGAGGTCTATCACTTGAAGGCCGCCGGCGAGTCCAACTGGCACAAGATGGACATGGTCATCGACCGCATCGAGGCCGCCCGGGCCGAGGGGCTGGAGATCGTCGCCGACATGTACACGTATACCGCCGGCGCGACCGGGCTCGACGCATCGATGCCGCCGTGGGTGCAGGAGGGCGGGCTCCAGGCGTGGCGGGAGCGGCTCCAGGACCCCGCCGTCAGGCGTCGCGTCGCCCGGGAAATGCGCACACCCACGGATGAGTGGGAGAACATCTACCTCGCGGCCGGCTCGCCGGACCGCATCGTGCTCGTCGGCTTCAAGAACCCCGACCTCAAGCCCCTCACCGGAAAGACGCTCGCCGAGGTGGCAACCATGCGCGGCACGTCGCCGGAGGAAACCGCGATGGATCTGGTGGTGGAAGACGACAGCCGCGTGGGCACCGTCTACTTCATGATGTCCGAGGAGAACGTCAAGAAGCAGATCGCGCTGCCATGGGTGAGCTTCGACTCGGACGCCGAGTCGATGGCGCCGGAGGGAGTGTTCCTCAAGGCCAATCCGCACCCGAGAGCATACGGCACGTTTGCCCGCCTCCTTGGCAAGTACGTCCGTGAGGAGCAGGTGATCCCGCTGGAGGAGGCGATTCACCGCCTGACGTCGCTCCCGGCGCACAACCTGAGAATCCCGCGGCGCGGCGCCCTGACCGCGGGCTACTACGCCGACGTTGTGGTGTTCGATCCCGCTATCATCATCGACCACGCGACGTTCGCCGAGCCACACCAGTACGCGACCGGTGTGCTCCACGTGTTCGTCAACGGCGTGCAGGTGCTCGACGATGGCGAGCACACGGGTGCCACCCCGGGTCGAGTCGTTCGCGGCCCTGGTTGGCAGGGCGACTGACCGGCAATCTCGGCACGGCGGTGACCTACACCGGCCCGCCGGCTCGAGAGGCTCTCACAAAACGATGCCCTACGGAGGGTGACATGAAGCTCGGTTTCAGGATCTCGGCGCTCGCCCCGGCGATCGCGCTGCTGGCAGGAGCGCTCGACTGCGCGGCCCAATCGCCTACCGTTCCCGAGGAGGTCGCGGCCTCGGTCCGCACTCGGGTGGATCAGGGGTACAACGCCAGCATCATCGTGGGCATGGTGAACCCCGGCGGCACGACCTACTACGCCTACGGGAAGACCTCGGCTACGGGGCAGGAGCCAAACGAGAAGACGGTCTACGAGATCGGCTCGATCTCCAAAGTCTTCACGTCCATCCTCCTGGCAGACATGGTCGCGCGGGGCGAGGTGGCATTCGAGGATCCGATCGAACGATATCTCCCGAGTACCGTGACCCCTCCGACCCGCAACGGGCAGTCCATTACCCTGGCGCACCTGGCCATGCAGACGTCGGGCCTTCCCCGCATGCCCGACAACTTCGCGCCGGCCGACCCCGCCAACCCCTACGCCGACTACTCGGTCGAGCAGATGTACGAGTTCCTGTCGGGCCACGAACTGCGGCGGGACATCGGCGCGGAGTACGAGTACTCCAACCTGGGTGTCGGCCTGCTGGGACACATCCTCACGCTCCGGGCCGGGAAGACCTACGACGAGCTGGTGCAGCAGCGGATCGCCGCCGAGCTCGGGATGGCGGACACCCGGATTGCGCTCACTCCCGGAATGCGGGACCGGCTGGCCACAGGACACAGCGGCCAGACCGAAGTCCCCAACTGGGATATCCCCACCTTGGCCGGGGCAGGCGCGCTCCGATCAACAGCCAGTGACATGCTCGTGTTCCTGGCCGCCAACCTGGGCCTCACCGAGAGCCGCCTGCACACACCCATGCTGACGACGCACGAGGCCCGCCACCAAGCCGGCAGCCCGCAGATGCACATCGGCCTCGGGTGGCACATTCGCACTACGGAAGATCGGGAGATCGTTTGGCACAACGGCGGAACCGGCGGATACCGGACGTTTGCGGGGTTTGTCACCGGCACCCGGACGGGGGTCGTGGTGCTGTCCAACACGTCGACCAGCGCCGACGACATCGGATTCCACCTGCTCGATCCCGCCCTGCCACTTCGCGAGATCCAGGTGGCCATCGCCGTGGACCCGGAGATCCTCGAACGCTACGTCGGCAGGTACGAACTGCGGCCCGATATGCTCGTGACCATTTCGGTGGAGGACGACCACCTGGCCGCCCAGGTCCAGGGACAGGGGCAGTTCCCGCTGTTCGCCGCATCGGAGACGGAATTCTTCCTCACCGTGGTCGACGCCCAGATTACGTTCACCGAGAACGAGGGCGGCGACGTGACCGCCCTCGTCCTCCATCAGGGGGGCGCGGACCAGACCGCTCGCAAGCTCGGGGCTGACGAGGAGGCGTCCCCTCCGGCCCCCGAGGTCTCCGTCGATCCCGCCATCCTCGAGTCCTATGTGGGCGCGTATGAGCTCGCGCCGGGCGTCCTGTTCGACGTGACGGTCGAGGACGAACAGCTCATGGTGCAGCTCACCGGTCAGGCCCGCTATCCCGTCTTTGCCGAGTCCGAGACGGAGTTCTTCTACAAGGTGGTGGACGCGCAGCTCACCTTCGTCCGTGACGAGGCCGGCACCGTGAGCGCACTGATCCTGCATCAGGGAGGCATCGATCAGACGGCACGCAAGGTCCGGTGAGCAGGAGGTGACGTCGTGGAATTCCGCGTCCGAAGGGCGGAGCCCCCCGACCTCGACACGCTGGTCGCGTTCACCCTCGCGGAAGCAGAGGAGGCCGAGGGCATCGCCCTGGACTCCAGCGCGGTCCGGCGCGGCGTTCGAGCCGGACTCGAGCACCCGGCGACATCCTCCTACTGGGTGATCGAAGGGCCCGACTCGGCGCCGGTCGGGAGCATCTCGATTGTGCGGGAATGGAGTGACTGGCGTGCGGGTGACTACTGGTGGATCCAGAGCGTGTTCGTGACCCCGGCGTTCCGCGGGCGCGGGCTCATGAAGCGCCTGCTGGCAGCGGTCGCCGCCGAGGCCCGGGAGCGAGGCGCGCTCGAGCTGCGCCTCTACGTGCATCAGGGGAACGAGAACGCCGTGCGGGCATACGAACACGCCGGCTTTTCCGCAGCGCCGTATCTCGTGATGAGCGCTGAGCTCTGACCGGACCTCGAGCAGACGACGCCGATCCGCACCGCTGCGAGGCCCGACCGCATTGTCCGTGGTTCAGGATGGACGGTGGACTGTGAGGAAACTCACCGCCCCCCCGCAGACCGGGCGTTAGCGCCGAGCGTTCAGCGGCGCCGGAGCCAGTACTTGCGATCGAGCGCGGGATCGATCACGAGCTCCAGGATATCGTCAGGCTGAACCGTGACCCGGTCGGAGAGGTACGTCCCGCCGCCAATGAGAGAGATCTCGATCTGCGCATCCGGGCCGACATACCCGAAGCGCAACGTGTCGACCTGCTGGGAGCGGACCATCCCGAGGCGGCGGCGATCACTGCCGGTCAGGACATACAGGTTGGCATCGAGGAAGTTCAGGTTCTTCACCTCGATCAGTACGTCGCCGTACGGCTCCGGAGCGAAGTCTTCCGCGTCGGCGGTGGTCCCCGTCGAGCACGCGGCTGCGATGAGGAACCCCGCAAGCGGCAGCCATCGAGCCAAGCGCCCCGCTCGTCGTCGTATCATCGGCACCTCCCTCACGAACCGTCGGCTTCACTCACTCCGGCTCGACCGGGCTCAGCTCGAACGTGTACCCCTGCTGCTTCAGCACGACCGTGCTGACGCGACCACCCTCCACCACAAACTCCACGGTCGCCTCGAAGGGCACCCCCGTCACCCGAAAGGAGGTGGCGGTGATGCTTGCGAGCGTGTACGCCGGCTGGCCGGGCAGGACGGCCTGGAGCCTTCCATCGAGAAACTCGATCGCGAGATCGATGGGCGGGGCATCCGCTGAATAGCGACCCACGAATCGCCGAAGCTCCGCTTCGGTCAACGCCACGGCGTCCGTCGTGTCCGCCGTCTCGGGCTTGCGTTCGAACGTCGTGAGGTTCTCAACCCGCGCCTCGTCGATCTTGCCTTCGTGGTCCGCCGCAAACGTCACAAAGGACTTGCCGAGCAGGGAGTCCCGCCAGGTGATCCGGAACGTCTCGTAGTGCCAGTGGCTCAGGTCACCGACGAACGACGGTCCATAGCGAAGGACGAGGTGACCGCCCTCATCGAGCAGTTCGGCCTCGCCGTACAGGCTGTCCGGGTCGACGTAGATGCCGGCATAGTCCTCGAGAGCATGTGACGGGCTCGTGTCTGGGACACGCTCCTCCTCGACCTTCTGCTCCTGCTCTTTCTGCTGCTCGATCAGCGGCTGCATCATTTCATACAGATCCGCGCTCCAGTCCTTCTCCGGCGCTCCAAGATAGGCGTCGAAAATGCGATACATGAGCGCGGTGGGGAGCATCGAGCCGTTCATGTTCGTCAAGATAACCAAGCCCAGATTCTCACTCGGGATCATCGCCACGAGCGCACTCATACCGTCGATGTTTCCGCCGTGCTGCACGACCTTCTCGCCACGGTGATCCTGGAGGAACCATCCCATTCCATAGGTCGTGAAATTTGCCTCGGGAAAGAGACGCTGCCACACGCCCGACTGGGGAACGATGGTGTTGGGCTTCTGCATTTCCGCCACCACGGCAGAGGACAGGATCCTCTCTCCACCATACTCGCCGTCGTTGAGGTGCAGTCGTACCCACTGCGCGACGTCGATCACGTTGGAGTTGATGGAGCCTGCGGGTGCCACGTTGTCGATGTTGCGCCATGTAATGGCTCGCACGGTGTCGTCGATCTCGGCGTGCGGCGTTGCGACGTTCTGCTGGCCGACCAGGGAGTCGACCGACGTATTACTGGCAGTCATGCCGAGGGGCTCGAAGATGCGCTGATGGACCACGTCGTCCCAGCTTGCTCCCGAGAGTCGGGCCACGATCTGGCCCGCCGCGAGGTACATCAGGTTCTGGTATCCGAAGCTCGACCGAAAGCTCCAGCTCGGCTCCAGGAAGCGGATACGACGCACGATCTCGTCGCGACCGAGGTCCGAGCCGTACCAGAGCAGGTCGCCGCGTGCGAGCCCACTGCGATGGCTCAACAGGTCGCGGATCGTCATCTCCTGGGCGGCGTACTGGTCGTACATCTCGAAACCAGGCAGATGGCGCATGACCGGGTCATCCCAGGAAACCTGCTTGGCATCGACGAGCATCCCGACGGTGGCCACCGTGAATGCCTTGGACGACGAGCCGATGGCAAAGAGGGTCCGCTCGTTCACGTCGTCGCTCGTCTCAAGGGTACGGACGCCGTACCCCCGGGCGAAGACGACTGAGTCGTCGCGCACGATCGCGATAGCCATGCCCGGCACCTTCCAGGTCTCCATCGCTTGCTCCACGTATTCATCGAACCCGCGGAACGGCACCTGCGCGCTGCCGGGGGCTGGGAAAAGCAGGATCGTCAGGACGGCAATGACGCCGCGATACGAAATCCGCAACATGAGATGGCACTCCTGGGGTCTCGGGTGGTGGGAGGAAGCTGCGCCCGGCGACACGGACATGCAAGCGGCCGCTGTCGCATACCGATCTGCCGGGACATTGGCCAGCACCGTTGTCAGCGCTGCCTCGAAGGGGGCACGATCAGCACCTCCGCACGGGCCTCGGGGCTCGCAGTTGAGGGTTTGACTTCTTCTCGCCGGAAGGCCCTACCCCGCCGCGTGCGGCGCTGCCCCTTGTAGGCGGGCACCGGCCCTCCCTCGGTCGGCTCCTTCCAGTCGAGGAAGACCCAGCCGGCACCCTCGCGCAGGTCGGCCTTCATCAGGTCCACCAACGTCTCGAGCGCTTCGTCCTTAGCGGCCGTGCCCTGGGTGGCGTTGGCCGTGCCCACGATGGCCGCCTCGCGGGCGGTACTGTACTCCGCGAGGGCGGTCTGCAGCTCGTCGGGCGGCACCGGTGGGGATGGGAAGTCGGTGGTGTGCGCGGTGAATCCGGCGATCAGGTCCTGCGCCAGCGTGGCGACGTCGGACTCGCGCTTGGGGAATCGTGCCGTGGTGTTGCTCCCTTCGATGGTGGTGTGGAATGGGATTGCACGGCGACCAGGCGCGTGGCAGCCGTGCCGGTGACCTCCCCAAGGCGGCGCCACCAAGGAGAGGGGTTGGCTGGAATCGTTGTCAGGTGTTCCGGAACCCTGAGGAGGCTTCCTCTCACCGAGAGCAGGCTTGCCCCGAGCCGGAGGAAGCTCACTCTGGGTCGGAGGAAGCTCACTCTGGGTCGGAGGAAGCTCACTCTGCGTCGGAGGAAGCTCACTCTCGGCCGGAGGAAGCTCACTCTCGGTCGGAGGAAGCTCACTCTCGGTCGGAGGAAGCTCACTCTCGGTTGGAGGAAGCTCACTCTCGGTCGGAGGAAGTTGACTCTGGGTCGGAGGAAGCTCACTCTCAGCCGGAGGAAGCGTGCCCCGAGGCGGAGGAAGCTTCCTCCGAGTCGGGGAAAGCATGCCCGGCCGCTTGCGCGGCACGCGCCCCCCGGACGCAAGACATTGTGCCACCGGGGGTTGTGATCCACTGGCGCCTCGGAGACGCTGCGGTGACGGCGTGCCCTCAGTCATGGAGCGCCAGGGCGGCCAAGACGCCCGCCCCCGCTGGCGGACGCCCTGCACGCCCTTAAGACAGGCCGTGTGGTACCTGCTCCAGCGCGCCGGCGAGTCCGAAAGGAAAGACGGCGGTATACAACCCCACCCCGGCACACGTATGATGGAATGCGTGCGAGCAGTCCACGACGCCCCCTGACTCGACGGCGGTTAACCATGCGCTGCCCCCCTCGAAGTACGATCGTCCTCTGTGCCGCCGTCACCTCGCTCAGCAACGGGTCCGCGGCCCAAACGGCCCGCATCTCCGAGGTCACCCGAGTCCTCACGACCTATCCGTTCTCCGAGCCCAATGCGGTACCGATCCTGACCCGGGATGCCCGGTTGTACCCGTACCACTCTTTCGACGGTTACGCGAAGGACGGCGTCCCCCGCGAGTGGAAGGTCGTGCGTCTCGAGAACGACATCATCGAGGTCTTCGTGCTCCCGGAAGTGGGCGGGAAAGTGTGGGGGGCGGTGGTGAAACGCACAGGACACGAGTTCATCTATCGCAACGAGGTGCTGAAGTTCCGGAACATCGCGCTGCGCGGTCCGTGGACCTCGGGCGGTATCGAGTTCAACTTCGGCGTGATCGGCCACACCCCGTCCACGGCCACCCCCGTCGACTACGTCCTGCGCGAGAACCCCGACGGCAGCGTGAGCTGCATCGTCGGGACGATGGACCTCCCATCCCGCACCCACTGGCGCGTCGAGATCCGCCTCCCCGCCGACCGCGCGTACTTCGAGACCAACGTCCTGTGGTTCAATCCGACCCCGCTCGAGCAGCCGTACTACAACTGGATGACGGCGGCGGCGTTCGCGCGCGACGACCTCGAGATGTTCATGCCGGGGAACGCCTATCTCGCGCATTCCGGCGCAAGCCGCGCCTGGCCGATCGACCCGGCGGGCCGATTCCTGCCGGCCTACGCCAACAACCGGTTCGGCGGACACAAGTCGTACCATGTCGTCGGCGAACTGCACGACTTCTTCGGCGGCTACTACCACGACGACGGCTACGGCTTCGGACACTGGTCGCGCCACGAAGAGATGCCGGGACAGAAGCTCTGGCTCTGGGCGCTGTCCCGCGCGGGCGGGGTGTGGGAGGATCTCCTCACCGATACCGACGGGCAGTACATCGAATTCCAGGCCGGACGGCTGCTCGTGCAGTACGCACCGGGGCCGCACGTCAATCCGATCACGCAGGCGGGCTTCGATCCCGGCGCAGCAGACCGCTGGTCCGAGACCTGGTTCCCGCTCGAGGGACTCGGCGGTTTGACCGATGCTTCCCGAGACGGGGCGATGTACGTCGAGCAGGAAGACAGCAGGGTGCGCGTGCGGATCACCGCGTTCGGTGACCTGACCGATACGCTGCGTGTCTCATCGGGCAGTCGCATCCTGGCATCGATCCCGATCGCGTTGCCGGCGCTCCAGCCCGTCGAGCGGGTGGTCGACCTGCAGGGTGCAACGAGCTTCCGCGTACGACTCCCGGCCCTGGACCTGGACTACGCCTCGGACTCGAGCGCGCGATCGCTGGCACGGCCGTTCGAAACGGACTCGGCCGCTCCGGACCTAGTTTCCGAGGTCGATCGCTGGGTGTTCGAGGCGCGCGAGTTGGTCAAGGGTCGCCGGTACGACCGCGCGCGCGAGCTGTTCGAGCGGGCGCTCACCGGCAAGCCGTGGCATCGCGACGCGACGCTCGGGCTCGGCGACCTGGAGTATCGGCGCGGTCGCTACGCAGCGGGTCTCGCCCACGTCCATCGCGCGCTCCAGCTCGACGCCTACGACGCCCGAGCGAACTTCGTCGCCGGCAATCTCTATCGGGCGTTGGGCCGCGCGATCGATGCACGCGACGCGTTCGGCTGGGCGGCCCGCTCCATGGCATATCGGTCGACAGCATACGTGCAACTCGCCGAGCTCATGTTCGTCGGCGGAGATCGGGCGGAAGCAGCCAGGTATGCGCGGCTCGCGCTGGACTACGATCGCTACAACCTGCCGGCGCGGCAGGTGCTGGCGATGATCGCGCGGCGGCAGAACGACTCCGCACTCGTCGCGTCGATGCACGACGAGCTGCTCGCGCTCGATCCGCTGCATCACTTCGTGGCGGCAGAGACCTATCTCGTGGCACCCACCGCTGCGTCGGCCGATGCCCTGACCGCCGCACTGCGCAGCGAGTATCCCGACCAGACGATCCTCGAGCTGGCCGTCGACTACGTCCGCCGGGGAGCACACGACGACGCCAGGAGGCTGTTGCGGCTCGGGACCCAGATCACGGCGAACCCGTTGTTGCGTGCCTGGCTCGCGTGGCTCGACGACGACCCCGCCCTGTTGGCTCGAGCGCCGGACCTGCGCTTGGTGTTCCCCTATCGGCGGGAGACGCTCGCGGTACTCGACTGGGCGGTTCGACACACCGACCACTGGTCCTGGTCCTACTTGTACGCGCTCAACCTGTGGGCGCGGGACCGCGCCGATGATGCCGCCGCACTCCTGGAGACCCCGGGTGACGACCCGGACTTCGCCCCGCTGTACGTGAGCCGGGCGCACCTGCTGGCACAGGAGCGTGGGCGGGATCCGGAACGTGACCTGCGGCGCGCGGTGCAACTCGACGGCACCGACAGGGCGCTGCGCATCCATCTGGTTCGGCATCTCCAGGATCGGGGACGCTGGGAAGACGCGCTGGTCGCATCGAGCGCCGGCCGCACTGCGTTCCCCAACGACTTCAACCTCGATCTGCTGCACGTTCGATCCCTCGTTCAACTCGGACGACCGGCGGAGGCCATCGACGTACTGAACGGCACGCACGTCCTGCCCTCCGAGAACGCGCGTACGAGCCATCAGCTCTACGAGCAGGCACACACGCTGGCAGCACTCGATGCGATGGAGGCGGGCGCGCACGGCGACGCGCGGCGGCACCTGCGTGCCGCCCTCGAGTGGCCCGAGCACCTGGGACAGGGCCGGCCGTACGATCCCGAGGAGCGGCTGGTGCAGTACCTCTTGGGGCACGTCGAGCAACAGCTCGGCGCGCCCGATCGGGGCCACGCCGCGCTCGAGGCAGTCGTCCAGGCTACCGGGCACGTCACTGCCGAGGCCGATCGACTCGACCTTCTGGTGATTCCGACGCTAGCCGTCCTCGGGCGGACCGACACCCTCCGCGTCATCTGGGCCGACAGGGACAGCGACGTGGGGCAACTGGCCGGCGAGATGATCAGTACGGTGGAGGGTGGCGGTGATGTGCGCACGATGGTGACGCGACTCGCAGCCAAGCACGCCGGCCTGTTCGACGATCTGACGGGTCGGATGCTCCTCCGAGCCCTGGCCGTCACAGCTACGGAGTAGTGGATGCTTCGGTGACGCGGCAGACGATCGCCGCGACAGCTCGTGCTGAGCCGCGTCTTGAGCCGCGGGGTGGCCTGACAGCGCGGACTCGGCTACCGCCTCATCGGGCGAGCAACGGGACCGCCCTCTTCCTCCCATAGATGTGGCTCCCGATGCGACGGACGCGGGCCATCTCCTCCCCGTCCAGCGGGCCGGCGTCCAGGGCCCGGAAGTTCTCCTCCATTCGCGCCGCCGAGGAGGGCGCCGTCACGCAGACGTCCACGCCCGGATGGGACAGCACGAAGCGGTAGCAGTCGGCCGCGGTGAGCGGGCGCTCTCCCGGGGGCATGAGCTTGGGTTTGAGCAGCTTGCGCCAGCACGTCGCCGTGAAGACCACGACGCCCGGCTTGTTCTCCTGCGGGAGGTGCGGAAAGACATCCCGCTCCGCACCCGTGTGCACCGCGTTGTAGCGCACGTGAAAGAAGTCCACCGGCGCCTGAATTGCTCCACGCGCGATCGCGCCGAGGAACGACCGGTCGTGGCTCGACACGCCCACGAAGCGCACCGTGCCGCCGTCCTTGAGCCGCCGCACGGCGTCGGTGAGCTTCTCGCTCGGCGGCTTGCGCACGTCCTGGAACAAGAGGTCGACGCGCTCGAGCGCGAGCTTCTTCAACCAACGCTCGACGTACCGCTCGAGCCGAAAGCTCCTGAGCAGAGGTCTCGCCAATACGATGCAGAGGTCGTCGCGGCTGCCGGGCGCGAGATTGCGGACCGCCCGCACCATGCTGCGCAGGTTGAGCAGGGGAGAGACGTAGAGGTAGTTGATGCCGTACTCGCGCACGGCCTGCTCGATGGCCGCCGTGGGCACCCCATAGCCCGACGCCAACCCGATCCGGCTCACCATTACGCCGGTCCTGCCGAGGGGAACTCGCTCTCTCAGGTCCACGCGCACCCTCCCAGTTTTCCGCTCAGCCGAAGTGTGCCAGGACCCGCAGGGCCCTGAGCGTGTTCCAGCGGCTCACCCCGCCGGGCTGCTCCATGTCGAAGTGCACCCGGCCGGGGTGTTTCGCCTGGAGCGGCCAGCGGCCGTCCGCTCGCCGCTTCTTGGCCAGGACCTCCAGTGCATCGTCCATTCGGGCGTCGTAGGGGCACCGCGCCGCTTGGAAGTGGTCCAATGCCCGCAGGATGTCGTACCGCCAGCGGGACGGCCAGGAGAGCATGAGCATCCTGCGGTCGATGATCTCGCCGCTGCGATGGGAGCGGTAGAGGCGGTGCCGCAGGATGAACTCCCGACCGGCGGCTTCCATCGACATCATCTCGCCGGCGCGGTATCGGCCCCCGCCGCTCCGATAGACCAGGAGACCTTCCAGGATGCTGACGGTCGAATGCAGGGAACTGTGCACCGCGCCCTGCGCATCCATGCAGTTCCATCCCCCGTCCTGCATCTGCCGGTCCATGATGTTGTCGATGACCGAGTGGAGCTGGTGGTCGGCCATCCCGAAATAGGCGCCGAACCCCAGGGCCATCCCGTTGATGCAGACATCGCTCTCTCTGACGGTCTTGGAGGTCCGCGAGAAGGCGATACCCCCGTCCTCGCCGATGTGGTCATCGAAGACGATTCCGACGGTCTCCCGCACAGACGGCGTCGCGGGCGGGATGCCCAGGTGCATCAGGTCCATCAGGGTGTAGTGCGTCGACGTCCACTTCGGCTGATAGTAGCCCCTGCCCCAATGCCCGTCCGGCTGCCGCCTCGCGAGGAAGCGCTTCCCCCAGCCTTCACGGGGAATGCGGGCTCGAAGCGTCTGCAGCCGTTGCCTTCCCGACCCCACCAGGTCGCGATGCACCTGGTATTGGATCGCAACGTCCCCGGAAAGAAGCCACCGCAGGGTGCGGTCGTCGATGGTTGGTGCCATGCCGTCGCACTCCGGCCTCGGCTGGTCCTCCGCTAGGATAGGCCCCCTGGCGGTGAGAGGCCAGAGAACGACCGACACTGGGAGGCCGATCGCTTGAAGCCGAGCGTCCGACTCTGCAAGGATGCTCGCCGCTTAGGGCTCTTTCAATACTCGGCATGCCGAGCGTATGATGTAGGTTGGCGGCGGTCCACCAGGGGAGCGCCACCATGCCGGTCACGGCCGACTCTCACAGAAGTTCTACGAGCGACTCGGCGAGGATATCGCGAAAGAGCTCGTGGACTGATTCAACGCGGTGGACGCCACGTACCGGAACGATCTGCGTCAGCTCAACGAGCTGAATTTCCAGCGGTTCGACGCCAAGGTCGAGCAGCGGTTTGCGGAGTTCCGTGTTGAGATCGAGCGGCGGCTGGCGAAGGTCGAGGCGAAGCTGGGCGAGTCAGTGGCACAACTGCGGGAGGAGATCCGGACCGGACTCGCCGACCGGCACACTAGCACGCTCAAGTGGATGTTCGGTTTCTGGATCGCGACGCTCGTTCCGCTCGCCGGTCTGATGGTCGGTCTGTTCACGCTCTTCCAATAGCTCTGAGGCCAATCCGCGCCCAAGCTCCTGGTGGTCCCTCAGAGCGTACCGGCGGGTCCAGCAGCGGGCGCGCCTCACCCCGTCACCCTTGGCTGCTCGTCGCTTCCGCGGCAAGAGATGTGATGAACTTGCCGACCAGGTTGACGATGCCGCCCTCGAACCGCCAGCCCTGTGCCGCGGGGTAGTCGTACAGCGGATCCGCGGTCGTGACGATGATCATGTCGAGGTCGTGCAGCAGCACGATCAGCTGTCCGCCGTGTCCCGCCGCGTAATCGACATCGTGCTCGCCCACCGTGGCGGACCACCACTGATACCCGTACCCGATGTCGGTGAAGTAGCGTCCCTTGCGGCTGGAGGTCTCGCCGCCGCGGACGATAGCCTCCGAGTATCGGTCCAGTGACGCCCTGACCCAGTCCGCCGACAGCACCTGCTTCCCGCCGTACCGTCCTTCGTTGAGGTAGAGGGAACCGAACTTCGCCATGTCACGGGCCGTGACCGAGATTTCGAAACAGCCGAAGTTGTACCCGTCCGCGTCGCTGCTCCACTCACCCACCTCAGCGTCGATCGCAGAGAAGAGCTGTTCCTGACCGTAAGAGCGAAGGTCGCTCCCGACCGCCCGTGCCGCGATGATCGCGAGGATGTGGGACGTCAGGTTGCTGTAGTTGAATACGGTCCCCGGATCGCCGAGCAGCGGAAACCCCGCGATGTGCGGGATCCAGTGCCAGTTCTCCGTGAAGAAGAGCGTGTCCAGGTATTGGAGCTGCGTTTCCTCGTCGGGATACCCGGCCCGCATCTGCAGGAGGTGCCGGATCGTAATCTGCTCTTTCCGTGCATCATCGAACTGTCCAGCGAGCTCCGGGAAAAACGCCATCATCTTCTGATCCACGCTCGACAGATAGCCCTGCTCCAGCGCAAGCCCGACGATCGCGGAGGTGTAGCTCTTGGTCACCGACTGGCGAGCGTACCGCCGATCGATCGCTCCGTCGTTGAAGTATCCCTCGGCAACGAGCCGGCCGTTCTTGACGACCAGCACGCCGTAGAGCGTCGGTAACGCCGCTGCCTCGAGATAGAGTTCCGCGACGAGGTCAGGCGGCACGCCCTCCGCGTCGGGCGTCGAGACGGCCCAGTCCCCGCCCGGCCGCGGTGTGTAGTTGACCCGTCCCAGCTCATCGGCACGCGGCCGCAGCATCTCGGCGATCTTCGGACGGGTCGCTCTGATCTGCTCGTAGTCCAGGACCAGGCCCAGGGGGGCCAGTGCCCGTCCGAACTGGTCGTAGATGGCCTCGACGTCGTCGAAGGGACTGGCGACGCTCTCCAGCGGCGTGTTTCCGAAGTGGTCCCGCAGGTACTTGTTCGCTCCACCATCCAGGAGGTCACGCACGATCTCCGGTCGGCACAGGAAGGCGGCGGTGTGCAACGCCGTTCCGCCGTCATTGTTCCGGACGTCCAGGTCGGCCCCTGCGGCGATCAACAGCTTGGCGACTTCGGGTCGACCGAATGCCGCCGCAACGATCAGCGGTGTGGACCCGTACGCGTCCTTGGCGTCGAGGTCCGAGCCGGCCGCAATGTGCTGTCGCACGGCCGAGACGTCTCCCTGCAGCGCCGCGAGGTGGAGGTTGAGGCTCGGCGTCGCCACGTCCTGTGCGCATAGCGGCACGGATCGCAGGAGGGTGAGGGCCAGCAGCGTCACCACGAGAGACTTCACGTCACGACCTCCTCGATCGGCCGAGTGGAAACGGGTCGAGGTCCGGCAGGCCCGACCGTCCCGGGCTGGTCGTCGGCTGCGATAGCGCGCCAGGCCGCGGGTAACCAGAGGCGAGTGCCGGCGCCACTCAGGGTTTCCGGGCTTTGTGGAGCGCGCCCTGGATCGACATGAACTCGCCAATGTTGTCCATCGTCACGAGCCCGACGAGACCACCCTGGAACGACACCGGCGCAGTGTTGCAGCGGCAGGCCGTGAGGCGCTGGAACGCGGTCTCGAGCATTTCCGCCGCATCGAGCATCTCGAACTCGTGCTGCATGACGTCGGACACGCGCACGCCCGGACCCTGCCGCGCCAGCGCGCCGAGCAGGTCTTTCTGGACCAGCACGCCCACCACACTGCCACCCTCCACGACGGGGAAGTCCTTCTGAGACCCGGCGAGCGTGAGCTCCACCGCTTCGGCGAGCGTGGCGTCGGATGGAATCGTGCGGTAGTCCGTGATCATCGCGCGCGCAATCGGGATGCCGCCCAACGAGCTCTTCATTTGCACCATACTCGCCTCCGACGCGGCTCCGATCCACACGAAGAACGCAATGAAGAGCAGGATGGGATTCCCGCCGAACAGCCCGATGAACCCGAAGATAAACGCCAGCGACTGCCCGACAGCGGCGGCGATGCTCGTGGCACGGGTGTACTCCAGCCGCGTGGCGAGGAGGGCGCGCAACACGCGGCCGCCGTCCATTGGGAACGCAGGGATGAGGTTGAAGGCGACCAGGAAGACGTTCACCACCAACAGGCGCTCGAGGAACGGTCCACCCGTGATGGTGAGCCGGTCCAGCGGGACGAGCAGACCGGTACCGGCGAGGAACCCCCACAGAAGAGCGGCGATGACCAGGTTGACCGCCGGGCCCGCGAGCGCGACCCACAACTCATGGCGCGGCTCGTCGGGCATCCGCTCCAACCGCGCCAGGCCGCCGATGGGCAGCAGCGTGATGTCACGCGTCTTGATGCCATACCGCCGGGCGGTGAGCGCGTGGCCGAACTCGTGCAGGACGACGCACACGAAGATGACGATGATGAACACGATGCCGCCGACCACGGCCTCGGCGCTCCGGTACTGCGTCCAGTGAACGATCGCGACCCAGGCGAGCAGGAGCAGAAAGGTGAGGTGCATGAAGACCGGTATACCGAAATAGGTTCCCAGCCGCACGGACCACTTCATGGACTCACCTCTCTCTCTCCATTCGCAACCACCGAGCCGGCGCATCGCACGAGACGGCACCGATCCCAGTCGCACCGACGACCTAATCTACTCGGTCGCCCCCCCCGCTTCCGACCAGTCGCCACGCGATAAGACGGCGGACCGGTTCGGCTCCCGTGCCGGCAGCAACGCCGTCGACCCATCGTCACCCGGCTGCGCGTGGCTCCGCTAGCGGACGTGCTCCTCGAGGTAGGACATGTCGCGGCACTGGGTCACGATCTCGTACCGGGCCCTGCGGCCGTGATTGATGATCTCGTAGAACTGGTCGAAGTACGCGAGCGCGCGCTCGCGTCGCTTCGGCTCCAGGCCTTCCTGCCCGCGCCACAGCTCATCGATCGCCTGCCGACGCTGGTTGAACACCTCGAACACCGGCACGAACTCCTCGGCCGGGCGGCAGATGCCCCAGTAGCGTCGCTCCCAGACGTGCCGCACGCCGACCTCCGGCGCCGGTTTCGCATACGGAGCGGAGATCACGCCCGACCAGTCGAAGTCGTACGGCAGGAAGAACACCGGCCCGGCCATCGTGCCGATGAGCTTGCCGTTGTGACAGCAGTGCCCGTCGGTCGACTTCTCGAACGGGCTCCAATCCGTATTGCCGATCAGGAACTGGAACACCTCGACGAGCGGCAGCCCGACCCGATCGTGCGCACTCGGCACCACGGCGGGCACCTCGAGGATCGTCCAGCCGTGGCGGGCCGCCACCATCTCGAACGGCTCGAGGAAGAACATGTACCTCGTCACCGAGTCGCGCCTGCCTTCCGTATCGATGTAGGTCGCGCGGGCGAGTCGCACCCGCACGCTCTTGTCGGTCAACAGGTTGAACGTGCGATAGATGAGGTATTCCTGGAGGGCGAACTGCTCGTACTCGGACTTGCGGTCCTGGCAATGGGTGACGATGGCGACGCGGTTCTGGCCGGCGAACAGCGTGTATTCGACCTGCTCGGGCCGGAAGTCGAGCCGCAAGTTCGGGAAGTTGCAGATGCGCCGTTGCAGCCGGAAGTGGCCGCGGGTCTTCGCCCGGATGTCGAGCACGACCGAGTCGCCGCGCTCACTTCGATAGGAGAGCGTGCCGGGATGGTACTCGCTGTCCTGGCGGCGATCATCGAGGATCGTGGTCAACGGTGCCTCGATGCGCACGTCGAGCACGTCGTGTGACGCAAACAGCGGGGCCGTCTCCGCGATCCGGCGGAGCGAGTCCGCCGGGGGGTTGCCCTGTGCCTCAAGCCGGGACGCGGCCAGTAGCACGACCACGCCACTCGTGGCCCAGCGTCTCATGGGTCCCCCTGCCTGCCCTTGCCCTGCGGCGGTCGGCGACGGCCCCCTTCGGGCAGGTCGACGATCACCCTCCCTCCTCGGCAGGTCGTGAGCTACGATAGAAGCCGGGGCCACGCAAAGCCAGCGTCACGCGCTGCGATGGCCGAGACCGTGGCACTCTGTACTCTGTACTCGTCCCTGAGCGCCGCTTTCCGCCCTACTCCGCCATCGAATTGATGACGGTCCACCGCCGAGCGTATGTTACAGTCGGGACATGCCGGTCACCGCGAAGCTGTCCCGCGAATTCTACGACCGGTTCGGCGACAAGGTCGTCGACGAGCTGGTGGGGTTGCTGAACGACGTGGACGCGGCCTTCAAGGCGGAGTTGCGGGATCTGAACGACCAGAACACGCGGCGGTTCGAGGCGAAGCTCGAGCAGCTGGGCGCCGACCTGCGGCGTGAGATGGCCGGCCTCAAGGCCGAGCTGATCAAGTGGATGTTCCTGTTCTGGCTCGGCACCGTCGCCACGATGCTGGGACTCGGACGGGTACTGCTGGGAGGTTGAAGGGTACAGCGTACAGGGTTGATCGCGTAGATAGAGCTGCCCTCCGCGCTGCACTCTGCACTCTGCGATCGTCTCTCACTGCCCCACCTCCACATCCGCCACCCAAATGTCCACGTCGGTCTGACCCACCGTTAGATAGAGGCGGTCGTCGCGGCCGACGACAAGCCACCTCTTGGGATCGATCTCGGGGTCGTCATAGGCAATCACCAGGCTCGGACCCCCTCCCTGCACGGGAATGGCCCAAACTCCCTCCGTACCGTTCTCGTGACTCCCCGCAGCATAGATGGTTGAGCCGTCCCTGGAGAACACCTGATGGATGGATGGAATTGTCAGCCCGGCTGTCGAGGGATCGTAGCGCCACAGCTCTGCTCCTTCCCGTGACACCAGCACGATTTCCTCAAACCCCGACTCCCCGACCACCGTACACAACACGCCGCTGCCGTCCGGTGCCCAATCCGAGGGCCAGCAGCCGAAGTCGGTCACCTGGCGAGCCTCACCCCACGGTCTGCCAACCGCCTCACGCGACACAAGCGAGGTCTCATACTGTCCCGACTGGTATGAGGTGAACGCGAGCTCGAGCCCGCTCGGTGACCATAAAGGCAGCCAACCCGCAGAGTCAGTGGCAACCTGGGCCGGGATCCCCCCGTTTGCCGAGACCACCATCACCGGCCTGCGTGCACCAGCCATCTGATAGAACGCGATCTCAGTTCCGTCGGGTGACCATCGGGGGTCATTCTCATCCGAGGGACCGTCGGTGATTCGGGTCGGATCGCCACCCTTCACAGCCCTCTTGTAGATGTCCAAGCTGCCTCGGAGGTTCGAGGCGTAGACGATCCACCTGCCATCGGTCGAGATGTCGTGCGCCTCGATGATCGCGTTGTCGCTGGTCACACGGTGACCATCGCTTACTGACACGGTGCCTGAATCGACGGAGTACGACCAGATGTTCTGGCGCAGTGTCGCCTTCGAAAACGCCAGTTTACTCCCAGCAATGGAATAGGAGATCGTGTGGGCATCGGTTACCCCTGCCACCTTTCGTGGCTCTCCGCGAGGGCCTCTCGCTGACACCTCGACGAGGTACAGCTCTTGCGGGCCGTCGCGGTTGGACACGAACAGCAGGTGATCCGTGTCGAGCCAGACCGGGCTGAAGTCCAGGAACTCGTCGCCGGTCACTCGCACCGGCTCACCACCGCCGGCATCCACGATCCAGATGGACGACCAACCCTGACGCAGGAATTCGGTGTGCCACTGTCCGCCTCCGTTCACGTAGGCGATTAGTTGCCCGTCGGGGGACCAGACAAACGAGTGTTGGCCCGAGTGCTCCACCGGGTGCACGCCGAGCAACTCGGGCTCGCCGGTGTCGGCGGTATAGGTGAAGATGCTGTCATTGCTGCGGGCTACCACCCGCGTTCCGTCCGGCGACAACACGTTGTCTCCCGGCCACGGGCGGGGGACGGTCCGCACGGAGCCACCGAGTTTTCCAACCTCACGCCAGCTCCAGCCGGACCCGGTCCGGACATAGAAGCGTAGCGACGCACCATCGGGCGTCCATCTAGGTCCCATATGCTGATCGCCAACCTCCACGGCAGGACGCGATTCACCGCCGCGGCCAGCGTCAACGGTGCCCCGCACGACGAGGCGTGAGTTCTCGATGGGACCAACGACGTACGCCACTTCCTCACCGTCCGGCGAGATCGCGGGCTGGTACTCGATGCCAGCCTCGTGCGTCACCCGAGTGATGTTCGACGTGGTGACGGTGATCGGGCCGCTCGTGAGGAGCTGTGTCCCCACGACGGCCGCGGCGATCACCGCCGCTGCGACGCCCACGATTCCTCCCACCATTGGCCGACGACGCGTCACCCGTTGCTCCACACGCACAGCCCCGGGCGGGGGGCTCACCCCGCTCGGCGCAATGGCCTCCCCAAACGCCCCCGCCGAGCTGAACCGATCCGCCGGCGCCTTGGCCAGACTGCGGGTGAGTGCCGCCACCACCCCCTCCGGCACCGAGGGCCGGAGCGCCGTCACCGCCGGCGGCTCCGCCGAGAGATGCTGCCGCACCAAGCTCTCCACCGTGGGGCCCGTGAACGGCGGTTGCCCCGCCAGCATCTCGTGCAACACACAGCCGAGGGCATAGACATCACTGCGCCCGTCCAGGTCCTTGCCACCCCCCGCCTGCTCGGGACTCATGTACTCCGGGGTCCCCACCGCTATCCCGGTCTCGGTGAGCCGCGTGCCGCCCGCCGCATCGATCGCGCGGGCGATCCCGAAGTCGGCCACCACCGCGTGCTTGCTCTCGAGCAGGATGTTCTCGGGCTTGATGTCGCGGTGCAGCACGTTGTGCTGATGGGCGAAGTCCAACGCATCGGCCACCTCGGCGGCGATCCGCAGGGCCTCCTCGAGGGGGAGCTGGCGCTCCAGCGCCAACCGCTCGCGCAGCGATTCCCCTTCCACATACGGCATGACGTAGAACAGGAGCCCC
>JBDGYA010000108.1:0-9162 GCA_039584325.1 Gemmatimonadota bacterium
TATCGGAAACGCTACCTGCTCGGCTTGGGCGATCTGTTCGGCGAATCGATCATCTACGCAAAGGGCCCCGCCGTCATCCAATCGGTCGAGACACCCTATGGGAGAATCGCCGTATCCATCTGTAGGGACATGTCCTTCCCGCCATACGCCAGACAAGCGGGAGACCAACGCGTCGACATCATGCTGAGCCCGTCCTACGACGTGCCGAAGAGTGGTGGGCCGGTGTACGCGCTGAGAGCGATCGAGAATGGGTTTTCGATGGTTCGCCCCGTCTACAACGGATACTCCTATGCGGTCGACTACAATGGCAGGCTGCTGGCCGGCATGGATGCCGACGACACAGGCACTGGCATCATGTATGCGAATGTTCCGACGAAGGGCGTCACCACGGTCTATGCAACCATTGGCGATCTGCTCGGCTGGTTGTGTGTCGCCGGGTTGTTCGGATCCATCGTTCTCCATGTCGTTGCATCCCTCACGAGGAGAAGGAGGGTCAACTGCGCCGTCAACTGACCGCATATTTTCTGACGACATTCGCATTGTCATGGGGCATATTCGGCAGCGCCTTGGCCTTTGATTTTGCCCAGTCCCCTATTGTGATCTTGGGTGTGTGGGGACCCACGTTATCAGCAATCATCGTCACGGCCATGTTCTACGGAAAAGATGGCCTAAAACGGTTCTTTGGCCGGATCAACGCCAAGGAAGGATTCAAGTGGTTTGTGCCGTTACTTGGGTTCTTCCTTGTGATCGGACTGACCGGGCGTTTTATCGGCTCTGCCGCGGCAGGCATCGATTTCGATCTTGATCTCTGGGGCTGGGCGTGGGTCGCGCAAGTCATGGTGATGCAATTGCTGATTCCCGGCCTGGGTGAAGAGTTCGGCTGGCGCGGGTTCGCACTGCAACGCCTGCAACACATCATGACGCCTCTGAAGGCAACGCTGGTTATCGCCTTCTTTCACCTGCTATGGCACGCGCCCACCTATTGGTTGGGTCAAGGCATGCACAACGTGCCGGCGATGTGGGCAACCTTCTTCTTGCTGCCTTGGACCATATTGTTCACGTGGGCTTATAACAAATCACAGGGCAGCATCCTGGTCAGCGTATTCTTCCACGCAACCATGGGTGCGACGCTCAGCTATGCGGCGTTTTTGCCCAGTGAACGTGTCATTCCCCTCTCGCCGGATTTGATCACCATGACGTGGTTACCGGATGGCCTGATGGGACCCTATCTGGGAGTTGCTGTTCTCTATTGGGTTCTTGCGCTCTATGTTCTTCGCGGCGGCTTCGGTGGCCTAGGTACCCCACCCACATTCGAGCATCCAATCGAAGAGCGGTAAGAACAGGGAGGCAATTGCCTCCCTGTTCTTATCCCCTGAACCGCCGAATGAGGCTTGAGGTACCTTGGCGATTGCCGGCTTCGGCAGCATCACCTTGAGGGCCACTTGACGGTCGTGCTTGATGTCCTGAGCCAGGTAAACGACCGCCATGCCGCCTCTCTCGCTCGACGTCGTACCGCCCGCGCAGAGCTTCGCGGAGGGGGAGGAGGGGGTCAGGGGGTGGGGGGTCGCTCGTGCATCAACAGAATCAGGCACTCGAGGGCGGCGGGGTCAACATCGTCCAGCTAGGCCGCACGTCGTGCATGTTCTCGGACCGAGGCGCCGCGCGTCACAACGGCATCTTGCGCGGCATCATGCCGGGCGCTGCCCGCGAGAACAGCAAGGAAACGGCACCGGATTGGAACGCAGCCACGTGTTGCCCGAGAAAGACACGCCGAACGGACGCGAGTCCCTTGCACCTTGCACGTTGCACCCGGCGGTGGGAGCGATCGCTCCGGATGGTCCCGACGCGAAAGCGTCGGCTCGGCGCTGCGCGACGCGTCATGAATGACGCACCCCCATCCATTGCCCTTCAGGGCACGTCGCCGAAGGTGCCGAGCGGCGGCTTGAGCCGCCGAATCGCCGCGGCCCTGGCCTCGTGCTCCTCGCCCACGAGGGGGCGGCGACCCCGGCCGATGCATCGGCCGGGGGGAGCCCCCACCGGAGACCCGCATGATGACCCCTCGATCGGTCCGCACCGGTCTCGACTCCCTGCTCCCCGGCTCGCGGCCGGACCTCGAGCGTGCCAGGCTGGGCGTGATCGCGCATCCCGCCTCGGTCACCCGGGAGCTGACCCCCTCGGCGGACGCCCTGCGGCAGGCCGGACTCGACATCCGTGCGCTGTTCGGTCCGCAGCACGGTTTCGCCGGCGAGAAACAGGACAACATGATCGAGTGCGCGTCCTTCATCGACCCGCGCCTCGGCGTGCCGGTGTACTCGCTGTACGGCGACGTCCGCAAGCCGACACCCGCGATGCTGGATGGCCTCGACGCCGTGCTGTTCGATCTGCAAGACGTCGGGGTCCGCAGCTACACGTTCGTGTGGACCATGACGCTGGCGATGGAGGCGTGCCGCGATGCGGGCGTGCGATTCGTGGTATTGGATCGCCCCAACCCGATCACCGGCGTGATCCGTGAGGGACCGACGCTCAAGAGCGGGTTCGAGTCGTTCGTGGGTCTCTACCCGATCCCTCTGCGTCACGGGCTCACCGCGGGGGAGATCGCGCGCCTCGCCAACGGCCGATTCGGGATCGGCTGCGAGCTGGACGTCGTTCCGTGCGATGGCTGGCACCGATCGCACTGGTACGACGACACCGGACTCCCCTTCCTCACCCCCAGCCCCAATCTGCCGACGCTCGATTCGTGCACGGTGTATCCCGGCATGGTGCTGCTCGAGGGCACCAACCTGTCCGAGGGGCGCGGCACGACCCGACCGTTCGAGCTCTTCGGTGCGCCGTTTCTCGATCCATACACCTTGACGGCGCATCTCGCCGAGCACGCGCTCCCCGGCGTGGCGTTTCGCGCCTGTCGGTTCGAGCCGACGTTCCAGAAGCACGCGGGGCAGCTGTGCGGCGGGGCGCAGCTCCACGTGACCGAGCGAGCGATCTTCCGTCCGGTCACGACGGCGGTCACCATCCTGCATGTCGTGCGACAGCTCGCGCCCGACGCGTTCGCCTGGCGCCCGCCTCCCTACGAATACGAAGAGGAGATGATGCCGATCGACATGCTGTGGGGCAGCGATGCGTTGCGCCTCCAGCTGGAGGCGGCGGTGCCGCCCGGCGAGATCCTCCGGCAGGCGGCGGCGGACGCGGGTGACTTCGCGGAGCTGGTCGGACCCTATCTGTTGTACGGGTGAGCGGCACGGTGATGCGCCGACACCTGTCTTCCGACCTCACCCCCCCACGGCGAGCACCCTGCCCACGCCGACCGGCACGAAGTCGGCCCCGTACGCGGCGGCGAACGCCGCGATGGCTTCCTCGCCCGTGCAGTGGGTCGCACCGACGGAGCGGACGCCCAGGTGTCGCAATTCGGCGATGATCGCTCGTACCTCGGCGTCGCTCTTGGTGCCCAGGTGAAACCCTCCCACGACCAGGCGCACCGGTCCGCCGCGTAGCTCCATCGCGCGCCGCACTATGGCCACGATTCCCTGGTGGGCGCACCCGGTGATGACCACGAGCCCGCTGTCGGTCGGGATGACGAGCGACTGCTCGGGGATCCCCACGCCGGGATCCTCCATGGTGCCAGTGGTGAAGACGCCGGGAAGAAGCTCATCGCCGGGCGCTGCCTCCCGGACGGTGAACGCGTCACCAAATCGGTTCCGGACGGCGGACGCGAACTCCGGGAGCGCGTACAGCGGCACGCGGACGCCGCGCTGCACGAGGCCCTGCAATCCGTTCGTGTGGTCCCCGTGGGCGTGGGAGACGGCAACCGCGTCGACGCGTCGCAGGTCGATCCCCAGCGAATCCGCATTGGCCAGCAGCAACCGCGGGTCGCCGCCGGCATCGAACAGGAGCGTCCGGCCGCCGTGTTCAATCAAGGCGGCGAAGCCCCAGGCCGGGGTGAGTCGGGAGTCGGCCCCGGTGTTGTCGAACAGCACCGTGATGCGGAGCGGGCCGCCGCCTGGCGCTGAGGCCGGCGCCACGTCGCGCTCCCCGCTCTCTTCGAGCATGCGCGCGAGGAAGTCCATCACGATCGCGTTGAACTCCGCCGGCTTCTCCATGTTGACCATGTGCGCGACGTCTTCGACGTAGACCCGCTCGGCGCCGGGTACTTCTTGGTCGATCAGATGCGCGAGCTGGTCGATGTCGGGCACGTCGAGCGTGCCGACGACGGCCAATGTCGGCGTGTCGATCTCCCGGAGTCGCCCGATCGCCGGTGGCGCGAGGGTGCGCTCGAGCGGCGAGTACATCCAGCGCTGCTCGCTCCCCTGGAGCATCTCGAGCACCCGGCCGCGGACGGCAGGGTCCACGTCCGCCGGCTCGCGGTACGGGCCGTCGCACCACCAGTGCGCGAACGTCTCGAAGACGGCGGGGAAGCCGGTCCGGGCCGCCGCCCGGATCTCCTGGAGGTATTCCAGGATCTCGTCACTGCGCGGCTCGAAGCCCGACACCCCGGCACCGACCAGCACGAGCCCGGCCACGCGGTCGGGATTGGCCAGTGCAAAGTCGATCGCGATCGCTCCTCCCATCGAGAGCCCCACGATCACGGCGCGCGGGACCTCCAGCGCATCCATGAGTCGGCGCAGGTCCTCGTAGTCCGCGAACGGCACGGAGTCACTCTGCGAACGCCCGTGGGCACGCACGTCGTACCGGATGGCGCGATACTGCCCGGCCACGAGCGCGAACTGCCCGTCCCACATGCGGTGATCGAGAAACCCTCCGTGAATCAGGACAACCGGCAAGCCGGTGCCCGCCTGCTCGTAGTAGAGACGTGCCCCGTCCACGTCGACGTACCCGGACTGCACGATCTGCTGCGGCCTCGCGGCGCTGGGGACGATGAGCAGGCAAGCCAACCAGAGCGGACGAACGGCGATCATGGGTGTTCCCCCGGGTTCAGTGTGTCCAACGGCCTTCGCATGCTCCCCGGACGGATCGGGGTCATGCCAGACATGCGTCATACTGACAAGATGGGCAAGGGGAGTGGTACGGCCACCGACCGCGGCACCCTCGGCGCATGCCGAGTTGGTCGCTCCTCGGGAAGTCGATCTCGACCCTGATCACACCGGAGAGCTGGCAGGCACTGCAGCCCCGCTTGCTTCAACTGCTCAGCGGCGCGTCGCCAGACGAACCCATCGCCGTGCATCGCAGCACCTTGAGCGCGACCTTGCGCTGGTGCTTGAGGTCCTCGGCGAGATACACGATGGCCATGCCGCCCCGGCCCAGCTCGCGCTCAATGGTGTAGCGGTCGGAGAGGTCGGACACCACCATCCTCCCGAGCTGATCTCCGGCTACAATAGGGCGCGGGACGGTGGCAGGCCAGAGGGTACGAGCGGCGAAAGGATCGCGTCTCTGTCGGGTAAGGGCGGAGCTTGCCGTCCTCGACCTTATCTAGCGATCAGAACCCCACGCCCAATCCCACCCGTGCCATCATCGACGGTGCGTACGCACGCGGCGTGAAGTAGTTGGGATTCTCGCTTGCCGGATTCCCATGCTCAGCGGTAGCGCAGTAGTGCCCCGGCCCAGCTCGCGCTCGACGTCGTACCGGTCGCGCAGGGCTTTGCTAAGCGGGACGAGTGGGTCGGCGGTGGGACGTGGCGCGTCCGTGGGCAGGATCAGTTCCTCCTCGTTAGCGCGATGACCGGAGCATGGGCGGACGCACTGGCCTGCAAAGCGATCTCCGCGTGCGGGTTGGGGCGGGACGTCAACCAGACGATCATCCCGCCCCGACACCAGCAATGCCCGTCGGCTTCAGGAATCCGCGCCGACTGACTTGGTCCCTCGGGCTCATCACATCCTCTCCTGTCTCAAATCCTCGAGTACCTTCGCATCGATCCAGTAGATTCCGCGGACGCCGTTCTTCGTACTCGAGAAGAAGAAGAATCGGCCGTCAATCGAGAACCGCCCACAGTAGTCGTTTCCTTCACCGTTGATCTCAGGGCCCATGTTCACCGGCTCTCCCCAGGATCCGTCGGATGTTCGAAAGCTGATATACAGATCGTTCTCGCCGTACCCGCCCTCTGCACGAGAGTGGAACACGAGATAGCTCTCGTCCGGTGCGACAAAGGGATCCATCTCGGCAACCTCTGTGTTGATCGGTGCACCGAGATTCTCTGGTGTAGTGTAGCGTCCGTTCACGAAACGGGAACGATAGATGTCCGCTGACCCCATTCCGCCCTCGTAGCCAGAGAAGAAGTAGATCGTCCCGTCGCTCGTCACCGTCGGATGTACTTCGTCCCCATCGGTGTTGACTGGAGACCCCAACCGTTGTGGCTCTCCCCACGCACCCGAGGCATCCCGTTCCACATACCAAATGTCCGCGTCCGGTCTCTGCTCACCTTCACCTCCCACCGGTCGCTTCGAGCTGAAGTACAACCTGCTTCCGTCGGGTGAGAGGTTGAGGTCCCAGTCCTCGTATGTGCCAGAGAAGAGAGGTGTCTCCGACTCCGTCCACCTTCCGTCGACCACCTTCATGACCATGATCCTCACCCTGGGATCTCCCCGCCACGACGCGTAGTACAGCTCCTTGCCGTCATGGGTGAACGACAAGCCGAGTGGACGGATCAGCAGTTCGGGGGCGAACAGGGTTGCCGTGACTCCGGGTTCTTCCTGTCCTAGGTAGGCTCCGGTGAGTACGGGAAACTCTTGCGCCCGCGCACTGAGCGGCGGACACAGGGCCACGAGAAGACAAGTCAGGAGAAGTCGCCTGTACTTCATACTATCACTCCGTTCCGCGCCGTTCCTCGTTCCGTCGCCACCCCGTCACCCGATCGCTGTCGGCGAGGGCGGACTGCAAGCACTCGAGGAGATCGGACGCCACCCCACCGTCCTCGGCTGCTCCTTAGCTACGATAGGGGGCGACGCCGCACTTGACCAGTGGAAGGCACCGCAGAAACAGGAGCGAGCCGATCAGACTTCGGGCGACAGCTCACGGGCCGATACGGTGGGATTGGCTGCGCAGCAGAGCGCCGCCGCACGCAAGCCGGTAGGATGGTACGGACGTCGGGTGGTAGCTTACCATCCTACCGTCTTAGCACCCTACCGTCCTTCGCGTGTTCGCACACTTTTCGCCCACCACAGATGTGAGAGCGCGCGCGAACCGGGCAAGCGCAAGCCTCTACCGGAAGTGCTGAGTGCGGAAACACAGCGAGGCCGGTCGGCTTTGTGAGCGGTGGACTCGCGTCGGTGGAGTGGCCGGAAACGCCACCGCCCGGCCTGGGGCCGGGCGGCGAGGTAGGGTTGACGCGACGTCGCTACCGGCGCAGCCCGACGTACGGGACAGGCAACCGATCCCGCGGGTCCTTTTCCGCTCTGGCCGTCCCGGATCCGGGTTGATGCATGAAGTACCAGAAATAGTCCGGCCAGTCATCCTCGATCGCGTGCGGATTGCGCTTCTCCGTCACAAAGAACTCGATGTCGGGTTCCGAGGTGATGGCGTAGCCGGGTGTCAGGTACCGCTGCTCGTGGTGCAGTAACGCGAGCATGTACTGGGTGACGAGGCGATGGGCCTCGAGCGGCTCGATGACGTCAGGACCACAGTACATGCCGAGCAGCTCAGCGACGACCGAAGGTGGAAGGATCCCGAGGTCGCCAACGACCTGCCAGCTTTCGCAGAGATTCGCGAACGACACGTGATTCGCCTTGTTCACATCCACCCGATAGCTGGGGTGACCAGCAAAGGCAGCGTGCTGGCGCGCTTGCCAGGAAGCTTCACCCGGGAACTGTGCTTCCAGCGCATCCCATTCCTGGCCCATGGCGAGCGTCGGCACCTCGACCCGCGCAAGCTCATAGAAGTGCAGGTTCTGGTTGGAACCGTCGAGTGGAATGATCGCTGAGAACCGGGTGTCGGGGTAGCTCGGCACGCACAACCCGGGTGGGATCGGCCAACCCGGAAGGACGTCGGTCCGGTCGCACACCAAGTCGTCACCCGCCGCCAGTACCATCGATGCGTACCCGCCCAGCGACCAGCCAGAGGCCACGATACGGCTGGGGTCGATCAGCCCGTACAGCGGGTCGCCGGACGTGGCGTTCCTATCGAGCATCGCATCGAGGGCGGCGGACACGTCCCGCGGCCGGTTGTAGCACGCGAGTGCAAGGTGGTCATACGGCTCCGACGAGTTGAACGTCGTCCCGTCGCCGTAGTGCGTCACGGCCGCGACGATTACCCCATGGCTGGCGAGACGCGTGCCGATGTAGGTGTGATCGTACGCGGCTGCACCCCAGCCGGGTGAGAACATCACGAGGGGATACGGTCCTCCGGCGGCAACGGCCGGCTCCTGATAGGCGCGATCGAGTCCATACGCCTCGAAGTTCGATGACGTCGCCACCGGTAGGGCATCAAAGAAGGGATCGAGCGGATAGACGGCTTCCGGTGAGGCGTCATCGACACTGCCCGCGTTGGCCGGATACCAGACGTAGACCGGAATAGGTCGATCGGCGCGGGTTACGTCGTGAATCATGAAGCTCGTGAAACCCGCTACGTACGAGCCGCTGCTCGCCTCGTACGTCGACGTCGCAAACAGCGGGGCGTCGGTCGGGTCGGTGGGTAACTGGCCGCGCTCCATGCACGCAACGAGCAGCAACGGGAGCAGAGTGAAGGGTACGTAACGCATGCGGCACCTCCATCGAAGTGAAGTTGACAGGTGCGTAATGCGTCGGCTGTCCAGCGGTCTCGTCGTCAGGCGGGCGTCATATTGCGGCGTCTGTCGGGCGGCGGGGCCAGGAGGGCCACCGACAGAGTTTGATGTACCGCAAACTGGGGCTACTCGTCCCAGTCTCCAAGGACGGGAATTGTTCAGTTTGGATTGATCGGCGGCGCGAAGAAAAAGCCCCGAACGCCGGGTGACGCTCGGGGCCATGCTCCTGCTGGCTACTCAGCATCACAGGGCTTGAAGTAGAACTGAACCCATCGCTCGGGACGCACCAACCGTCAAGATATCGACCGCTTGATGCATCGCGGTTCTAGCTACGTAACCTCTTGCGCCCACCGAACCACGTGAAGGTTACGCCGAGCATGGCTGTGATGCTGAGAACAAGCAAAGCGAAAAGGTACGCCTCCGTCTTGTCGGAGGCCTGCCCATCCGGCGAGATAGAGAAAGCCACACCGACGATCACAACCCACACGAACAAGAC
>JBDGYA010000044.1:0-23685 GCA_039584325.1 Gemmatimonadota bacterium
GTGCCCGGTTTGGCAGCCGCCTTCGCGGCGGCCCGCTTCATTTGCTTGACCTTCTTCTGGGTCGCCTTCTTCGCAGCCGCGACCTTCTTGCCCGCCGCCTGCTTGGTCGCAGCCATCTTCTTGCCGGCCGTCTTCTTCGTGGCAGCGACCTTCTTACTCGCCGTCTTCTTCGTGGCCGCGACTTGCTTCCTGACCTTCCTCTGCAGCTTCTTGCCTGTCCGGCGGGCGGTCTTCTTTGCCCGCTTCGTGGCCGTGGCGGTCGCGCGCCTCGCCTTGGTCACGCCGCGCCGTGCGGTCTTCTTCGCCTTCACCGTTCGTGTCGCCATTGATCATCGCTCCGATAGGGCTGCCCATAAGATAACCCAACTACCGCTCCGTCCACTCCAGATTTCGAGTGGGCATTGCCGCGTTCACACCTTTCCGCCACCGGGCGAGTACGCCCCGGAGTGAGTCGGCCCTGGCTGGGTACACGGGGGCGACGTTTACGGCTTCGGCCGAGTCCGTCGCGAGATCATACAGCTCGACGGCTTCGGTCTCGAGCCACTCGATCAGCTTCCAATCACCCCTCCGGATCGAGCCCGACGGGACGTTGCCCGAGCCGTGGTAGTGCGGGAAGTGCCACGTCAGCGGCGAACGGTCTGGTGCCGGACCGTCTCCGAGCAGCGGAGCGAGGCTCACGCCGTCCAGATGCTGCGCCGGCAACGCCGCCAGACCGGCAAGATCCAGGAGCGTGGGAAACACATCCATGGTGACCCCCGGTTGCTCCACGATCGTTCCTGCGCTCACCAGACCCGGCCACCAAATGATGAGTGGTATTCGTATTCCACCTTCGTACAGCCAGCCTTTCCCCGCACGCAGTGGCTCGTTGGAGGTGGGCATGCCTTCGCTTCGACCCTCGAGCGTGCTGAGCCCCCCGTTGTCCGAGACGACCATCACCATGGTACGCTCGTCGAGCCCTCGGCGTCGGAGCACCGCCATGAGCCTGCCGACACTGCGATCGACATGCTGGACCATCGCGCCGTACACCGGATGATCCTGCCGCAGCTTGGTGAATGCACGCTGGCCCTCGGGCATGCTGCCGGGGTCGGGCCCACCGAGCCCGTCCGCCTTCGTCCGATACTCCGCCACGAGCCCGGCGGGAGCCTGGAGCGGCGTGTGCACGGCATAGTGCGACAGGACGAGGAAGAACGGCCGGTCGTCTTGCGCCTCGATGAAGGCGACGGCCTCGTCGGTGAGGCGATCGGTCAGATACTCACCGCTGTCGCCCTCCTCGAGATCCGGCACGTCGAGGTTTGGGGTCCGCTCGTTCCGATAGGGATGGAAGTATGACGAGGGCTGCCCCCCGTCGTTGACTGCGACCGTCACCTCGAACCCCTGCCCATCCGGCCGGTGCCGCCCCGCGCCGAGATGCCACTTGCCGATGTACCCCGTCACGTAACCCGCCTCCTGGAAGGCCTCGCCGAGGGTCAGCTCCTCGAGCGGCAGCTGGCGCTCGTACTCCGCCTGTCGTAGCAGGCCGTCGCGTTCCCCACCGATCCAGTTCGTGATGTGGAGTCTGGCGGGGTGTTTCCCGGTCATGAGACTCGCCCGCGTCGGTGAGCACACGGGGCTTGCGGCATAGAACTGGGTGAAGCGTGCCCCCGCCTGCGCGAGCGAGTCGATGGCCGGGGTGTCGTGGAACGTCGATCCGTAGATGCCGAGATCGCGCCAGCCGAGATCGTCGACGATCACCAGGAGCACGTTGGGCGGGCCGTCGGTACCCGAGCAGCCGAGTGCCATCGCCCCCAGGGCGATGGCACTCGCTAGCGTCCAGCGCTTCGTCATATGTGCTCCCTGCCCCGTCGCGGGCCCCGGGTCGCTTCGATGCAGTCGATCAGCTCACGTCTCGTTCACGCGGGCCGGGCGCGAGATTCTCCTGCAGGTACCGAGTCAGAAGGCCGTACAGGTGCCGGGTGGTTCCCGGTCCCTCGTAAATCCCATGGGAGCGGTTGGGGTAGGCCATCATCGTGAAGTGCTTGTTGTGCTCCACGAGCTTGTTGATGAGTGCCTCCACCCCCTGGTAGTGCACGTTGTCGTCGCCGGTCCCGTGCACGAGGAGCAGATTGCCCTCGAGTTGGTGCGCGAAGGTGATGGGCGAACTCTGCTCGTACGCCTCCGGCGATTCCTGCGGCAGGCCCATGTACCGTTCCTGGTAGATCGTGTCGTAGTACCGCAGATCCGGCAGGGAAGCCACCGCCATGCCCGTGTGGAACACATCGGGGTAGCGGAACATGGCATTCAACGTGCTCACACCACCCCCGCTCCATCCCCAGATCCCGATGCGTCCGCCGTCGACATACGGGAACTGCGCCGCAATTGCCTTCACCGCCATCGCCTGATCGCGCGACGAGATGATCCCGATCTTCTGGTACACCGACTTGCGCCACGCTCGGCCGCGTGGCACGGGCGTGCCCCGGTTGTCGACGCTCACGACGAGGTAGCCCAGCTCCGTCAGGTACTGGTACCACATCGTCTGCATGCCTCTCCACTGATCCGTCACGGTCGTCCCCCACGGCTCGCCGTACACATAGAGCAGCACGGGGTACTGCTTCGACGGATCGAAATCGTTCGGCTTCATCACCCAGCCGTCGATCATCACGCCGTCCACCGTCTCGACCCGGAAGAACTCCGTCGGTCGCTGCTTGATGGCGGTCACCTTTTCACGCAGCTCGGCGTTGTCCACTACGACGCGCACGGTACGGTGCGATGGCAGCTCCACCAGCGAGATGACCGGCGGCGTGTCGGCCGTCGAATAGGTGTGAAACGCCCAGTCGACATTCGGCGACACGTTGTAGCCGTTCCAGCCGGCGTTCTCCATCGGCGTCAGCCGCTCGACCTCCAGCGATCCGTCCAGAGGCGCTCGGAAGAGATACCGACGGGTAGGCTCCTCGGGCGAGGCGATGTAGTAGACCCAGCCGGCCTCGTCATCCAGCTCGACGAGCGACATCATGTCGGCGTTCGGTGCACTCACCGGCTGCATGTTGCCGCCATCCCGGTTCACGACGTACATGCGCCGCCATCCGTCCCGTTCGCTTACCCAGGTGAAGCGCTGGCCGTCGTCGAGCCAGAACATGTCGTCGCTCGCGTCCACCCACGTGCTGTCCGCCTCGGTGAGGATCGTGCGCACCGCACCGGTTTGTGCGTTACCCAACACGAGCTGCAGCGTGTTCTGCAGGCGGTTCAGGTGCTGCATCACGATCTCGTCGGAGTTTGCCGCCCATTCCATTCGCGCGATGTAGTTGTTGCGGGGGTCGTGATCGAAGTCCATCCACACCGTCTCGCCCCCGTCCGCCGGAACGACCCCGACCTGCACCGCGGAGTTCGTGGTGCCGGCCTTGGGGTACTGAACGGGAACCGTGTAGGAGTAGAGGGAGTCGGTGTTGTTGAGGAGGAGGAAGTCACGCACCCCGCTGGCGTCCAGTCGCCAGAAGGCAATGCGGGTGCCGTCAGGACTCCAGCGCCAGCCGTCGGCGCCCATGCGCGATCCCAGGAAGAATTCCTCCTCGTACACCCAGTCGAACCGCCCGTTGAGAATCGTGCGCGACCCGTCCGTCGTGAGCTGTGTGACGGTACCCGAGACGATGTCCTCGACGTAGAGGTTGTTCTCGCTCACGTACCCCACCCTCGTGCCGTCGGGGGAGAACTTGGCGTACATCAGTGACGACGGAAGCCGTTCGGCACCGATCTGGCGCAGCCGGCCCGTTGCGAGATTGAGCGTCCAGTAGTCGCCACGGGTATTGGAGCGCCACACCCGCTGCGTGTTGGTGAAGATCAGGAGCTTGGCACGATCCTCGGACCATGCGTACCCCTGAATGCGAACGGGCCGGTCGCTCCCCTGAGGCATCAACAGACTCGCCGCGACGAGGATTTCGGTGCTGCCGTCGGCCGGGAGATGCCGCACGATGTCGATCCCGCCCTGCACCTGCAGCGACCGCTCGAGTGTGGTATACGTACCATCCTCCAACCACCGCACCTGCCCGATGCCGCTGCCGAAGAACTCGCCGGACCCGAAGATTCGGTCGAGGGTGAGCGCTTCGGGTTCCTGCGTTGCCGCAGGCTGTACCGCACACAGCGCGAGGAGTGCAGAGGCGAGCACCGCCGCCCGCACCAGCACCAGCCGCCTGACGTGAATTCGCATCGTATCAGTTACCTCGTTGAGGAAGGACCGGACCTGGCAACCGCAGTTCCCAATCTAGATCGGGATACCAGTGCCCGGTACGGCCGCTCGACGGCACCGCGCGCCGGCGCCGGCAGTCAGTTCACCGAGTCCGGAGCGCCAAGGCGGCGCCGCAACACGGCGTCGAGCCGCTGCAGGGCATTCGACTCGTCCACCGCCGCAACCCGGAATCCATAGGTATCCGCCAGAAAGCGCAGTCCCCGCAGGACCCGACGCGCCTCCGTGCGCCGCCCCGACTCGTTGTCGGGGGCGATCCCATCCAGGACCGCCAGCTCGTGCCGCCCGAGAAACAAACCTGGGGTCAGGGCGGGCCCGTCGGCGTCGTTCTCCGAACCGACCACTTCCTGTGCGTCGGCGAGAAATCGGTGCCAGTCCCGCGCCACCACCTGGTTCTCCCACTCCTGGAGGAACCGAGCCCGGTCGAGGGTCAGGACGGGTCGTCGGCCCGCGTCGCGGAGCGGCACGAGGGGGTGCAGGTCGTAGATCTCCGAACTGGATTGGCCCTCGCGGTACGCGAGCAGGTCTCGCAAGTACTCCCAGGGGAGAATGCGAAAGATCGCCGGAGCGCGGCTGTCCACGATGACGAAGCTGCCGTCGTGCTCGTGCGCCGCGACGACCCAGTGATCCCACTGCTCGATGCACAGCAGCACCGGCATGCCACGCTCGAGATGGGTGGCGAGGTCGTGCCGCGCGGCCTCGGCGTCCCGCCGACGTACCGATTGGAGGTCGCAGTCGAAATGCCGGGCGGCACGGGCCAGCTCGGCCTCGTCGGTACCCGAGGGGTCGGTCCCGGCGAGTTGTGCGATCGCGCGCTCATCGGCCCGCACGCCGACGAGCAGGAGCGCGTGCTTCAACGCGTAGGGGCCGCAGAGCCAGCTGTTGGGTTGTCGATAGAATCCCATGCGTCCAGGTCTCCCGGCCTGCAACCTAACACCCGGACGTGCGCTGCTTCGACCTCGACTCTGCCGCTACTGGGGATGCAGTACCGCCTGAAGGAAGCCGACGACTGCTCCGTGCTCCGCCTGCACCTCTGACAGGAGCGCGCTGAGCCGCACGCCATCGCCTTCCCGCCCTGCGGACTCCAGGTCCTGCAGCAGCTCATAGAGCCGTGTGGCTTTGATGGAACCGGCGGCCGACTTGTAGGCATGGGCCGCCTGACTGACTTCCCCCGGATCGTCGGTGCCAGCCGCCTGCTCGATCGCCTTCATGCGGGACGGCGCATCCGCGAGAAACATCGCGAGCAGATTCTCGGCTTCCTCGGCCGCCCCGGCCTCTCGCATGATCTCCCTGAAGCCCGTGAGATCGACCGGCTGGGGCGAGGCCTGCGGACCTGGCACCTGGGACGCCGCCTCGCCCTGCTGCTCCCAACCCTCCACGAGAGCGAACAGGTCATGAGGCTTGAACGGCTTCACCAGGTAGTCGTTCATCCCAGCCTCCCGTGCGCGTTCCTTCTCCTCCTCAAGGACGTGGGCCGACATCGCGATGATGGGAATGGCCTCTCCCCCAGGCAAGGCCCGGATCTGCCGAGTCGCCGACAGCCCGTCGCACACGGGCATCTGGAGGTCCATCAAGATGATGTCAAATCGTTGGTCGGTTGCGGCCTCGACGGCGGCCTTGCCGTCGGGCACGATCTCCACCTCGTGCCCCCGCCGGCGGAGCAAGCCGGCCGCCACTTCCTGGTTCACGACGTTGTCCTCCGCCAAGAGGATACGAAGTCCCCGTCGGTTTTCCTGAATCGTGTACCGCGTGACCAGGTCGGTATCGGCGATCTCGTCCGGACCGGCCAGGAGCGCCGCGGCCATCTCGACCACCTCCGGGCCGGACACGGGTTTCGTGATGTAGCCGCGGATCCCCAGCTCGCGGCACCGTTGCGCATCACCTCGCTGCCCGACCGAGGTCACCATCATCAAGGGTGTCGTGGCAAGGGCCTCGTCCTGCTGCACGCGCCTCGCCAGTTCGAATCCATCCACATCGGGCATGTACGCGTCCACCAGCACCAGGGCAAACGGAGCACCGCCTTGGTGCGCCTGCTGCATCAGCTGCAGGGCGTCGTCGGCGCTCTCGACCTCGCTCACGACTGCCTCAACCCCCTCCAGCATCGCGCGCATGATCCGTCGATTCGTCTCGTTGTCGTCCACCACCAGTACCCTGGTGTTGTGCAGCACTGCGCGATTCCGCACGAGCGTCGTCGGCTTCTCGTCGCCCTCCGGCAGGACGGATGCGGTGAAGGAGAACTCGCTGCCCCGACCCTCCTCGCTCTTGACACTCAGATCGCCGTCCATGACTTCCACGATGCGGCGACAAATGGCGAGACCGAGACCCGTTCCGCCGAATCGACGCGTCGTCGATACGTCGGCTTGGGTGAACTCATCGAAGATGGTCTCCAGCTTCTCCTCCGGAATACCGATCCCGGTGTCCCGGACGGCGAGCCGAATCTCCTGTCTCCCGTTGGACGCTCCGGCCCGGACCGTCACGATCACCTCGCCCTCACTCGTGAACTTGATCGCATTCCCGACCAGGTTCGTCAGGACCTGCCGCATGCGACCAGGATCGGCCCGAACGCGCTTTGGAACGCGGGGGCCGATGTCGAGCAGCAACTCGACGTCCTTCTCGAAGGCGCGCACGGCCAGCAACCGCACGACCGACTGAATCATGGCATGGAGATCGAACGGGATGTCCTCCAGGACGAGCTCGCCGGATTCGATCCTCGAGAAGTCGAGAATGTCGTCGATGACCCGAAGCAGCGATTCCGCCGATGACTGCACCAGTTCGACCGACTGGCGCTGCTCGGCGTCGAGATCGGTCCGCAGCAACAGCTCGGTCATGCCGAGCACACCGTTCATGGGCGTTCGAATCTCGTGACTCATGTTGGCGAGGAAGGCGGCCTTGGCCTCCGCCGCGCGCTCGGCCAGCTGGCGCGCGCGCTCGACCGCTTCCCGAGCGGCTACCCGATCGGTGACGTCACGGGTGATGCCGCGGGCGCCGACGACCTCGCCAGCATCATCTTGGACCGGGTGGGCGGAGAAGCTCAGATGCCGCATCGAGCCATCGGCGTGCTGGTGGACGGTTTCGTAATCCTCCAGCGCCTCCCCTTTCAGGACATCACGGAACGCAGCGAGGTCGCGGTCCAGATACTCTGGTGCCACGACGTCCGCGAGTGGCTGTCCCACCATGTCGCGCGGCTCTCGCCCGTATACCCCGCGCGAGGCCGCGTTCATGAAGCTCCAGCACCCTTGGCGATCCACCTGCCACACGACGTCCGACGCCGATTCGACCAGTTCCCGGTACTGCTGCTCCGCCTGACGCAGCACGGACTCCGCGCGCTTGATGTCGGTGATATCGTGGTAGAGCACGAACCACGTGCCTCGATCCCCGTCCTCGACCGGGGCGGCCGCAACCCTGACCCAGACGAGCGTGCCGTTCTTGCGCCGACGGGGAACCTCGGCGGTCACGGTCTTGCCGGCCAAGACTTCGCCCTCGAGCTGCCGTGACGTTTCCTCCTCCGACTCGGGCACGATCAGGTCGTTCAAGTGCCGACCGATCGCCTCGTCGGGGGCATACCCAAACAGCCCTTCAAAGGCTGGGTTGGCACCGAGCACGATGCCCTCCGACGACATGGCCACGAACGCAGTGGGTGCACTCCTGAGCAGCGCTTCGAGGAACCCCCGCTCCTGGCGCATCCGCTTTTCACTGACGCTGAGCTTGGCGGCCGTAGTGATGTGCCGCAGCAGCGCTCGGTGGCTGCGCCCGTACAAAACGCTGATCACGATCCCGAAGAGCACGATCAGCAGCACCGCCGAGTACTCGTAGATCGTCTTGGCGTAGACCGCGATGCTCACGGTCAGCGGCACGATGAGCGCGATCGTCTGGCCGTAGAAACTCTTCGGATCGGCCACGATGGTCGTGCTCGCTCCCGCCACCAGGCCGACGAATGCCACGACCACGAGCGCCACCTGTCCGAAGGGAAGACCGATGGTCACCGTCGCCGGTCCGACCGCCCAGGCCAACCCTGTGGTCACGACGGCGGTGCGCACCAGGCGGATCGCGTAGGTGAGATCGGGCTGATTGTGGCGCACCCAACGCCTTACGAAGACGCGAGTCGCCGTGGCGGTGACGACAGCGTAGAACCAATAGCCCAGGGCAAGCGTCGAGGCGTCACCCCAGAAGGTCGCACAGAGGATCGCGATGAGCGCGATGTGCATGAACTCCGCCGTTGGCCTCTCGCTCGCGAGGCGGTCCAGCAGTATCTGCTGGACTGCCGGTTGCGAGAGTACCTGCTCTTCTCGAGCAGCCGCGGCCGAATCGGCGGTACGAAGGAAGGAGGCCCGCGGCTCTCGCTGCTCGGAGCCGGCGCCCGCTGTGGCTGTCGCTTCGTCCGTCACCATCGCGTCTGTCTCCGCTCCTGGTGTGATCAAGTACTGCATCATCCGACGCGACAGCGCAATCGGGGGACCGTCACGCGCCGTCGGGAACCGGCCATCAACTCTCAGCGTCGCTGTGCAAGGTTGAGGTGATCCTTGCCGATCGCACCTCCACCGGCGTCTGGATTCTCGCGGGGATGCCCTTTCATCTTGTCCGACAAGCGGTTAGGACCGATTGCGCCCCCGCCAGCCTACGCCGGGAGCAGGACTAACGCGATTGCAGGATGCAAGAGCCTCCCGCAAGTTCTGACCGGGCAGGGCGCTCTCACCGCCGTATTTCCGATCAGGACGGGTATGGTGCCGGTGGTGACGCTCCGGCAGGTCTCCTGCAGTTCCCGGCGTCCGAGCACGCGTGAGGCACGCCGCAACTGGAAGCTCAGGTCGGAGGCACATGCACGCGGTGACGACCTCTCCGCCGGGCGTCAGGCCTTCGGATCACGGACCGGGGTCACACCCGTGATCGACTGGGTGTCCCGCTCCCTGGTACCCTTAGCCCAACTCGACCGATCGGAATTCCCCAGGCATAGTCGCAGTCCTCACAATGGCACACGGGATCGCGACCGGAGGCACAGCAGCGTCAGTCGCCCGCGATCTGTTGTCGCAGAGTTGCCGGAAGGGCATCGCGGTGCACGATGACCGATATGGTCTTGGCCCTCACGAACGACTCGGACATGTACACGTAGCCGTCTTCGGGGCCCGTCTCTCCCCAAGAGTTCTTGGTGATGTAGTAGGTCGTGCCGTTCGTGTCGCGGGCGAGGCCCGTGAGGTGCATCAGGTGGTCGTCGGTTGAGGAGTGGTCGTCGAACCAGCGCTGCCGCACATCCTGGGTCACCGCGATCTCTGGCTCAGGTGCCGCGCAGAGCTTCTGGCGCTCCTCCTCCGTACGCTCGGCCCAGCTCTGAACGGGCAGGACGGCCACGCCACTTCCCTGGCAGAAGCTGCGCTCGCTGACGTCGCCGTCCCAGGCCACCGAGTAGCCCCGCTCCAGCGCACCGTCGATCAGGGCGATGAGCTGGTCGAGGGGCACGTTGTAGCTCTCGTTCCTGGCCCAGTTGTCAGGAATCTCGAGAGGGAACCACTCGTTAAACGGGTGGTGGCTGAACGAGGTCAGCTCCACGTAGTCGCGGGGATCCACACCCAGCTCCAGCGCGAACTCGCGGGGCGTGTACGTGCGCCCGTCATAGCTGAACGTCTCGGGCGGCTCACCCAGGTAGGCATCGAGGATGCCGTCGATGGCATCCGGCCAGACCGGGCTGAGCGGCTGTCGCTGCCCGATGAGCGCGTCAGCTGCCGCCTTGAGCACGCCGTGCAGCTCGCCGTGATCGTGTTCGTCGGCCCCGTAGCGCCGTCCCTCGTAGACGGTCTCCGGCACGATGCCGAACAGCCGGACGGCCCGCATGACGTCCCCGCCGAGTGACCCCTGCCCCATGGCCGCGCTGCCGTGCATCCGTACGTAGTTCCGCACCTTGTAGGGGTAGTTCATCCGGACAAAGAACATCTCGGAGATGTCGAGCGGCCCCTTTCCCATCCGCATCAGCTCGGTCTCCAGAAACGAGGTCGTGGCGAAGCTCCAGCACGTTCCCGTCCGCGCCTGATTCTTCACCGGTGTGGTCTCCACGGAGGCAACCACGTCGAAGACGAATCCCGGCTCCTGCGCCGCCGCGGCACTCGTCACGAGTGTCACCATCACCAATACCACTGCCAGCTTCCTCATCGCTCCGTCTCCTGTCTCCGCCTGTCGAATCGCAAGTTCGAGGTACCCCCACCACCGCATGCAATTGACGCAGGAGGGGATGAATGGGCGGTGAAACACGAATGAAGGCGGCGATCAGCGCTGCTCGCGCAGGGCCTCATCCCAGGCGTAGTCGCAGTCTTCGCAGTGCCACGTCGGATCGCGACCCGTGGTGCAGCACCCTCCGAGCCGGATCTCTCCGGCTTCGGCACGCCGCGCCGTCTCCGGCGCCGGATACCCGTACACGATCGGGACGACGTGTTCGGAGTGGCACTGCGGGCACACAGGAGTGAAGCGGTGTTCCATTGGCCTGCTCCCGGGGCTACGAGTACGCAGGGCACGGCACGAGGTACGGGGTCGCGGGGCGCCTAGTCAGGTGCAACATCGGTTGCGAAAAGTGCCACCGCAAGTTCGATTTGGGAGCGGAGTGGACCCGATGGGAGTCGGATGGTCTCGCGAGTGCGCCACTACGCGACCTGGCGTGTCCACCATATATGGGCGCGACGGATCGAGCCAAGGTCGAGGTCGCCATCCACCGTTTGAGCATTGTCGATTCGGGAACGTATGCCATGGATTCTTCACCATCCCCCGCCGAATCTCTCTGGACCGTCGACCGCATCGAGGGGGGCGTGGCAGTGCTCGTGAACGAGGTGGGGCACGGCGCGTCGGTGCCGCTCAGCCGGCTCCCGCCGCAGACCGCACCGGGGGTCGTCCTGGCCATCCCCATCGAGCAGAACGTACCCAACTGGTCCGCGGCCATGATCGATGGGGCCGAGACGCTGCGGCGCCGGGGTGAGGAGCGGCAGACAGAGGGGTGACGCACACGCTGCCCGGAGTTGGGAGCGGATCGCCTGCAAATCCGTCCCTATCGGCAGCCGGACACTCCGGGGCACGCACGAACCACCTACTTCGGAGGAGTTGACGCAATGGCCTACAAGATCGAGGAGATCGAGGGCATCGGTCCATCCTACGCCGCCAAGCTGGCCGTGGCGGACATCAAGACCACCGACCACTTGCTGCAGTACTGCTGTGACACCAATGGCCGAGAGGATATAAGCGCCAAGACCGGCGTGAGTGAGGGCGTGCTTCTCAAGTGGGCGAACCTGGCAGACCTCATGCGGATCAAAGGTGTGGGCTCGGAGTTCTCGGAGCTGCTGGAGGCAGCTGGCGTGGACACCGTCAAGGAGCTTCGCACACGGAATGCGGAAAACCTCACCGCACGAATGAAGGAAGTAAACGAAGAGCGGAAGCTGACGCGGGCGACCCCCACGCTCGATTCTGTGACGGGCTGGATCAAGCAGGCTAAGACACTGCCCCCGCTCATCACCCACTGAAGTAGATGCGCTACGGGGAGCGGCACGGAACCCTGCGAGGGACGGCGTCGCTCCCCTGGCAGTGTGCGGGCTTAGCTGCCTGGCCCTTCCCCGCCAGCCATCAAAGCATCGAGTGCCGCCGTCGACGGCAACCACACCAGCGAGAGCTTCCCCACCGTGATGTCCGACTTGCGGGCGCGAATCGGCATCGTGTCGATCTCATAGGCGTCGGGATCCGTCGCGGCCCCGAGCGCCGCGACCTCGGCGCTCAGCTCCTCTTCGAGCGCGGCCATGTCCTGATGCGCCTGCTTGAGTTGTCGCTTGGCGCGGGCAACGTCCTCCTTCTCCCGGGCCCTGCGGCTGGCTCCGCGTGCCGCCGTGGTGGCGCGTCCGACTGTGCCGACGCTCATACGTTTCCGGCCGAGCAGCGCCCCCAACACCGTCGCGCCTACCGAAATCGCCGTCTGCATCGTCTGGTGCTGTAGCTGCGCCTGTTCGCGACCGAGACGGGTTTCGGCCCGCTCCGCCTGCTTCTCGAGCCGTGCCAGCTTCGATCCGTATTTCTTCCTGAGCTTCTCGACCTCCTGGTCGCGACGCTCATGCGCGGCTTCCCGCAGGCGCACGCGAAACTCCCCTTCGGTCTCGCCGACCTCCGAGGTCAACTTGAGCTCCCGGCACCGGTACAGGGTGAGCGACCGATCCTGGTACACGTGGGTCTTGAGCGCCTTGCCCCACGTGCCGTAGCTCTTGCCGTTGGCGGCGCGTGGCGGCACGGCCGCGAACGCAGCGCCGGCCGCGGGCGACTCCGTCAGTCGAGGAGGCTCCCCGAGGATACCTGAGTCGTCCCAGGGATCGGCACCGGCATCTTCCTCCAGCGGCGCGAGCAGCTGCAGCGTCTGCCACGTATCCACTCCGGCACGAGCGTTCGCATAGTGGACGTCGACACTTGCGAGCAGCGCGGGCTGGTAGAGCACCGTCTCCGGCACCGGCTCGTCCAGTGCCAGAAACACCTCACTGGCCTCGGCGGGCAGTATGGGACGCTCAGCAGAGCCGGCGGCAGACGCCTCCGCTGCTGGAGCCGTCGTCGCGCGCGATGCGGATGCCGGCGCCGCCGCGATTGTGCGCCGGCCTTCCATCAGTTTCTGGATCTGCGTGCGCGTCAACGGACCGCGCAGGTAGGACATGGCCCAGCGCGTGTGGAAGACGACCGGCTCGTCGTCGTGCACGTTGTTCATCAGAAAGACCCGGCTGCCGAGCGCAGCCAAGGTCTGCTCCATGCGCTGCCGATCGAAGCCCTGCCCCTCCGACGCGGCAACGCCCTCGAGTCCCTCCATCACCCGTGCCTTGTCGCGCTCAGTCTGCAGCCTACCCAAGAACCAGGTTCCGCAGTTCGAGAGGCCCTTGTAGTCGAGGTCGACCGGATTCTGCGTCGCGAGCACGACCCCAACCCCGTAGGCTCGTGCCTGCTTGAGCAGCGTCAGCATCGGACCCTTCGCCGGTGGATTCGCCGTTGGCGGAAAGAACCCGAAGATCTCGTCCATGTACAGGATCGCCCGGAGGCTCCCCGTTCCCGACTGTCGCCGCATCCAGGCGATGATCTCGTTGAGCAGTACTGTGACGAAGAACATCCGCTCCGGCTCGGAGAGATGGGCAATCGAGAGCACCGAGACCCTGGGCTTACCAGCGTCCGTCCACAGCAGCCGCTGCACGTCGAGCGGAGGGCCCTCGAGCCATCCGGCAAACCCCGGTGAGGCAAGCAGGCTGTTCAGTCGCCTTGCGAGTCCCGCTCGATCCTTCGACGGATAGAACGACTCCAGGTCCAATACGCCCACGCGATCGAAGGGCGGGGTCTGCACGGCCCGGATCAGGCCGGCCAGGTCGAGCGGCCTGCCCTGCTGCCATTCGTGCAGCAGGATCGTCGAGAGCAGGATGTGCTCCCGACTCTGCACCGGATCCGCATCGATGTCGAGAAGTGCCAACACGCCCGAGACCGTGGACGAGACCCGCTCACGCAGCGCATCGGCATCATCGATCAGCTCGGCGGCTGGCGGGTCGAAGGAGCGCAGCACCGACAGCGGCAGGCCGGCGCTGCTTCCCGGCGTATAGATCGCAAACTCCGCTGCAGCCTTCAGGCGTGCGATCCGGCCCGCATCCTGTCCCCATGTCGCGAGTCCTTCCGTCCACTTGCGCGCGGTGGCCTCGGCGTAGGCATCGACCGTGAGTCCTTTTCGGGCGGCCTCCGCCGGATCCACCCAGGGCATGAACTCGGAGGCAGCCAGGTTCGGGAAACTCAGCAGCAGATTGCCGAGATCGCCCTTCGGATCGATGGCGATGGCAGGGACGCCATCGATCGCAGCCTCCTCGAGCAAGCCAACACAGAGTCCGGTCTTGCCGCTGCCGGTCATGCCGACACACAGCGCGTGTGTGGTCAGGTCCTTTGCGTCGTACAGCAGCAACTCGGGCAGCGTCTTATCGGTCTCGAGGTCATGACTCCGGCCCAGGTAGAATACCCCAAGCTTCTCGAAGTCCGCTGGCTGAGGTGCAGTCGTGCGTGCCATAGCTCTCCTACCGTTCGTGAGTGTGTTGCTGTTCGTCGTCAGTCGCCCCGGTATGCGCACCCCGAGGTACAGGTTTCTCTCACCACTATCCGTGCAAGTCCCGGCAGGGCCGGCGCGAGCCGTTGCCACATCCAGCGTGCCAACACCTCACTCGTCGGATTCTCCAGCCCCTCGATCTCATTGAGGTAGCGATGATCCAGTGCGTCGTAGATCGGCGTGAAGGCCCGCTTGATGTCGGCGAAGTCGATCACCCAGCCGGAGTCCTCGCCGACCGGGCCCTCGACGTGCACGGCGATCCGGAAGGAGTGCCCGTGCAGGCGGGCGCACTTGTGCCCCTCGGGCACGTTGGGCAGCCGATGCGCCGCCTCGAAGGTGAATTCGCGGAACACTTCCATCGCGTGACTACGGCAGCCCTAGCAGCTTGTGGGTTTGCAGGCTGAGCCGCCATCGCGGGTGGTCGAGACAGTAGTGGGCGGCGTACTCGGTATTGCGCTCGAGATCGGGGCCGTCCATCGGCTGGAGGTAGAACCAGGCAAAGGAGAGCGACGTGAGATCTTCCGGGTCGATCCCCTGCTGCGGCACCACCAGCTTCAGCTCGTCGCCGCTGGTCTGAACGAGGGGCGCGCCCGCCTTGGGGCTCACGCACAGCCAGTCGATACCGTCCGGAGCCGCGATGGTGCCGTTGGTCTCCACCCCGATGCCGAACCCCTCGGTGTGCAGGGCAGCGATGAGCGCCGCGTCGAGCTGAAGCAGCGGTTCGCCCCCGGTACACACGACGTACGGTGCGTTCCCCGTGGCCGGCGGCCACACCCGGGAGACACCCGAGGCGAGTGCCGGAGCCGTTTCGTATCCGCCCCCTCGCGCGCCGTCGGTGCCCAGGAAGTCCGTATCACAAAAGCGGCACGCCGCAGTTGCGCGGTCTTCCTCGCGGCCGCTCCAGAGGTTACATCCCGCGAACCGGAGGAACACGGCCGGCCGGCCGGTCTGGTGCCCCTCGCCCTGCAGCGTGTAGTAGATCTCCTTGACCGCGTAGCTCACCGGCCGACCTCCGCATCGGCGTACCGAATCGGATCCATCGCTCCAGCCGCCGCAAACCCCTGAGTCCGGAGGCGGCAGGCGTCGCAGTGTCCGCAGGCTGCGCCATCGGCGTCCGGATCGTAGCAGCTCACGGTGAGCCCGTAGTCCACATCGAGATCCAGGCCGCGGCGGATGATGTCGGCCTTGGACAGCGCAATCAACGGCGTGTGGATGCGGAACGGTCGTACTCCCTCGACACCCACGCGCGTTCCCAGATTCGCCATCCGCTCGAACGCCTCGATGAAAGCGGGCCGGCAGTCGGGATAGCCGCTGTAGTCCAGCGCGTTGACACCGATGAAGATGTCGGTGGACTCGATCGTCTCGGCAAAGACCAGCGCGAAGGACAGGAACACCGTGTTGCGTGCCGGCACGTAGGTGATTGGAATGCCCTCGCCGATCTCGCGGTCGGTCCGGTCCTTCGGCACCGGGATGTCGTCGGTGAGCGCGGAGCCGCCGAACGCGCGCAGGTCGATGGTCACCACCACGTGCTGCACCACGTTCATCCGCTCTGCGATGCGGCGCGCTGCCTCGATCTCCACGGCGTGCCGCTGCCCGTACTGAAACGTCAGCGCATGGATCTCGAAGCCCTCGGCCCGCGCGATGGCGAGGGTTGTGGTCGAGTCGAGACCACCACTCAGCAGGACAACGGCCTTGCGGCGTGCGGGATCGATCTGGGCAGACATGGCGGGCAGCGCAGACACGGAGCGGTCTCACTCGCCCCGCTGGGCAGTGGCGACGATCGCGATGCCGCCCCGGACGTTCTGCGTCACCTGCACCGTTACGCGCTTCGGGGCGATGGCGTAGACCACGTCATCGGCGATCCGCGCAGCTACAGTCTCAACGAACGCGGGCTCGTCCCGGTACGACCACAGATAGTACTTGAGCGCCCGGGACTCGATGCACTGCTCGCTTGGCTCGTACTCGATCGTCACCGTGCCGAAGTCGGGCTGGCCGGTGTTCGGGCAGACCGAGGTGAACTCGGTCCCGGTCATCGTGATCGTCTGGACGTCGGGCGCCCGGAATGCCGACTCCTTCAGATACTCGCGGGCGTCGTCCGGCCGAGTCGGCTTGGGTAGCGGGCCGCGCCCGGGAACTTCGCCTGGGTTTGTGGACATGCCAAAAAGCTACACAACGATCCGGCGTCGCGAAAACGAGCCGGCCCCGGGAACCTCCCGGGGCCGGCTGCATTCGCTGGTGTCCTGCTTCCCCTTCTACTGTCTGACAATCTCGATGGGGTAAAAGAGACGGAAGTCCGGCCACTCCAGATCGGCTTGCGGGGCGTTGCCCCGGTTGCTCGTCAGGTAGAAGGCGATCCACTCGGACTCGCCGATACCCGGCAGGCTGAAATCGAACGGATCCGCGTCGGCCGGATCGGCCGGGAACACGCGCGCGAACTCGTAGACCGTCCCTCCCTCGTAGAGGTACGCCCCACCCCCGTAGCCGGGAATCAGGTCGTCCGTATGCCCGGCTGCGAGATCGGACTTGCCGCACTCCGACTGCTTCGAGTTGCCAGTGCAATCATCCGCAATGTGCCAATCCTCGACCTGCCACTGCTGATACGTGGGACTCTTCTTGTCCTTGTCAAACGCAACCAACCACAGGTCGTCGCCGATGTCGGGCACCGCGGAGAACTGCACCGGATTCGCCGGATCGAAGCCGAACCGGCTTTCGAGGTCGTCCACGAACACCAGGCGCAAGGTGTTCGTGAAGTCGGGTGCCTGCGGAACCACGAACGCGAAGTACGTTCGATAGCAGTCCGTCGCCCAGTACAGGTATGCCACGTCGGAATCGGACCCCGACAGGCTGATGGGGATCGTGACCGATCCGTCGTAATCGGATGGGTCCACGCCCTGGCCCAGCAGGAACTCCTTATCACTGCACACCGAGGCCGTGAACTGCACCTTCGGCTGGAGGAGCAGCACCGACAGGTTGCCAATGTGATCCTGGTAGGCACCTTCGGCCGGAGGCGGTGAGAGTGTCACGGATGCCAGGCTCGGATCGACACCGATTCCCAGTCCGCTCGCGGTTGCCGTATAGAGACCGGGACTTGTGAGCAGCCAAGGCGCATACGCAATACCGTCCGAGCCCGTCGTGTTGACCACCGTACTGCCGTCGGACAGCTCGAAGGTGACCTTGGCACCGACGGCGGGCTGGGTCGTGACGTCGCTACAGTCCTCCACGATGATCGTGCCGGTTCCGTCGTCACCGGAATCTGGTTCGCACTCGTCGGTCACCAGCACCGCGGGCCGGAGCGTCTCGCCCGAGCTCGCACTCACCGGATCGATCCAGTTGGTGGTGGTGAGCGGTGGCCCGAGGCTCGTGACCTGCAGTCGAGCCGAGATCTTGGCTGGCAGTGCCCAGACCATGCGGAACGTGACTGGATCGCCGGCCGGAATGGGATCGACGGCCGCGGGGCCGCTGGTGAGCGCCGGCGAAGCACAGGTTTCCTCCCCCACCGTCTGCGGCCCCTCATCGAACGCCTCCGGTGCGCGGCAGCTGAGCGACGTTCCCCCGCCGAACCCGGCGTGGGCCGCCTCCAGTGGTGGTGGGCTGGCCCACGGCAGCACCGTCTGCACCCCACGCCGCGCGTAGTGCACCAGCTTCTCACCGAACGAGGCGTCAGGCGCAAGGGAAGCGGTCGTCGAGCCGCCGACGCAATTGAGATCGAACGGGCGCGTCGGCAGGGCGTATACGTTCTTGGAGAAGGGGGCCTCGACGTGCAGCAGGAGCCGCTCGTCCTGCGGGCCGAGGACGCCGACGTCCCGGCATGAGGCGGCGATGGCGCCAGCCGGGAATGCCACGGTTTCCCAGTCGTAGCTGGCATACGTCGTCACCTCGAGGCACCCGAAGTACTGCGGGTTGGCGATGTCGAGGTACTCGATCGTGTTGTCGTCGTTGTAGTCGGTGCAGGTGACGTAGCGGATCTCGAAGGTCTGCAGCTCACCCATCGGGATGCCGCCCTCCGGCTGGAACCAGCCGCACTGGGCATCGTCACAGGTCGCTGTGCCACCGAAATAGTCGAACGTCGCGATCGTGCAGTCGATCACATTCCCCAGGGCGTCGTAACACTGGCTCTTGCTGCTGAGCCAGAACTCGATGGGGATGTTGCGGCCGTTCTCGAACAGGTAGGGTACGCCGGCCGGATTATTCGGATCGGTGGACTTCTCGGGCCGTACATCCCGCCAGCCGACCACCTGCTGGAGCGCGCCGCCGGGAGCCGCCAGCGTGATCTTCACGCAGAGCCGATAGTCAACCAGCTCCTGCAAACCGCCCACCGGTTCGTCGCTGCTCTTCCAGCCGTAATGGTACGCCGTGCCGTCCAGGTTCACCTCCGGCGTGAACACCGCGAGCGCCGAGTACGTCGCACCGCCGGGATCGCCCGGGATGGACAGGCCTGTGCAGGCGTGCGGGGTGCCGGGTAGCTCTATCACGAGCTGGTCCTTCTGCCACAGCTCGATGACCGGCAGCAGGTTGGTGTTCAGCGTCGTGCCCACCACCTGCGGGTCATCGACGAGCGGCTTCAGGAACGAGAAGAACTCGTCCACGAAGCCGTAGGTGTCCATGGCATTGGTGATCGCGATGTTGGGTCGCCCGATCTCGGGCTCCTCGCCGACGGGCCTCACGGCATCGTCACACGCGGTCAACACCACGAGTCCCAACGCAACTACCAGAAAGCGCTTCATGATATCCGTGCCCCCCCGAGCGGGCGCCTAGGCGCCAATGAACAGGCGATGACAGACGACGCATCTGTCGGATACGTGCCCGGCATGACCCTGTCGGTCTGTGGCTATCTCTTCGATGGGCGGCCCAGCGAGGTGAACCGCACCTCATGGTCAAGTGTGACTTTCGTCACAGCAACTCCCGCGCCTCGGCACCGCGGAGCCGCTTTTCTAAAGGATACTTCAAACTACCGCTTGTCTTGAGGGGAACAAGGGGCGCCCGTATCGGTTTCCTCCGGCATGCGCACAGACTGAACTGAGGGATTAACGCAACCAGACGGCGCACCGCTGCGTGCACGCAACATCTTGAGCGAATTGGGGTTGCGGCAGCTGGCCCAGCCGCACCTTCCTGTCGTGCGTCGTCTCAACCGCTCACCCGACTCCCAGTTCCCGCAAAAACCTGGGGTTCTCCCGCAGGCTGCGCCACCACCAGTTGCCGAGCATTTGGCTGAAGTCGTGCGTCGGATTGGCCGCCGTGTACTCCTTCAACAGGTCAATCGCCCTGTCGGTGTCGCCCGCCAGCGAGCGCACGTACGCCTCGCGGCTGTAGAGCTCCAGATCCGGATCGATGTCGCTGGTGATGGCCGCGTGGGCCCGATCGATCACGGCGCGGGCACTATCGACAAGACCCGCACGCGCGATGACACCGCCCACGAGAAAGTCGGCCTCCAATCGCAGGAACCGCCTCCGGGTGAAGCCTTGGATGCCGGCGTTCAGTGCCCAGGCCGAATCCACATCCGCGGGACTGGCGGGGGTCACCATGTACCACAACCGGCAGTGAGTGAATTCGAATCGCTCCGGGAACCTCCGGTAACCCTCGAAACACCACCGGCGGGCCTGGGTCATCGACTCGCGATCGAGGTGCGTCCAGAACAGGGTGGAGAGAATCTCGGGTGCGTTCTCGAGATAGGCGTCAGCCTCATACGCGCGCTGGGCGAGCATCTGTGCGCCCGGGACGTCCGCGGTCGGGAGATCGTAGTAGAGGTCGCTGAGTGTGACGAGCGCGCTGGCCAGCCCTGGATCTGAAGCTGCGCCAGTCACCGCCCGCTCCAGGTCCTCCCGTGCCAGCGTGAGGAGCCGAGCTTGCTCGTCGGGATCCGTCAGCGCCCTGAGTTCCCAGTACTTGTGTCGGGCCGTGCCGCGTAGAGCCAGTGCACGCAGGTTTTGGACTCTCGGAGTGACGGCCAACGCCGCTTCGGCGTGCGCCACGGCGGAGTCCAGCCACGAGAACTTGGCCGGTCCCTCCTCGACCTGGTCAGCTCTCCGGTACGCAATCCAGCCGCGATCGATCTTGGGCTGTGGCCAGGCGGCATCTTCCGCTTCGGCAAGCCTCAACAATGAGTCGGCGCGGGCCAGATCCCTCGCCGCCTGATCGGGATCGTCGTTGCCAACCTCCGCGGCCTGCTTGCGCAGCCGCTCGGCCCGCTGCACCAGGGTCCACGCCGTAGCGCTCGCTGTACCAGAGGCCAGCTCCCGTACCTCGATCTCCTCCCCGACTCGTTGGCGCAGGAATCGGGTCACCGTCTCCACGACGTTGTCGAGTCCGTCAAGCACGCTGTCGGCCTGGATCGTGACGTTCGCACGCATACCGAGATCGGCACCGCTCTCGCCGTCATACAGCCTTGCCGTGACCCGGATCTCGTCCCCGACCTTGGCGACCGTGCCGCCCACGATGCTGCCGGCGTCCAGGGCGCGGGCGACACTGTCAGGCGGGATCGCCGGGTCACGGAACGGGGCCACGCCGTTGCGGGACACGACGTTCAGCACCGGCACCGTCTGCATTCGGGCAATGAGGCCCTCGGTGAGTCCGTCGGCCACGTGCTGCAACTCGCCCCTGGAAGCGTCCTCGAAGTAGCGGATCGCCACGTTCTTGGGGTCGAGGCCACCGGCCAGCAGCGGCGCAGTCGATCGGTCGGCGACGAAGAGCTGCCAGGCCCCGAATCCCACGGCCACGACCGCGACTGCCGAGACCGTCGGCACGAGCGCGCGTTTCCAGAAGGGCTCCGGCTCCACGACCTGCGTGACACGGGTGGTGGCTCGCGTCACCCGGAGCTTCGGGGCGCCGCCGGACTCGACCGCGTTCAGTGCATCGACCATCTCCTGCGCGGTGCGGAACCGATCCGCCGGCGTCTTGGCCATCGCACAGAAGACGACGTCCTCCAGCTCCGGCATGATCGACTGCCGCATGATGCTGGGTGGCGGCACCTGGTCCATCGTGTGCCGCGCCATGATCGCCTGGGCGTTGGGGCCCGTGAACGGGACCTGCCCAACCAGCATCTCGTACAGCATGCAGCCCAGAGCATAGATGTCGGCGCGCCCGTCGAGGTTGGGGTCGCCCGCCGCCTGTTCGGGGCTCATGTACGCGGGCGTCCCGATGGCCGTGCCGGTCTGGGTCACCTCCATGCCGCCGGCCGCGCTCACCGCCTTGGCGATGCCGAAATCCGCGACGATCGCGTGCCCGCCCGACATCATCACGTTCTCGGGCTTAATGTCGCGATGAATCAAACCGTAGGCGTGCGCGTGCCCAAGCGCCCCGGCCACCTCCCTGGTGATCCGGATGGCCTCGTCGATCGAGAGCTGCCTCTCACGCTCGACGAGGTCGGCGAGCGACTCCCCCTCGACGAACGGCATCACGTAATACAGGAGCCCCTCGGCCTCGCCCGAGTCGTAGAGCGGGAGGATGTGGGGGTGCTGGAGCTTCGCCGTGATAGAGATTTCCCGGAGGAACCGCTCGGCACCGATCGATGCGGCCAGATCCGGCCGCAATACCTTCACCGCCACTTGCCGGTCGTGCTTCACGTCCCGAGCGAGGTAGACCAGGGCCATCCCACCCTCGCCGAGCGGGCCCTCGATCTCGTACTTGTCGGCCAGCGATGCCGCGAGGCGTTCTTGGATGTCGTCCATGCAGGTGGTTGGCGGTGTTCGGTCAAGGCGGCCCAGCCGCCGGATTCGACTCCAGGGGCGCGTCCCCGGGGGCAGACAGGCGCAATATAAGGGCCATCGGGGCCCTCACCAGTCGTCGGCGCGCGGATGCGTAGGCAGAATGCACACGCCCGCACCCGCGCAGAGGCGGGAACGGGCATGTTGGCGTGGAGACGTCCCCGTCGCGAGCCGCGGCGGGACGGTCTACGTCTCGACTTCCTCCTTCGTGTTCGAGGTGCCCTTCAGGAACATCCGGTACACCCAGTAGGCCGCCAGCACCAGCAGCCCCACCTTCACCACCATCCAGAGAAATCCGAGCAGCCCGGCCAGCATCGGCAGCACGAACGCCCACAGGATCTGCCAGATGACGTATCCGCCGACGCCCACGGCGCCGACGATCAGGAGTGGTCGCAACATCGATGGCTCCTCAAGACGAGAGTGCGTCTGGTAATCACTACGCACCGGCGGACCTTCGGTTTCGCAGTGCCGGCGGCGGCGGCGGCGCCCACCCACCAGCGCAAGGCACAACCGTTTGCATTACATAGACATACGTGCAATCCTCGAGGGGGATTCCGGCGCACGACCGGCTCGGCTTTCCTCACCACACCCCGTGCAGGGACGGCATGCGAGCACAGATCGGTGTGGCGCTCCTGCCGGGGGTGCCGCCACGAGCCGGCAGCACGCTCCACCGCCGCCGCGAACGGGGCCATCCGGAAGCACTTGCAGTACGGCGACAGGTATGTGGTATTCATCACGGCGGATACGGCGGCCATGAAGCACAAGTTGTTGAGCGGGGAAGAGAGGAGAACATCATGAACATCCACGAGGTCGTCGAACGATGAGCATCGAAGGACTGCCCCCGCGCGAGCGCCGGAGCCAGCCCCTGCTCGATGACGTCGGTACCGCGATCGTCGAGGGTCGTGATGCGACCGAACTCCTGTGGCAGGTCCCTGACGACGAGGCCACTCGCACCCGGCTGGCCGAGTTGCTCGAGCTGATCCGGGACCGCTCGGCGAAGCGGGGGCGGCGGGAGATGCCGGCCATCTGCGAGGAGCTCCTGACGGCGCTGAAGGCCACACCGAGTCCCCAGCAGGTGGACATGCTCCACGGAGGGTTCGACCGGCTGTACAAGCTGTGGGCGGCGGCGAAGTCGGGATTGCTCTAGAATCCGCGCGGCGGTCCACACTGGGGAAGGGAGCCAGACCAGGGTCAGGCTGGTCCCGTCTCCGCTCGCTTACCGGCCGCCCAGCGCACACTCGTTCTTGCCTGCCTCCAGCTCCTCCAGCTCCTTCGCCGACGCCTGCTGCAGCCCCGCGTTGATGGCTTTGATGGTGCGATAGGCGTCCGGGAAGGACGCCGCGTGCCGCTCGATCCACGCAACGAAATCGGCTTCCTCCCGGAACTGCAGTGCCTCGTTCGCCGCCGTGAGGGTACCGAACCGGACACCGATGGAACGGTCGTCGCGCCGCTCGTCGTCCGACGCGTAGTGCGCCGGATACACCGTCAGATCGGGTTGCCAGTCGCGCTTGACCCGCTCCACACTGGCCCACAGCTGCCGTGCCCACTCCGCGACCTTGCCACCCAGATCGGGACGACCGATCGACCGCACGAACAGGAAGTCACCGGTGAGTGCGGAGTGACCGTCAATCACGTAGGTGACGCTGCCCTCGGTGTGCCCCGGCGTGTGCAGGGCCCGCACACGACACCTCCCCACCCGGATCTCCGAG
>JBDGYA010000045.1:0-24110 GCA_039584325.1 Gemmatimonadota bacterium
GCGTGTACCCCGCGGTTTGGTTCCTGCTCCCAGAGAAGCTAGACGATGGCCTTTCTTGTTGGCATCTCGCTGCAACCCACGTCTCGGCATTTACACAAAGATCTGCACACACCTCAGGAGGCATCAATTCGATCCGGAGTAGGAGTTGGATTGAGCATCTTCTCATCGAGAATGGGCTTCTTCTCCCCGAGAAAGAGCTTCTTCTCGTCGGGAGTGAGCTTCTTCTCACCGAGAGTGGATTTCTTTTTTCCGGGAACGAGCTTCTTCTCGTCGATAACGAGCTTCTTCTCGGCGGGAGTAGGCTTCTTCTCGTCGATAATGACCTGCCTCTCGTCGACAACGAGCTTCCTTTCGGCGGGAATGCGCGTGTTCTAACCGAGAATGAGCTTCTTCCCGTCGAAGTGGAGCTTCGAGGGGCGGATCCGAGGATTCTTCCCGCCGTTCCGAAGCCCTGGATCGGCGCGCAGAAAGCCATCCTCGCGGAAGACGAGCGTGGGCCGGGCGCGAGCGGAGCCCCGATCGCCTCCGGACGCCCATCCTGCGACGCTTTCGGACAGCCACGCATCGTGTGCGTGGATGTCGGAAACCCTCAGAACCGAGGACGTGATCGTGCGAGCACTCTGCGCCATTGGCGCGTACCTGCTGGTGGCCGCGGCGAGCGCGGCACCCGCCGCCGCGCAGTCGGCCGAAGCCGCGCCCACCGAACTGGCGGGACCGCCCCAGGCGTTTCCCGAGCCGTTCTCGAGCCTCGCGGGCGTGCGGGAGCTGTCCGACGGACGTGTCATCGTGACCGACCGGCTGGAGAAGGCCGTCCGCGTGCTGGATTTCACGGCGGGCTCGATGGACGAGATCGGCCGAGTCGGCTCGGGGCCAGGCGAGTTCCAGCTGCCAGGTAGACTGCTCCCGCTGCCCGGCGACTCGACCCTGCTGGCGGACTTCGGCAACATGCGGCTGACCGTGATCGATCCCGACGGCCGGATGCATCGCTCCACGTCCATGCAGCAGGGCTCCGGTTCATCAGGCGCTCCGATCATGGTGATGCCATCCGGGGCTGACGACCGGGGGCGGCTGTACTTCGACATACTCGGCAGCTTCTCCGTAGGACCCGACGGCCCGCCCGATTCCGCTGCCATCGCGCGCTGGCAGCTCGACGGCGACATCGTCGACACCATCGCCATGCTGCCGCGTCCGGAAATGCAGTCCATCCAAGCAGGCAGCCAGGGGACATTCCGGTTCGCCGGAGGGACGGTGGGGCCCTTCTCACCCCGACCGGGCTGGAGTGCCGCACCGGATGGCAGTGTCGCCATCGTGTGGTCTGAGGACTACCGGGTGGACTGGATCCGCGCCGACGGCCGGCGCGTCCTCGGTCGGCCCACGCCGTATCAGCCCGTGCCGGTCACGGACGAGGACAAGGAGCAGTGGGCCCAGGCCATGGCCGGCGGACGGGTGATGGTGATGTCCGGCAGCGAGGGCGGTCGGACGATCAACATGCCCCGCCCCGCCCCCGACGAGATGGACTGGCCGCGCGACAAGCCCCCGTTCCAGCCGCGCGGGGTGCAGGCGACGCCTGCCGGCACGGTGTGGGTCCAGCGGTTCGTGAAGGCGGGCGCGCCTGAGGCGTACGACGTGTTCTCCTCGACCGGCGAGCGCATCGGACGGGTGACGCTGCCCGACGGCCGCACTTTGTTGGGCTTCGGCACCGGATCCGTGTATCTCTACCGCACGGATGCGGACGACCTGCAGTGGCTCGAGCGGTATCCGCTGCCACCAGTTGAGTAGAGACATGACGCGCACGCCACGGAGGACACGGTAACTCCATCGACCGCTCGGCTCATCCGCTCGCTGCCGCTCGCGACCGGCACGCTGGTCGCGGTGGCGGCCATGTCGGCGCCAGCCATCGCGCAGTCAGACGTACCGCGGATGACGCTCTCGACCCCAATCGCCACGGTCGATGAGCCGTTCTCGAGCATCGCCGGGCTCAGAGTCCTGAGCGACGGACGTCTGCTCGTGGCCGATCCGATCGAGCAGGCGCTATGGCGCGTCGATGCGGCGGCCGGCGCCAAGGAGCAGCTCGGCCGGCAGGGACGGGGCCCCGGCGAGTACGAGATGCCGGCGGGCCTGTTCGCCCTTCCCGGCGATTCGACGCTGATGATGGACCGCCTCAACCGGCGCCTCACGGTGCTGCTGCCCGATGGACGGCTCTCCACCTCGACGATCCCGCTGCGGCTGCCCTCTGGTCTCCCCATGTTCCCGCGAGGGGTGGATCGGCAGGGTCGGATCTACTTCGACGTGGCGGGCATCCAGATGCCGGGGCTCGAGGAAGCCGCCAGCACCGGCAGGGCACCCCTCCTCAGATGGGACCCAGCGACCGACGCCCTCGACACGTTGGGCTACGTCTGGTTCCCGCCCATGCCGGGCTCGATCGGGCCAGGCGAGATGCGGGTGTCGATCGGTGGGACCGGTCCGTACAGCGGCCGTGACGAGTGGGCCGTGGACCCGGACGGCCGGGTGGGCATCGCCCGATACCAGGACTACCACGTCGAATGGCTGTCGGCTGCGGGCAGTCTGACCGTCGGACCGACCATCGCCTACAATCCGGTTGAGATCGGGCGCGCCGAGCAGGAAGCCTGGGCCGACCAGATGGCAAGGAACGGACTCATCGTCGAAGTGGAGAACGGCCGGCGGCGCGTGGGACGGCCGCCGCGACCGGACATCGATCGGCAGGAGTTCCCGGAGGTCATGCCACCGTTCCTGAGCGGGGCCGTCCGAGTCTCACCCGCAGGCGAGCTGTGGGTCGCGCGTGCCCGCGGCGCGAAAGCGTCGGAGCGCCTGTACGACGTCTTCGATCGGGCCGGGACGCTGGTGCGCCAGGTGACGCTGCCGGGCGATCGACGCGTGGTGGGATTCGCCGACGGATCCGTGTACGTGGTGCGGGTGGACGTGGATGATCTGCAGTGGCTGGAGGAGTATCGGATGGGTGGTTGAGCGGTTCAGCGGGGGAGCGGTTGAGCGGTTGTGTCGCCCGCCTGACCGCCGGTCCGCTCAACCGCCCTTCCTCCGTCCATCCGTCTACTCGCCATACCGCTCCAAGTATCCCGTAACGTCATACTTCCGCGCCGTGTTCTCCGACGTCATGTAGCGCACCTTGCCGAACACCGGCCGCTCGGGGCCCCAGGGGCGGTCGTACCGGCCCAGCACCCAGGAGATCCCGCTGTAGGAGTTCGGATCGCGGCCGTCGAGCGCATAGGTGTTGTTGAGTTCGAGCATGATGTCGAACGCGGCCTGAGGGCTCTCACTCCACTCCAGGATCTTCTTGCCCCACAGCATGCGGAGGTACCCGTGAATCCGCCCCTCGCGCAGGAGCTGCCGCTGGGCGGCATTCCACAGCTCGTCGTGCGTGCCGGCCATCTCGAAGATCTCGAGGTCGTAGAGGTGCTGGCGAGGGTCGCGCTCGTGCTCGGCCAGGGTCCGCTGCGCCCACTCCGGAAGGCCAGCGAACCGGTCGCACGCGGCGTCGAGGGCGCAGTTGTTGAACCCCAGCTCCCGCCACGTCACCAGCTCGTCCAAGAACCCCTCGGCGCTCTCGCTCACGCCCCACCAGCCGGCGCGCTTGCCCCGGGCGGACTCGCTCACGTGGGAGGGCGACCAGCCCTCGCGCTCGAGCACGGCGTCGACGACCTCGTGAACGGACAGGTGGCCGAAGTGCAGATACGGCGAGAGCCCGCTCGTCGCGCCCTCGCTCGGGTCGTTCCTCGACTCCGCGTAGCGGTCGAGACGATCCAGGAACTGCCGCAATACCTCGCGGGCCGCGTCCTGACCACCCGGCCAGTCCTCGACCGGGCTGACGGTGTGGTCGATTGGCAATCGATCGAGCCCGCCGGCGCCCCGAAGCGCATCCAGGTCGGCCCGCGGCCAACGCGCGAGGACCCGCTCCTCGATCGGAGCGCTCTCGGAAGTCGCAGCCCGGGGCGCGGGTTCCGGTGCATCCGCCAGCCTGTGCGGGAGGACCGCGTGCAGATAGCGCCTGAACTGATGGGCGGTCGGATAGGAGCGGTCGGCCTGCCGCATCGGCAGGAGTCCATTGGAATCGACGGCCTCAACCCGGCGGTTGAGCTTTGTGCCGGCCGTTCGCACCATCCTGGCCAGGAAGAACGTCGGGTAATCGTCGGTCACCACGGCGACCGCAGGCTCGGCCAGGGCCTCGAGGAGCCCCTTGCCGTCATCTGGCTGGGGCTCGACGTACGGGTGGTAGGTGATTCCCGCCTCCCCGAACGCCCGGCCATTGGCCGCCATCCCATCGACGATGAAGGAGTGGAGTCGGTCGGAGGCCCAGCGGTACCCGACCCTCAGCGGCTCGAACACGAGCAGCGGCTTGTCCAGTTCCTGCGACAGGCTGAGTGCCCGGTCGAGGGCGAAGTTGTATGACGTCCGTCTGGCCGCGATCATCCAGTACAGCACGTATGCGCCCTCGCGTTGGACCGGCTCGTCGTTGATGTCACGGACCCGTGCATTCATTGTGGATTACTCGTCATCCGCTGTCGTGCAGCAATTTACATACTCTGATATCACGTGATGTATCAAATTCAATCAAGCTGCTTCGAGGGCGGACTGACGGCTGGCATCGACCGTCGCACGAACTCCGCTCCGCCAGAGCGCACCCCGAAACGGGATGGACATGTGTCACGATGTTGTCCTGGACACCCTACACCGGCCCGCTACGCAACACGAGGGGCCGGTCCTGCCGGGACAACATTGCGGGATCGCTGGCCCCCCGCTATCCTCCCGCCCAATGGTAACCCACCCGCGCCCCGTACTCGTCCTAAGCAAGTGTCTGGAGCTGGACGCCTGCCGCTACAACGGGCAGCTGATCCGGGCGCCTGTCGTGGTCAGCCTGCTGCCGTTCGTCGATCTGCTCCCCACGTGCCCGGAGGTCGAAATCGGACTCGGCATTCCACGCGACCCGATTCGCCTGGTGTCAATCCAGGGGGCCCAGCGGCTGGTTCAGCCCTCCACCGGGCGTGACATTACGGCAGAGATGCAGGAGTTCAGCGATCGCTTTCTCGGCTCATTGGCCGAGGTGGACGGGTTCCTGTTGAAGAGCCGGTCGCCCTCCTGCGGCATCAAGGATACCAAGATCTACAGCGGCGAGGGCGGCACCCAGCCCTCAGACCGGGGCCCCGGAATGTTCGGCGGGGCGGTGATCGAGCGCTTCCCGCGCGCGGCCATCGAGGATGAGGGACGGCTGACCAACTTCCGGATCCGCCACCACTTCCTGACACGGCTCTTTGCCAATGCGACCCTGCGCGCCATCGCCGAGGCCGATCGCATGGGGGCGCTCGTCCAGTTCCATGCGGAATACAAGCTGACCCTGATGGCGCACCACCAGGCCAAGCTCAGGGAACTCGGGCGCCTCGTGGCAAACCCGGACCGGCGTCCGTTCGGGGAGGTATTCGAGGCCTACCGCGAAGGCGTGGCGCAGGCACTCGCGCGGCCGGCACGCTCGACCTCCAACATCAATGTACTGCAGCACTCCATGGGGTACTTCTCGAAGGGCCTCCACCAGAGCGAGAAGGCACATTTCCTGGAGCTGCTGGAGGAGTACCGGATTGGACGGACGCCGCTCAGTGTCCCCCTCGCCCTGCTGCAGTCCTGGATCGTCCGGTTCGACGAGCCGTATCTCGCCCAGCAGCGCTACTTCAATCCGTACCCGCGGGAGTTGATGGACCTTCGGGATTCCGGGCGTGGGAACTGAGCCGGGCGCTGGACCCTGACCGAGCGCGCCTTCCGGCGTGGCGTGACCGCGTCAGCCCCTCGCTCCGGGCGCCCGGGCGCGAGCCTTGCACCGGAAGACGGGCCGAACGCGATGTCAGCCCGCCGGTGGCCGACTGCGCGGCGGGACGTTCGGATTGCGGTAGGCCAATCCCCGTCCGCACTCCGTACAGCGCAGCAGCCAGACTCGCTCGGCATGCTCTTCCCCCACGACTTTCTGCAGGGGAGCGGCGCACGTCGGGCAGAGAGCTGGCAGATCGCTCAGGCTTTTCTGGATGGCGCGAGCGGCTTCGTCGAGCGAGAAGCCGCCGGTGTTGCGTGGATAGCGGGTGAAACTCGACATATCAGCCCCCTGTGCTGGGGACTCCGTGCCCGAACCAGCAATACTACCCCGGTTATCAGCATAGCGCCGACGGAGTGAAGAGACCGTGAAGGACACATTGCGCTTGGACCGTGCGGCCAGTAGCACGACAGCCCGGCAACCCGCTAGCTTTGCTGCCCATGACAGAGACTAAGGCACGGATTCCCCACCTGCCGGATCGGATTGGCGGCCTCGCTGGCATCGCCACCAATCTCTGGTGGAGCTGGAGCCGCGATGCCCGCAACCTGTTCAGGGCGGTCGACGAGATCCTGTGGCATCGTACGCGGCACAATCCCATCGAATTCCTCCAGTTCGTCGATCCGGCACGGCTCATTGCCTGCGCCGAGGACGACGCATTCCTCGCGCGCTACGCGTCGGTCCTCGAACAACTCGAGGCGGCGCTGTCCCGGCGCGACACCTGGTACGTCCAGCAGTTTCCGCAGGAGGCAGGTCAGACCATCGCGTACTTCTGTGCGGAGTTTGGGCTGCACAACTCGGTGCCGATCTACTCCGGCGGTCTGGGCGTTCTCGCGGGCGATCACTGCAAGGCCGCCTCTGACCTCGGCATACCGCTGGTCGGCGTGGGCCTCCTGTACACGGCTGGCTACTTCGATCAGCGCGTGCGTCTCGACGGCTGGCAGGAAGATGCGGACGATCCGCTCAACCCGACCGTCACGCCCCTCATGCCCGTGCTCGACTCCTCGGGCAGTCCCTATCTCGTGACCATGCCGATGGGCAAACGGACGCTCCACGTCGGGGCGTGGCACATGATGGTCGGCACGGTCCCCATCTACCTGCTGGACACCAATCTGGAACGGAACGATCCGGAGGATCGCGGCCTCTCGCTCAAGCTCTACGCCGGCGGCCCGGAGATGCGCCTCCGGCAGGAGTGGGTCCTGGGAGTGGGCGGGGTGCGGTTGCTGCGCCAGGTCGGCCTGGCTCCAGCTGCGTGGCACGCCAACGAAGGACACGCGGCCTTCATGCTCGTCGAGCGCGTGCGCGAGTTGGTGGGCGGCGGTGCCACCGTCGACGACGCCGTGCGCCAGGTGCGCGCCTCCAGCGTCTTCACGACCCACACGCCCGTCCCGGCAGGGCACGACGTGTTCACCCGCGATCAGATCGATCACTGTGCCGGGACGTATCCCGAGGATGGGGGGATCGATCGCGAGACGTTCTACGACTTCGGCCACCACCCGACCCAGGACCACGGCGCGTTTCACATGACCGCGATGGGCATCCGCCTGTCGGGACACGTCAACGGCGTATCCGAGCTGCACGGCCAGGAAACCCGCCGCATTTGGCAGGTGCTGTGGCCCGATCGGGACACGGCACAGGTTCCCATCGGGCACACCACCAACGGCGTCCATCTCGCCACGTGGATGGCGAATCCGATGATGGACCTGCTGGATGCGCACCTCGGGACGGGATGGGGTATGCGACTCGAGGACCCGGCACTGGCCGACCAAGTGCTCCGCATAGACAGCCACGGTCTGTGGAACGTGCACGCCCTCCTGAAGCAGCGCCTGCTCGAGTACGTCCGGGAGGACGCGCGGCGGCGCTGGCGTGACCACTGGAAGGAGCCGGGCCACCTCGTCTCGGCGGGAACCCTGCTCAGCGCGGATGCGCTGACTATCGGATTCGCCCGGCGCTTCGCCACCTACAAGCGGGCAGATCTCATCTTCCGGGACCCCGACCGCCTCCATAGAATGTTGACGGATCCCAAGCGGCCGGTGCAACTCGTATTTGCGGGGAAGGCGCATCCCGCGGACGAGCCCGGCAAGCGGATGCTGCAGACCGTCTACGGCTACGCGCGCGATCCGAGCTTCGAGGGACGGGTCACCTTCATGGAAGACTACGAGATGCACCTCGCCCACCGGTTGGTGCAGGGCGTGGATCTCTGGCTCAACGTACCGCGCGTCCCACTGGAGGCGTGCGGCACCAGCGGCATGAAGGCGGCGTTGAATGCCGTGCCGCAGCTCGGGACGCTCGACGGCTGGTGGGCCGAGGGATTCACGGGCCGCAACGGTTGGGCGATCCCCCTGGGGCCGCGTGACGACTCGGATGCGCACGACGCCGAGCACGTGTACCACCTGCTGGAGACGGACATCATCCCGGCCTTCTTCGATCGGGACACCGCAGGCCTGCCGCTGCGATGGATCACATTGATGCGCCACGCGTTGCGTGAGGCCCTGACGCGCTTCACCGCCCGAACGATGCTCCGGGCGTACACGGCCGATCGCTATCTGCCCGCCGTCCGTGGTCTCGCCCCCGCCGGTGATCCTCCAGCCGCATGACGCGGAGCCGACACCGACGATCGCTGTGGAGGCAGGTCGCCGTGGCCGATGAGCCCGTTGCCAGCAACTCTGTCGTTCCTCACACCTGGGTAGGCGTGTGATGCCGTGCGAGTTCTGTCACCAGTCGAATACGGGCGACGCGCGGTTCTGTCGCCATTGCGGACGGCCGTTGGTGTCGCAGCACGCCGCGCTGCACTCTGCCGTGCTCGACGAGCAGTTCGACATTGGGGCCATCACCCGTCTGCGGAAGGAGAAGCAGGAGCTTTCACGGGAGATGAACACATTGCTCCAGGAGACCGTTGGCCGCCGGTTCACCGCGGCCGAAACGGAGCGGTGGGACCTCCTGCACGAGCACTGGCTCCGCATCTCGACCGAGCTGACCGCCCGCATGGAATACCTGCAGGGCCGGCAGGAGGAGGACCGGCGCCAGCGCGAGCGACGACGGACCCAACGGCGCAAGCAGTACCGGGCCGTCGACGTCGACGACCGCCGCTCGGATAGCGATCGACGCAGGCGCGAGCAACGCAGCGGATTGGACCGGCGGAGCCCGTACCGTGACGTCCCACCAGCCTCCCAGCCCCCTGACGACGAGGGCACCTAGCAACACCAGTGAGGCGTGACACTCGGCGCCGGCCCGTCAGACCCCTCGCCCGCCGACTTCTCGCACCCGGGAAACGCGCCCGCCGCAGCTCCCGTAGGGATGACAGGTACCCGCGCGCACCGACTCGGCTGCCACGCGACGGCCGGCCGGCCACAGGCATCTCTACGGCAAGAAGGCTATGAAGGCGCGCATCCTCGCTCTGATCGACCACGGTCGCCAAGCCGCTCGACGGCTGTCGCGATGGCGGGGACGCCGCGCAGCCATCGTGGTTTGCGCGGTGGCCGCGATCCCTCTGTTCACCATCCTCGGTACGATGGTCGAGGCCGGCGTCCGGGCTCGGCTCGACCCCGACGACTTCCTCCCCCCCACGAGGCTCTATGCACGTCCCCTCGTGTTGCGGCCCGGCGCACCCGTGTCTCCGGACGCGATCGATGCCACCCTGAAGAGGCTCGGGTACCGCCGGGTCTCCGGACGCCGCGTGCACGCCGGGGAGTACTACCGTGCGTCCGGTGGATGGATCGTCGGACGCCGGGCATTCCGGCTCGGCAGCCAGCTCGACCCGGGTGGTACTACGGTCGTGCAGCTGGACCCCTGGCGCGATCGCGTGCGCGCCGTGCGCGACGCCGACGGGAACCGGCTGCCGTACGCCGCGCTCGAGCCAGAGCTGCTTCGTGTCACTCACGCTGGGAGAATCGAAGACCGGATTCCCGTGCCCCTCGAGGACATGCCGCAGCATCTCGTTGACGCCGTGCTCACGATCGAGGATCAGCGGTTCTTCGAGCACCGCGGCATCGATCTCACGCGCATCGGCGGGGCGACCGTCGCCAATCTGCAGGCTGGGGAGGTGGTCGAAGGTGCCTCGACCGTGACGCAGCAGCTCGCCAAGAACCTCTTCCTGTCGCCGCGGCGCTCGGTGCTGCGCAAGGTGCGAGAGTTGTTCATGGCCCTGGCACTCGAATCGCGGTACGACAAAGAGGAGATCCTCTCCGCGTACCTGAACGAGGTGTACCTGGGACAGGATGGCGCGCTGGCGGTGCATGGCGTGGGCAGCGCCGCGCAGTTCTACTTCGGGAAGGATGTGAGCCAGCTCGATCTCGCTGAGTCGGCCCTGCTCGCGGGCATGATCCGCGGGCCGAGCCTCTATTCACCCGTGCGACACCCCGAGCGCGCCGGCGCCCGACGAGACCTCGTGCTGCGGCTCCTACTCGAGCGCGGGCTCATCGACGCGGCGGCTTTCGACCGCGCTCGGGCTCGGCCGCTTGGCCTCCGCGCCCACCCCACTCGCCGGGTGGACGGTCGCTACTTCACGGACTTCGTCGCGCGCCAGCTCCAACAGCCCCACGGCGGTCGTGCCTTGACGCAGGGACTCGCCGTCTTCACGAGCCTCGACCTCACCTTCCAGCAAGCGGCCGAGGAGGCCGTGGCAGACGGACTGCGGCGGCTCGAGCGCACGTATCCGAAGCTGGTGCGTGACGACAGCCCCCTGCAGGCCGCGCTGGTCGCGATCGACCCTCGAACGGGCGAGGTGCTCGCGATGGTCGGTGGTCGCGACTACGGGACGTCCCAGTTCAACCGCGCCACGCAGGCCAGACGTCAGCCCGGCAGCTCGTTCAAGCCCATTGTGGCCCTCGCCGCGCTCAGCCGGCCACCGGACGCCAGCAGCGACAGCGACAGCACCTTCACGCTCGCGACAACCCTTGCGGACCAGCCCCTGACCGTCGAAACGCCAGCGGGTGTCTGGCAACCGGTCAATTACGACCGGCGGTTCCGCGGCGCCATCACGCTGCGTGACGCCCTCGAACAATCGCTCAACGTACCGTTTGCTCGGCTCGGGTTGGCACTCGGACCTGAGCGGATCGTGGCCACGGCCCGGCGGCTCGGGATCGCCAGCCCACTGCACGCCGTCCCGAGTATCGCACTGGGCGCGTCCGAGGTGACCCCCCTGGAAATGGCACGTGCCTACGGCGTGCTCGCGGCCGAGGGCGCGCTCGCCCCACTCAACGCCGTCTACGCCGTGGCCGGAAGCGACGGCCCTATCCGCATGCAGTTCGAGGAACGCGGATCGCGTCCGTTCCGGGCCGAGGAGGCCTATCTCGTCACGTCCGCTCTGCGTGGCGCCGTGGAGCGGGGTACCGGACGCGGCCTGCGAGCCGGAGGGTACCATGGGCCGGTCGCCGCCAAGTCGGGCACCACCAACGATTTTCGGGATGCGTGGTTCATCGGGTACACGCCGAGCCTGGCAGTCGCCGTCTGGGTCGGCTTCGACGACGGGCGCAGTCTCGACCTGCCGGGCTCGAGACTGGCGCTCCCGATCTTCGCAGACTTCCTGTCGGAGGCGCTGGGTCGCGACGGTGGTGGGGAGTTCCGCCGGCCGTGGGGCATGGACGTCGTCGAGATCGACCCCGAAACCGGGCTGCGCGCCGGACCCGGTTGCCGTGGCAGGTTCGAGCTTTTCATCCCGGGAACCGCGCCGACGGAGAGCTGCTCCCCGTACTGGGCACGGTATGATGCGCGGAGTGGGCGGTCGTCCCGGCGCGTGGAATCCAGATCGCTCGTGCGGGAGTTGCTGCGGATGCTCGATCGCGAGCATCAGTGAGAGTCATCGGGACGCTCAGAGGGCGGCCGTATCGGGGCACCCAGGCGCTGCCCAGCCGCGGTCAGGAGCCGTCCGCCGAGTCTCCCAGCACCCGGTTCAGCACTCCAGCCAGGCGAACGCCCGCCTGTACCAGGCGGCGCTCCATGATCGGGGTCATCGCGTCGGCATAGTCCCAGCGGAGGTCGGGCACGTCGCCGGCGCGTGCTGCCGGGAGCACGTAGACCGTGTCGCGCAACGCCATCGACTCGGCGGCCCATTCCGCGTACCCCGAGTCGAGCCACTCACCAACGTGCTCCGGCGTGGCGAAATCGAGGAAGTCGACGTACTCGGAGTAGCTCAGCCGCTGGTGATCGACGAGGCGGGAATCCCACACGCTGTGCAGATTGGTGGGCGCGCCGAACCACGTGACCTCGACGTCGTTCCCGCCCCTGTCCTCCGCTCTGCCAACATGGAGCGGCTGGTGGATGTCGGCCACGAAGTGCACTAGCAGCTTGAGGGCGCGCGACCGCTCGTCGGCGGACTTCGAGCGATCGGCCAGGATGCGCTCCTGCAACCCGAGCGCCTGAATGATGTCCCGCGGCTCCTGAAACGGAGCCGGCCGGTACGTCTCCCCGTCCGGCACATTCACGTAGTGCCACGGCCCCGTGTGCCGCCCCTCATCGCTGGCACGATACTTGTCCGCCCACTCACCGAACCGGGCCAGCGGGTACGGCCCGAGCAGCTCGGCGATCCGCATCCGGGTCACCGGCAGCAGGTGCCGGTCGGCGAGGGCCGCTACCACGCGATGACCGGTCGGCCCCCACACTGACGGCACGGTGGCGGCATCGCCCGATCCGGGCGGAGCCGGCACGAGCGCGAGCGCAACGAGCATGAGTTGATGCAACATGGGAACTGCGTCTCCACTTCGAGTGCCATGCGGCCATTCGACCGGCCTCCCATCCTACCGTCCTATCGCCGGTCCGCCGGTGTAGAAAACCCGCTTCCCTGCGTTCCCGCAAGGACCATGGGCTGCTCCGGCCGCGCTCCATGCCCGCGATTGCGCCCGTGCGGCAGATACTCTTGTTTTGTAAGGAGGGCTCGTGCGTTGCGCATCCGTTCAGGAGGCACCGCATGCGCTGGTCACACCGCTTGACCGCAATCGCACTCGCACTCGGCCTTGCCGTGGGGTGCTCGAGCTCGTCGGGGCCGGTGATCGAGGGCGACCGGTTCGTACTCGTTTCCGTCGACGGCGCCGGCCTGCCGTTCGTGGTCGCGACGCAGAACACTGCCCAGGGCGTGCTCGAGACCTCAGTGTTCGAGAGCGATCTCACGCTGAAACCGGACAGCACCATTCGGCTGAATGTCCAGTTCCGGACGGAGCTGGGCGGCAGCACGAGCGAGATGCGCACCGCCTTCGGCGGAGAGTATCGCATCCAGGGCGACACCTTACTGCGGGTGTGCGTGAACTGTTCGTTCAGCCAGGGAGACGAGGTGTACACCGCCGACTACACGGTGGGAGGGTTTACGCTGCCGAAGCTCTACCCCAGCAGCCCGACAGCGGACTACCGTTTCGCGCGACAGTAGCGAGCGGCGAGGTCAGCGGCGACGGAAGAACGCCGACGTCGCGATGTTCGGTGGAATGGTGATCTGGATGACGTCACCCGGCTCCAGCAGGAGTTCGTCCGAGTAATACAGGCCCTCGGTCGCGATGAAGCTGATCTCGAACTGGATGCCACGGGGCTGCCAGAGGATCGGCGTGAGTTGTCCCTTCGTCTTGCCGACGACGAGTCCGAGCGTGTACCGGGAGCCGCTCTCATAGATCGCGTAGATCCGCGCGTCACTGAAGTGATCGTTGATGACCTGCACGTAGATGCTGTCGTTGACCTGGGGAGCCGCCGCGTGATGGACCTCGATCTCGCGCTTGCCGCCACACGCCGCAGCGACGAGGAGCGCAACGCCCGCGACCAGTACCAACGGACTCCGCCGTTTCGAGGGTGTACTCGCTGGCATCACGGTGTTCTCCTCAGCGTAGAGGGCACGAGTGCGCGGGCGTTCAATCTACTACCATACCGAATGGAACGCCGAGCACCACGCGCACGACCAGTCGGTCGCCGAACTCCGGGGCCTGCCCGTTCGCGTCGGTCGCATCGTACAACTCGACGAGCGCCGCGGCGATCACGTGTCCGCGATACTCGAGGGGGACCACTGCCACACCTCCACCCACGTTCCACCGGGCAGCGGCCTCTTGTCCGAGATCGAGTGACGTACTGCCGAGCAACGCGAGGTGTGGCTGGCTGCGGGCACCACCCAGACGCACCACGCTCCACAGTACGTCCGAACGCACCTGACCCGCCCAATAGTCCCGCGGCTCGACGAAGTACCGGCTCTCGCACAGTGGAATCGCGATCCCGCCCGATCGAGTCTCGACGCAGACCTGAACCGGCTGGGCAACGCCCGGGCTCGACCACTCCCTCCGAATCGATCCCGCGATGCCCAGCATCAGGTGGCTGCTCACGCCAACATTCAGCCCCGCGGTCCCCGAGAGGTCGGACTGCCATGCCTCCGAAAGGGTGATCGTACTCGAGTCGGCGGCGAACGTCGCGAGCTTGCGCTGAAGAGAGCGATAACCGACCGAACCGTACACCAGGTGTCCGGCCCCATCTCCACCCAGGCGCCGGAAGACCAGCGCTCCTGCCTCGAACCCCGGGTTGAAGTCGAAGGCGGAGAACATGTCCACCTGCCCCATGCGCGCCGCCGCACCGGCGTACCCACTGAGGCCGAGCGGTACCCCTTCCAACTCGAAGAGGCCCTGCAGTTTAAGCCGTGCTTCGGCGAAATCGATGGTCGCGAATCCGGTCGATCGTGGCACGAGGGTCACGGCCCCGTTCGCCGACGTGTATGCCGTCTGTGCGCTGAGCATTGTAGCCCGGACGACGATGAGCGCGGTCAGGACTGCCGCTGCCCGGCCGCTCCCAGGCCGTGAGCGGATCAGGCTCGTCACCGGCTCGCCTGCCACCCCCGCCGGGTCCAGACCACGATCGCGCCACACTGCGTCTCGGTGCTCATCCCACCGAAGCGTGCCGGAACCTCGGTGCCTCGCCGATAGACCTCGACGGCCTGCACGTCCTCGGGCAGCACGACGTCGTCGAGCGCGATCTCGGGCCGCATGGTCGGGTCCTGCCGGCCCGCGACCTCGCCGGAGCGCTCCGGAAAGCCCTGCACGTCGAGCCCGAAGGCCCTCGCGTCACCGCGGATCACGATGAGCCCGTCGACGTACACGCGTGGGTGGCACGGACCGCGTTGCTGGATCGAGCCCCCGAAGGTGATGCTGGATCGCGCGAAGCCACTCGTCGACGACGGCGCCCGCGCACCGGGGACGCCCAGTAGCAGATCCGTCATGCGCTCGGGCGCCCGCCGATCGATGTCGTCGCGTGTGAAGAAGTGTCCGTAGTCTGATCGCTGCCGCTCGTAGAACCCGACGCGCTGGAGATAGGCCTCGCGGAACTCGGCCGGCGCCACGACCTCAACCGGATCCATGAGCACGGGAACGGCCTGAAGATGGAAGGCACTCTCCCACACATCGCCGGAGGCCAGCGCGATCGGGCCGTCGACCCACGCCTGATAGCCGACACGTCTGGCCTCGACGAGGTAGACCCCGGGCCCGGGAGCCACGATACGGTACCGCCCGTCGGCATCGGTCACGAATGTCTCGAGCCGCACCCCGACGCTATCCATCAGCGTGAGGATGCCTCCCTCGATTGGCTCGTCGGTGTCCAGGTCGAGCAGTCGCCCTCGCACGACCTGTGACTCGGCAGACGGCGCTGAGCCAAGCACGAGCACGATCGTGACGAGGATAGGCCAGGGTCGCACTGTTTCCCTCCGGCCGTCAAGCGATCGGTTGCCACCCCACAGAGCCCATAGGGCACTACCCCGACGGGAGACGGGAGGTCCCTCCAAAACATACACGAGTGGGAGGTGCGTGTCCGCACCTCCCACTCCCTGACCTCAAGCCAGCGTGACCGCCTCAGATACCCGGTGGTATCGTCGGATCGGCCGGCTTGTCCAGATTCGGATTGCCCTCGTACTCCTCGATCGGCAGCGGGTAGCACGTCCACTCACCGTAGATGCCGGGCGGACGCTCGGGATTCGGGTGGGCTCCCGTTGGGAAAAAGTCGCCCACACCTCCTCGCTTCCACCGCCGTAGGTCGCCAAGCCGAAAGCCGCCCATGAAGTGATCGATCCCCCGCTGACGCCGCAGCTCGTCGAACAACGCGGCACCGGTGAGGGTCACCGGAGCCTCATTGCCGACAGCCCGCCGGGCATTCACGAAGTCGAGAATCGGCCCCTCCGCACCACCGCTCCGGAGCATGGCTTCAGTCATGTGGTGCTGTGCTTCCACGTAGTCGGCCAGCATGACGTCGGTATCCGGCTCGAACAGGATCACGTCCGAGCCCGGGTCTGCACCACTCGCGATGGTGGCGCCCGTGTATCCGCTGAACCGCCGACCCTGGTAGGGCTTGTACAGCTTTGTGGATCCGTCGTGCCCCGTGTCCCAATCCGGGGTGTGCTGAATCCGCGGGTCCGTTTGTTCAGCGATGATACCGTTGTCGCCGTACGTGCCGTTCAGGAACGCCGGGTGGACCCCGATCGTGTGGTTCGAACCACTGATTTCGTTGTACAGGTTGTTGTAGAGATCCTGGTCGGCGTCGGTGTACTCGACCCACCAGCGGAAACTGGCCGGGACCACCGACGCGTACTGAATCACCTGGCTCCAGTTCTCCAGGCTCAGGTGCGCGCGTGCCATCCCGACGCGCGCCAGGTTCACGACATCCGCTGCACCGACGGCTCCACCCACATCCAGCGCGCGCTGGAAGAGCGCAGTCGCCATTTCGAACACCTCGTCCGGGCTCTTGAGCTCAGCGGACAGGCTGTCCGGGTCCGTGCTGATCACGGCCTGGCAGAAATGCTCGGCCATGAACACGTAGCCGTATCCGGTCAACGCCGCCGCAAGGGCGACGCGCCTGTCCGTGGCGGGGTCGGTCGCCAGCGAGTCTAACAGGTCCAGCACGTTCTCGCCGAGCCTGATGAGCTCGGACATATCCGACCAGCGAGCGTCGACTGAGCCCTCATTGTACTCCACGATGCGCTGGTTCTCACGCTGCCAGTCCTCCCAGTTGAGACCGGTGATCTGCTCGTCGGTCATGAAGGCGCCGCCCTGCGTGATGGCCTCCTCATCCCCGGCCCCAGCCACATTCGAGCTGAACCGCGCGACAAGACCTGCCACCTGGGCGTCCAGCAGTGCCTCGTCTCCGAGATCCTCCACTGGGATCTCAGCCGGGTTGTTGACGGTCAACAGTTCGTCACAGGCGGAGAGCGACAGTAGCGTCGCGGCGAGTACCCCCGCCCATCCTGCGAATCTCGTGCGCATGATGTCTCCTCTCCTCAGAAGTTCAGGCTGATGGACGCCGAGAGCCGCCGCGGTGGCGGTACCGACGCGTAGTCGAGCGTCTCGAAGTTGCTGTTCCGCCCCGATTCGCCGCCTCCTCTGGGGGCCCACAGGACCTCCGGGTCTCCCGGTCCATCGTACTTGGTCGTCACCCAGAGGTTCCGTGCCGCCAGGTTGATGCTCCAGCGCGCGGCCCGGAACGGCCCACCCCAGCTGCGCGGGATCTGGTAGGACAGCGAGACTTCACGCAGCTTCAGGAAATCCGCCGCTTGGACGTACTCGACGGTCTGCCGGGCCTTCCAGTACGCGTCTGTCGTGTCGGAGCGGAGCGGATCGTTCACGTTCCACGTGTTCTGCTCGCTCCTGTTGTTGATCGAGCAGATGGCGCAGAGCTGATAGTGGCCCCCCTTGTAATCCAGATTTGCGAACAGCCGCAGGTTGCCAAACAGCGTGAACGTCGTGGCGAGACCCAGTGCCCGCGTGGGCGTCGGTGGTCCGACGTATTCCTCTTCACAGCTGCCGCCACGGCCGTTGGGATCCTCCGTATCCGGCCACACGCAAGTGGTGGTCAGCTCGAGGGGCAGAATGATATTCCCGTTGTCGTCACGGCGAGCATCCACGCTCCAGAAGCCGCCCAACGGATACCCCTCGCGGTGCCGCTGCGAGTTGGTGAACGCGCCGAACTGCACCTCGTCACGCGTCCCGCCAAACGAGATCAGCTCGTTCGTGTTGGTGGAAAAGGTGAGCGTCATGTCCCACGCGAAGTTCGGGTTCCGCACCGGACTGATCGTGGCAAGAAGTTCGAAGCCGATGTTCTGAATCGTGCCGATGTTGACCAGATGCGTGCCGTTGAAGCCTGACGACGGCGCGTCCGGGATGCTCATCAGCGCATCGTTCGTCCGCTGGTTGTAGTATGTCGCTTCGAGCCCCAGAATCCCGCGGAACAGGGAGGCGTCGAAACCGAGCTCCCACTCGCTCCCCGTCTCCGCCTTGAGACTGGGATTCCCGTACTCGGAGGTAACGAGCCCACCGGCCGCGTCGCCGTCTACCGTCGCCTTCTCCTGCTGGAAGGTCCGGTCGGCCGAGAACGGCGCGGGTGCGTTGCCCGCCTGCCCCCACGCAAATCGCAGCTTCAAGTCGTCGAACATCCCGACGTTGAAGAAATCCTCCTCCGAGAGCACCCACGAGGCCGACAGCTTGGGATACACGACGAGGGAGAAATCCGTGCCAAAGGCGGAGTTGTCGTCAATGCGCAGCGCACCGGTAACGAACAGCCGGTCGCGCCACCCGATCTGCTCCTGCACGAAGAACCCGAGCGATGTCTGCTCCTGGAAGCCCTCGCTGGCCTCGGTGGTCGCGGCCGAGCCGATCAGGTTGATGTTGCTCGCCACGAGGCCGATGCCGGTGGACGTGAAGCGCCGGTACTGGCTGGCGTTCAGCTGCATGCCACCGGACGTCCGCGAGGTGAACGAGGACGACAGCCGGGCCCGGACGGATCCGGAGTAGTCCACCGTCCACGTGTGCGTGAGCGGCAAGCGCTGCGTGACCTGACCGTCGCACTCGGGCGTGCCCCACCAGCACAGGGGATCGACCTGGTAGAACTGGGTCTCGCGCACGTCGAACTTGTCCAGCCCCACCGTGAGCCGATTCTCGAACCAGGACCACGGATCGTAGTTCGCGGTCAGCCCGATGGTCGTCCGTTCTTCACGGAGCTCGTAGTCATAGGAGTTGGACTTGTCCGGACTCGCACCGCGAAATCCCGGGGTCTCGTCGGAATCGTCCCGCACCCGGGCTCGGGCCTCACCTCGGTACGCGTTGCGCAACAGGCCACTCGAGGCGTTGTCGCTCAGCGGCAGCGCTGCCTTGTACCGCGTATAGCCGAAGTTGAGGGCGAGGTTCAGCCTTCCGGTCGGCGTCCACTCGAAGTTGGCCCGTCCGCCGGTCCGCTCCTGGAAGTTGTTGAAGAAGACACCATTCTCGTCCATGCGATTGAACGAGAGGTAGTAGTTGAACAGCTGCCCGCCCCCGCGTCCCGACAGCTTGAGATCGTAGCCACCGGCTCGACGGAGGGCACGAGGATGCCGCTGGAGCGGGTTGTCCGTGAGGACGAACGTCTCACCCCAGGCCTCGTCCCGCAAGATGTCCTCTTCGGGAATGCCCGTCACCGGACCATTCGGCCCCTCCCACACAACCGAGCTCGGATCGACACACCCGGGATAGCTGCTCGAGCCCTGCCGGGACGTCGTGCACTCCTTGAACGTGGTCGGCGTTTCCTTGACCCACTCCGACTGCGACAGCTCGAAGCTCGCCGCCCACTGAATGCCCTGGCCACCCCGCGTGCCCTTCTTGGTGATGATCTGGATCACGCCGCCAGCCGCGTCGGCGCCGTACAGCGTGGCCGCCGCCGGCCCCTTGATGACCTCGATCCGCTCGATATCACCCGGATCGATGAACTCTAGCGGACTGCGGAACTGGACGGTTGCGTTCGACAGGTTGTCGTTCAGCGGCGGCCGCGCATTGGCGTCGAATCGGATCCCGTCGATGTAGTAGACGGGCTCGTACGATGAGTTCAGGGAGCCTGCGCCTCGCACCTGCACGTTGGACGACGTGCCCACCAGTCCCGAGCGCTTGTACATGGTCAGGCCGGGTGAGCGTGCGTTGAGCAGCTCCTGCACATTGGCGATCGGCGCGACCTCCGTGAGATCGGTGACTTCGAGACTCGTCACGGCGTTCCCGATCTCGCGCTTCTCGGTGCGCCCGGCCGTACCCGTGACCACCAGCTCGTCCAACTGGACGGGCGCGCGGGCGAGACTGAAGTTCGCGGTCGCGATCTGCCCCGTCGAGACGGACACGACGTCCTCGCCACGATCGTAACCGATGAACGTGGCGCGGACGGTGTACTGACCTGGATCGATCCCGCGGAACTCGTACTGCCCCTGCTCGTTGGTGCGCGCCTCGCGGTTCTGACCCACGAGGATCATGCGCGCATTCGCGAGCGGTCGCTGGGTGGCCGCGTCGATGACCGATCCCCGGATGGTCCCGCCGATCTGCGCCGCCGCCGTGCCCGGCCACAACACCGCCAGGCATAGGACCGCGAGGAACGCCGAAGCCCATCCTCGGACGAACGATGAGATGTGCATTGCACCTCCCAGTGTGAGGAAAGACCCTGGCGCCCGACCTTGGCTGGGCCGGGTGCCGGTTGCGACATGAGCTGACTCGTGACGAGGACGGCAATGGGAGGGCAGCGCGTCCCCAGTCGTCACCAGGACATCCTTACCTTACGCAATCATCCCACGGTGTAGTCAATTTAGAAGCAAAGATGCGACTTGTTGACTATCTGCGCAAGCCATATTCCCGATACCTACGGTCGGGCTTCTTGCTCGCTTCAGGCTTCCCCCGGATCCCCTGCCTGCCGACTTTACCTTTGGTGCACACCACACGTCACGGAGACTCCGGTTCCCGGAGGCCTGAACTCATGCTCCAAGTCATGCCTCGGCGGTCTGCGATCTACTGGGTCGCCATCCTCACTCTCAGCGTGCTCGCGGGGTGTGGCGCCCCGGATATCGACAGCGCCAGCGTCGAGCGCGTCCTCAGCACGCTGAGCGCGGACAGCATGCAGGGACGCCGCGCGTTCACGCCTGCAGCCGATCGAACCGTCGAGTTCATCCGGAACGAGTTCGAGGAGATTGGCCTGCAACCGTTTGGCGACCTTGCCACTCACCGGCAGGCGCTTTCCGTCCGGCAGATCACGGTTGACAGTGGACGGGTGGTGCTCGACGGGCGGGAGGTATCGCCTGCCCGCACGGCCTTCGCGATCGCCGGCTCGATCCGGTGGACGGACTCGACCGACGTCGAGATCCTCCGCATCGATGCGGACATGAATCCGGTCGCCGTGCTCGGGCCGATGATCACGGGTGCGCGTGGCGACGTGCTCGTCCTGATGAGCGAGGCCCACCGGCAGGCGTTCGACCGGTTCCGCCGGTTCCTCTCCGGCCATGCACGCACGGTCGGCCCGGATGCCGACGGCAGCACCGCACTCGTCCTGACCAACCGCGCCACACCGGGCCGATTCCTGGTGGAGGCCAGTGCTGCGACGACCGACCAGGAGCTGGCCAACGTGGTGGGAGTGATCCCCGGCCGCCGGCCCGACGAGATCGTCGTCTTCTCCGCGCACCACGATCACGTCGGCATCGGTGAGCCGGTGGATGGCGATTCGATCTTCAACGGGGCCAACGACAACGCGTCCGGGACCACGGCGGTGATCGAGCTGGCCCGGTATTTCGCCGCCCTCCCCCGACCCGAGCGCACATTGGTGTTCGTCGCCTTCGCCGCCGAGGAAATGGGCGGTTTCGGCTCGCGATACTTCGCCTCGCAACTCGAACCCAGTCGGATCGTGGCGCTGCTGAACATCGAGATGATCGGCAAAGTGGCCGCCGAGGGACCGGACCGTGCCTGGATTACCGGGTTCGAACAGTCCGATCTCGGCGCGATCATGGACGCGGCAGTCACCGACACCAGCTTCGCGTTCTACGCCGATCCCTACCCCGAGCAACAGCTGTTCTATCGTTCGGACAACGTGCCGTTTGCCCGGGTGGGCGTGCCGGCCCACTCGATCAGCACCACACCGATCGACGTCGATCCGGACTACCACCGGGTGAGTGACGAAGTCGGAACCCTGGACCTCGACCACATGACGGCCACCATCCGCGGCATCGCGAACGGGGCCGCGCCGATCATCTCCGGAGCGCGGACTCCGTCGCGCATCGATCCGGCACGGCTCCGGTAGAGCCCGGATCAGGGAATGGCGGTTCTCAAGGTATCGCGGATGAAACGTTGCGCGTGCTGCGGAGGTATCTATAGTAGATAGGCAAGTGCTCGGCAGTGGCGCCGTGCCGACTTCGACACGAATCGGGAGGCATGCGTATGTCTCATCCCGTCATGAACCGCGTATTTCGGCACCGCCCCGCGCGCCCGATCCATTCCACCACCATACTCTCCGTCGGTGCTGCGCTGTTTCTGGTGGCCTGCGCTACCCAGCAGGTGGCGGACAGTGTCCCACTCGTTCCGCCCCAACGCCTATGGAGCCCGGCGCTCGACTACCCTGCCACCCTGATGCTCGAGGGAATCGAGGGCGAGGTGCTGCTGGAGGCGGTGGTGGATTCGACCGGCCGGGTGGACCCGACGTCGGTGCGTGTGCTCAAGGCCAGCCATAGCGACTTCGAGACCCCTGCCATCCGGATGCTCGAGGAAACGCGGTTCCGGCCTGCCACTCGCGGCGGGCGGCCGACGGACGCGCTGGTCACGGTCCCGATCAGCTTCGAGCTGGCGAGCGTGGTCATCGACAGTGTGGGCGCCGAGATCGCAATGTCCCGCGGCAGGCGTCTCGCCCGGACCGGGCGCATTCCCGAGGCGCTCACCGCGTTCGCCGAGGCTCAGCGCCTCGACCCCCGCCTCGCGGCATCGACGGATTACTGGTACCCACTCTGCTGGTATGGGACGATCTGGGATCACGCCAGCGACGTGATTCCAGCATGCGACCAGCTGGTGAAACTCGCCCCCGACAATGCGATGGCCCACGACGCCCGTGGGATGGCACGGGCGCTGACGGGAGACTTCGTGGGGGCGATCGATGATTTCGAAGTCTCCATCGAGCTGTCGACCGACGCGCGCACCACGCGGCAGCGGAGGGCGTGGATCGCCGACCTGGTCGAGGGCAGGAATCCCATTACCCAGCAGGTCCTCGAAACGCTGCGGGCACCATCGTCCTCCTGACATCGCCTGGGGGCGTCCGGCCATTCGCCGGATGTCCCCCACCTTTTCCCGCCTCGCCGGCTAGGTAGGTTCACTCGCCACGTTCCGTCTCTCCAGGGGGAAGTGAGCGGCTGACCCTCCCAGGACCACGGCATGCGCGCCCCGGGGCTCGCCCTCGTAGATATCCCGCTGCTCTTGGGCACTGATCGTGGCGACCGTCGCTGCATGCTGGCGAGTTGTCCCGCTCGCGGGAGTGCAGCTGGTGCCATTACCTTGCCTGGGTGAGTTTCACGGCCATCCTCAACGCGTCGATCTGGTGGCTCAACCACTGAGCCGCCGAACGTGCGGCCGACACTGGACCCCGAGCGATCATGCGTCTCTTGCTCCTCAGCAACTCGACCAACTTCGGTGGGACGTTCCTCGGCCATGCGGAGGATGCGCTGCGCGCCTTCCTGGGCACCGAGACTCAGGAAGCGCTGTTCGTGCCCTACGCTGCGGTGCGCTCTTCCTTTGACGACTTTGCGGTGAAGGTGGCCGAGCGCTTCGCGAGGTTCGGCTGCCGGATCCGACCGATCCATCGTGAGGATGATCCGCATGGTGCCGTGCAGACCGCGCAGGTGATCGTGGTCGGGGGCGGCAACACGTTCCAGCTGCTCGACCGCCTCCAGGGGGACGGCCTCATCGAGCCGATCCGTGCGCGCGTACGTGCCGGTGCGGCGTATATCGGATGGAGCGCAGGCGCGAACGTCGCCTGTCCCACGATCCGCACGACCAACGACATGCCGATCGTCGAGCCGTCGAGTTTCCAGGCACTGGATCTGGTCCCGTTCCAGATCAACCCCCAGAGACGCGGGTGGAGCGGCTACTGGAGTTCGTCGCGGCGAACCACGACATGCCGGTGATAGCGCTGCCGGAGTCGAGTATGCTCGAGGTGCGGGATAGTGCGGTGAAGCTGGTCGGCAGCCAGGCTGCCACTGTGTTCCGGTCCGGTCAGGAACCGTCCGGTGTCGGACCGGGCCCCGTGGATCTGGCCTGAGGCGCGATAGAACTCACGTGGCGTACCGGCGGCAACGCCGCCTCCGCATCCATCGCGACCATGGCGTGGGAGTCGAGGAGTGGTGGTGCTCGGGCCTCACTTACGAGCAGTGAGCCCGGCGTGACGCGGGCCCCGCTCTCAGCTGGATCTCACGCGCTCCGGCGGACTACACGTTCCGGTGCCGAAACGTGATCCGGCCGCGCTCCAAGTCATACGGGGAAAGCGCGACGGTCACCCGATCACCCGCGAGCACGCGGATGCGGTACCGCCGCATCTT
>JBDGYA010000109.1:0-7210 GCA_039584325.1 Gemmatimonadota bacterium
CCGGTCCGGTTCGCACCGTGCGCGGCGGGGGCAAGCCCGACGATCAGCAGGCGAGCCGCGGGATCCCCGAACCCCGGCACCGGCGCGCCCCAATACTCCCACTCGCGGTACGCCCGCCGCTTCTCACGTGCGACGGACTCGCGATGTGCGACGAGCCGCGGACACCGAGTACAGCCAGTCACGGCGGCCTCGAGGGCCGACAGGGCATCCCGCACGGCCGGGTGGTCCAGCTCCCGCCCCTACTCCTTTCGCCTAACCGCAGAGTCGGTCGGCGTCAGATCGTCCACCTTCCACCGGTTCAATAGGTAGATCGTCTCGCGCCCGTCGCGCAGCACCCAAAACCCGGTCTCCGTGGAGTCGAACGCCAGGGTCGCCAGCTCGGTGCCGTCGGTTCCGACGAGTCGGACGCGTCGCTCCGGTCGCGTGAAGTCCGCCGAATCCGCCTGCGCGGGGGTGGCAAACGCCTCTCCCTGCGCTTCCACCGTTCGGAAGGCCTGGACGAGCCGCTCGACGCGCGCCGAGTCCACGGCGCCGCCATACGCGAGGGACCACACACTGTCCTGCCGCTCCAGCGTGTAGCGCATCCGGCCGCGCTCGACGTCGATGCCGCCAATGCTGTCGGGCTCGACCACCACGATGCGCTTGTCCCGCCATTCGTTGACGTCGCGACCGACGAGCGGCACCAGCTCGCCCTCCACCAGGTACACGTCGTCCTGGCCGGGCCGACGCATGTACGCAGAGCGGAACGATCGCCCCTGCGCGCCCATGAGAACCTCACCGAGCACCCGGTCCCCTCGCCGCACCGTAACGTGCGTCGCACTGCTCCTGCCAACACCCATCCGCTCGTGGGATGAGGGATTCTGCGCGACCAGCTCGCCGGCGGTCGGCTCGCCGAGGGCGTCCAGCAGCGCCGTCACGGCATCGGGTGCGGTGGCGAAGCCGTTGACCCTCCACGTGCCATCGCCACTCCGCTCGAGCCGAATCGTGTCCTGGGCGCTCCGGATGACCACGGCATCGACCTCGTCGCCCACGATGGCCGGTATCAGCGGCACCTCCTCGACCGTGTCGCCCCGCCGCGCGAGAATCTCGACGATCCCCCAGAGAAACACGGCGACGACCAGTGCAATGGCGACACGTCTGAGCTGAGCAGCGGTCATGGTGCCCCTCCCTCCCGAGTCGACTCGTAGGTGTCTCCGGCCCGTCTCCGGCGGCGCCACAGGCGCACGGCCGCAAAGAGCACGAGCAACAGCGGAACGCCGCCGACGTTCGCCCACTTCACGACATCCTGGGTGGTGCCGCTCTCGAAGACCAGCGGCGGCGGTCGCCGGTCCTTCGCCCGGATCCCGATGAGCGCGTCGTCCTGCGCCAGCCAGTCAACCGCATTCAGCGCGAAAATCACTCCTTCGGGTGCCATCTGGGCATTGCGGTCGACCGCGAAGTCGGCATTGCCGATCACCACGGCGCGACCGAGCGAGGGAGGTAGGCTGTCGGAGGCCGCCGGGTTCGCCTGCACCGCGAGCAGTCGCGCCCGGAGGCTGTCCCTCGGGAAGTCCCGTTGCGGGGCGATGAACGCCCGCCCCGCCTCTGCCCCCCCGGCTTCGCTCGTGACGAACAGCGGTGTCACGGTTCCAGCCGGGGCGGCCGCGGTGTCAATACTGCTGGCCCAGGGGAAGAGGGCGCTTTCCACATCCTGATTGATCACCGAAAGCCGGGTGCTCAGCGCGCGGGGCCAGAACGGATAGGCGACGAACAGGCGGCCGCCCTGCACCGGCATTCCTACGCGCTCGTTCGAGGCCAGGTCGTACACCAGATCCGGCCGGATTGACACACCATAGGGCTCCAGCAGCCGGTTCCAGCCCACCGGACGCGCCGAGGCCATGAAGCCCTGCTGCTGGTCGATCTCCATGCCCGCAGCCATGACCAGAATGTCCCCACCGTCGGTCACGAAGCGCTCGAAGCGCTCTAGCTGTACGCTGTCCAGGAAGAAGGGGCTCCCGGCCAGGATGAGGACGTCGATATCGCTCGCGATCGGTCCGCTGTCGCTCGGTGCGATCGTTCGGACCTCGTAGATCCGCTCCAGTTCCTGTCGGAGCAGTCGGTACGAACGACCGGATGGCTGTTGCGGATTGCCTCCCGCCTCGACGAATCCCACGACCTGGCGATCCGTGCTCGTCAGCGACCGGATGAACGACACGAGCTGGTACTCGAGATCCTCGGTCCGCTGCACGATGGGGATCGTCTCCGTCCCATCCGCGTACTGAATGGCGATCCCGAGATACCCCTCCTTCACCTGCAGCTCGGACTCACCGATCACGTTGAATTGCACGGGGGGAATACCCGCCGCCTGTGCCTCGCGCTCCGCTTCGGGGTCGTCCTGCGGGTCGATCTCGACGACGCGCACCTTGCCCTCCCCGGCAGACCGAAAATCGGCCAGCAGGTCGTTGACGTCGCGTCGCACGATCGCGAACTCCGTGGGGAGCTCCTCGGACACGAACAGCCTGATGGTGACCAGATCGTCCAGGTGGCCCAGGATCGACCGCGTCGCCGGCGAGAGCGAGTACGCCTTGCCGGGGGTCAGGTCGAGGCGGCCTCCGATGTTCCGTCCGAACAGGTTCACTACCACCAGGAAGGCGATGACCAGCGCAATGCCCAGGCCGAGGCGCCTCCGGGCCTCGCGCAGCTTGGACAGCTTGCGGCGCATCAGGGCGCCGTAGGCGAGGGCGATGAAGGTGCCGGCCAGCGTGAGAAAGTACACGGCATCCCGCAGGTCGATGACACCGCGGGCGATACTCTCGAAGTGCCGCAGCACGGAGAGACTGGCGAGGGCACCGCTCACCGCCGCCGGCAGTCCAGCCACGATCGGATCGACGCCCACGAGAATGAGCGCGAACATGACGGTAACCCCCACGATGAACGCCGTGATCTGGTTGGGGGTGATACTCGACGCCCAGACGCCCACGGCCACGAGCCCGGCGGCGAGGAGCACCGCGCCCACGTACTGAGCCACGATGACGCCCACCTGCAGGTCGGCCCCCAGCGAGAGACCAAGCGCCACGGGGACCGTGAGTCCCAGGGCAATCCACACGAACAGCAGCTGCCCCAGGTACTTGCCGCCAAGGAGCTCCGCTTCGGACACGGGCTGCGCCAGTACGACCTCCAGCGTCCCGGACCGGATGTCCTCCGACAGGGACCGCATGGTGACCGCAGGCACGAAGAACAGGAAGATCCACGGCAGCAGCTGCAGCATGGGGCGGAGCGACGCCAGGTTCATGAGGTACGCTTGGCGGAAGAACAGAAAGTCGGTCACCACCACGAACACGACCAGGAGGATGTATCCCATCGGGTGATCGAACAGCGACCGCAGTTCGCGTCGTGCGAGAGTCCAGACCGTCTTCATCTACGTACCACTCGTCAGGTGTTGGAACAGATCCTCGAGGCTCCGCGTCTCCTGGTGAAGCTCATAGAGCGTCCACCCGTGAGCCTTTGCCGCCTCGAACAGCGCCGGCCGGATGTCGCAAGACGCCTCGGCCGCCACGGTGAGCGCCAGACGCCCCTCGCGGTGCTCGACGGCCGTCACCTCCCGGACGCCGTCGAGCGCCGCGACCGCGTCTTCGATCCCGGAGCCCGAGGCCTCCATACTCACCACGGCGGCCCCGTGCGCCTGCTGTGTCAGCAGCTCCACCGGGCCGTCCGCCGCGATCTTGCCGAGGTGAATCACCAGCAGCCTCGAGCACGTATGCTGCACTTCGGGCAGGACGTGCGTCGACAGGACCACCGTGCGATCCTGACCGAGGTCCCCGATGAGCCGTCGGATCTCGACCCGCTGATTCGGGTCCAACCCCTCCGTTGGCTCGTCGAGCACGAGCAGATCGGGCCGATGCAGAATCGCCTGCGCGAGTCCCACGCGCTGGCGATACCCCTTCGAGAGATCCCCGATCGGCCGGTAGAACACGCTACCGATCCCGGTCCGGCTCACCGCCTCATCCAGCGCATCCCGGCGGGCCGATCCGTGCAGGTCGCGCAGGCGGGCAACGAAGTCCAGATACTCCGCCACCAGCATGTCCCCGTACAGGGGGTTGTTCTCCGGCAGATAGCCGATGCGGCGCTTGGCCTCCCGCGTCCGCTCCGCCAGGGGGACACCGTCGAGATGGATCTCACCGGTGTCCGGTTCGTAGAACTGCGTAACCAGCCGCATCGTCGTGGACTTCCCGGCACCATTCGGACCGAGGAATCCCACCACCTCGCCGCGGTCCACCTGGAAGGTCACGCCATCCACGGCGGTCACGCCGTCGAATCGCTTCGAGACGTTGTGCAGTGTCAGCAGAGTCATGTCGGTCTCATGGGTTGTGAACTCGGGCCGGGCAAGATTCTAAACAGGGCGGCAGCTGCCTTCAAGGTCCGCCGGCGTCTCCTCTTGGCGGTTCAGAGGATTGATACTACTTTACATGGTAAAGTGCTTTACTTCTAGCCTCAGGCGGGGGCCCGTGACGATTCCAACGCACGACGACCGGGAGCACGCGAAGGAAACGCTGGCCTACATCAGGCGGACCATGGAGTCGGCGACGTCGTTCACGGCGGTATCCGGCTGGGGGCTGATCATCGTTGGCTTCGTGGGCCTGCTGGCCTCCTGGCTCGCGTGGAGCGGGGGTCGCGATGCCGATCTGCGGATCTGGCTGCCCACGGCCGCCCTCTCGATCGCGATCGCCTCGGTGTCGAACATCGCGAAGGCGAAACGCACTGATGTGCCGATCTGGTCGGGCACCATCCGACGGCTGGTATGGGTCATCGCCCCCGCACTCGCCGCTGGCGGTGTCCTGACGCTCGCGCTCGCGCGCGACGGCACCGCCCACCTCCTGCCCGGTATGTGGCTGGCGCTGTACGGGGCCGGCGTCACGGCTGGAGCGGAATTCTCGATCCGGGCGATCCGGTGGATGGGCATCTCCTTCCTGCTCCTCGGCGCAACCGGCTTGCTGCGCCCCGAGTGGGGGCTGCCGCTCATGGCGGCCGGGTTCGGGGGGCTCCACATCGTGATCGGGCTGGACATTGTCGTGCGCCATGGCGGGTAGCAGCGTGGCGGAGTCGCTGGACCGGCTGATCCACGAGCGCATCCGGCTCGGCATCGTCTCGGCCCTCGCGGCCGAGGACGGCATGAGCTTTGCCGACCTCAAGCAGGTGCTGCAGACCACCGATGGCAATCTCAGCGTCCACGCGCGGAAGCTGGAGGACGCGGGGTACGTCAAGGTGACCAAGGGCTTCGAGGATCGCAGGCCGAAGACCCTGTACCGGCTCACCGCCAAGGGGCGGCGGGCTTTCGAGGAATATGTGAACCAGATGGAGACCATCATCAGCGAAGCGCGCGACGCATTGGAGCGGTCATGAGCGGTCTGCACGTCGGTATCATCATGGATGGGAACGGTCGCTGGGCCCGGCAGCAAGGGAGGCCCAGATGGCGCGGCCATCTGGCCGGGGTCGACAGCGTCCGGGACGTGGTCCAAGGCTCCCCCGATCTCGGCATCACCACCCTGACGCTGTACGCGTTCTCGAGTGACAACTGGAAACGCCCGCCGGCCGAGGTGGGACGTCTGTTCTGGCTCCTGCGGGAATACTGCCGTCGGGAGACCGCCGAGTTGGTCGAGAAGGGCGTCAAGGTGACCCACCTCGGCCGTGAAGACCGCATTCCGCCATCCGCGCTCGCCGAGGTCCATCGGACCATCGCCGCCACGGCGGGCGGCACGAGACTGCACCTGCGGCTTGCTATCGATTACGGCTCGCGGTGGGCGGTCACCGAGGCCCTGCGTCGGCTCTCCGCGGAAAGTGCACACGGCCGGCTCGACCCCGCCCAGATCGACTGCGGCGTGGTGCACCGGGCGATTGCTGACGGCGTTCCCGATCCGGATCTGATCATCCGAACGGCGGGTGAGCAGCGGCTATCGGACTTCCTGCTGTGGGAGGCCGCGTATGCCGAGCTGTACTTCACCAACGCGCTCTGGCCGGACTTCCGCCGAGGGGATCTCGCCGTGGCTCTCTCGGAGTTTCAGCGCCGTGAGCGCCGCTTTGGCGCGGTGCCATCGCCCCGTCAGGAGGCACGACCGTCACTGGCGTCCTGAGCCGAAACCGCATCAGCTGACGTCGCCTCGCACGGTCCGACAGGCATTATCTTCCGGTCCATGCGCCAGTCCATCATTCGAGGGGCCGTGCTGACCGCCACCGTACTGGCACCGGCCGCGGTCCTGGACGCACAGGACTCCTCGCCGGTCTCCGTCTCGTGGCGGCCGCAGCAGCCGGTGCAGGGTTCCGTCGTGCAGATCGTCGTCCTGTTCTCCGACGTGCCGGCGACCGCGGAATCCGTTCCGCCCGTTCGCGGCCACCTCGCGGGGCAGCCGTTGCACTTCGAGCGCACCAACCGGGGACTGTACCGCGCGCTCGGAGGCATCCCGATCTCCAGCGCGGAGACGATTCCCCTCATCCTCGAGCTCGGCGCTCCCGGTGATACCGAAGATCGCACGGTCCGCATTCCCGTGACAGCAGGGGAGTTCACCGTCGAGCGGCTCTCGGTGGCGCCACAGTTCGTCGCGCCACCTGATTCCGCGCTTCAGGTTCGCATCGACGGAGAACGCGCGCAGTCGCGAGCGGTGTCGCGGCGGACGCATGAGACGGAACGCCTGTGGCGCGGTGTGTTCGCGCTGCCGGTCACGGGCCGCGTGACGAGTCCGTTCGGGAAGGGACGCGAGTTCAACGGCAAGGTGCAGAGCAGACACATGGGCACCGACCTGAACGGTGTGACCGGGACGCCGGTCACCGCACCGAACCGAGGCGTGGTGGCCCTCACCGGTGACTTCTACTATGCGGGTCGCGTGGTCTATCTCGATCACGGCGCCGGCCTCGTCTCGGTCTTCATGCATCTCAGCGAGATCGCCGTGGCACGCGGGGACACCGTCGAGACTGGGCAGTTGATCGGTCGGGTAGGCGCGACAGGTAGGGTGACCGGCCCGCATCTACACTGGACCGCGCGCTACGGATCAATCTCGTTCGACCCGTTGACCCTGTTCAACGCGGATCTTGGCGAATTCGAGACCTCGAGTCCGTAACCGCGGGGCGGGGCGCGCAAGAATCGGGTTGTCCGTGATCACGTCGTGCTGCAGCTTGTGTCCTCATCACGGACGAGTCAGCCGACCATGACGAGAGCAGATGCCGAGCGCGTCACGCGCGC
>JBDGYA010000110.1:0-7170 GCA_039584325.1 Gemmatimonadota bacterium
TCCCTGCCGCTGGAACTGGAACATGGGTGTGAGCCTGAGCCCTCTGAGCGGTGGAAACAAGTCGGCGCTCAGCGTGAGCCGGTCGTAGTCCGAGTAGTTCTGGCCCAGGCCCCGCTCGAGGTAGGAGTATCGGTCCACGTCATTCGGCGTGCGGTACGCCCATGCGGACACTTGCTGATACTCGGCTGCCAGCGCGAGCCACGGGGCAACGGACGTGACCCGGCCGCCAACGGTGAAACCATACACGGGCGGCTCCGCCGCGTCGCCCTCGGGCGCGATGTCGATGTCGTCCAGCAGCCCCTCGCCGTAGAGCGTTACGCCGCCGACACGGTACCACACCTGCAGGTCGAGCATGAGGTTCGCAGTCACGTCGTTCGGCTGGTTCTCACCGTCGAAGAAGATCAGCTCCAGCGGATTCAAGTACCGGAGGCTCAGGGCCCCGGACTCAGGGGCGTGCAGGCTGGACTCGCCGAGCGATATCACGAAGTTCGGAGTCTCGTAGTCCAGCCGGTGGGCGGAGAAGTACCGCTTGCGGTCGAAGAGGGTCTCGAGCTCGCCGGTGAACGACCGCAGCGTGAACCGCCATGCTCTCACCTCAAAGCCTATTTGCGGATACGGCGTCGCGACGGCGGAGGCAAGCATGCCGGGAGTCCCCGGCAGGAACCAGTTGCGTGAGACTCGTCCGAGCTGGAGCGAGACAACTTTGAAATCTGCCGAGACGTAGGCGTGGTCCGTTCTCCCGCCCCTACGCTGCCCCGGGTCCACCCCATCGGGATCGTCGTTGAAGTACATGTCACCGAACAGGCGGGCCTCGGCGACGACGGGCCCCGCTTCAACCCAAGCCCCACCCCTCCAGTACGGCCAGGCACCTTCGTCGCCCAGCGGGCGGACCGGATCGAGGCGTTGGCTGGTCGAGGCGCTGGCGCCGCCGTCAATGGCCGCGCCCCAGCGAACCATTCCGGTATCGGCTTGCCGCCACCCGTACTCGTCGCGCAGCAGCTCGATCCATCCACGGACCGGCTGTGGTAGCGTATCGGGGTCCAGCTCCCCAAGGGCTGCAGCAATATCGGCCGCGCGGTAGGGCTGCACCAGCGGGTTCAGCCGGTCGAGATAACCGCGTTCCCTGAGCAGCCGCACGTACTCGTACGACCAGTGGTCGGTGGACACGAGCACCGACCCGCCCGGCGCCCGCTGTGCCGCAGCCGGCGCGGTACTCGTTCCCAGGGCAAGGACGATGCAGGCAACGAGCGGTGTTGCTGTCCGGTGGCGGCGGTTCTTCATCGTACAGTCACGCTGGTAGTGTCGACAGAGGATGCGGCATTGGGGAGCGGCGCGCAACGCCCGAAAGCGATGTGTCTGGAGCGTGTGTCAGGGCCCGGCCGGTGCTTCAGTCCCAACCCGCCCACGTGCCGTTAGCGCTCAGCCGGCGATAGCAGAGCCAGCCGGTCCTCCAGCTCAACGGTTTCACCGCGCATCGCCGACACGCACAGCGCCTCCGGATACCGGCTTCGCACGGCCTGTTGGAACGACTCTTCATTGGCCAGCAGATCGATCTTGTTGAACACGTGGATGGTCCTCCTGCCCTCAAGATCGAGGGAGTGCAGCACCTCGTCCACCACCTCCACGTGCTCCTCCCAGTCCTCGTGCGCGGCATCGATCACGTGGAGCAGCAGGTCGGCCTCGCGCGCCTCCTCGAGGGTGGCGCGGAAACTTGCCACGAGATGGTGCGGCAGCTTGCGGATGAAGCCCACGGTGTCGATCAGTCGCACTCGCCCCCGTCCACCGAGCGCCGCCTCCCGCGTCAGCGTATCGAGCGTAGCGAACAGCCGGTCCTCCACGAACGTCCGTTCACCCGTGAGCGCGGTGAGCAGGCTCGACTTCCCGGCGTTGGTGTACCCGACGAGCGCCGCGGTCGGCACGGGCCGGCGACCGCTCCGGATCACATTCCGGTGGCGTGCCACGTCCTCGAGCTTCTTCTTGATCGTCGCGATCTTGCGCCGGATCATGCGGCGGTCGGTCTCGAGCTGTGTCTCACCCGGCCCGCGCAGCCCAATGCCACCGCGGATGCGGGACAGGTGCACCCACATGCGCGCCAGCCGTGGCAGCAGATACTCGAGCTGGGCCAGCTCTACCTGCAGCTTGGCCTCCTTCGACTTGGCACGCGTGGCGAAGATGTCGAGAATCAACTCCGCACGATCCATCACCCGCCTGTCCAGCTCGCGCTCCAGGTTCTTTCCCTGCGCCGGCGTCAGCTCGTCGTCGAACAGGACGAGCGTGGCGTCCTCGTCCTCGACGCGCTCCTTGAGCTCGGCGACCTTGCCCGAACCGAGGTACTGGCGCGGATTCGGCCGCTCGATCCGTTGCACCACGCGGCCCACCACCTTGGCACCCGCCGTGTCGGCCAGGCGGGCCAGCTCCTCGATGTGATCCTCGGCGTGCACCGCATCGGGGGTTCCGCGACGGGGCGCGCCGACGAGGAACGCGCGTTCTACAGGATCGGAGATCTCGATCAGGCGGGAGATGGAGGCACCTCGGATGGTTTGGTGCAATCTACTAGTGAAGGGTGAAGAGTGAAGGGTGAAGAGTGAAGGGTGAAGAGTGCAAGCCGTGCCCTTCCCTCTTCACTGTTCACTCTTCACTCCCGCTTGACCCCACCCCATCCCAGAATCATGCTTCCACGCACCATGACCGCGGGAAGCCCCGATGTCGCGATCATCGGCGCCGGCGCCATCGGCGCGGCGACGGCGTACGCGCTTGTGCAGCGTGGGGTGCGCGTGCTGGTGCTCGAAAAGGAGAGGGCGCCGGGGCGGCACCAGAGCAGCCGCAACAGCGGTGTGATTCACGCGGGTTACAACCTCAAACCCGGATCGCTCAAGGCCAAGTACTCGGTCGAGGGCAATCGCCGGCTCAAGGCCTTCTGTCGGGAGCACGGCATTCCGCTTCTGGAGGGCGGAATCCTCATCGTCGCGCGGACGGAGGGTGAGCAGGCGACGATCGCGGAACTCAAGCGCCGAGCGGATGCCAACGGCGTGGAGTCCGCGATCCTCGACGAGGCGGGGATCAAAGCGGTCGAGCCGCACGCGTCGGGCATCGAGGCGCTGCACGCGCCCGAGGGGGCCAGCTTCGATGGCGGAGTGTATGTGGCGAAGCTGATGGACTTGCTTCGGGAGGCTGGAGGCGGAGTGAGGTATGGATGCCGCGTCCTCCGGATCGCGGTGCGCGGTGCGCGGTGCGCAGTGCGGACGTCCGACGGAGAGATCGAAGCCTCCGTGGTGGTGAATGCGGCGGGGCTGCACGCGGATCGAGTAGCGGCGGCGGTCTCCCACGACCTGCGCGTGGTTCCCTTCCGAGGCTACTACGCCGAGCTGGTGCCGGACCGCCGCAACCTGGTGCGCTCGCACATCTACGCTGCGCCGGACCTGAGCTTCCCATTCCTCGGCGTCCACATCTCCAGACAGGCGGATGGCCGGGTGCTCGTAGGGCCGGGGGCGATGCTCGCCTTCGGGCGTGAGGCCTACCAGCTCCATCACGTGCACCCACGCGATCTCGTAGGTACGCTGACGTGGCCCGGGTTCTGGGGGCTGTTCCGCGAACCCAGGTTCCGCCACTTAGTGCGGACCGAGTTGGACAAGAGCCTTAGGCTCAAGGCGATCTGGAACGAGGCCCGGCTGCTCATACCGGATCTGCAACCGCGCGATCTGATGCGCTCGTTCGCCGGAAACCGCGCCCAGCTGGTGCGGCGGGACGGCACGCTGGTGGACGACATGCTGGTAAGGGAAGCGGATCGGGTGGTACATGTGTTGAACGCAGTCTCGCCTGGGCTCACGGCCAGCCTACCGTTCGGGGAGGAGCTGGCGGAGCGGGCAATTGAGAAGCTGAGTGAAGGGTGAAGGGTAAAGGGTGAAGGGTGAAGCGCACGCCTCGAGGGTGTCGCGGTGACTTGTCCCCCCGCAGCGCCGGGGTCAGATTGAACACGTGCCCACAGTCGAGGAGATCGATACGGCGATTCTCCGCCGCATGACGCCGGAGCGGAAGTTGGCGGTCGTGCATGCACTGTGGCTCCAGGCGTGGAGCCTGAAGACGGCTGGCGTCCGCCTGCAGCACCCCGAGTGGAGCGACGATAAGGTCGCAGATCGGGTCCGTGAGCTGTTCCGCGATGCAGGCTCCTGACCTCATCCGGCTGTTCGTCGTCCCGCTCAACGCCTTGGACGTTCCGTACATGGTCACCGGCGCGGTAGCATCCGCGGTATACGGTGAGCCACGGTTCACGCGCGACCTCGACCTGGTACTGGCCCTGAGACCGTCGGACGCCGGTCGTTTCGCCGGCGCCTTCTCCGCCGATGCGTACTATGTGCCGCCGCGCGAGGTGATCGCGGAGGAAGCATCCCGCGCTCGGCATGGCCACTTCAACGTGATTCACCACGAGACGGCTCTCAAAGCTGACTGTTACCTGGCCGCGGGTGACCCACTCCATGGCTGGGCACTCGAGCGCCGTGTTCGTGTCGATGTTGGACGTGTGCCCGTGTGGCTCGCTCCGATCGAGTACGTCATCGTGCGAAAGCTGCAGTGGCATGGCGAAGGTGGGGCAGATCGGCATCTCGAGGACATCCGGGGGATGCTCCGCGTGAGCGGAGACGCCGTGGACCGAGGGGCGCTCGACGCGTGGACCGACCGTCTTGGGCTCTCTGCCTCATGGGGGCAGGTTGCGGAAGGCGAGCCTCACAATCCAAGCCCTTGACGCTCCATCACTTACGCGCAATGTTACCTGACGCTTGACATGAGCAGGATCTTGCGCAAAGTACTTTACGCCTCAAAGTGGAGGCCCGGGCGCCCGTGACATTCCCTTCACCCTTCACACTTCACTCTTCACTGCGGCTGCTCGCCATGGTGCTAGTGATGGCCTCGGCCTCGGCCTCCGCGCAGACACCCGAGCAGCTCGAGCTTCTCCGCCAGAACCCGGAGCTGGTGCGAGAGCGCATTGGGCAATCCGGGCTCACGGCCGACGAGATTCGTAGCCGGCTCCGCGCGGCGGGCTACCCCGCCAACATGCTCGACGCGTACCTGTCCGACGCTCCGCTGGACGCCGCCTCGGCCCGGGTAACCGAAGACATGCTTGGCGCGCTCGAAATGCTTGGCGTCCCCGTGGTGGCGGCCGAGGGACTCGAGGAAGTGCCGCGAGCGATCGGGATGCAGCTGACGCCGCAGCGCGCAGAAGGGGCCTTGGAGCTGCCGCTCTTCGGGATCGAAGTATTCCAGAGCCGCGGAGCGCAGTTCCAGCCACTCCTGTCCGGCCCTGTGCCGCCCAACTACCGGCTCGGCCCCGGTGATGTCTTGGTGCTGGTGGTGACCGGCGACGTGGAGCTTATCCAGGAGCTGGCGGTGACGCGCGAGGGCTTCGTCGTGATCCCGCAGGTCGGGCAGCTCTTCGTCAACAACCTCACGATGGAGCAGTTGAACGCACTGTTGCGCCAGCGGCTGGGGCGGTCGTATTCGGGGATACGCACCGGTTCCACGAGATTCGATGTCACGGTGGCCCGCTTGCGCACCAACCAGGTGTACGTGGTGGGCGAGGTGGTTCAGCCGAGTGCGTACCAGCTGTCGTCGGTCGCTACGGTGCTGAATGCGCTGTACGCAGCGGGTGGGCCGACCGAACGGGCCAACTTCCGGGATGTGCAGGTCCGCCGTCGCGGCGACACGGTCGCCGTCTTTGACCTGTACGACTACCTGCTCGGCGGGGATACCCGGAACGACGTGATGCTCGAGCAGGGCGACGTGGTGTTTGTACCGGTGCGGGGCGCGCGGGCCAGCATCACGGGTGCAGTGGTGCGGCCAGCGCTGTACGAGCTGAGTGGCGGTGAGACGCTTGCCGATTTGGTGCGCATGGCGGGTGGCCTCCTGGCCAACGCCGAGACACGGCGCGTTACGGTGCACCGTGTCCTGCCCGCTGCCCGGCGGGAGGCCGGGCCGATGCCGCGCATGGCAATCGACGTGCCGCTGGCGGTCGCGAATGGCGAGGATGAAGGATCGACTCCCACGCTTCGGATTCCTGCCTTGACCCTGGAGGACGGTGATTCCGTGGCGGTGGATTCGGTCATTCCGATCGCGCAGTCGCTGTACGTGTGGATTACCGGGTTGGTGCACAAGCCCGGCCAGTACCTCTGGTCCGAGGGAATGACCCTGCGGGACCTCATGCTCTTGGCGCGGGGCCCACGGGTCGGTGCGGACCTGCGTGAAGCCCTGATCGCACGATTGCCCCCAGATCAGAGCGAGGGTACGCTGTCGAGCACGCTGCGCGTGCCGCTCGACTCTACGTACCTGTTCGAGCGCGACTCCTCCGGGCGGTACTTTGGCCCGCCAGGGCTCCCGTTCCCGGGACCCGGCACAGCACCCGAGGTGGTGCTCCAGCCTTACGATGCCGTCACGATCTTCAAGCAGCCCGAGTTCGAGTTTCAGCGGGCAGTGATGATCACAGGCGAGGTACTGTATCCCGGCGTATACGCCCTGGAGCGCAAGACCGAGCGCCTCAGCGATCTGGTACGCCGGGCGGGAGGGCTCACGCGAACGGCCTACATCGACGGAGCCCGGTTCTACCGGGACCAGGACGATGCGGGGCGGGTCAACGTGCGGCTCGACATGGCGCTAGCGCATCCGGGCGGACCTGAGGACATCGTCCTCCAGCCGATGGATTCCATCAGTGTTCCGGAGTACATCCCGACCGTCCGCGTGCAGGGTGCCGTCATCAACCCCACGAGCGTGATGTATTCTGATGGGGCGGAGCTGGAGTACTACGTCGCGAATGCGGGCGGGTACGCAAGGAATGCGGACAAGGGCCGTGTGAGCGTGCAGTACGCCAATGGGTCCGCAGAAGTGAAGCAGAAGTTTCTATTCCTGGCGCGTTCGCCGAAGCCCGGACCTGGGAGTGTCGTGACCGTGCCGGGCATTCCTGAGGGTGAGGGGCTCAACGTCAATCAGCTGCTTGGAACGGTGGCGCAGGTGCTGACGAGTGCGGTGGCGATCATCGCGATTGTGGTGAAGTGACACCCTCGCAATTCCGTGCGGACGCGCATCCGTGAAACGACACTCGAGACCGATCGAACCTGGCAAGCCTCGGCATCGCCCCCGTCACGTGACGGGCGTCGAGCTTCATGAAAAGACAGCCCCCGTGCAGCC
>JBDGYA010000005.1:0-167266 GCA_039584325.1 Gemmatimonadota bacterium
CACGTTGACGGTGGGGCAGGCGTTGGCGGACGGGGCGCATGTGGCGACGGCGCGGGCGACGGACGGGGCGGGCAATGTGGGTCCGTTGTCGGCGGGGCGGAACTTCACGGTGGACACGCAGGCGCCGGCGGCGCCGGCGATCAGCTCACCAGCACCTGACGAGGTACTGGCGACGTCTACGCCGACGATCACAGGCACGGCGGAGGTGAACAGTACGGTGACTGTGGTGATCGACGGAGCGCCGTCGGGAAACACGGCGGCAGACGGAGCCGGTAACTGGTCGTACACCGTTCCGAGTCCGTTGGTGTCCGGAGGGCACACGGTAACGGCGCGCGCGACGGACGCAGCAGGCAACGTGGGGCCGGACGCGACGCCAGTCCCGTTCACGACGCCGTAGAGCCGTCATCCGGTGGCGCCGTGCTCACTCTGACAGCTAGGTTCTGAGAGCCATGATCTGCCCGCGCTGCTCCATCGCCGAGATCCGGGAAGGCACGCACCAGTGCCCGCTGTGCGGCTTCACGCCCGCCGCCGGGGTCCTGGTCGACGAGCCGGTCGTCGATGAGACGCGCGATGCCGTGCAGCGTGCGCTCGCGGATCGCTACCGCATCGACGCCGTGGAACGACTTGGCGAGCGGTCGTTTGTGTACCGGGCGTGGGATCTTGCGGAGGACCGAGAGGTCGCGCTCAAGGTCGTTCCGGTGCCGAATCTCGTGGACCATGAGCTGGCCAAGCGGTTCGAGCGGTATGTCTCCCAGGCATCCGCGCTTCGGCACGCGCACATCGTCTCGGTGCTGCAGTTTGGCTCCACTCGCTCGTTTCTGTGGTACACGATGGAGTTTGTGCGTGGGCGCCCGCTCTCGGAGGTACTGCGGGAGTCGGGCCCAATGGAGCTGGATCGGTGTCTTCGGATAGCCGAGCAGGTAGCCAGCGCGCTGGACTTCGCGCATCGGCACGGGGTCGTGCACGGTAATCTCAAGCCCACCAACATCCTGCTCGATGAGCATGGATGGGTGCACGTGTCTGATTTCGCCGTGCTCGAGGCCTTCGGGCGACCGCGGGAGGTGCGCAAGGGTGCGCCCGTACTGCACCGTCCCGAGTACCTCGCTCCCGAGCAGTTCTACGCCCGGGCGGTCGGGGCCAGCGCCGACCAATACGCGTTCGCGGTCACCATCTACCAGTGCCTCAGCGGAGCCCTGCCGTTCGTCGGCGATTCGTTCGACGAGGTCGCGCGCCAGCACGCCAACGACCCTCCCCAGCGGCTCTCTGCCGTGCGCCGGGATCTTCCGGTTCCGACCATGGAAGCCGTGCAACGGGCTTTGAGCAAGACGCCAGTGGGCCGGTTCCCCTCGGTGCTCGACTTCGCGGCAGCCCTCAGCGGATCGGGGCGACCACCCGGGATGCGCAGTGCATCAGCGGCTGCGGAGACCGGCTCCACGGATGCTCCGGTGCTCGTGGTCGACCAACCTCGACGGCTGACCCTCAAGCGCACGCTTCTGACGGTAGGTACCATCGCGGTGGTGCTGCTCCTCGGGTCCACGATCGTACTCCCGGACGTGCGGCGAGTAGTCGGTCGTTGGGCGTCGTCGCTGATCCCGGGACAGAACGAGCGGCCTGCGGAGCCACGATGGGAGACGCTCGATCCGATCTCGCAGACCGCTCCGCAGCCGGTGCAGCCGGCCTCCGCTGCGGAAGCCGAGGGTGCCTCGACTCCCGTCGCCCCCCCGCAAGCGGGTTCGGCGCGTGCAACGGCCGCGGTCGAGACACGTCCAACGACACCTGCGGCGCCCGGTCGCTTGGTGGTCAGTTCCAGTCCGTGGGGACGCCTCGTGGTCGACGACAGTACCGTCGGCAACACGCCCCAACCCGACCTGCAGCTCCCCCCGGGACCGCACACGGTGAGGGTCGAGCGCGACGGGTACGTGCCTTTCGAAACGCAGATCCGGATCCGCTCCGGTGAGGTGCTGCGCCTGACGGACATCGTGCTGGAACCCCGAGACCGGTGAGTCGGTACCGCTCGATCCTCGTTGCGGTCACGCTGTGGCTCATCTGGCCGGCGGGCCTGCGAAGCCAGGAGCCAGCCAGCCTCCTCACTCGGGCGGTCGATGCATACCGAGAACTCGATCTCAGCACGGCAGCCGGATTCCTTCGACGAGCGCTCGCTGAGACGGGAGCGGACAGCCTCGCGACCGCTGAGCGTGTTCGGGCGCTCAGCTACTTGGGGGCGACTGAGTTCCTGCGTGACAACGGGGATTCCTCGGAGGCGGCATTTCGGCGGCTCGTCATTGTGGACCCAAGGCACGTCCTGGACGAGCTGATCTTCCCGCCGGAGATCACGTCGCTGTTCGCGCGGGTGAAACGCGACACCAAGGTGGTGCAGGTCAAGATACCCGATGTCGCGCGGTTTCGAACCGGCGAGCCGGAGTATCGACCGCAGCTGGTGGCCAGCTCATTCCACCGCATCGTGGCGACCGTCGACCGAAGTGATGGGACGTCGGTGCGCCAGCTCTTCGAGGGATTGATCGGTGATAGCCTGGAGCTCGAGTGGGACGGTCTCACCAGCCAGGGGACGTCCATCGCAGGGGGAAGATACTACTTGCGAGTGGAGTCTCAGGGGGCGGGTGGCCGGGCGACGAGAGTCCTGCGCGTGCCGCTGGAAATCCGCGTGCAGCCGGTCGATACCGTCGGACACCCTGCAGCTCCTGCGGACTCTTTGCTGCTCCCTGAGCGACGTGAGGGCGGACCCGGAATGGAGGCACTCGTCGGTGGGCTCGTTGCCGGCGTGGGGGTCGCGCTGCTCCCGTCACTCGTGGCTCGGGATGCCGACCTCTCAGGGGGTCGCATCGCGGTGGGCGGCACCATCGCCATTGCCGGTGTGATCGGCTTCTTGACGCAACGCCCCGGACGGCCGATTCCAGAGAACATCGAGGGGAATGAGGCACTGTGGCAGGCATGGCGGCTGGAGGTCGATCGGGCGGTTCAAGAGAACGAGCGGCGTCGCTTGCGTGCCATGCTAGTCGTGCAGGCCGGCGTCCCCACCGCTGTGGATCTGGAAAGGCCATGAGCCGGACCGCGCTCGCCCTGCTCCTGGTCGGCGGTGCTCTCGTCCCCTCCGGCGACGCGGTGGCCCAGTCCCGTTTTCAGGTGCGCGGTCTGGTGTCCGTGCCGGGTGTCGAGCGCGCGCAGCCGGCGAGCACTGCACAACTGAACGGGACGACGATCGGTCTGAGCGGAGCCTTCCGCTTCTCCTTCCTGGAGTTGGCTGCTCGATACATGCAGGGAAGCATTAAGCAGTCGCAGGGATCGAGCTCGCAAGACCTCGTGGAAGGAGAGCTTCAGATTCGTGCGCGCCCGTTGCGGGCGATCCGCGCGCTGCGGGGATTCTGGGTCGGATTCGGGCCGCACGCGAGGAGCTACGTGGAGGGGGGAACGGAGAGATGGCTCATCTGGGAGGCACGAGCCGGACTCGACGCATGGCTCCTTTCTGGCTCTCTCACCGCCTCTCTGGAGCTCGCGCTAGGTGTAGCAGGGAGCGTCAACTCCGGTGTGGCGTTTGGGTCGGCGAGTGGCGTCGAGGGTGGCGTCGACTTCCGCATTCCGCGGACTCCACTGTTCGTCGGAATCGCCTACCGGGTGGACCAGATGTCGCTCGAGGGCGATTCGCGCACAGACACGGTGGAGCACTTTCTCTTCCGTGCCGGGTTTGGCCGGTAGCTAACGCGCGATGAGGCTCCGCAGCACGAAGCCGAGGTTCGCCGGCCGCTCAGCCAGCCGGCGCATGTACCAGGGGAACCACTGGCTGCCGTAGCTGACCAGCACCCGGACCGTGTGCCCGGCCGCCGCTAGTTGCGCCTGGTCGTCACGCCGAATCCCGTACAGCATCTGGATCTCGTAGGCCTGCTTGTCGATCCCGGCTCCTTCGGCGAAGTCCCGCAGCCGCGCGATAAGCTGCGAATCGTGGGTCCCGAATCCCACGCGAACGCCGTGGTGCCGTGCCTCCTCACCGAGGAGGTGCTTGCCGAGTCGGACGTAGGCCTCGTCAACGTCGGTCTTGCGGGGGTAGGCGACGTCCGGCGGCTCGGCGTAGGCACCCTTGACGAGCCGCACGGCGCTGCCGCGGGCGATCAGCGCATCCAGATCGTCGGCCGTACGATAGAGGTACGCCTGCAGACAGATGCCCACGCGGTGGTACTGCTCCTGCAACGAGCGATGCAGGTCGAGCGTCGCATCGACGTGGGGGGAGCTTTCCATGTCGATCCACACGAACGAGCCGATTTCCCCTGCGTGCTGGAGGATTTGGCTCAGCTGCGCCTCGCAGACCGCCCGCCCGACGTCCAGGCCGAGATGTGTTGGCTTGATGGACAGTTCACTCGCCAGTTCCGCGCGAGCGATGCGGTCCAGCAACTCACGATAGTGCCGCGTGACTGCGGTTGCGGCCGCCGAGTCGGCGATGGCCTCGCCGAGATTGGTGAGGACCGCAGACATGCCCTGCCGGCTGAGCGATTGCGCCGCTGCCACTGCGGCTTCCATCGACTCGCCTGGCATGAAGCGCCGCACCGCTCGCCGCGCAAATCTACGACTAGCGACGCGTTCGGCGAGCCAGCGGCTCTCCGAGCTCCGAAGCAGCAGACTGCGCATGACCCCCATGACAACCTCCATACGGTAACGGGCCGGTACGGACCGGGATCGACATCAGGACACGCCATTACTATCGTAATGAACCCGCGGCCGCGGACAAAGCGAGGAACACCGTGGCGGGACCCGGGATAGGAAGAGCTACGCCATTGATGGGAGGACCATGCGACGCGTATTCAGCACGTTCTTCGGGCTCGCCCTGGTGTTCGCGCTTGCGTCACCGCTATCGGCACAGGAGCAGCCCAAGCATCGGGGTTTCTGGATCAGCTTCGGGGTGGGCGGAGGCTGGAATCTCTCCAGGAACGTGGGAGCCGAAGGGAGGTCCGCCGGTGGCGGTGCGGGCTTCATTCGGATGGGCGGGACGCCGAGCGAGAGGTTGCTCCTGGGTGGGGAGATCATTGGATGGGGGCGGTCGGAGGACGGCGCTTCACTGGGCCGCGGGAACGCGACCTTCACCGCGATGTTCTACCCCTCCGTGGAGGCTGGGGTGTACCTCAAGGGCGGCATCGGCGGGTCGAGTATCGCGTCCACCGTCTCCAGCGGTAACACGACGACCACGGTGCACGACGGGGGTTTCGGGGCGACGATCGGGGTGGGCTGGGACATCCGCCTGGCGAGGAATTTCTATCTCACGCCGGGCGTCGACTTCCTGTACCAGCGGGTGTCCGACTTCGACAATACGATGCTGCTCATCACCGTTGGCGCAACCTGGCACTAGATCGTCACCCGGGCGATCTAGCATCGGGCCGAGGTGCCACCTCGTCTCCGATCGGCGGTGCATCCCTCACGCCGGCGGTGGACTGCACGTATCAGTGGGTGGACGATCCCGATGTCAGGAGCGGGGCGCTGCTCCTGATGACCTTCGGGGTGACGTGGCGCCAGCCCTCCCGGAAGGGTGAGCGCGCCGAGGCGGAGCCACGCATCGGTCCGGAACGCACGCCGGCCGGGCGGTGCTAACACCGCCCGGCCGTGATGGTTCTGGGAATTGGGTGACGGAGAGGGTGGGATTCGAACCCACGAGACCCTGACGGGCCCACCGGTTTTCGAGACCGGCTCCTTCAACCACTCGGACACCTCTCCCGGCTAACCCTCCATAATAGACGGCACGGTGCTTACTTTCCACCCCGACACCTGCCCGCGTTCTCCCGTCCCCGAGTCCCTCGACGCAGACGCATCGCCATGGCCCGCATCCTCATCGCTGCCGAACTTCGAGAGCTGCTCGACGCCGATCCGGCTCCCGGCCACGACGTCGAGTGGATTCCCGTTTCCAGCCCAACGCCGTCAGGCGAGATCGCGGGCATCGTTCCGATCTTGTCGCGAAGACTGGGCGAGCCCGAGTTCGCCGGGCTGCCAACTCTCCGCGTCGTGGCGAACTGCGCCGTCGGATACGACAACATCGACATCGAAGCAGCGAGCCGACACGGGATCGTCGTAACGAACACCCCCGACGTCCTGACGGAGTCGACGGCCGACCTAACCTGGTATCTCATTCTGGCTGCCGCACGGCGGACGAAGGAAGGGACGGCGCTGGTGCGCGAGGGCAAGTGGACCGGGTGGCATCCCCAGCAGTTGCTCGGACTCGAGCTGCACGGTGCCACGCTCGGCATTGTGGGCGCGGGCCGCATCGGGCAGGCTGTCGGGAGGCGAGCGGTGGGGTTTGGGATGCGGATTCTCTATACGGATCGCTCGGAGCGGCCGGGATTCGAACAGGCCACCGGCGCGGAGCGCGTCGAGCCGGAGGCGCTGTTGGCCTCCGCCCATGTGGTCACGATCCACGTGCCCTCCACCCTCGAGACCCGGGGAATGGTGAACGCCGAGTGGTTGGCGATGCAGCGTCCCGGCGCACTCCTCGTCAACACGGCCCGCGGAGATCTCATCGACGAGCCGGCGTTGCTCGAAGCCTTACGCTCAGGGCGGCTTGCCGGGGCGGGTCTCGACGTCTTTCCGAGGGAGCCCGACGTGCATTCGGACCTGGTGGCCCACCCCCGAGTTGTGACGCTGCCCCACCTCGGTAGCGCCACCGTCATGACGCGCCGGCGGATGGCCTCGCTCGCTGTGCGCAACGTGCTGGCAGTTCTCACTGGCCGGCCTCCGCTGACCCCGGTGACGAACGCGTCCTGAGTGCGCACGGTGCGGTGCGGAGTGTCAGGGAGGCGCGCGAGTTCTCGTTGACGCTCTTCTGCCGCCAGTCTAACTTGCGGCTCGACGATGAGTTTCACTGACCGCACCGTGCTCCTCGATGCCGCTGGCGTACGCGACGCCCTCGATCGCCTGTCTCGGCGCATTGTGGATCTCGCGGGCGGCACGGACGAGCTCGTGCTGATCGGTATTCAGCGCCGTGGATCTGACCTGGCCGTGCGCATCGCCGACCTGATCCAATCCCGCGAAGGTCGCGAGATACCCCTCGGGGTCATGGACATCACGTTGTACAGGGACGATCTCCAGACCATCGGACCGCGGCCGGTGGTGGGGGAGACCCGCCTACCGGTAGACCTCGATCACAAGTGGGTCGTGATCGTCGATGACGTGCTGTACACGGGTCGTACGGTACGTGCCGCACTCGATCAGCTCGCTGATTTCGGTCGCCCCGCGCGGATCGGCCTGGCGGTGCTTGTCGATCGGGGGGGACGGGAGCTTCCCATCCAGGGGGACCTGGTTGGGCTGACCGTCGATGCCGAGCCGGACGATCGGGTGGAGGTTTTCGTTGTGGAGGTTGACGGACGCGACGCGGTCGAACTGGTGCAGGGAGGCTCTTCGTGACCACACCGTCCCTCGGCAAGGATCTGCTGGGGCTCGAAGAACTCACCCCGGAACAGATCGAGCGCATCCTCGATACTGCCGAGCCGTTCAAGGAGGTCAGCGAGCGGCCGATCAAGAAGGTTCCGGCCCTTCGTGGCAAGACGATCGTCAATCTCTTCTTCGAAGTATCCACACGCACGAGAATCTCCTTCGAGTTCGCGGAGAAGCGTCTGTCGGCCGACACGGTCAACGTCGCTGCCCTCGGATCGTCGGTGCAGAAGGGGGAGAACCTCGTCGACACGGCGCGCAATCTGGAGGCCATGCGCATCGACATGGTAGTCGTGCGCCATCCGTCGTCGGGGGCCCCGAAGTTCCTCGCGGAGCGCATCCGGTCCAACGTCGTCAACGGCGGGGACGGCACGCACGAGCACCCGACACAGGCGCTGCTCGACATACTCTCGATCCGCGATCGGCTCGGGCGGATCGAGGGCCTCAAGGTCTGCATCTGCGGCGATATTACGCACAGCCGCGTCGCGCGGAGCAACATCTGGGGACTGAAGAAGCTGGGCGCCGAGGTTGCCGTGTGTGGTCCTCAGAGTCTCATGCCGGGCAGCATCGAGGAACTGGGAGTGACGGTTTTCCGCCGGATCGAGGAGGCGATTGAGTGGGGCGACGTCCTCAACGTCCTGCGGCTGCAACTCGAGCGCATGCAGGCGGGCTACATCCCGTCGCTCCGCGAGTACTACCGGGTCTTCGGCGTGACACTCGAGCGACTCGAGCGAGCGCCACGAGATCTGCTGATCCTGCATCCGGGGCCCATGAATCGGGGCGTCGAGATCGATAGTCGCGTCGCCGACGGGCCCCACAGCGTGATCCTCGATCAGGTCACCAACGGAGTGGCGGTACGGATGGCGGTGCTCTATCTCCTGGCCGGTGGGCAGCCGGAGCTGGCGGAGACGGCCAAGGCGTCAGAGCGGGGAGGGGCGACATGAAGCCGGTCGTGCTGAAGGGTGGTCGGGTCGTCGATCCCTCGCAGGGCTATGACGCTACAGCAGACGTACTGATCCTGGACGGACGTATCGAGGCTGTTGGGCCTAGCCTCGACGGTCCTGAGGGAACGGATGTCATTGCCGCCGCGGGCAAGGTCGTCGCGCCGGGGTTGGTGGACGTGCACGTGCACCTGCGAGAGCCCGGACGAGAGGATGCGGAGACCGTTGCGTCGGGGGCGCGAGCGGCGGCGGCCGGTGGCTTCACGGCGGTCTGCGCGATGCCGAATACCGATCCGGTCACCGACAATCAGGCGGCGGTGGGGTTCATCGTGAAACAGGCGGCGGCCGCCGGCGCTGCTCGCGTGTATCCGATCGGTGCGATTTCCGTCGGCCAGAAGGGTGCGCAGCTGGCCGAGTTCGGCGAGATGGCTGCGGCGGGCGCCGTAGCGGTGAGTGATGACGGGCACCCGGTGGTGTCGAGCCATCTGATGCGTACCGCGCTCGAGTACGCCCGCTCCTTCGGTATTCCGGTGGCCGAGCACTGCGAAGACCCGGCGCTGGCGAAGAACGGCGTTATGCACGGGGGCAGTGTTTCGACGAGACTCGGGCTTGCCGGGATCCCCTCTGCGGCGGAGGAGATCATGGTGGCCCGGAACATCCTCCTGGCCGAGCTAACCGGCGGACACGTCCACCTGTGCCACATCTCGACCGAAGGCTCCGTCGATCTCATTCGGTGGGGCAAGGACCGTGGTATTGCCGTCACCGCGGAGGCGACACCGCATCACTTTGCCATCACGCACGACGCCTGTATCGGCTATGACACCAATGCGAAGATGAATCCACCGCTCCGCCGGGAGGCGGACGTCATGGCGATTCGCAGTGGCCTCGCCGACGGCACGCTCGACGTGATTGCGACCGATCACGCTCCGCATCACTACGAGGCCAAGGAGCGTGAGTTCGACGACGCTCCGTTCGGTGTGGTCGGTCTCGAGACGGCGCTGGGGCTCGGGTTGACGCTCCTCGTCGACGGAGGGTCACTCTCGCTTCCTGCGCTTATTGACCGGATGAGCACGGTGCCTGCGCGGATCTTCCATCTGCCGGGCGGCACGCTGCGGAAGGGGGCGCCGGCGGACGTCGTGGTGTTCGATCCCGACGCTCCCTGGACTGTCGATCCCGAGCGCTTTCAGTCCAAGAGCAGGAACACGCCGTTCGGAGGCTGGAAGTTGCGCGGTCGGGTGGAGCGAACGCTGGTGGAGGGGCGCACGGTCTACGCGGTGCGCTGAGGCCGCGTAGGGGACGATCCGCCCGGTGCGGCCCACATCGGCTGGCAACTCTATATCTTAGGGGCGGGGCAGGGGAAGCCGGCGCCAGTCCTGGGCCGAGTCGGGGATCAGCTCACGATCGTGCACGTACGTGGAACGGGGAACATGGCTAAAGAGAGCAAGGCGTCCACGGTTGCGATCCAGAACCTCCTGGAAGAAAAACGGCAGATCGAGCGCTGGCTGCGGCGTCTCGACATGGCGTCGGACAAAACGCCCGCGAACGTCCGCAAGAAGGTGCGGTCAGACTATTCCCGGCGGCGCGACGCGATCCTCACCGAGCTGCAGGGTTTCCGGGACGATCTCAACGCGTCGTTGCAGAAGCATCGGGAGGCCAGGGATGAGCTCGCCGGGCGGGAAGAGGAAGCGGCCGAGCGGCTGGCGGAGGCGGAACTGCGCCACACGGTGGGCGAGTTCGACTCCAGCAAGTGGTCCCAGATTCGCGCCGAGATCCTGGAAGAGTTGGTGAAGATCCGGGAGGAGCTCAAGACGGAACAGGCGGAAATCGGTCAGTTGGAGGAGGTGCTCGACGCGATCGAGAGTTCCGGGAAGAGTGAGGAAGACGAGGCAGCACAGGCCGAGGGTGCCGAGCAAGAGGAAGCCGGGGCAGGCGCTGAGGAGGCGGACGCGGCGGCATTGGAGCTGAAGCAGGGCGCGGAGCAGAAACCGAAGGGGGCAAAGGCCGGGAGGAGCACCGACGAGCTGGCCTTCCTACGATCCGTGATCAGCGGTGACAAATCGGCGGATGAGCTTTCTAGCACGCCGGACCAGGAGCTAGCCGCGGCGGACGCCCAGGAAGCCGAGCCAAATTCGGCGGCGCGGCCGAAGAAGGGCACAGCGAAGAAGACGGTGAAATGCACCGACTGTAAGACGCTCAACCTGCCGACGGAGTGGTACTGCGAGAACTGTGGGGCAGAACTTACGGCGCTTTGACTCAGCCTGCCGGCCCCCGCTGTGCGACCAACTTGCTCAGGCGGCTCTTGTGACGGGCCGCCTTGTTCTTGCTGATGAGGCCCTTCTGAGCTGCACGGTCCAGCAACTGCTCAGCGGAACGGAAGGCCGCGGCGGCCTCCTCGGGAGTCGTCGCCGTGCGGGCCCGCTTGACGGCGGTGCGAAGAGCCGCACGCTTGACCCGATTTCGGGCACGTCGCCTGGCGCTCTGCCGCATGCGCTTCTTGGCTGAACGGATGTTTGGCACTGCCACTCCTTGCACGGAATCGATGGGGTCACAGACCCCGGAAACAGCCGGTAATTCTATTCTCCAAGTTCAGGCGAGTCAAGGCGCTACGCCTTTGACACTCCCTCCACGCCCCATTAGCTTTCGCCGCCGATCCGACCGGACCATCCCCATCGTGTATGAACTGCTACTGGCGCTTCCCGTGCTGCTGTTGTCCATGGTGGCGCACGAGTATGCGCATGGACGTGCTGCGCTCCGCCAGGGCGACCCGACGGCAAAGCAGATGGGTCGGCTGACACTCAATCCCGTGAAGCATATCGACCCGTTCCTCACGATCCTCCTGCCGCTGCTCCTGCTGTTCGGGACCGGAGGGCGACTGGTGTTCGGCGGTGCCAAGCCCGTGCCAGTGGATCCGCGGAACTACCGCGATTTCCGTCGCGGAGACCTGATCGTATCGTCAGCGGGCATCGTCGCGAACCTGTGTCTATTCGTCGTCTGCGTGGTACTCACCGTGTTGCTCGGTGTCGTCGGGCAGCAGCTGAATGGGGGTGTGGTCACGGTCCTGCAGCGCATGGCGGCGTGGGGTATCTGGCTCAACCTGTTGCTGGCGTTCTTCAATCTCATCCCGATCCCGCCGCTGGATGGATCGCATCTCCTGTATCACGCGCTTCCCGCACGAATAGCCAGCCGCTATCGCCAGTTCGGCCGGTACGGGGTCGCCGTGCTCCTCCTCGTGGTGCTGGTCGCCCCGGGAGCGCTGTACACGCTCCTGGCGCCGGCCTTTGCCCTACAAGGGCTGGCGTGCACCGTCGTCGAGCCGTGGGCCCTCTCTCCGGTGCCGGTGTGCGGCCTGTGACCGCCCCGCCGATCCGCGGCACCGATGATGTTCCCTTCGTGGTGCGGCTGGAGGCGTTTTCCGGCCCGCTGGATCTCCTGCTCCACCTGATCCGTGAGCAGGAGATCGACGTCACGGACATTCCCATCGCGCGGGTCGCGGACCAGTTTCTTTCCGCGATCCACGAGCTGGGACTCGACCAAGCGGCGGACTACCTTGACATGGCGGCGCAGCTGCTGCGAATCAAGATCCAGTTGCTGTTGCCACGCCCGTTCGACGACGAGGACTGGGAAGATCCGCGGGCGGAACTGGTGCGGCGGCTCCTGGAGTACGAGCAGATCCGGGAGTTGGCCGTGTGGATCGCGGATCAGGCCAGCGAGCATGGAGATCGGTTCGCGCGCGGATGGATCCCGGATCTGCCAGACCAGCCCGATCGCCCGGTCAGGCTGGATCTCGGCGACCTGCTGCTCGCGGTCGAGCGAGTCATCGAAGCCATGCCGGAGCCGGTCCTGCACCGGGTCGTGCCCCGGCCGCTGGATGTCGAGGGGGCGACGCGACGGATACGCGCGATGTTCGCTGAGCGCGCCGAATGGACGCTCGGGGAGCTTGTCGGACGGGAGCCGAGCATCGCGGACCTCCTATCGAGCCTCCTGGCCGTGCTGGAGCTGGCACGCATGGGCTTCATCCGGGCCCGGCAGCTGCAACCCTTTGGATCGGTGGTGATACGACGTGAACCAGCTGACGCAGCTGCTTGAGGCGGCGCTGTTTGCGGCGGCCCACCCGCTGCCCATCGGTGAACTCGCGAAGCTCTCACCAGAGGCGACGCGAGAGGACCTGCGCGAGTCGCTCGACGAGCTGCAGACGCACTACACTGACGGCGGGCACGCCGTCGAGCTGGTCCATGTCGCCGACGGATACCAGATCGTGACGCGATCGCACTTTGCCGACGCCGTTGCCGATGCCCAGATCGTCCGACGGCCACGGAAGCTATCGCAGGCGGCCCTCGAGACACTGGCGATCGTCGCCTACCGACAGCCGGTGAGCCGGGCAGAGATCGAGGAGATCCGTGGGGTCTCGGTCGAAGGCGTGCTGCGGTCCCTGCAGGACCGGGGAATCATCGAGGCCGCGGGGCGTGGGGAAGGGTTGGGACGACCCCTGCTGTACGGAACGACTCCGCAGTTCTTCGAGCTCCTCGGGGTACGCTCGCGCGACGAACTGCCACGGCTGGAAGACTTGTCAGTCGCTCTGCGGCCGCCGAGCGAGCAAGGGGAGATGGCCGGCTCGTGAGTGCCATGCGCCTCCAGCGCGCGCTCGCTCGGGCCGGGGTTAGCTCGCGTCGGAAGTCGGAGGAGCTCATACGGGCCGGACTCGTCCGGGTCAACGGCACGGTGGCGTCCATCGGGCAGACCGTGGATCCCGACTCGGACGTGATCACCGTCCGCGGCAGGCGGATCCGGCCCGCTGCGACGGCGTGGATCGCGCTTCACAAGCCGGTCGGCTATGTGGTAACGCGGAGGGACCCTGGGGGGAGACCCACCGTGTTTTCTCTCGTACCCGACGTCCGCGGGCTCACCTACGTCGGGCGCCTCGACCTCATGACGTCCGGCCTGCTGCTGCTGACGACGGATGGGACGGCCGCCCACCGACTCACACATCCCCGGTACATGGTGGAACGGACCTATCGGGTACTGGTGCACGGCCGATCACTGCACGACATTCGCAGGGAGTTGCAGCGACCGATCTCTATCGAGGGACGTCCGGTCGAGATCGTCCGGTTCGAAACGCACGAGCGGGGGCCGTCCGTGGAGATGACCCTCGTGTTGGCCGAGGGACGGTACCGAATCGTGCGGCGGATGTGCGAGCGGATGCAGCTCCGAGTGGAACGGCTGGTGCGGTTGCGGTATGGTCCGGTACACCTGGGCCGACTCGCGCCAGGGGAGTGGCGATACCTGACGAACAACGAGATCCAGGCGCTGCGCACGTTGCGCACGGCCTGACGAGCGGAAGCGGGAGTCATGGAACTGCAAGGGAAAACGGTGCTGATCCTGGGTGGCAGCGGACTGGTGGGACGGGCGGTGGCTCGGCGCCTGTTGGACCTGCAACCCCGGAAGATCGTTCTCGTCGCCCTGTACGAGGGCGAAGTAATGGCGGGGGCGGAGTGGCTGTCGAGCCGGGCCGGCTCGACGGAGGTGGCGGCGGAGTGGGGCGATATCTTCCTCCCCGCTGACATCGCGAAGATGACGCGCAGCCGAATGATGGCGGACTCCGCTTCTCGCGACCGCATTCTCGGCGATCTCCTTGGCGACCTCAGCACTGACGTTCTGGAGCGGAGCTTCCTCTACCAGCTGTTCGACCGGCACCGGCCAGGTGCCGTGGTCGACTGCATCAATACGGCCACGGCATTCGCCTATCGGGACGTGTTTCAGAGTGCGAGAGATCTGCTGGAGGCGGCTCGTGCAGGAGAGGTGTCCCGCGATCAGGTCGAGCAGCATATCCTGTCGATCCCCATGCCGCAGCTCATACGGCACGTGCAGATCATGCTGGAATGCGTGCGCCGCGGCTCCACCGAGGCGTACGTCAAGATCGGCACCAGCGGGACCGGAGGGATGGGGTTGAACATCCCCTACACCCACTCTGAGGAGCGGCCGTCCCGAACGTTGCTAGCCAAATCCGCCGTCGCCGGTGCCCATTCGCTGCTTCTCTTCTTGGTGGCGCGCACGCCTGGTGCACCTGCCACCATGGAGATCAAGCCCACGGCGGCCATCGCCTGGAGTGAGCTGACGTTCGGGCCGATTCGCCGCCGGGGGGAACCGATTAGAACCGTTGATTGTCCCGAGCCGCTCGATATGGCAAGGGCATTCACCAGCGAAGCGCGGGGATGGACAGAGCCCGGGCCGGTCCTGGAGTCGGTCTACGCGGATCTTGGTGAGAACGGCCAGTTGTCCAGGGATGAGTTCGAGACCCTGACGGCGCTGCGCCAGATGGAGTTCATTACGCCGGAGGAAGTAGCGGCGTACGTCGTGTCGGAGCTGCAGGGCCATCCGACGGGACGGGACATCATGACTGCGCTGGACGCGTCGACGGCCGGTCCCACGTACCAGGCCGGGTTGCTGCGAGCCGCCGCCGTCGACCGCCTCGAGGAATTGGAGCAGGAACACGGCGTTCGGTCCGTGGCGTTCGAGTGCCTGGGACCGCCACGCCTGTCGAAGTTGCTGTTCGAGTCATTCTTGCTCGCTCGCGTCCGGTCGTCTGTCCAGAGGCTGGCGGAGAGCGACCCAGCGACCCTGTCGGACGACGCCGCACGGCTGATTGCGAAAGACCAGCACCTGCGTTCGACGATCGTCTCGGTGGGCCTGCCGATCGTCGTGTCGGGCGAGCGCGTGTATCGCGGCGCCACGGTCATCGTGCCACCGGAAGACGGGGAGGTCGAGCATGCCGTGGCCCGAGGTTGGGTCGACCTGCGGCCGGACAACTGTCAGGTGTGGATCGACCGGGCCAGCCGCATGCTGCGCCAAGCGGCGACCCGGGAGCGGGGATCTGACAGCGGCATCGATTGGTCGGGCATTGAACCGGCCGACGCGATCACCCCGCCACAGTTCGCCAACTGGATCTTCGTGAACGAGGACGGAGGAGACCGGATCAAGCGTTGAGGTGGTGCAGATGACAACGAGGCCCATGCGCACAGCGGATGTGACCCTGACGACCGACATCGTAGCGGAAGTCGGCAAGCGTGTCGTCGGTCAGGAGGCGATGGTCGAACGGCTGCTCGTGGGGCTGTTGACCGGTGGACACGTCCTGCTCGAGGGTGTGCCGGGTCTGGCTAAGACGCTGGCCGTGCGTACGCTGGCAGAAGTCATCAAGACCTCGTTTCAGCGGATCCAGTTCACTCCCGATCTGCTCCCCGCCGACATCATTGGCACGATGGTCTTCGACCAGCGCACCGGCGAGTTCCACCCCAAGCGCGGGCCGCTCTTCGCGAACATGATCCTTGCCGACGAGATCAACCGAGCGCCGGCCAAGGTTCAGGCCGCGCTGCTCGAGGCCATGCAGGAGCGGCAGGTCACCATCGGGAGCGACACGCACGCGCTGGAGGAACCGTTCCTCGTCCTCGCGACCCAGAACCCGATCGAGCACGAAGGGACATACCCACTCCCGGAAGCACAACTTGACCGCTTCATGCTGAAGGTGCACGTCGGATACCCGTCCCGCGACGAGGAGAAGGAGATCCTCTGGCGCATGGCGGGTGGCGAACCGATTCCGGTGGATCCGGTCGCGGCTCCCCAGGAGATTCTCTCGACCCGCCGGGCGATTGCGGAACTGTACATGGACCAGAAGATCGTGGATTACATCGTGGACGTGGTCCGGGCGACACGAGATCCGCACGCGGTGGGTCTGCGCGAGATCCGGCCGCTCATCGCGTACGGCGCGAGTCCGCGGGCGTCGATCTACCTCGCGCAGGCAGCGCGGGCCCACGCGTTCCTCCGCGGGCGGCAGTACGTAGTGCCCGAGGACGTGAAGGCCATGGCGCCGGATGTGCTGCGCCACCGAGTGCTGCTGACCTTCGAAGCCGAAGCAGAAGACGTCGACGCGGACGGCGTCATCGCAAAGGTGCTGGGGGCGGTGGACGTTCCGTGAGCTCGCGGTCCCCTTTGGTCGGGGCCGACGTGCTGCGTCAAGTCAAGCGGATCGAGCTACGCGCACGCCGGCTGGTGAACACGCTGTTTTCCGGCGAGTATCGCTCGGTCTTCCGCGGACAGGGCATGGAGTTCGCTGAGGTGCGCGCGTACGAGGCAGGTGACGACTATCGCGCCATCGATTGGAACGTGTCGGCGCGGATGGGGTCGCCCTTTGTCAAGACCTTCGTCGAGGAGCGAGAACTCACGGTCCTGATCGTCGTCGATCGCTCTGGGTCTGAGGAGTTCGGCGATCCCCACACCAAGGCGGAACGGAGTGCGGAAGTGGCGGCCGTACTCGCGCTTGCGGCAGCGCGCCAGAGCGACCGGGTTGGCGCCCTCATCTTCTCAGGTGGCATCGATCACGTCGTCCGGCCGCGCAAGGGACGGCCGCACGCGCTTCGCATCATCCGCGATCTGCTCGCCTTCGCGCCCGAGGACCGGGGCACGAATGTCGCCGGTGCCCTGGCGTATGCAGGCCAGTTGCTGCATCACCGGTCGATTGTCGTGGTGCTGTCCGACTTCCGCGCGCAGGGCTGGGAAGAGCCACTTGCCCGGCTAGCCCGCAAGCACGAGGTCGTGGCGATCACCGTCGACGATCCTCGGGAGAGCGTGCTTCCGGCCGCCGGCTGGCTGGAGTTGCGCGACGCGGAGACCGGTGAGGTCGTGCTCGTCGACAGCGACCGCGCCGATACCAGGCTGTCTCTCGCCATGGCGGCGGAGGAAGCGAGGCTCGCACGCGCGCGCGCGTTCAAGCGGGTGCAGGTCGATCACGTGGCGCTGCGAACCGACGAACCCTACGCCGAACCTCTGCATCGGACCTTTGCGGAGCGCGCTCGGCGCCTGCGCCGATGACCGCGCTGCTGTTGGGGCTGGCCGCACAGGTCGCGGGCTGGATGGTGACGCCGGAGCTCGTGACCGTCGGGGACACGTTGTGGATTGCGCGCAGCATCCCAGCGGAGCCTGGCGTGAGCGTCAGAGTGGAGCCACTCGAGGCCTCAGACGTGCTCCAGCCACTCACCGCTCCGCGCTGGTCCTACGCCGAGGGAACGGTCCAGGTCACGTACGAGGTGGCTCTCTTCCGCGTCGGCCCGCAGGAGGTACTGCTGCCGGGGGTCGATCTCGTATACCCGGGGGGCCGCATGGAGATGGTGCCACCAGGCGCAGTCACCATCGAGGTGCTCTCCGTGCTTCCGGATTCGGGATTGCCGCCGGCACCCAAGCCCTCGCTCGGTCCGGTGCCGCAGTCCCGTCAACGGCTGCTTCCGGCGGTGGCACTGCCGTTGGCCGCCGCGCTGCTGACGACCGCTGCTGCCGTGCGCCGTCGCCGCCGCCGGGTGCGTCCGGCCCCGCCGGTGGTGGTTGCCGAGGTCGTACATCCGCCGCTCGAATCCTGGATCGCGGCAGGAGAATCGCGTGCGGTCGCGACGCTCGTGGCACTGCAGCTCCGCGCCGCCATCGCTGAAGCGGTGCCGGAGGCGGCGGAGCATCTCGGTGCCGAGGAGCGCGCCGACGCGATGCTCGAACAGGGCGGCGATCCAGTGGCCGGGGGAATCGTTACCGTGCTGCGGGCGCTCGAGCGTGCGCGATTCTCTCCAGCTGCGCCAGCGGACATTCACGAGGTAGTGGACGACGCGGAGCGGGCCGTGCGGGTGCTGCGTGCCTCGAGGGCGGAACCCGAGTGATATTCGCCCGACCACTGGTCCTGCTCCTCTTGCTCGCCGTTCCGCTATGGTGGTGGATGCGGTCGCGGCGTCGCCGTCCAACCGTGGCGTTTTCCGACGTGCGTCCCGCACGGGTACGGTCACCTCGTCGATGGCTCGCCGAGACCCCCGCCGGACTGCGGTCGGTGGCACTAGGCGCATGGATCGTGGCGGCCGCCGGGCCGGCAGCGGGACCCTCGTCCACCGAGATCCGGAGCGAGGGCATTGCCATCGTGCTCGCCGTGGATGTTTCGAGCAGCATGCTCGCGGAGGACTTCGTGCCGTCGAATCGCCTCGACGTGGCGAAGGAGCAGTCGGTGGCATTCATCGACGGGCGGCGGTTCGATCGGATTGGGCTTGTGGCATTCGCCGGCGAAGCGCTGACGCGCGTGCCCATCACCGTTGACTATGAGGTGCTCCGGGAGGCGGTCCGCACGATCCGGGTGGGAGAGCTGGAGGATGGGACCGCTATTGGCACGGCGATCGCGACGGCGGCCAACCGCCTCCGGCGTGCGCCGGGCGCGTCGAAAGTCGTGGTCCTGCTTACCGACGGCGAGAATACACGAGGCGTGCTCGATCCCCGCACGGCGGCGGAAGCGGCCGCGACGTTCGGCATCCGGATCTATACCATTGGTGTCGGGACAGAAGGTGAAGCGCGGATTCCGCTGGGACGAGGTGTGCAGGGACAGGTCCGCTATCAGACCCTGCCGGTTCGGCTCGACGAGCCGCTGTTGCGCGACATCGCCGACGTGACGGGCGGAAGGTACTTCCGGGCGACCGACCCCGATGCACTGAGCCGTATCTTCGGACAGATCGACCGGCTCGAAAAGACTCCAGTAGTCATCTCGCGCAGCGCCGATTTCGAGGAAGCCTACCGCGTCCCCGTCTTCGTCGGACTCGCGGCGGTCGGGCTGGAACTGCTCCTCGCCTCGACGCTCGTGGTGCGGGTGCCGTGATGCAGTTCGATCTCCCGATTCTGCTCTGGCTCGCGCCCGCTGCAGGGCTGCTGACCGCGCTGCTGGCCCTGGGGGCGCGGGCGGCCCGCGTCAGACGTGCCAGGCGATGGTCTCGTGCGCTCGCCGTCGAGTCCGGCCGCGTCGGGCGGTGGGGCTGGGTGCTGCCCGGCCTGGCGGTAACCGCGGCCTGCGTGGCCCTCGCCGGCCCGCGATGGGGCAGCAGAGTCGTTACCGCGGAGACCAAGGGGCTCAACGTCGTGCTGGCCGTGGACATTTCTCGCTCGATGCTCGCGAGGGACGTCGCCCCGTCGCGGCTCGAGCGCGCCAAGGAGCAGGCGCGGCGCCTCGTGTATCAGCTACGGGGTGACCGTATCGGCCTGATCGCTTACGCACGCCAGAGCTTCATTCTCGCTCCGCTCACCGTCGACGCCAGCGCGCTGCTGCTCATGGTCGATGCGCTGGACCCTGATTTGATGAGCGCGAGCGGTACGGACCTGAGCCGCGTGCTGCACCAGGGGCACGAGCTCCTGTTCGCGGGAGATCCGATTGCTGATCGGGTGCTCGTGCTGTTCACCGACGGCGAAGGGCACGACTCGATTCCCGCCATGGTCGAGGCCGCGGGCCGGCTGCGGAGGGACGGGGTTCGGCTGGTTATCGTGACGGAGGGGACGACGGACCCGGCGTCGATCCCGGTGACGGATCCTGAAGGAAACGCCGTCGGAGTGCAGCGCGACCCGGCTGGGGAGATCGTGCGGACGATGAGGCGGGACGATCTCGTGAACCGGATGGCCGACGAAGCCCACGGCGTGGTGGTACCCGCGGAACTGGGTGATCAGGCCGGGGCCGTTCGGGACCTGATTGCCGGGTACACGCGCGTCCCGCAGGCGAGCTCGACTGCGGAACAGGACATCTCGCGGGCCTGGGTCGCGGCGCTTGCGGCCATGGGCTTGCTGCTGCTCCACGCGATGACGCGGCGGACCATGGCGCTCGCCCTGCTCGTGCTTGGCGCGGGCCTCGCGAGCAGGGCGCAGGCGCAGGGGCCGGTGAATCATGCGGATGTGGCGTGGCGCGCCGGGGACTTTCGCGCGGCGGCCGAGCGATATCTTGAGCAGGTCAGGGAGGGAGTGGGCGGTGAGACCGCGTGGTACAACCTCGGGACGGCCGCCATGGCCATTGGTGATACGGCCACGGCTCGGAGAGCCCTCGGCCGCACGGCGGGCTCGCTCGATCCGGATCTGCGGTTCCGGTCGCTCTACAATCTCGGACTCCTGCGCCTCCAGCAGGCGGCGACTGACTCAGCGAATGCCGCTCCGCACCTCGACGCCGCGCTGCGACGCTTCCGGGAAGCCTTACTGCTCCAGCCTGGGGATGCCGACACCAAGTGGAACTACGAATTGGCTATCCGTCGTCACCCGCCACAGCGCGGAGGTGGGAGCACTAGTCAGGGTGGTGAATCCCCGCCACCCGAGGAACGCTCGTCGGAGCTGTCGCCGGAGCAGGCTGAGCAGATCCTGAATTCGATGGCGGAGGAAGAACGCCGCACCCTGCTCGATAGGAATGCTCGCCGACATCGGGGCAGAGAGACCCGGGGTTGGAAGGAATGGTAGGGGTCCTGCTGGCGGTCGTTGCTCTCGTTCAGGTACCGCAGGTCGAAGTGCGGACGGACCGCAGCCGGGTTGGCGTGAACGAGATCGTTACCGTCACGGTGACGGTACGGGCGGCGGGCGCGCTCCCGGTGACTATCGAGGAGCCGGATTTCCCCGGCTTCGCGGTGCTCGACCGGCGCGATCGATCGGAGGTGTCGGTGGAGGACGGTACGCGCACGACGCAGCGGGACCTTCTGCTCAGAGCCGAACGGCCGGGCACGGCGGTCTTTGGTCCGTTCGTAGTTCGGCAGGGAGAATCGGTGGCCCAGAGTGCGACGGTCGTCATTGCAGTGACGGGAGCGGCTCCCACCACGGCGTCGCTGTCGCCCCGCGTGCGGACGATGGTACGGCGCGCGTCACCCGAGGGGGGTGGAGCGGCGGACGAGATCGAGGTCTCCGTGCTCTCCTCCGCCGAGGAGGTCGTCTTCGGCGAGCAGATCGACCTCGTTGTGGCGGCGTGGTTCCCTCGCGACGTCCGGAACCGGCTGCGTGCGCCCCCGACGTTGTTGCCACCGGATGTTCGGGGAGCCTGGGGATACGCCCAACCGACACCGGCGGGGGTGGTGGCGACCCGGGAGGTAGGGGGACGCACCTATGACCTCTTCGTGCACCACGAGATCGTCTTCCCGCTCACCTCCGGAGACCTCGAGGTGGGACCGGCGACCGTGTCCTATAGCCTCCCGATCTCGGGATCTTTCCTAAGCCGGGAGATTCGTCATGAGCAACAGAGTGGAGCATTCCTTATCGCGGTTGTGAGCCCGCCGGAGAGCACCATCGGGCACGTGGTGCCGGCACGGGAGATGGAGCTGGCGGTCGAGGTGCCCGAGACGGAGCTGCGAGTCGGTGACGCCGTCGTGCTATCGGTCAGGCTCTCCGGGGTGGGTAATGTCGCACTGTGGCCGGAGCCAGAGCTACGTTGGCCCGAGGGCCTACAGGCCTACCAGCAGCGGGCTGCGGTCCAGGTCACGACCGAGGCCGGCCTGCTCGGAGGCACCAAGCTCTTCGAGTATCTGGTGGTTGCGGATTCCTCTGGTCTCCACCGCCTCCCGCCGCCGCGGTATCGCTACTTCGACCTGGCCAGGGGCCGGCAGGTGACGATCGCGGCAACATCGGTGGACTTTGTCACGCCGGAGCGCTCGCATCCTGCGGAGCCGGTGCGTGCTGCGCCGTCCTTGTTGGCCGTCTCCTCCCTGCCCAGCATCGAACGGATGCTCAGAACCGCTCCCGAATGGTTCTGGCTCCTGGTGTTTGGAGGACCACCCGCCCTGGCGTTGGGGTTTCTGCTGATGCGACGCTCGTGGTCGGCGCGACGCCGCTCCACCCGACTGGAACGCACCGACGGTGACGCACTCTCGACGCTAGAGGCGGAGGTGCGCGAGGCATTGCGGCGGCTCGTACCGGGCGCGGACGTGCAAGGGGGTGATCGTCTGGCGACCGCACTGGTTGCCGCCGGGGTCGAGGCCTCGCTCGCCGCTCACGCCGCGCGGGTTCGGGAGCGGCTCCTCTCCGCACTCTACGGTCCCGACGGCGGGACTGATGCCACCGAGCTTGCCCAGGAAGTGCACGCCGTGCTGAGTGCCCTGAGGGGAGCGGGACCACGCGAGGTGCGGGCGTTGACCAGCGCGGCCTTGCTGGTGCTGGTCCTCCTGCCATGGCCGCTACAGGGGCAGTCTGTCGAGCAACTGTGGCAGGCAGGGGCGGTGCGCGCCGCTGCGGACAGCCTGCTCGCCCGCACTCGACGCGAACCCAACGTGGCAGCGCACTGGCATAATCTCGGACTGGCCCTGGAACAGATGGGTGAAGATGCGCGGGCCAGTGCCGCGTGGCTACAAGCTGCCCGTCTGGCCCCGCGCAACCGGGCGATCCGACGTGGGCGACGCGCGCTGCGAACCCTGGGTCATGCCTCGCGGGAGGTCCTCTGGGTGGCGCCGCTCACGCCGATGGAAGCCCTCGCCCTCGCCGCCGGATGCTGGGTGGTCGGCTGGGCGGCGCTCATCGCTCACCGCCGCCGGGCGGCGATCGGTTTCCTGGTACTGGCGCTTGTCTGCACGCTGTTCGCGGGATTCGTCAAGTCCCGGTATGACAGCCCCATCGGGTTTGTGATCGAGACCGACACGCCGTTGCGCGAGGCTCCCTACGGTCCAGCGCCCGAAACCGTTCCCATGGAACGTGGTGCGGCCGTTCGTATCGAACGTGTCCACGGCGACTGGCGGCTGGTTGCGCTTGGCCACCGGCATGGATGGATGCACGCCACCGAACTGGTGGACTTCTAGATGGGGCGAATCGCCGTCCTGCCACCAACGGTCTCCGATCAGATCGCCGCGGGTGAAGTCGTCGAGCGGCCGGCGTCCGTGGTGAAGGAGCTGGTGGAGAATGCCCTAGATGCGGGTGCCGCCACAGTGACGGTCGAGCTGGAGGACGGTGGCCGCGATCTGATCCGCGTCAGCGACGATGGGGTCGGGATGGATCCCGAGGACGTGCGCCTTGCCGTCGAGCGCCACACGACCAGCAAGATCTCTGCAGTGACTGACCTGATCGGCGTGCCGACGTTTGGGTTTCGCGGAGAGGCCCTGGCGTCGATAGCGTCGGTCTCGCGGTTCGAGTTGGAAAGCGCAGCCCGGGAGGCCGATGGTGGATCGGCGATCGGGACCCGGCTGACCATTCGTGGAGGACGGTGTGAGGAGACCGCCGAGGTGGCACGGACGCACGGAACCACGGTCACGGTGCGGAAACTGTTCTCCAACGTGCCTGCGCGACGGAAGTTTCTCCGCTCGGCTCGCAGCGAGACCCGCGCTGCTGTCGAGGCGCTCACACTTCTCGCGTTGACCCGGCTCGACGTGTCGTTCACGCTGATGAGCGACGGCCGCAAACTCCTCGACGCCCCGCGCACGACAGAGGCAGCCCAACGGGTGGCCGCCCTCTTCGGTCAGAAGCTCGCCGGACAGCTCCTGCCGGTCGAGCACCATGACGGATACTTGAGCGTGCGTGGCTTCGCGCAGCGCCCAGCCGTGGCCCGCCCGGCTGGACGCAAAGCGTATCTGTTCGTGAATGGCCGGCCGTTTCGGGATCCGTTCCTCGTCCGCGCGGCGGAAGCGGGGTACCGTGCGACGCTTGCGCCAGGAACCCGTCCCAGCCTGCTGCTGGCCTTGGCGGTGCCCGGAGACCGAGTGGACGTCAACGTGCATCCGGCGAAGCACGAAGTCCGGTTCCGCGACAAGTTTCTTGTGGAACGGGCTGTGGAAGAGGCTGTCCGCAGCACCCTCGGTTCCATGGATGCGGCGGCCTCCGTAGATCATCCGGAGTCCAAGTGGGCGCAGTCATCCTGGCGGAGAGAGGGCGGGGGCGACCAGACCATACCGGCCTCCCCGCCGGGGGCGGCGGCCGATCTGTTCTCGGTTGCCCCCGCGGATCGGCCTCCGGTGGCGGGCGAGCGGCGCCAGATTCTGCAGGTCTTTGCCACGTACCTCGTGTTCGAGGCACCTGACGGTCTCACTATCGTCGATCAGCACTCGGCGCATGAGCGGATCATCTACGAGCGAACAATGCAGCAGCTCGAGTCCGGCGAAGCCGCGAGTCAGCGGCTCCTGCTGCCCCTGACGATCGAACTGGACCGGATAGAACTGGAGGCCGTCGAACAGCACCGGGAATGGCTCGCAGCCATCGGTTTCGAGGTGGAGCACTTCGGTGGGCACTCGGTGGTAGTGCATGCCGTGCCGAACCCGCACCCACGGTTTGATGCCGGGCGGTGTCTGGACGAAATGGTGACCGATCTGGCGCGCAACCGTTTTGGGGCCGTCGCCAGCCGCATGCAGCGGTTCGCCGCGACCTACGGCTGCCGTGCGGCGATCAAGGCGGGGCAAGTGCTAGAGCCGGTCGAGATGCGCAGTCTCCTCGGGCAGCTGTTTGCCTGCGCACTCCCACCCCACGACGTTCACGGCCGCCCGACGATCGTCCAACTCCCCCGTCACGAACTGGAGCGTCGCTTTGGCCGCGTCTAAACCGCTGATGCCGGTCGTGGTGGGGCCGACGGCTGTGGGGAAGACCGCCGTCGCCCTGGCATTGCGGGAGCATTGGCCGCTCGTGGTGATATCTGCGGACTCCCGGCAGGTCTACCGCCGACTGGACATCGGCACAGCGAAGCCGACACCACACGAGCGGGCCCTCGTTCAGCACTTCGGTGTGGACGTGGTCGATCCAGGGGTCCGCTACAGCGCCGGTCGGTTTGCTCGCGATGCCGTGGGCTGGCTTGGACAGATCCCTCCGAATAGCCAGCCGGTTCTCGTGGGCGGAACCGGCTTCTACCTGCGCGCCCTGGCCGACGGGCTGTTCCGGGAGCCACCCCTCGAGCCCGCACGTCGGGAGCGGATGCGGGCGTGGTGTAAGAACGCCGAGCACCTGGGGAACTGGGCCATGAGGCTCGATCCGGAGTATCGCGGTGGAGGACGGCAGCGGGCGGCTCGCGTCGTCGAGGTGGCGCTCCTGACGGGGCGGCCCCTGTCATGGTGGCAGCGACGGGCACAGGCGACGGGCATCATGCGTCCGTGGTACGTTCGGCTCTCGGTCCCCCGAGCGGTCCTGCACCGCCGCATCGAGCGTCGCGTGCGTCGCATGCTCCGCGACGGGCTGATCGACGAGGTCGCCGTCCTACTGCAGGAGGGCGTCCCAGCCGATGCTCCGGGACTGGATGCTGTTGGGTATCGGGAGACAGTGCGGTTCCTCGCGGGGGGCGTGTCCCGGGATGAGCTCGCAACTGACATCATGGTCGCCACGCGCCGCTACGCCAAGCGGCAGGAAACCTGGTTTCGACACCAGCTGCTGGGGCACCCCGTAGTTACCTTGGACGCCACCGATGCGCCGGCCCTGCTGGCCGGCCGGATTGCGGAACTCTGGGAAGATCGAGCTACCTGATGCGGATCGGCATTACCTGCTACCCCACCTATGGCGGCTCGGGGGCGGTCGCCACCGAGCTCGGGCTGGAGTTGGCACGGCGCGGACACGAGATTCATCTCATTTCCTATGCCTCGCCGTTCCGGCTGCGCGGGTTTGCCGAGCATGTCTACTTTCACGAGGTCGACCTCAGCGGCACCTACCCGCTCCTCGAGTACTTTCCGTACTCGCTCGCCCTGGCGGTCAAGCAGGAGGAGGTTGCTTTGCGCGAGCGGCTCGACATCCTGCACGTCCACTACGCCGTGCCGCACGCGACCGCCGCATTCCTCGCGAGAGAGATGCTGCGTGGGCAACATGATTTGCGGGTGGTGACGACGCTCCACGGAACCGACATCACCCTCGTTGGGCAGGAACGCTCGTTCTACACGGTCACCAAGTTCTCGATCGAGCAGTCGAACGCAGTGACCGCGGTGTCGCGCTATCTGCGGGACGAGACGTATAAGGCTTTTCTCTGCCAGGATTGCCCAATCGAGGTCATCCCGAATTTCATCAATCCCACGGAGTACTACCCGTCCGAGGATGCTCGGTGTCGCTCGTCCCTTGCACCGTTCGGCACGAAGGTGCTGATGCACGTCTCGAATTTCCGCAAGGTCAAGCGGGTCCCCGAAGTCGTGCGGACTTTCGCGAGGGTCCGCGAGGAGGTCCCCGCCGTGCTCGTGCTCGTCGGCGATGGTCCGGAGCGGCCGGATACGGAGGCGGAGGTCGCACGTCTCGGATTGACCGAGCACGTGCGCTTTCTCGGCAAGGTGAACGCCGTGGCCGATCTGCTGCGGGCAGCCGACCTGTTTCTGCTGCCGTCCCAATCGGAGTCGTTCGGTCTCGCGGCTCTGGAGGCCATGGCGTGCGGGGTTCCTGTCATTGCCAGCAATGTCGGTGGCTTGCCCGAGGTCGTGCCCGACGGAGAGGCGGGTGCGCTCGTTCCGGTGGGTGACGTCGACGCGATGGCCGCCAATGCGCTCGAGTACCTCGAGCCGACGCGGTGGGAACGTGCCCGGGAAGCGGCGGTCGACGCCGCCCGCCGGTACGACGAAGCCGAGATCGTTCCCATGTACGAGGATCTCTACGCGCGTGTGTTGGACTGGTGAGTTACGGCGAGGGGATTCTGCTGGGCATCGTGCAGGGCCTCACCGAGTTCCTGCCTGTGTCGAGCTCCGGACACCTCGTCGTCGCTCAAGCGGCGGTCGGCCTCGCGATTCCCGGTGTCTTCGTCGAAGTCGTGCTGCACGTGGCCACGTTGCTCGCCGTCGTTATTGTGTACGCCGGGCGGATCGGCTTCCTCATACGCGGGTGCGTGGCGGGTCGACGGGACGCCTGGGTGCTCCTAGGTCTCCTCGTCCTTGGGACGATTCCAGCCGCGTTGGCTGGCCTCCTACTGAAGGAGACGTTCGAGCGTGCGTTCGATGCGCTGGCGCTTGTCGGGGTCAACTTCTTCGTGACCGGGTTGATCCTCTGGAGTACGCGACTCATCGCCGCGCGAGCGAACCGCGATATCCCCACGGTCCGGGGCGCGCTCGCAATCGGGATCGCGCAGGCCTTCGCCATTTTGCCAGGCATCTCGCGATCGGGGACTACAGTCTCGGTGGCCCTGTGGCTGGGGGTGATGCCGGAACGGGCAGCCGAGTTCTCGTTCCTGCTGGCCGTCCCGGCCATCGCCGGTGCCGCAGTGCTGCAGCTTCCCGAGGTGGGAAGCGCGAGCCCGAGCGGCGGTTGGGGTCCGCTCGCCGTGAGCTTCGTGACGGCGCTGGTCGCAGGCGTGGTGGCCATTCGATTCCTAGTCGCACTCCTGAAGCGAGGGGCGTTTCATCTGTTTGCCCCCTACTGTTGGACGGCGGGGATCGCCACACTCGCCTGGGCGGCACTGCGATGATGCCGTTCGATGGCGAGGCGGGAGATGCGTTGGCGGTGCGGTGGGATCTGCCGGCATGCGTGACCTTGGACAGGGTATCGAGCACACTCGACGTGGTGCACGAGATGGCCGCCGCTGGGGCGGAGGCGGGGCTCGTCGTCCTCGCCGACGAGCAAGTGGCGGGTCGCGGGCGGCAGGGGCGGGCATGGCTCAGTCCGCCTGGACGCGGAATATGGTTGGGGTATCTGCGGCGGCCGGCGGATCCTGAGGCAGCCGGCCCACTGTCTCTCAGGATTGGCATCATAGTCGCCCAGGCGCTTGACGCGCTCGGGGCGGACGTCCGTCTGAAGTGGCCGAATGACCTGGTCCTTGCCGACCGCAAGTTGGGAGGCATCCTCTGCGAGGCGCGCTGGCCGGGCGTTCGTCCCGGATGGGTTGCCGTGGGTGTAGGTTTGAACGTGCACGGGCCGATACCGCCGGGCCTGGAGCGGACCGGCATTGCCCTGGATCACGCGGTCCCTGGCGTGACCCGTCTCCGAGTGCTCGACCGTCTGGTGCCCGCGCTGGGCCACCTGCCGGAGCGAGCGGTGCTGGACCAGCGTGAGTTGACGGAGTTCCACAGGCGCGACTGGTTGCGGGATCGGCGGGTGCGCGCACCGCTGCGCGGGGTCGCGCGGGGTGTGGGGGCCGACGGGTCCCTACTGGTCGAAACGGACGACGGACGAGTCGAACGGGTGGTTGGAGGCAGCGTTGTGGCAGCGTGATCTACCCTACTGGGCACGGGGACTGATCGGGGGGCTGTTAGTCATCGCCTCTTGGTGGGCTCTCTCCGCCGGAGTCGCCCGCAGCGCCGTCGGGGTCTCCGTGGCAGTCGTGGTGCTCGGGATCGTGAGCGCGTCCAGTCTTCGGGGGATGCACGTCCCTCTCGGCCTGTGGCCCGACGGACCATGGCGACCTCGGTTCTCGGTCGGCGTGGTCGTCCTCGTGGCGGTCGTCTTCAGTGCGCTCATGGTCATTGCGGACCCCCGATCGGAAGACGTGCTCCGCCAGGTCGATCGCGGCGTGTTCTTCCTCACGGTCACCGGCGTCGTTTGCTGGGGCGTTGTTTGGTCGCTCGTTCGGCAGCGCGGGGTTGCGGGCTGGTTGGGCATGGCGACGGCGGCGGGTCTGGCACCCTTTATCGTCGGGCTGCTCGAATCGGGAGCAGCAGTCGACGGAGGGCTCTGTCTCTTCGGACACGATGCGGCTCGTGGCTGCGCCGGCTCGACGATGCGTGCGATCGGATTCCTCCTGCCCACGTATGCAGCGATGTCGCTGATCACCATCGAGCTGACCTTTCGGAGGTTGCTCATCGGCACGCCGGCCTATGCGGAGACTCCTACGGTCATCGCGTCGGGGCTTCTCTTTGCCGCGTGGACGGCGCTGGTCGGTGTGGACGTCCCCCTGTTCGCCGTCCCCTGGTGGACCGCATTGCTCGGTGCGCTCAGCGCCGGTGTTCTCTATGTGCTGGGCGGCTCGCTGCTGGTCTCAAGCCTGTTCACGGGGCTGCTCTACGCTGGGTACTTCAGCCTCGGGGTTGGGGCCACCGAGGAGGCCGCGGCCATGCCGAGTCCCGCGTACACTGTGGCGCTCGCTCTCGTGACCCTGGCGCTCGTGGGTCTGCTGATCCGGCAACGGGGCTTCAGGAGCAGGGCGCTGGCGTTTCTGCGGCGAGGCTGACGGGATGCTGCTCGCTGTGGACGTGGGGAACACGGAGGTGACCCTCGGCCTGTTCGTAGACGAGCGACTCAACGGACATTGGCGGGTGACAACCCTCGTGACCCGGACTCCGGACGAGTGGTCTACGCTGCTGACCTCCTTCCTCGCCCACGCCGGGCACTCCACCCACGAGGTCCGGGCGGCCATCCAAGCCTCCGTCGCCCCCGCAGTCACCGAGATTCTGGCAGCCGGCATCACGAAGGCGATCGGCATCGACCCGGTGCGGGTGATGCCAGACTCCCCGCTGCCGATCACACTCGATGTCGACGAGCCGCGGAGCGTAGGGGCGGATCGAGTTGTCAACACGCTGGCCGCCTCGCAGCTGTATGGGCGAGATACCATCGTGGTCGATTTTGGGACGGCAACGACATTCGACTGCATCACCAGGGACGGCCACTTTCTTGGGGGAGTGATCGCACCAGGCGTCCTGACGGCAGCCGAGAATCTCATTCGGCGTGCGGCGAAGCTGCCTGCGACGGAGCTCGTCGCACCTGAGCGGGTGATCGGACGGCGCACGGAGGATTGCATCCGGGCGGGCGTCGTTTTCGGCACGGCGGACACCGTGGACGGAATCGTCGGCCGGATCAAACGGGAATGGCCTGGGTCCGAGGCCCCATACGTGGTTGCGACGGGAGGGTTGGCCGCGCCGGTAGCCGCCTTGTGCGGATCCATCGATCTAGTCGAGCCGGACCTCACGCTGCTGGGACTGCGCATCGCCGCGCGGCACCTCGCGCTCGAGTGGTGAGTGCCCCACGTGGCGGTAGTGCGCCGCATCGCGTTCGACTAGTTTCTAGCGCATCACCTCCGACCTCAGCGGAGTACGGGCATGACCTCAGCAGTTGAGCCGGTCGCGGAGCGGGCGAACGTTCGAACGATCGTCGGGGGAGGGGCGGTCCTCGGAATGCTGACGGCAGCGGGAGTGGTTGTCTTCACCCTGCTCTCACGCGCGCTCACCGGCACCGGCGAAGTGATTGTCCAGTCCGCCATCGTGCTCGGCGGCGGTCTCGTCGCGAGCTTCCTGCCGGCGCACCTGGTCCAGCCACGAAACGTCGACGGTATCGCCTGGGCCTCACTCCTCGGTCTGGTGGGATCGCTGTTCTTCACGGTGATCGACACGGTCCTCCTGCGGCCACTCGACCTGTACCACTGGACATGGGATGCGATCGGTGGCGGCAGCGGATTCTGGTACATCCCGGTCTGGTGGATGGGAGCGGCCGCCCTAGCGTGGCTGGGAGCGTGGATCGTCGCGATCCGCGCAGGTGGGTCTCAGGTGAACACCGTTGTCTCCCCAGCGGCGGTGACCGGCGTGCTGGCGCTCGCGCTGTTCGGGTTGCTCACCGTCGTCCTCGCGCCGTTTCACGCCGCCGTGATGGCACTCGGTCTCGCGCTCGCGCTCGTGCTCCACGTCGCACTGGCGGCCGTCCTCACCCGGCGGTGAGCGGACGCGCCCCCGGCTGGGGGATCCGAGGTCTTGCCTGGCTGCTCACGCCCGCAGTGGTGTGGGCAGCTTCGTTCATGGGCGGGTGGCTCGGTGCGGTGCTTGGGGCGCGTGTTGCAGGGGCGTCCTCGGGCGTGCTGTGGATGTTCGGGGGTGCAGTTGTCTTCGGATCCGCAGCGCTCATCGCGTGGGCGTTGCGGCTCCGACGCGGCGCCCGACTGGCACGCCGCGGACTGTCGACGCCCGCCTCACCGGGAGACGACGTGGGGTAAGGCTCAGGCCTGACGCACCCGCAGCGCGCTGCCGGCCACGCGCGCGACCGTGGCAAGATAGGTAGCTGCGATCCCGACTGCCCGCTCGTCGAAGTCGAACCGGCTGGAGTGGGCCGGTCGCTCCTGCCCGTCCTCGATCCGCGCCCCGATGCGCACGAAGCACCCCGGTACACGCTCCAGGTAGAAGCTGAAATCCTCGCCGCCCATGTTCCGCAGCGGCTCGGTCCGCACTCCTTCGGCTCCGACCACGTCGGCTGCCGCACGTCGTGCCACCGCGGTGGGTCCCGGCTCGTTCACCACCGGCGGTGTCCCTTCGCGCAGGGTCACCGCGACATCGAGGCCGTGCGCCGACGCAATCGCGCGTGCCATCTGCTCAACGGCGGACCGGAGCAATGCGCGGGTCTGCGGAGTCGTGGCCCGCACGGTACCCTCGAGCAGCGCAGTCTCGGCGAGGACGTTCGCCGCCGTGCCGGCGGTCACTCGCCCGACGGTGACCACGGCTGGATCCGAGGGGGGCGCCCGCCTCGAGACGATCGTTTGCAGAGCGGCGATGAGCAGGCCCGCGCCGACGACGGCATCCGTGCCCTCGTGGGGCCGTGCTGCATGTCCCCCCGAGCCGCGCAGCTCCACGGTGAACTCGTCGGTCGACGCGTTCACGGCACCGTCTGGGGCGGCAATGACCCCGATCGGCAGGCTCACGTCGAGGTGGAGTGCGTAGATGGCGGCCATGCCATCGAGACATCCCTCCTCGACCAAACGGATCGCCCCTTCCGCAATCTCTTCGGCCGGCTGAAAGATCAGTCGCACCGGGGCGGGAAGGGGTGTCTTGGTGAGCAGGGCTGCGGCTCCGACTAGGGCGCTGGCATGTCCGTCGTGTCCACAGGCGTGCATGATACCGGGCGCCTCAGATGCGAACGGCTGTCCGGTACCCTCCTGGATGGGGAGCGCGTCTATGTCGGCGCGCAGCGCGATACCCGCGCCGCCACCCTCGGCCGGGAGATCGGCCAGGACGGCTGTGCCCGCCGCGCGCCGGGCTGACACGCCGAGCTCCCGCAGTTCGTGGACGATCCGAGTCGCAGTTCGCTCCACGTCCCATCCGAGCTCCGGTCGTCGGTGGAGATCCCTCCGCAGCACAACGAGCTGCTGGAACAGGCGATCGTCGATCGTCATGCTTCGCGTCCCGTGTCCGGGTCCGTCGAATGCACCTGCTCTCGCCGGACGGTGCAATGGTCGACGTAATCGAGGTCGACATCCACTCCGATTCCTGGTCGGCCGCGTGGGACGGTGAGCGCGCCATCATTCATGGTCCAGGCCGGATCGACGATGTCGCGCTGCCAGTATCGTGCGCTCGGGCTGAGATCTCCCGGGAACTCGAAGCCCGGGAGTGATGCCAAGGCGACGTTGTGGGCGCGCCCGATTCCGGTCTCCAGCATCCCGCCGCACCACACGTGCACGTCGTGCGCGGCCGCGAGGTCGTGAATCGCGCGCGCCGCGGTGTGGCCCCCTACGCGACCGGGCTTGATGTTGATGATCCTGCCGCTGTGCAGCGCGATCATGTCTGCGGCGCGCGCCGGACTGGAGATCGATTCGTCGAGGCAAATTGGCGTCGTGAGGCGGCGCTGCAGCACGGCGTGTCTCAGCAGATCGTCGGACTCGAACGGCTGCTCCAACATCGTCAGGCCGAAGGCGTCCAGCTGGATCAGGTGCTCGGTGTCTTCCGGACCATACGCCGCGTTGGCGTCCGCGCTCAGCGGGAAGTCACCGCCGATCACGCCGCGCACCGCCTCAAGCTCCGTGCGATCCCGCGGTGGAGCGATCTTGACCTTGATCCGGCGATAGCCGGTGTGTACCGCCTCCTTGGCAAGCTCCGCCAGTCGGTCCGGTGCACGCTGCAGGCCGAGTGAGATCCCCGTTGAAACGGTGCTGCGGGTTCCGCCGAGAAGCTCGGAGAGTGATACGCCATCACAACGCGCGGCGAGGTCCCATGCAGCCATCTCCACTGCGGCACGAGCCATGCGGTGCCCGCGCATGCTCCGGTCTAGCAGGTCGTACAGGTCGGCGGGCGCGGGGAAGTCTCGACCGAGAACGAGTGGGGCAATCCACTGGGTAATGGCCAGCCAGGCCGTATCCACCGTCTCCGGCGAGTAGTGCGGGCGCTCTCCGGCCACACATTCGCCCCATCCTTCAGCACCGTCGCGGTCGCGAAGCCGCACGAGGAGAGCGCGGCGGGTGTCGGTGACCCCGGACGAGATCCGGAAGGGCTCCCGGAGGGGCATCCGGATCTCGCAGAGCTCCATTCGGTCGGGCGCGATCACGGTCCCTCCCCCCCTGCGACCAGCAGGTACCGGCCTCGCGCGCCCGGCCGTCCGCGTCGGAAGTCCACCACTCGATAGCCATGGTCGAGATAGTGCTGGAACACGGTCCGCGTTAGCTCGCGCCAGATCGTCGCCCGTGTCGGATCGTGCTTCTTCAGCGATTGAATGTCGCGGGGGATCTCCAGTCTGACGGCGGGTTCATCGGGCAGCGCCGGCTCCGTGCCGTCCTTGAGCGTGACCATCGGTCCTTCCTCCTCCTCGTCGTCCTCCTGTCCAGCGACCGACAGGTCCGGCGGCTGGGTACGCAGCGACCACTCGACCACGAGTCGATCGCTCCCGATCACGCTGTCGGTCTGACTCATCGGGTTCTCTCCGTACATGTCCTCAACGTACTCGAGCACGCGTGCGCGGAGCCGGTGCAGATTCAGGTGGGCATTGCGCGCGACGAGCGGGTCGAAGCTCCACCGTGCCCGGGCCACGCCGGTGGCGATCAGACGGTCCCGCTGGGCCATCTTTAGGAGCGCACCAATACCTCGGTCCCGCCAGTCGCGTCTCACAGCGAGCATGTGCGACCAGTGGATCGGCTCCCCGTCGAGGATTCCGGTGATGCCGTAGACGAAGCCGACGAGCAGATCTTCGTGGTCGAACGCACCCAGCGTGACACCGCCCACCTTCTGTGTGACAAGTAGCATGGCCGGGGGCACCAGCTCGTGGAAATCGTCGCCCCAGGTCGTCCGCTGCAGCTCGATGCACATCGAGATGTCGGTGTGGCTCTCGATCGCCCGCAGCGTGACTGAGGCGTGAGGGCTCCGCGTGTCAGCGGGTCTAGGTGGTGGTCGCGGGTGCATAGGCGTGCAGGGACGTGACTCCGGTTACGTCCCCATACTATCACGTCGGCGTCACAGGCGGTATGGACTGCCAGCGGGTTGGGAGCGGCGCGCCCCGGTGGACCACGGCCGCTCCGCGGGTCCCGCCGCGCGTTCTGCCGTCACCCGCCGCGTGGGCCGGGACGAGGTGATGCCCGTGCGCCTCAGGGCAGCGCTGAGACCGGTAGCCCGGGGGGCTCCCGAGTCCTGCTGCCTACTGCAGTGTCCGGATCTCCAGGCGGTCGTCGTTGAACAGCGGGACAAGGACTCGATGCCGCCCGGCGTCGTACCCGATGTCCGCCGGCGCCGCCACGCTGTCGACGACGGTCTCATAGGTCACGCCGCCGGTGAGCCCGTACACGGCTTGACCTTCCCAGCTCGACACGAGATAAATGCCGTCACGGGTCACCACGATCCCGTCCAGCGCACCGGCAGGCGGCGCGGGCAATCCACTGATGGTGCCCGACTCGTCGTCAACGAGAATGAGTTGTCCCGACCCGAGGGTGACGATGATGACGCGGCCATCATGCACGACTATCCCGTTGGGGCGTCCGAGCCCGTGACCGCTGACGAGCGGGACGGCGGTGCCGTCCGCTTCGAAGCGATATACCGCACCCGTCCCCACGGGGTCGCGACGACCAGGACCGGACCGGAGCCCGCTGTCGGTGGCGTATACCGTCCCCTCACGGGACACCGCCACGTCGTTCAAGAAGGTCGCGTCAGGAACGGGCCACGCGCCGGCTGACGATCCGTCTCGGCGGTCGAAGATGCGCAGGACGTCGATGTCGGCGACGAACAGTGAATCGCCGCGAACGGCCATTCCTTTGGGTGCGTGAAGCGTGACGCCTGCATCGGCTCCGTCGATCCATGTCAGGTCGATGACAGACCCGTCCGGCGCAACCCGGGAGACGAAGCCGTTGCCGTCCTTCGCCAGCCGTGGTCCGTTGACGTTCGACACGAGGTAGACGTCGGCGATGGGATCGTGCAGCACCGACTCCGGTGTTCGGAACCCGACGTCGGCCACGGTGACCGACGCGGCCGGGGTGGGCTCGTTCCGGCCGGCGTCTCCGCCGCACCCGGCTCCACCCAGCGCTGCCAGGGTCGTGAGGATCAGCAGGGGATGGCGTTCACGCATTTCCGTCTCCGTACGCTCTCCGGCCTCACCCCAGGAGCCCGCCCATCGCTGACGAGACCGCGGCAAACCCCAGGTTGACCATGATCCACAGCCCCACCACGATCGCGAGGGGGCCCCAGATGCTCTTCGCCCGCGTGCGAATCGAGTTGCCCAGGGCGAGCAGTACGACGTTCCATGCGCCGAACGGGGTGAACTGCGTGCCCAGGTGCCGCAGAAACCCTTCGTCGAACAGGAACCCCAGGGAGAGTTGCATCTCTTCGTATCCGGCAAAGCGCGCCAGCAGGACCAGGATGACCGTGCCGAGCAGCTGCGGTACGTAGGCGTGGGTGACGATCGCCAGCTCGTCTTTGTAGGCCAGCGGCTCCTGCCCGAAGCCCTTGAACACGACGAGCAGCACGGCGGCGACGATGAGCAGCGACAGGATGCCGTACACGACGTAGCCGACCGTGATGAGGATGCGGTTACGGGGGCTCGCTGCCTCCGCGAGCATCTCTTCTCGCTGTTCCTCCGTGAAGCGATCCGGAGCTCGCTCCTGGAGCATGTCGGCTTGCTCAGCCGCGCGCATCCGCAGGGTGGTGTCGGGGATGCCCAACCCCGCCACGACCGAGGTGAGTACAATGAGCAGCAGGGGAACGGCGAACCGCGGCCGGGCGGCGAGTTGCCGGAAGACCGCCGCGGGCTCATCGATCACCCGCAGGGCAAGCCACCAGGGGCCTCTGGATTCCGTGTCCGGGTGCTGTTCGTTCATGGGGTCCGTACCTCCTCCCTTGCCAAGTGTTCGTGCGTGCTCACCCGCGGATCCGGGTCATGGTTCGTACCGCTGTACTCGTACCTCGGTGGAGACCCATTCCAGCGAAACGTCGCCCCTCCCGATCACCGCGTAGCGATTCGATCCGTCGAGCAGCAGGCCGACGATGCGTGGGCGAAGATCCACCTCGACGTCGAACGAGCCATTGGGGGGCCGTACCTCGACGCGAAGGGTGCGCCGCGGCCGCTGCTCCAGTGACGGATAGACCTCGTATCCCGACACCGACTGCGGCGGCCGCGGCGGCACGGGCGTCTCCTCGCGGACGGGGCCGAGCATCGCCAGCGCGCCCCGCACGGTCAGCTCAGGGTCGCCCACAGAGATCCCATTCCAGCTCCGGTTCGGCACCCGATAGGTAATGCGATCCACCAGGTCGTTGCGCGTATCGACCGTGAGGTCAGTGCCGTATCGGTACCGAGCGAGTTGCGGCTGATCCGGGATCGCCTCGGGCTGCTGAGGCCCCAGCACGGCAAACACCGTCGTGATCGGGTCGTCCGGCCGTACGACAAGCGGTCGGATCTCGCCGCTGGGTGTCGGGGGGAGCGGCGCCTCCACATAGCGTGGCCCGCTCACGAGGACCAAGGTCACGACGAGCACGACGATGGCGAGGGTGCCGTAGGTCAGGAACCGGCGCTCGCGGGGGAGCGAGCGTAGCTGCTCGAGCCATCCAGGACGCTCAGGGGCAGGTTCCGAGGGGGGCGTCAGCAACTCGACGACCGGGACCGCCGGTGAGGGCGTCTGCTCGATGCCCCGCGAGGTGCGCGAGGCGCGTGCGAGCTCGCGGATCACGTCAGCTGTTTCGTCGCGTGACCCCTCGCGGGCACACGCCGGGCAACCGCGAGGGTTCTCGTCGTTGTAGGGGATCTTGTGGACGGGGCAGCGGACGACGGCCACCGGCACCTCGCTAGAGCTTCGGCAGCGTCACTCCCCGCTGCGCCTGGTACTTGCCGCTTCGATCGGCGTATGACACTTCACACACATCGTCGACATCCGCCTTGAAGAATAGGACCTGTGCAATACCCTCCTCGGCGTAGATCTTGGCCGGGAGAGGCGTGGTATTGGAGATCTCCAATGTCACGTGCCCCTCCCACTCGGGCTCGAAGGGCGTGACATTCGTGATAATGCCGCAGCGAGCGTAGGTGCTCTTACCAACGCAGATGGTGAGCACGTCCCGCGGAATGCGGAAGTACTCCACCGAGCGCGCGAGGGCGAAGGAGTTGGGCGGCACGATGCAGATATCCCCCTCGAACTCTACGAAGGAGCGCGAGTCGAACTGCTTCGGGTCGACGACCGCGGAGAGGACATTCGTGAAGATGCGGAAGTCTCGCGCGACCCGCATGTCGTATCCGTATGACGACACGCCGTAGCTGATCACGCCGTCCCGGACCTGCGACTCCGCGAAGGGCTCGATCATCCCCTGAAGCGTTGCCATCTCACGAATCCACCGATCCGACCTGATTGCCATGTGCATTCCACCAATGCGGGTTACCACCAACGCCGTCGGAGCTGCCCCGGTGCTGCCATCGGCAGATCCCGAACTCGCGGCTCTCCTAAGATACGTAACCGTTGTGGGGACGCCACCTTACCTTGCTTGACACTGCTTGAGAGGCATGGGTAACTTCCCACCGCCCCGACACGTGAATTCTATACGGAAGCGTGCGGCAGACGCTTCAAGGGAGCACGCACACGGTGCTTCAGGAATATATTCCGCTCGCCATCCTCGTCAGCCTCGTGGTGGTCACCGGCGCGGCGATCATCGGATTGTCCCACTTCGTGCTCCGGGAACGTGCCACGGCGGTCAAGAAGGTTCCCTACGAATCGGGCATGCCGCCGCTCGGGGGCACCCGCGAGCGGTTCAGCGTGAAGTTCTACCTCATCGCGATGCTCTTCATCGTGTTCGACATCGAGACGGTGTTCATGATTCCGTGGGGTGTATCGTTTCGGGAGCTGGGTCTGTTCGGTCTCGTGGAGATGCTCGTGTTCGTGGTGATCCTGCTGGTGGGCTTCATCTATGTCTGGAAGCGCGGGGCGCTCGAATGGGACTAGATACCGTCGCCAGATCGAGCACGCCGGCGCCGGCTGAGGGTCGCGCGATCGTTGGGCAGATCTCACCGAACTGGGTGACCACGCGGCTCGACTTCCTGGTCAACTGGGCCCGGTCCAACAGCCTCTGGCCGATGCCATTCGGCACCGCATGCTGCGCGATCGAGTTCATGGCCACCGCGGCTTCGCGGTACGACCTGTCCCGGTTTGGCATGGAGCGGATGGGGTATACGCCGCGGCAGGCTGATGTGCTCATCTGCGCGGGTCGGCTGCCGTTCAAGCTGGCGCCCGTCATCCGGCGGATCTACGACCAGATGCCCCAGCCCAAATGGGTGATCTCGATGGGCGCCTGCGCGTCGTCCGGTGGCATCTTCGACACGTACGCGATGGTGCAGGGGATCGACACGGTCGTGCCGGTCGACGTCTACGTCCCTGGCTGCCCACCGCGGCCCGAAGGGCTGCTGTACGGCATCCTGCTACTGCACAAGAAGGTCCGGGGCGAGACCATGGCGGATCCTGCGCTGCGGCAGGAGCGTGCGCTGACGCCGGGGGACCTGCGCATCCCGGCCCGCCTCATCGACGAATTGTCGGAACCATTCGGCAACTCGATCCACCAAACCCGTTCCGCGTAACGCCCGTGAACCCGACCGTCGATTCCCTGCGGCGTGCCTTCGGCGACAAAGTGGGGCGCGTAATCGTTTCCTGTGATCAGACTATCGTCTACGTCGACCGGGAGAGCATCGCCGAGGTACTTCGCTGGCTCAAGGAAGCGCCCGACGAGAACTACGACTACTTGGTGGACGTGACCGCCGTGGAGTACCGCGATCCAGAGCGGCCGATCGAGGTGGTCTATCAGCTGCGCGCAATGGCGCGCCGGGCCGAGCTCAGAATCAAGGCGGAGCTACCTAAGGACCAACCGCTCACCGTGGAGTCCGTGGTCCCCGTCTGGCGGTCCGCCGACTGGCTGGAGCGGGAGGTGTACGACATGTTCGGCATCACCTTCACGGGCCACCCGGACCTGCGCCGGCTCCTGATGTGGGAGACGTATGCCGAGGGATACCCGTTGCGCAAGGACTTCCCGCTCCGGGGCCGATTCTCCCGGTCCGAACAGGTACGGCAGGCGTTAGCTGCGAATCCCGAAGCACACTACTCGCTCGATGAGCTGTCGATCGCGCAGGCGCAGTATGACCTGCCGGAGGAGATGCGAGAGCGGTTGGAGCGTGGGGACCGGGGGCGCATCCCCGAGCCGAAGGAAGAGCGACATGGCTGAGACGCGCACGGTCACGCTCGATCTGGCGACGAGCGGCACAGACGCTCAGGGCCATCCAGTGCGAGTGCCGCTCGGCGTGGTGGATCCGGAGGCAGAGCCCGACTTCACTGCCGAGAACATGCTGCTCAACGTGGGCCCGCAGCATCCGGCCACGCACGGTGTCCTGCGCCTGGTGGTGCAGCTGGACGGTGAAGTCGTGCAGCGGGTGGTTCCGCACATCGGGTATCTTCACTCCGGCTTCGAGAAGCTCGGCGAGTACCGGCACTACAATCAGATCGTTCCTCTGACGGACCGGACCGATTATCTGGCGCCGATGGCCAACAACGTTGCCCTCACCATGGCGGCCGAGCAGCTCATGGGGATCGAGGTCACCGAACGGTGCAAGGTACTGCGGGTCATCGCCTGCGAGCTGAGCCGGATCATCTCGCACCTCGTCTGGTTAGGGACGACGGCGATCGACATCGGTGCCTTCACACCGTTCCTCTGGACGTTCCAGGAGCGGGAGAAGGTGTACAACCTGCAGGAGGCGTGGACGGGAGCCCGTCTCACTACCAGTCTGACGCGGGTCGGTGGGATGATGGCTGACCTCCCCGACGGGTTCGAGGACAGCCTGCGGCACTTTTGCCGCAACTTCCCGCCGGTGCTGGACGAAGTGGACCGGCTGCTCACCCGTAACGGAATCTGGATCTCCCGGACGCAAGGCATCGGCGTGATGACAGCCGAAGAGGCGGTCAATTACGGACTCTCCGGCCCCATGCTGCGCGCGAGCGGCGTCGCGTACGACGTCCGGCGTGATCGACCCTACCTCGATTACGAGACGTACGACTTCGACGTCCCGATCGGACAACATGGGGACGTGTACGACCGGTATCTCGTACGGGTGGAGGAGATGCGGCAATCGACCCGGATCATCGAGCAGGCGCTCGACCGTCTGCCAGACGGACCGGTGAACGTCGACGACCCGCAGGTGATCCTTCCCCCGAAGAGCGCGGCGATGAATGACATGGAATCCATGATCTTCCATTTCAAGCAGGTGATGGAAGGGGTGCCGGCCCCGGTGGGAGAGGTGTACTTCGCGATCGAAAACGGGAAGGGCGAGCTTGGCTACTACTTCGTCTCCGACGGGACGGCCAAGCCGGTGCGGTGGAGGATCCGTCCCCCCTCGTTCCTCAACATCGCGGCGCTGCCGAAGATGGCCGAGGGACATCTGTTCGCCGATCTGATCGCGATCAATGCGAGTGTGGACCTGGTGATGGGAGAGATCGACCGCTGATCGCGGCGGCTCCGAGGAGTCAACAAGGTGTAGCGATGCACGAGACGACTGCACAGGAGCCCGTCTTCACGGGCGAACGTCGTGAGCGACTGGTCACGATCCTCCAGCGGTATCCCACTAAGCGCGCAGCGTTGCTGCCGGCGCTGTGGATGGTGCAGGAAGCGCATGGGTGGATTTCGGACGGCGCCATGGCCGAGGTGGCGCAGGTGCTCGATCTGACGCCGGCGTACGTCAAGGGTGTCGTGACCTTCTACACCATGTATCACCAGCATCCAGTTGGGAAGTACTTCATCCAGGTCTGCACGACGACCCCCTGCAACATCTGCGGGGCGGAGAAGGTGGCGGAGGCGTTTCTGCAGGCGACCGGATGCGCGGAGCTGGGAGCGACGTCGCCGGACGGCCGGTTCACGGTGATCGAAGTGGAGTGCCTCGGTGCCTGCGGGTTCGCCACACCAGTCCTCATCAACGACGACTTCATCGACGGCGTGACTCCGGAGGGGGTACGGGAGCTGCTCGCGAGGTATCCATGATGGCAGAGCGATCGAGTGTGCGGGGCGCCGTGAGCGGGGGGGGGCGGTAATGGGGTACCCGCACGCGCCGCATGACAAGGAGACCGTCGTCCTCAGCCGGTACTTCGGCGACGCCGAGGCTCGCACTTACGACGGCTGGACCAAGCGCGGCGGCTACCAGGCGCTCGAGCAGGCCCTTGGGACGGACCCCCAGGTGGTGACCGATGCCGTGAAGGCCTCGGGCCTGCGCGGGCGGGGGGGCGCGGGCTTCCCGGCCGGCGTCAAGTGGGACTTCATGCCGAAGCAGAAGTCCAAACCGCACTATCTGTGCTGCAACGCGGACGAGTCGGAGCCAGGTACGTTCAAGGACCGCGAGATCATGCGATGGACGCCGCATGCGCTCATCGAAGGCTGCGCGATCACCGCGCACGCCATCCGGGCCGAAACCGTCTACGTCTACATTCGCGGGGAGTTCACCGAGCCGATCCGGATCATGCAGGCGGCGTTGGACGAAGCGTACAAGCGCGGGGTCCTGGGGAAGAACGCCATGGGCACGGGAGTTCCGATCGACGTTTACATTCACCGGGGCGCGGGTGCGTATATCTGCGGTGAAGAGACGGCGCTGATGAACTCCATCGAGGGTCGTCGGGGCAACCCCCGGATCCGGCCGCCGTTCCCCGCAGCGGTGGGCGTGTTCGGCATGCCGACGACCATCAACAACGTGGAAACGCTCACGTCGGTGCTGCACATCATCACGCATGGCGCCGAGTGGTACAAAGGCCTAAGCCTCTCCAATCCCAAGAGCACGGGCACCAAGCTCATGAGTGTCTGCGGACACGTCGCCAGGCCCGGCAACTACGAGATCACGATGGGGTTCCCGATGCAGGACCTCATCTATGAGATGTGCGGGGGGATGCGGCAAGGCCGGGCGCTCAAAGCAGTCATCCCGGGCGGTTCGTCGGTTCCGCTGCTGAATCGCGAGGAGGCGGAGGGCTGCGTCCTCGATTATGAGGGTGTCGTGGCGGCCGGGTCGATGCTCGGCTCGGGTGGTATGATCGTGTTCGACGACAGCGCAGATCTGGTCTACCAGATGATGCGCATCGCGAAGTTCTACGCCCATGAGTCGTGCGCACAGTGCACGCAGTGCCGGGAAGGCACGGCGTGGACGGTGCGCATTCTCCAGAAGATCCTGGCGGGCCAGGGCGAGATGCAAGACATCGATCTCCTCCTCGACCTCGGCGAGCAGATGACGGGAAAGACGATCTGCGTCCTCTCCGACTCCTGCGCGGCCCCAGTGGGGAGTGCCATCAAGAAGTTCCCGCTCGAGTTCGAGGCGTACATCAAGGGCGCGCGGCGGCCGGTCGCGGCGCTTGCGTGAGGTCGCATGGTGGATCAGGAACTCGTAACGTGTACGATTGACGGCGTCGAGGTCTCGGTTCCCAAGGGGACGACGATCCTCGAGGCAGCCAAGCAGGCCGGAGTGCTCGTACCGCACTACTGCTACCATCCCGGGCTGCCGGTTGCAGGTGTCTGCCGCATGTGCCTGGTCGAGGTGGAGGGCGTGCCGAAACTGCAGATCGGATGCGCCACCAATGTGGTGGATGGCCAGGCCATCCTGGTGAACGAATCGCGGCAGGCCAAGGAGGCCCGAAAGGGGGTCCTGGAGTTCCTCCTGATCAACCACCCGCTCGACTGCCCCATTTGCGACCAGGCTGGGGAATGCGAGCTGCAGAATTACGTGTTCCAGGAGGGACGCTCGCGGACGCGCTACACCCCGACCTTCGCAAAACGGTTCAATCCCGTGGAGGATTTCGGCGGCGACATTCTGTACGTTCCGAATCGCTGCATCCTGTGCACCCGCTGCGTGCGCTTCATGGAGCACGCCGTGGAGGAGCCGATCCTGAACGTCTCCGAGCGGGGTGACCGAGCCTTCATCGGTGTCCACCCCGATCACGGGCTCGATCACCCTTGGTCCGGCAACGTCGTGGATCTCTGTCCGGTGGGCTCCCTGCTATCGAAGGACTTCCTGCACAAGGCGCGCGCCTGGGAGCTGGATCACACCCCCAGTGTGTGCACTGGATGCTCGCAGGGTTGCAACGTCAATCTGGATACTCGCGCCCAGGCGGTGGTGCGTGTGCGGCCGCGTCCCAATCTCGACGTCAACCGCTATTTCATATGCGACCACGGGCGAATGACGTACCGTGATATGAATCGTGGTGACCGCTTGGAAGCACCACTGCTCCGCGATGCGGGAGAGCTGACCGCCGTGGACTGGGATCACGCGCTCGCTCGGGCCGCCCAGATCGTGAAGGGATCGACGGGAAAGGCCGTGATCCTCGCCACTCCGTTCGCCTCAAACGAAGCGCTGTACCTCGCCCGTCGGGTGCTCGAACGGTTCCAGGTAACGGCGGCATTCCGTGCCGACAGGGTGGACGGTGAGCACCCGCTGGCCGGCGTGCCAGGACTCGCAGTGCGAGGCGAGCGGGCACCCAACGTCGCAGGGGCGACGCTGCTGGGCTACCGCGACGCCTTTGGTGATGCGCTCGGGGCCATCGAAGGAGCGGCGCTGGTCCTGATCCTCGGCGACTCGCTGGATGGCGTGAACCGAGCGCAATTGGAGCAGGCGGGTAACGTCATCTACCTCGGAACGACACTGCCGGAGGCGGCGCGCGCCGCGCGCGTGGTGGTACCCGCGACCAACGTCGCCGAGGAGGACGGGACGTTCGTCAATCGAGATCGGCGCGTGCAGCGCTACCTGCAGGCGAAGCCGGGGCCGGGTATGGCGCGGCCGGCCTGGTGGATCCTGGGTGAACTCGCCGTGGAGCTGGGGCTGGGGGACCCTCTCGGAAGTGCCGACGAGGCGTTTGACGAACTCGTCGAAGCGACCCACGCGTTCCGTGGGCTATCGTATCGGCAACTCGGCGTGCGGGGAGCCGTGCTCCCCGAAGGGGCGGGAGCGGGGGTGACGGCATGACTCCGGAAGTGAAGGGATACCTGCTGGTCACCAGCATCAAGGTGACCGTGCTGTTCGGCACGCTGTTCCTGATGGTGGCGTTCGTCACGTGGATGGAGCGGCGGGTTGCGGCATGGATCCAGAATCGGATCGGTCCGAATCGCGTGGGGCCGTTCGGTCTGTTCCAGCCGATCGCCGATGGACTCAAGAACTTCGTGAAGGAGGAACTGATCCCTGGGCAGGCGGATCGCACACTCTTCATTCTCGCGCCGGCCATGGCGTTCGTCCCCTCTCTCGTGCTCTTCGCCGTGATTCCCTGGGCCGCACCACTCCCACTCGAGTTCGACTTCACACTACCGCTGCTCGGGCAGTTTGTGCACACGGGCCAGGTGCCGATCATCGTCGCTGACTTGCCGATTGGCTTCCTGTTCATCCTGGCGATGTCGAGCCTCTCGGTGTATGGCGTCGTTTTCGCCGGCTGGTCCTCGGGCAACAAGTACGCCTTCCTGGGAGGTCTCCGATCGAGCGCGCAGATGGTGAGCTACGAGATCGCGCTCGGCATGACCCTGATTACGGTGCTGCTCGTCGCCGGTAACGTGAAGCTGACTGCGCTGGTCACGCTGCAGCAGGACTGGACCTGGTTCATCGTCCCGCTCACGCTCGGCTTTCTGCTGTTCGCGATCTCGGCGCTGGCCGAGAACAACCGATTGCCCTTCGATCTCCCCGAAGCCGAGGCGGAACTGGTCGGCGGCTACCACACTGAGTACAGCTCGATGCGATTCGCGATGTTCTTCCTCGCCGAATACGGCGCGCTGATCACGATGTCGGCCCTCATGGCGACCTTCTTCTTCGGCGGCTGGGACATCCCGTTCACGAGCTGGGACGACGGGGACCCGACGGTGCCGAAGACGCTGCTCACCTTCGGCACGTTCCTGGCCAAGACGTTCTTCTTCATCTTCTGCTACATCTGGATTCGCTGGACACTGCCGCGCTTCCGGTTCGACCAGCTCATGGCGCTGGGCTGGAAGGTGATGCTCCCGGTAGCCCTAGCGTACATCATGATCGTCGCGACGGCCGTCTGGGCGTTCGACGCCATGGGAATGACGCTGGGATGGTCCTACGCCGCGGCCATGTTTGGGGTGAACGTCGTCTTGCTGGTAGCGCTTCTGTGGGGACTGGACCAGAATCGCATCATCTGGGGGCGGCGGCTGCAGCGCGAAGGGAGAGCCTGATGGCGATCGGTGTGAAGGTCGTGACGCGGCCCGAGAAAGAGATCAGCTACCTCCGAGCTACCTTGAAAGGGATGGCGATCACGTTCCGCCATCTCCTGCAGAAGAAGTTCACGATGCAATACCCGGAGCAGATCTCCCAGGAGGACTGGTCGCTATCGCCTCGCTGGCGGGGGACGCATCGCATGCTCACCGACGAGCAGGGCCGGGCGAAATGTGTCGCCTGTGGGCTCTGCCCGCAGATCTGTCCCGCCAACTGCATCAAGCTGGTACCTGGTGAGGACGAACAGGGCCACCGGTACCCGCTGATCTACGAGATCGACGAGTTCCGCTGTGTGTTCTGCGGCTACTGCCAGGAGGTGTGTCCCGAGGAGGCAATCCACGTCGGGGTGCATTACGAGAACGCGGAGTACGAGCGTGAGCGCTTCGTCTACGATCTCGAGCGCCTGTGCGCGCAGACGCACCCGGTGTCGACGCTGTGGGATCCGTCGGATCCCAAGGGTGAATAACCGTGACACAAGTCGAAGTCGTCTTCTGGATCTTCGCGGTGGTGGCCATCGCCTCGGCCCTGCTTTGCATCACCCGAAAGAACCCGGTCGCGAGCGCGCTCTGGCTGGTGATGACGATGTTCTCGCTCGCCGCGATTTTCGTCCTGCTCGACGCGCAGTTCATCGCCGCCATTCAGGTACTCGTGTATGCTGGCGCGATCATGGTGCTGTTCCTTTTCGTGATCATGCTGCTCAACCTCGGCAAGGCGGGGCCGAGCGACATGTTGGGATGGGTCGGGCGACTGGTGATGCTGGCGGTGGCCGGACTCCTGGCCGTGGAGCTATGGGTGGTGGGACGTGTCGCGCCAGCAGATGCCTTGGTGCGTTCCGGTGAGTCTGTGGCACGCCTGTCGGAGGAACAGGGTGCGGTGGGGATGATCAGCGAGCCGCTGTTCCGCGTCTACCTCGTGCCTTTCGAAGTTACCTCTCTGCTGCTGCTCACGGCGATCATCGGAGCGGTGGTGCTTGCCAAGAGGCGTCTCTGATGCTGCTGGGACCTTCGCTCACCGTTTCGGTGATCCTGTTCAGCCTCGGGGTGGCCGGCGTGCTGTTTCGCCGCAATGCCATTGTGATCTTCATGTGCATCGAGTTGATGTTGAACGCGGTGAACCTCTCGTTCATCGCCCTGGCGCAGCAGTTGGGCCGTGAAGGCCAGGTCATCGTGTTCTTCGTGATGGCCGTTGCTGCCGCCGAGGCTACGGTCGGGCTCGCGATCATGATCGGGATCTACCGGCACAAGAGCTCGCTGAACGTGAAAGAGATCAACCTACTGAGGGGCTAATGCCGGTTTCCGTCGGGTGGGTGTGGCTGGTCGTTGTGCTGCCGTTCCTGGGGTTCCTGGTGAACGGTGCGCTGAGCTTCGTGCGACCGGGCGCCAAGCGTGCCGTCAGCACGGTCGGTGTCGGGGTGCTCCTGCTGTCCTTCCTCGCCGCCCTGTGGGTGGCGTCGGGCGTCTTCGCCGAGCCGCCGCACGGGCACCCCTATGTCGTGACGCTGTGGTCGTGGATGCCGGCCGGATCGCTCCAGGTCGACGTGGCGTTCCAAGTCGACCAGCTCTCGACGGTAATGATGCTGGTGGTAACGGGGATCAGTACGCTGATCCACATCTTCAGCGTCGGATACATGCGGGAGGACACGAGCTATTCCCGGTACTTCGCGTATCTGAATCTGTTCGTCTTCTTCATGCTGACGTTGGTGCTTGGCGCTAACTACCCCGTCATGTTCGTAGGATGGGAGGGCGTCGGGCTCTGCAGCTACCTGCTGATCGGCTTCTGGTACGAGAACCGTCCGTTCGCCGATGCAGGCAAGAAGGCGTTCCTCATGAATCGGATCGGGGATTTCGGATTCCTGGTCGCGATGTTCATGATGTTTCAGGCGACGGGCAGCCTCGCGTTTACCGACGTGTTCGAGGCAGCCCCGGGCCTGTTCGAGGTGGGTGGCACGACCATCACCGTGATCACACTCGCCCTGCTCCTCGGGTGCACCGGGAAATCGGCGCAGATTCCGCTACACACGTGGCTGCCCGATGCGATGGCGGGTCCGACACCGGTGTCCGCGCTGATCCATGCCGCGACGATGGTGACCGCAGGGGTCTACCTCGTGGCCCGGTCGAACGTCCTGTTCGCGATGGCGCCGGTATCCAGCTTCGTCGTCGCCGCGGTGGGTGCCGGCACTGCACTGTTCGCAGCCACGATTGCGCTCAAACAGTGGGACATCAAGAAGGTCCTCGCCTACTCCACGGTCTCCCAGCTGGGATTCATGTTCATGGGCGTCGGCGTGGGCGCCTACGCCGCCGGCATCTTCCACCTGACCACGCACGCGTTCTTCAAAGCGCTCCTGTTCCTTGGCTCGGGCAGCGTGATCCACGCGCTCCACCACGCCTATCACGCGACACACAGCGATGAGGATGCGCAGGACATGCGCAACATGGGCGGCCTGCGGCGCTACCTGCCCTGGACTGCAGGTGCCATGTGGATCGCGACGCTCGCGATCGCCGGCGTGCCCGGCTTCTCCGGCTTCTTCTCCAAGGACGAGATCCTGGCAATGACCTTCGCGCGCGGGCACGAGGCCGTCGGCTTCTACGTCCTGTGGGGAGTGGGTACGGCAGCGGCCTTGCTCACGGCGTTCTACATGACGCGCATGATGCTCTACACGTTCCACGGGCCAAGCCGGACCGGTGCAGAGGAGGAGCGGCACCTGCACGAAGCGCCGTGGGTGATGACCGGGCCACTCATCGTGCTCGCGCTCGGGAGTGCCTTCGCCGGCCTGCTCAACCTGCCGGCGGTGCTCCCCGGGGCGGGCTGGCTGCACCACTTCCTGGAGCCGGTGACCGAGGGCAGCGCGGCGTACTTGCCGGAGCTGCATCTCGCGCACAGCACCGAGTGGATGCTGCTCGGCCTCGCCACGCTGGTCGCGGCGGTTGGTATCCTTGGCGCTTGGAACTTCCTGAAGCCGTCCGCGCTGCAACCGGCCCGGGATGCAGCGCCTGAGGCGGGCCTACAGAAGGTCCTCCTCCACAAGTGGTATGTCGACGAGATCTACGACGCCGTCGTCGTGAAGCCCGTGATGTGGCTCTCCGACCGAGCCTTCTGGCGCGGTGTGGACGTTGTGGTCATCGACGGGTTGTTCGTTCACGGATCGGCAACGACGGCACGTGCTCTCGGATGGATTGGCAGCCGGTTGCAGTCGGGTCGGGTGGGCATGTACGTGTTCTTCTTCGTGCTGGGCTCGATACTCGTGCTCCGCGCGCTCCTCGGGTAGAGGCCATGAATTACGGCGACTGGATCCTCGATCTGCTCCTCGCCTTTCCCCTCGTGGCGGCACTCGCCGTGCTCGCGAGTCCGCCGACGGCGGCAAAGCGCGTGGCGCTGGTCGGGGCACTGATCGAGTTCGCGCTGTCGGTCCCGCTCTGGTGGATGTTTGATCCGGGGACGGCCGCCATGCAGTTTCCAGTCCTGCACCCGTGGATCCCGGGATGGGGGATCATGTTCAGCCTGGGCGTCGACGGCATCTCGCTTTTCATGGTGCTGCTCACGACGTTCACGATGCCGTTGGCGATTCTGGGGTCCTGGAACTACATCAAGGAAAAGGAGCGGGCCTACTACGCGCTGCTCCTGGTGCTGACCACGGGCATGCTGGGGGTGTTCGTCGCCCTGGACCTGTTCGTGTTCTACGTATTTTGGGAGATCATGCTGATCCCGATGTACTTCATCATCGGGGTGTGGGGCGGCCCGCGGCGCCTCTATGCAGCGATCAAGTTCTTCCTATTCACCTTCGTGGGCTCCCTGTTGATGTTGGTCGCCATCCTCACCATGTACTACATGGTGGGGCAGGTGACCGGCACCTATTCCTTCGCGTACACGCACCTCCTGGGGAATGTGGGTGCGGTGGAACGGTGGGCGTTCTGGCTGTTCGGCGCCTTCTTTCTGGCGTTCGCCATCAAAGTCCCGATGTTCCCGTTCCACACGTGGCTGCCGGATGCACACGTGGAGGCCCCCACGGCAGGGTCGGTCATCCTCGCCGGCATCCTCCTGAAGATGGGAACGTACGGGTTCCTGCGTTTTGCCGTGCCGTTCTTCCCGCAGGTGGCATACGACCCGACGGTAACGACCGTCGTCGTGACTCTGGCCGTTGTCGGGATCATCTACGGAGCCCTGGTGGCCATGGTCCAGCCCGACTTCAAGAAGCTCGTGGCGTATTCCTCGATCAGTCACCTCGGCTTCGTGATGTTGGGTATCTGGGCTCTCACCCTGCAGTCGGTCGAGGGAGCCATTGTGATCATGATCAACCACGGCATCTCCACCGGGGCCTTGTTCTTCCTGGCCGGAATGCTGTATGAGCGGGCCCACACCCGGGAGATCGCTGCCTTCGGAGGCATCGCGCGCGTCGTGCCCGCGCTGGCCGCGGTACTGACCCTGGTGTCGCTCTCATCTATCGGACTGCCCGGCACGAACGGCTTCATCGGTGAGTTCCTGGTCCTCGTGGGCTCCTTCGGATCCTATCCCTGGGCCACCGTCGTGGCCGCGACGGGAGTGATCTTCGCAGCCGCGTATCTCCTCCGAGCGCTGCAACGGATGATCTACAACAAACTGGACAAGCCGGAGAACGAGCGGCTGCCGGACCTCTCGCGGCGAGAAATGCTGGTCCTGCTCCCATTGATCGTCTGCATTCTCTGGATCGGACTGTATCCGGCGCCGTTCCTCCGACGGGTGGAAGCATCGGCTCAAGCGCTGGTCGAGCAGGTCCGGGAAACGCAGGGACGGATGGTACCTGCGCGTGTACCGGAGGTGGCGGAGTGATCCCCTCGCAGTTCGACCTCAGTCAGTGGTCGGGCGTCACCGCAGCCCTCGTACCCGAGCTCTTCTTGGCAGGGTGGGTACTGCTGCTGACCCTCGTCGTGGCGTGGCGCCACAAGGAGGAGAGTCAGCACACGGTCGGCGTGCTTGCCCTCATCGGCCTGGCCGCGACGCTCGTACTCGTCCTCGGCTACTGGTGGTGGAATCCGCAGGCGAGCGGCATCGAGTTGATGATCGCCGTCGACGGATTCCGCTGGATCACGTCTGCCGTGTTCCTGATCGGCGCGATTCTCGCCGTCCTGATGTCGCTGTCGTATCTCGGTCGGGAAGGAATCAACATCCCCGAGTACTACGTCCTGATTCTGTTGGCCACGCTCGGGATGATGTTCATGGGGGGTGGTGCCGATCTGATCGTGGTGTTCATCGGCCTTGAACTGATGTCGCTCGCCGTGTACGTGCTCACCGGCATCAACCGGCGGAGCATCTTCGCGGCGGAGGCATCCCTGAAGTACTTCCTGTTGGGTGCGTTTGCCTCTGGGTTCTTCCTGTACGGCATCGCCCTGATCTACGGCGCGACGGGGACGACGAATCTCACGCTCATGTACGTCCAGATCTCCGATCTAGCGCTCCAGACGAACCCGATGCTGGTGGCCGGTGTCGCGATGCTTCTGATCGGGTTCGCGTTCAAGGTGGCAGCCGTACCGTTTCACATGTGGACCCCCGACGTGTACGACGGGGCACCGACACCCATCACGGCATTCATGGCCGCAGCCGTGAAGGCCGCGGCATTCGCCGCATTCGTCCGCATCCTGGTGCAGGCGCTCGCTCCGGTGAGCGCGGTGTGGATGGATGCGATCTGGTGGCTCGCCGCCATCACCATGGTGGCGGGGAACCTGATGGCGCTGGTGCAGCGGCAGCTCAAGCGGCTGCTCGCGTACAGCTCGATCGGTCACGCGGGGTACCTGCTCGCGGCGGTCGCCAGCGGATCAGATCTCGGAGCGGCGGCGTTGCTGTACTATGTGTTCGTCTACACGCTCATGACCGTCGGTGCCTTTGCCGTGCTAGCCACCATTGGGAAGGGTGGTGAGCGGGAGACGCTGGTGGAAGACTTCAACGGCCTGGCTGGACGCCGGCCGTGGCTCGCGTTCGGCATGACGATCTTTATGCTCTCGTTGCTCGGCTTCCCCGGGACCGCCGGCTTCATTGGCAAGTGGTACATCCTCTCGGCTGCGGTGGAAGCCAACCAGTTGCTACTCGCGGTGATCCTGGTCGGCGCGAGCATCGTATCCGCGGGCTATTATCTACCTGTCATCATGGCCATGTACATGAAGCCGGCCGCGTCGGAAGAGGCGCACGCGGGCGTGCAGACCGCGCCCGCAACCCGTTTCGTGATCGGTGTCGCTGCCGTGCTCCTGCTCCTGTTCGGCGTCTGGCCGAACCAGGTGCTCGATGTGGCCCGGGAAGAAGGCCGGGACCTACAGCCACGCGTCCTGGTCACCGTATCACGTTAGCTCCGGGGGACGGACCCGTCCCCCCAAGGGCCATACTCCGTGGGGAGCGTATGGACGTACCGGGAGTCATCTTCAGGCAATACGACATTCGCGGCGTCGTCGGTGATGAGCTGACGGCGCCGCTTGCCCACGCCATCGGCCGTGCCGTAGCGACGATGGCACGGCGCCGACTGGGCAAGACCCCCCGCCTGGCAGTTGGCCGCGACAACCGACCGTCCGGCGAGTTGCTGTCGCGAGCCGTGCGCGACGGCATAGCGCAGACGGGTGCCGTGGCGGTCGATATCGGCATGCTGCCAACCCCGGCGCTCTACCTCGCGCTCCACCAACTCGACGTCGACGGCGGCGTGCAGGTGACCGGATCGCACAATCCGCCCGAGTTCAATGGTTTCAAGATGGTGGTGGGTGGCGCCACGCTGCACGGCGATGACATTCAGGATCTGCGGCGTGCCATCGAGTCGGACGCGCTCGACAGCGGGGACGGGACCCTCGAGGCGGATGACTCGGCGCTCGGCAGGTACGTGGACGCCATCGTGTCGCGCAACGGTCCCATAGCGCGACCGGTCAGGGTCGTCGTGGACTGTGGAAACGGTGTCGCGAGTCTTGCGGCCGAGGCGGCCCTGTCGGGCATTGGGGCGGACGTCGTGCCGCTGTTCTGCGAGTCGGATGGGACGTTCCCGAATCACCATCCCGACCCGACGGTTCCGGAGTTCCTGACCGACCTGCAGGAGGCAGTGCAAACGCACACAGCCGAGCTGGGAATCGCCTTTGACGGTGACGGGGACCGTATCGGCGCGGTGACCGAGGATGGGACGGTGGTGTGGGGTGATCAACTGCTCGTGCTCCTGGGGCGGGACCTCGCCGAGCGGCGGGGTGGTGGCCACCCGGTCATCTTCGACGTGAAGTGCTCGGACATACTCGCCGGCGCACTGCGCGACGCCGGACTCGAGCCGGTGATCTGGAAGACCGGTCACTCCCTCATCAAGTTGAAGATGAAGGAGACGGGCGCGCCGCTGGCCGGTGAGATGAGCGGTCACATGTTCTTCGGAGACGACTACTTCGGCTTCGACGACGCGTTGTTCGCCGCCGCCCGCCTCCTCAATTACGTCGCGCGAAGAGGCGGCCCGTTGTCGCGACTCCTGGACGACCTGCCGCGCACGTTTGTGACGCCCGAGCTCAGGGTCGCGTGTCCCGATGATCGCAAGTTCGACGTCGTCCGGGACGCCGCGCAGCATTTCGCCGAACGGTACGACGTGCTCACCCTGGACGGGGCCCGCGTTTCGTTCCCTCGGGGCTGGGGGCTCGTCCGGGCGTCCAACACGCAACCGGTGCTCGTGATGCGCTTCGAAGCCACGGACGAGGACGCGCTCGCCGAGTACCGCTCCGAGCTGGAGGAGTGGCTCCGCAGACAGGGGATCGCGGTGTAGTCGTGCCCCTGCGACGGTGGCTGCAGGCGACGGTGGTCGCCGGCCTGGCAGCGCTCCTGGGAGGACGCTGGTTGGCGGTGAGCACCGCCAACGCGTTATGGGCACGATCGCTGGGCGTCGCCGCGACCCATCAGGAGTTCTCCGGCACCCGGACGGCGCTGGTCGCCGTGGCGTTTGCGGTCGCGGTTGTGTGGTCGGTGGGGAACACGGTCCTCGTGTACCGTTCCATTCGATCGGTGCACGTCCCCCGTACGCTGGGCGATCTCGAGATCGTCGAGGCCGTACCGCGTCGCCTGTTGCTTGCCGTCGCCGTGGGCCTCGGCCTGGCGATCGCCATCGCCGTGAGCCTCGGGACCGGTGACTGGTGGCAGGATCGCATCCTCGCTCGCTATGACGCCGACGTGGGACTGCGGGATGCCGTGCTCGGGCGGGATGTGGCCTACTACTTGTTTCGACTTCCCTGGCATCGGACGCTGCACACCTTCGCGATCCTGCTCGCCGGCGTAGTCGCGGCGGCTGTGGCGGCGCTGTACGTGGCCCTCGGGGCCGTCCGCTGGAGTCGCAGACGGCTGCAGGTGACCGCCCTCGCACGGCGCCAGCTGGCGGTGCTGTCCGCCGTACTCGCGCTCGCGCTCTTTTGGGGCTACAGGCTGGAACCCCTGGAGTATGCGGCCGGCATTCATGACGTTCCGATCGACGCCGTCCTCACCGCGGTACGGATCCCCGTCGCACGAATGCTGAGTGTCGTCGCGCTCCTCGTCGTGATCGGCAGCCTGCTCTGGCTGTGGACGGCGCGCCTCACCACGATCGCCCTTGCCTGGTTACTGCTCGGCATGGCGTCGTTTGCCGGCCACTACGTGGCGCCGTCGTTTGCCGCTGCCGTCCGTTCGACCGACGAACTGCGGATCCCCGACGCAGAGGTGCGACGACAGCAGTTCGAGCAGCTCGCCTACGGCGTATCGGTGGAGGAGAAGCCTTTGTTCGGCGCCGAAGGTGGCCAGCGACCGGTGACGATCGAGGAGGAGGTGCCGCGGCCCGTGCTGTGGGATGGCTTCGCGGTGACCGTGCTGCTCGATCGCCTTGCGACCGAGAGCGGGTATGAGGCCTTCACCGAAACGAGCCTCGGCGTCTACGGTGGATCCGAGGGCTCCGAGGCGGTACCGGTCTACGTCGCGGCGCGAGTAACTGACATGCTCGCGGCACGAGATGCGGGCGTCGACCTCACGTGGGAGTCGGTCCACCTCGGACCGCTGGCACTGGGCCGGGGTGCGGTGGCTGTGCAGGCGCACGCCGTGTCGGAGACGGGACTCCCCCGCTTCGTATCCGACCTCTCGGATCCGCAGGCCGCATCGAGTCAGGTTCAGGGCCTGGTGCTGGAGGACGACGTGATCCTCGTGGCGCCCGGGCTCACGGACTTCGCGGTGGTCGAGGCGACCGATGCACGCACCGGCGTCAGCGCAGGCGGGTTCGCGCGTCGCCTCGCGCTGGCCTGGACGCTGCAGAGCCCCGGTCTGGTGACCTCGGAACGGGTCACGGGTTCGTCGATCGTTGTGTGGCACCGGGATGTGGTAGCGCGGCTCGAGCGGTTCGCCCCCTTCGCACGGTTCGGTCGCCCACGCGCGGTGATTGAGAACGGGCGGTTGCGATGGGTCGCGAACGGGTACGTGAGTGCCGATGGGTTTCCCCTTGCCCCCAGAGTGCGGTGGCGCAACCAGACCGTTCGATACCTGCGGTCGGGTCTGATTGGCGCGGTAGACGCACACTCTGGGGATGTTGTGGTGTACCTGACTCGGGATGCCGATCCCCTGAGCCTGGCGTGGGCGGAGCTCGCCAAGGACATCGTGCGCCCCGCGGCGCACCTGCCAGCAGGGCTCCGGCCGAACCTGCCGTATCCGGAAGAGCTGCTGTCGGCGATCGTGCCGCTCCTCCAGCGCTCGAGCTACCCCTCGGTGCTGGTCGGTCGGCCACTGGTGCCGCCGACCACGGACGGAACACCACTTGGGCACGAGCCGTACTGGTGGGTCGGTTCCGCGGCGGCGGACAGCGTCCCCCGACTCCGCCTGCTCGTGCCTCTCGAAGAACGCGAATCCGGGATGCTCGCGGGTCTGCTCGACGCGACGATCCGGGAAGCCGCCCAGGTCCTCGACCTCTATCGCACCGAAGGCGCTGACGCGCTGCTGGGTCCCGGTCAGCTCACCAGAGAGTTCTCCCGGGCTCGCGGCGACCTAACCGGCATCGAAGGTATCGTCCGGCTCCTGCCGACGCCACGCGGTGTCCTGGGGGTGCAGTCGTTGTACGTCTCGAGCGACGAGGCCGGGACCCCGCCGCGGCTCATCGACGTCGGACTCAGCCTGGAGGGGGTGGTGGGCAATGGCCCGAGCTTTTCCGATGCCCTGAGCGGGCTCCAGATCGAGGCCGCTCCGGGCATCAGGACGCCACGGGCCTGGGGCCAGGCTCGAGTCTGGTTCCAGCGGATGGACGCCGCGCGCCGGGCCGGAGATTGGGCCGCCTTCGGGCGGGCCTATGAGGAGCTGCGTGGTCTGCTGGTGGGCGGTGGAGATCCGGTGCCGTGATCGGCTTGCTGGCCCCCAGGGCACCGGCTAGCTTGCACGCGCCATGACGAGGGTATCGGGGAGGATCGTGGTCGCGCTGGGGGGGAATGCGCTGGCGCCGCTGGGCGAGCAGGCGGACATCCACATACAGTTTCGACACACCCGGGAATCACTCAGCGCCGTCGTGGCCCTTGCGCGCGAGGGATGGCAGATCGCGGTGGTGCACGGTAACGGTCCCCAGGTCGGTGATGCCCTCGAGCGGAACGAGGCTGCCCACGATCAGATTGCCCCCCTCCCGCTCGGGATACTCGTGGCAGCGACCGCCGGCTGGATCGGCTACATGATCCAGCAGTCCCTGCAAAACGCCCTGCTGAAGGCCGGCATCGACCGGGAAGTGTTGACGGTGATCACGCAGACCTCCGTGGATCCCGGTGATCCCGCACTCGCGAAACCGACCAAACCGATCGGACACGCACTTGAACCTGATCTGCTGCGGCGGCTCAGGGCCAGGGGCGTGCGAGTTGGCCAGGACGGGCGGGGCCGGTGGCGGCGGTTGGCTCCCAGCCCGATCCCCACCGACGTCGTGGAAGCGGATGCGGTCCGGAAGTTGGTGTTCGAGGGCAAGATCGTCGTCGCCGCGGGCGGTGGCGGTCCACCCGTGTACTTTGACAGAACGCTGTGTTGGGAGGGAGTGGACGCGGTCGTTGACAAGGACCGCGTGGCGGCCGTCCTCGGTCGCCGCCTCGGTGCCGATACGCTGCTCATCCTCACCGATATCGATGCGGTGTATCGCCGGTGGGGGACCCCAGAGGCCGAGCCTGTGCGACAGATGCGAGTGGAAGAGGCGGAAACGATGCTCAGGGGAGCGGAGCTCGGGGTGGGCAGCATGCGCCCAAAGGTCGAAGCCGCCGTGGCATTTCTGCGCAGCGGCGGGCGCCGGGCGGTGATTGCCGAGCTGGCACATGGTCTCGAGGCGATCCGCGGTGAAGTCGGAACGATGATCACAGGAGCGAGCCCGTGAATCTTCATGAATACCAGGCGCGGGCATTGCTGAAGGCGGCGGGGATTCCCGTGCCCGATGGCGATGTCGCGACCACGGCAGATGAAGCCGAGACGATTGCGAAGCGAATCGGCACTGGAGTAGTGGTGAAAGCGCAGGTGCACACCGGCGGGCGCGGCAAGGCGGGCGGCGTGAAGCTGGCTAAGGACGCCGCCGAAGCCCGTCACCACGCCGAGGCGATTCTGGGCATGGCGATCAAGGGTCTCACGGTCGAGAAGGTCCTCGTGGTCCCAGCCTCGGATATCGCGACCGAGAGCTACGTGGGGATCATCGTCGATCGTGCCTCACAGCAGCCCGTGATGATGGTGAGTCCGGCTGGGGGGGTAGATATCGAAGAGGTTGCGGCGCAAACGCCGGAAAAGATCTTCAAGCTGCCGATCGATCCGCGCTTCGGGCTCCTGCCGCACCAGGCGATGGGGTTGGCCTTCCAGCTGTACGACGACCTCACACAGGTTCGCCGGGCCGCGGTGATCATGCGCCAGCTCTACGTCGCGTTTCTCCAGGCAGGTGCATCGCTGATTGAGATCAACCCGCTCATCACGACCCCGGATGGTGAGGTGATCGCGCTCGACGCCAAGGTCGTCGTGGACGACAACGAGCTGGAACGGCGGCCGAATCTCGCGCAATTGCGGGATACGGCGTCAGAGGATCCGGCGGAGGTCGAGGCTCGTGATGCGGGCCTTTCCTACATCAAGCTCGACGGCGACGTGGGCTGCTGCGTCAATGGTGCCGGCCTCGCGATGGCAACCATGGATCTGGTCAAGTACTATGGCGGCGAACCGGCGAACTTTCTCGATATCGGTGGGAGCAGTAGTCCCGAGAAGGTCGTCACGGCGCTCTCGATCATCACGCGCGACTCCAGGGTGAAGAGCATTCTGTTCAACATCTTCGGAGGCATCACACGGTGCGACGACGTGGCGAATGGCATCGTGACCGCCGCGCAGCAGGTCTCGCTCGGATGTCCCGTCGTGATCCGGCTGACCGGCACCAACGAGGACATCGCGGTCGACATTCTGCAGCAGGCTGGATTTGAAGCGCTCACCGACATGGACGAGGCGGTGCAGCAGGCGGTACAACTGGCGCGGGAGGCGGCGTGAGCATCTTCATCGACACGAACACGAAGCTCGTGGTCCAGGGAATTACCGGCCGTGATGGGTCCTTTCATACGAAGCAGATGATGAGCTACGGGACCCGGGTCGTGGCCGGTGTCACCCCCGGGAAGGGCGGGCAACGCTTCGAGGGAACCGTACCGGTGTTCAACACAATGGCTGAGGCCGTCGCGGAGACGGGCGCCAATGCCTCCGTCGTCTATGTGCCGAGCCGCTTTTCGGCCGATGCCGTTCTGGAGGCGGCGGATGCGGGGATCGACCTCGTGGTCTGCATTACGGAGGGGGTCCCGGTGCTCGAGATGACCCGGGCGCTTCCGTATCTGCGGGAACGCGGCGTGCGGCTGATCGGGCCGAACTGCCCCGGCGTCATTTCGCCCGGGAAGTCCAAGGTAGGCATCATTCCCGGACAGATTTGCCGCGAGGGATCCATCGGCGTCGTCTCCCGCAGCGGGACCCTGACATACGAGATTATCCACCAGCTTTCCCAGCACGGCCATGGGCAGACCACCTGTGTCGGAATCGGTGGCGACCCACTGATCGGCACCAACTTCATCGACTGTCTCGAGGCCTTTGAGGCGGATGCCGAGACTGAAGCGATTGTGATGATCGGGGAGATTGGAGGGACCGACGAACAACAGGCGGCGGAGTATGTGCAGCAACAGGTTTCCAAGCCAGTGGTGGGCTTCATCGCCGGTCAAACGGCGCCACCGGGACGGCGGATGGGGCACGCCGGTGCTATCATCTCGGGTTCGTCGGGCACCGCAGAGGAGAAGATGGCGGCGTTTGAGCGGGCCGGCATCGCCGTCATGAAGCGACCGGCGGAAGTGGTGGACTTGCTGCAGGTACGGCGGTAGCGTACGTCGGTTCTCTGGGAGTCTGTGGGGCGGGCGGGCTACGCGACGGATCCGGCCGCTCGACCTCCCGGCTGACGGAGGAGGTCTCTCATGCGGCTGATCGAGCTGCTCGATCGGGATCGGATCGCAGTTCCGCTCGAGGTGAACAATCTGGCGGATGCAGCCGACGTCCTCGCCGCGATGTTGACCCGAACAGGGGTCGTCACGGACGAGGAGCGGTTTCGGGATCTGCTGTCGACTGGGCTCCCTCGGGATCTCGTCACGGTCGGACAGGCGTTTCTCCTGCATGTGCGAATGGACGCCGTGCAGCGACTGGCAGCAGCGGTGGGGGTCGCACCGCAGCCGATCCGTCGGCATGCTGACTCGGAGCAGGAGGCCCGGATCGTCATGCTGCTCGTCGCCCCGCCACGAGAGAGTTCGGCACATCTCCGGGCGCTCAGTGCATTGGCCCGTGCCATGAGCCGCCAGGAGATCGTCGACGTGATGGTGTCTGCCGCGGATCCCGAGGAGCTCCTCGGCGCCCCCTCACTCGCCGAGCTCGAGGTGCCCGGTCATCTGGCGGTCCGCCACGTCATGGTCCATCGGCGGCTGTCGCTGCGACCCGACACGACGCTGGGAGAGGCGTCGCGACTGATGGTGGCGCACCGAGTTGACGCGCTGCCGGTCGTCTCGGAAGACGACGAGGTCTTGGGGTTGGTGACTCATCACGAACTCCTCAAGTATCTCTTGCCGGCGTACGTGAAGCGGGAAACGACCGGCGAGTTCCGGAGTGAGGGACGCCGAGCGGCCACCGGGGACCCTCATGCCCTCCCGGTGCGGGATGTCATGGACCGGAGTGTGCTCTGCATCTCGGAGGATCAGACGCTCGCTGAGGTTGCCAACATGATGGTGACGCGGGACGTGGAGCGCTTTCCGGTTGTGCGCGAGGGCAAACTGGTGGGATTCCTGACCCGCGGTGACATCGTGCGGCGTTTGTTCGGCCGCTGACCCACGTGCCGACTCTTCAACCTGATCCGATGGAGCTCACGAGTAGCTCATGCTGACCCTAGGCATTATCAAGCCGGACGCCGTTGCGGCTGGCTCGGCGGGAAGGATCCTGGCCCAGCTGGAGCGGGAGGGTTTCGTGATGCGGGCCGCGCGGCTAACCCGCTTGACGCGGCCCCAGGCGGAGGCGTTCTATGCCGTGCATGCGGAGCGCCCGTTCTTCGGGTCCCTGGTGGCCTTCATGACCTCCGGTCCCTGCCTTGCCTTGGCGTTGGAGCGGGAGGATGCCGTCGCGCACCTGCGGGCGGTCATTGGGGCCACGGATCCAGCCGAGGCCGAGGAGGGGACGATCCGTCAGCTCTATGCGGAGTCCAAGGAGCGGAATGCGATCCATGCGTCCGATTCCCCCGAGAACGCCGAGCGCGAGGTGGCGTTCTTCTTCGCGGAGTGCGAGCGGACCGGGCACTGAAGCGCCGAGGTTCGTTGACGCAGGTTCTGTCGGAGGCTAGGTTGACCGGCTATGTTGCGGATTGACCTTCGCGCGCTGGCCGGGAAACCGGTCTCGACAGTCGTGGATGTTCCAGCGGATGCCTCTCTGCTGGAGGAAGCTGAGGTTACCCTCGATACACCGCTCCGCGTGAGGGGTCGCCTGGCGGAGAGTGGGCCGGGCCGGTTCTACTGGCAGGGGACGCTGGAGTGCCGAGTGAGGGGTAACTGTCGCCGGTGTCTCGCTTCGGTCTCGACGGAGATCGCTGCGGAGGTCGGCGCGCTGTTCGCCGAAGATGCGGGTGACGACGCGTCGATGTATCCGATTCCGACCAGCACGGATGACATGGATCTCGGCCCGATGGTACGTGAGGAACTCCTGCTGGCGGTGCCGCCGTATCTGCTCTGCGGCGAGGGGTGCCGCGGACTGTGTGTGCGTTGTGGCAGGGACTTGAACGAAGGACCGTGTGGCTGTGAGCCCGATCCCGACCCTCGGTGGGCGGCCCTGCGGGCGCTCCAGGATCCCGGGTCCAATGACGAGAGGTAAGTGACGCATGGCCGTTCCAAAGCGACGAACGTCGAAGGCGCGCAAGCGCAAACGCCGCACGCACCACAAGGCCGCATCGATAGCGCTTCAGCCGTGCCCGAGGTGCGGGGACCCGAGGCGCCCCCACCATGTGTGCACGACCTGCGGCTACTACGGCGGGAAGCAACGAGTCGAGGTCGAGGAAGAGTAGCAGTGATCCGGATCGCGCTGGACGCCATGGGTGGCGACTTCGCGCCGGCCGCACCCGTTGCCGGTGCGGTCGATGCCGTGAAGGCGTACCCGGCGACCTTCGAGATCCAGTTGGTCGGGCGCCGCGACCCGATGGAGGCCGAGCTCGCCCAGCACGACGTGCCGTCCGGCCGGATCACGATGGTCCACGCCGAGGAAGTCATCGCGATGAGCGAGAAACCGCTTCAGGCGGTGCGATCGAAGCGCCGCTCGTCGGTGCGGGTCGGGCTCGAGCTCCAAAAGACCGGCGATTCGGACGCGTTCATTTCCGCCGGCAACACCGGAGCCGTGATGGGTGCGAGTACGCTCCTGCTGGGGCTACACGCGGGAGTCGATCGAGCGGCGATCGGTGCGCTCTTTCCCACCAGAGGTACGCCGACCCTCGTGGTGGATGCCGGGGCGAACGTCGACTGCACTCCGCGAGAGCTTCGGGGCTTCGCGCACATCGGGTCCGTCTACGCGCGGGATGTGTTGGGCCGTTCCGATCCCGGTGTGGGCTTGCTGAACATCGGCGAGGAGGACGAAAAGGGCAACGACGCGGTCCGGAGCACCCACGAAGTCCTGCGGGGCGACGCAGGCATCCGCTTCCTGGGCAATGTGGAGGGCAGTGACATCTTGAGCGGCGCGTGCGACGTGGTGGTGTGTGATGGGTTCGTCGGCAATGTCGTGCTCAAGTTCTACGAGACGGTGGCCCATCTGTTTCGCGATCTGTTGCAGCGGGAGGTGGAGCCCGAGGTACTGCGGGGCGAGGGGATGCGGCGCATCTTCAAGATCCTCGACTATTCCGAGTACGGCGGCGCGCCGCTGCTCGGTGTTCGTGGCGTCGCCATCATCTGCCACGGCAGCTCCCCCCCGCGAGCCATCAAGAACGCCATCGGTGTCGCTATTCAGTCGGTGGAGAGCAAGTTGAGCCAACACATTGCGGCGGAGCTCGCCGGTGACGAGGTGGTCGCGTGAAGCGCCCATTTGCCCGGCTCGTCGGCACGGGGCGGTACACGCCCGACCGCATCCTCACCAACGCCGACTTCGAGCGGATGGTGGAGACCTCCGACGAGTGGATTCGCGAGCGCTCCGGTATTCGCGAGCGGCGCATTGCGGATGACCAGGAGACTGGTGCGCTGATGGCGCAGCGAGCCTGCGAACAGGTCCTCGCTGCGGCGGACCGTACTGTCGACGATGTTGACATGATCGTCGTGGCGACGGCGACGGCAGACCGACTGTTGCCGTCGCAGGCCTGTGATCTTCAGGCGCTCCTCGGGGCCACGAATGCCGCGGCATACGATGTTTCGGCGGCCTGTAGTGGCTTCCTCTACTGTCTCTCCGTCGCCGAGGGCATGGTCGCCGCGCAGCAGGCAGAGAACATCCTGGTCGTCGGCGTCGAGCGACTCTCCCGAGTCACGGACTACACCGACCGCACGACGTGCATCCTGTTCGGGGACGGGGCGGGGGCGACCTTGATGCAGCCAGTGCGCGACGGCAGTGGCAGCGGGATTCTGTCGAGCTACCTGAAGACCGACGGCACCCTCGGTGACCTGCTGTACCGCTCGGGCGGGGGCGCGACTGAGCCACCCAGCATGGAGATGATCGAGAGCCACGGCCACTGCATCAAGATGGCCGGCCGGGAGGTCTTCAAGGCTGCGGTGCTGTCGATGGCGGATGCGTGCGACCACGCGCTGCGGCGTGCCGGGCTCGTGGGTGAGGAGATCGATCTCCTAATCCCGCACCAGGCCAATATTCGCATCATCGAGGCGACTGCGAAGCACGCGGGCATTCCGATGGACAAGGTGTACGTGAACGTCGATCGGTATGGCAACACGTCCGCCGCGTCGATTCCGATCGCGCTGGACGAGTGCGTGCGCAACGGTCGAATACGCGACGGCGATATGGTGCTCTTGGTTGCCTTCGGAGGTGGCTTCACCTGGGCGAGCGTGGCTCTGCGGTGGTGAGGATGGTCCTGCTGTGCCCGGGGCAGGGTGCACAGAAAGTCGGCATGGGCAAGGACCTCGCGGAGTCGTTTCCCGCAGCGCGCGACGTGTTCGCTGCGGCGGATGACGCCCTGGGCATCGCGCTTTCTCGACTGATGTGGCATGGTCCAGAAGACGAGCTGAGACTGACTCACAATGCCCAGCCCGCCATTCTGGTGCATTCCCTGGCCGCGTTCGCCGTAGTTCGCGATACGCTCGAGCCGGCGGCCGGTGCCGGTCACTCGCTCGGCGAGTACAGCGCCTATGCTGCGGCGGGAGCCCTCGACCCCGCTGATGCCGTGCGGCTCGTGCGTCGTCGCGGAGAACTCATGCTCGAAGCCGGACGGGCGCGGCCGGGGACCATGGCGGCGGTGGTCGGGATGGACTCCGCCAAGGTCGCGGTGGTGTGCGAGCGCGTGTCCGGAGACGGTGCCGTGGTCGTGGCCGCGAACCTGAATGCGCCGGACCAGACGGTGATCTCCGGCGACCCGACGGCGGTCGAGCGGGCCGGACAGCTCCTGAGGGAGGAGGGGGCAAAGCGGGTCCTCCTACTCAACGTGAGTGGTGCGTTCCACTCACCCCTGATGGAACCGGCCGGGCGCGGGCTCGAGCAGGAGCTCGCCAGGGTTGAGTTCAGCGACCCGGCGTTCCCGGTCGTAGCGAACGCCACGGCCCAGCCCGTGGGCGACGCGGGCACCGCGCGGCACGGGCTCGCGGCGCAGCTGACCGCACCGGTCCGCTGGGTGGAATCGATGCGCTGCGCTCTGGCCGAAGCCGGTGCCGGAACGACGTTCGTCGAGGCTGGTCCGGGGACAGTGCTGGCGGGGCTGCTCCGTCGGATCTCGAAGGAGACGACGGCGGTCTCGCTTGGGACTGCTAAGCAACTCACCGGCTTCCTGGAGCAACACGGATGACGGTCAATCTGTCCGGCAGCGTGGCATTGATCACGGGCGGCGCTCGCGGCATCGGCTTCGCCATCGCCGAGCGGCTCTACGCCGCGGGCGCGGACGTGGTGGTCGGGGACCTCACGGGAGCACCCGAGGCCGCCGAGCGGCTCTCCGGCAGGGGGAGAGCGCTGGGAATCCCGGCGGACGTCGCCGATCTCGACGGGCTCGACGCCGCGGTGGGAGCCGCCGAGGGCGAGGTCGGTCCGATCGACGTTCTGGTCAACAATGCCGGCATCACGCGTGACACCCTCCTGATGCGCATGACCGAGGAAGATTGGGACCTAGTGCTGCGAGTGAATCTGAAGGGGACGTTCAATGCCACGAAGCTGATCTCGCGTGGCATGATGAAGCGGCGCAGGGGACGCATCATCAACATCGCGAGTGTCGTGGGTATCCGCGGCAACGCCGGACAGGCGAACTACTCGGCCTCGAAGGCGGGAGTGATCGGCTTCACCAAGACGATGGCCCGCGAGCTCGCATCCCGCAACGTGCTCGTGAATGCCATCGCGCCCGGCTTCATCGACACGGAGATGACGAAGGTGCTGTCGGACGGCGTGCGGGAGGAGCTCATGCGTCAGATCCCACTGGCGCGGCTCGGCTCCCCCGACGATGTCGCCAAGGCCGCACTCTTCCTTGCTTCGGACCTCGCCGACTACATTACGGGCCAAGTGATTGTCGTCGACGGCGGCATGGTCATGTAATCCACCGTTCCTACGCACGAGGGACAAACGATGCCCGACATGAAAGAGCTGGAAGACAAGGTCAAGAACATCATCGTCGAGGAGCTCGGGGTCGAGCGCGACAAGCTGACTGAGGGCGCGAGCTTCATGGAGGATCTCGGCGCGGACAGTCTCGACACCGTCGAGCTGGTCATGGCCTTCGAGAAGGAGTTCGACATCGACATTCCCGACGAGGACGCGGAGAAACTGCGAACCGTCGGTGATGCGCTGAAGTACCTCCACGACAAGATGGGGGACTGACGGCTTGCACCGGCGTGTCGTCGTCACGGGTCTTGGGCTCGTGTCACCTCTTGGGTTGACGGCGTCTGAGACCTGGGAGCAGCTTGTTGCAGGGGTGTCGGGGGCGGGACCGATCAGACGGTTCGATCCCTCGAACCTGGATGTCCGATTCGCCTGCGAGGTCGGCGACTTCGATCCACGGACCTACATGGATCGCAAGGAGGCGAAGCGGGCGGACCGGTACGCGCAGTATGCCATCGGCGCCGCATCGATGGCGATCGCCGACGCCGGGTACGGCGACACCTTTCCAGAGCCCGAGCGGACGGGGGTGATCATCGGGAGCGGCATCGGCGGGATCGCGACCTTCGAGGAGCAGTGCAAGCTCTACCTCGAGCGCGGTCCGGGGCGGGTGTCGCCGTTCTTTGTGCCCATGTTCATTCCGGACATCGCGTCCGGGCTCGTATCGATCCGATGGGACGCGCGTGGACCAAACTACTGCACGGTGTCGGCGTGTGCCTCGTCGGCGCACGCCCTCGGGGAGTCCTACCGGCTCGTGCAGAGTGGCGCCGCTGACGTGATGGTCACCGGGGGAGCGGAGGCCGCGATCACGCCGTTGGCCATAGCGGGGTTCGCCAACATGAAGGCGCTCTCGACCCGCAACGATGAGCCCGAGCGGGCTTCGCGTCCCTTCGACAGGGGTCGGGACGGCTTCGTGATGGGTGACGGTGCCGGAGTGCTCATCCTGGAGACCCTCGAGCGCGCGCGCGAGCGTGGAGCGCACATCTACGGAGAAGTCGTCGGGTATGGGATGAGCGCGGACGCCCACCACATGACGCAGCCCGCGCCCGGTGGAGAGGGCGCGAAGCGTGCCATGCTGGAGTGTTTCAAGGATGCTGATCTCGACGTTGGCGCCGTTGGGTACATCAACGCACACGGGACGGCCACGCCCCACGGGGACATCGCTGAAACGGCGGCGGTGAAGGACGTTTTCGGCGACCATGCGCGCAGGCTCGTAGTGGGATCCACCAAGTCCATGACGGGACATCTACTCGGAGCGGCCGGGGCACTCGAGGCGTCGATCACCCTGCTGGTGATGGAGCGTGGGGTGATCCCCCCGACCATCAACCTCGACGACCCGGATCCCGCGTGCGATCTCGACTACGCGCCGAACGCGAGCGTCACTCGAGACGTCGAGGCTGCGCTGTCCAACTCGTTCGGATTCGGCGGCCACAACGTCACCCTCGCGTTTCGGCGCTACCGCGACTGATCCGACGGAGGGCCCGAGAGGGGAGTTCCCAATGGCGGGCAGGGACGTGTTGATAGTGGTCGGTTCCGAGAGTGATCGCGACCGTGTCGCCGCAGCGTGCGCGGTGCTCGATGCCGCGGGAGTCGCGTACGACTTCGAGGTGTCGTCGGCTCATCGCGATCCCGACCGGACAGCCGCACTCGCCCGAGGCGCCAAGGCCAAGGGCTACCGAGTGATCATCGCCGGTGCCGGCCTCGCTGCCGCGCTGCCCGGCGCAATCGCCGCGCTGACCGATCTCCCGGTCATTGGCCTCCCGCTCGAGGTCGGTCCGCTGCATGGGGTCGACGCGCTCTACGCGATTGCGCAGCTCCCACCGGGCTGTCCCGTCGCCGCGGTCGGCATCGGCAACGCAAAAAACGCCGCGCTTCTCGCGCTCCGCATCCTCGGCGGCTGAGCCCATGCGGCAGCGCTTCGGCATCGGCTACGACTCGCACGTCTTTGCCGAGAACCGACCCTTCGTACTCGGCGGCGTGCGGATCGAGCACTCCAAGGGGCTCAAGGGACACTCCGACGGCGACGCTGTCTGCCATGCCGCGATCGATGCACTGCTCGGCGCTGCGGCGATGGGGGATATTGGAGCCCTCTTTCCGGACACGGATGACCGCTGGAAGGGTGCGGATTCACTGAAGCTGCTGCGCGAGGTGCGCCGCCGGCTAGCGGCGGCGAGTTACAGCATCGTCAACGTCGACGTGACGGTCATTCTCGAGCATCCGAAGCTCAGCCCGCACATTGCAGCGATGCGTGAGAATCTCGCGGCCGCGCTCGCCGTGCCTGTGAGTGCCGTCTCCGTCAAGGCCAAGACGAACGAGAAGATGGATGCCGTCGGCCGCGGCAAGGGCATCCAGGTCTTCGCCATCGCGTCACTCGAGGGTGCCTGAGCTGTTCGACGCGCTGCTCGATCGCCTCCTCACGTTGCCCGCTCCTGCGGTGTACTGGGTTGTGGGAGCACTGGCCGCGGTCGAGAACGTGTTCCCCCCGGTCCCCGCGGACACGGCAGTGGCGATTGGGGCCTTCCTGTCCCACCACGGAACGGTGTCGGCAATGGCGATCTTCGCGGTGACGTGGGTGAGTAATGTGGCCTCTGCGGCTGTCGTCTATGCGGCGGGACGGACGCTGGGCCGGCAATTCTTCACGGGACGTCTCGGTCGCCGGCTACTGGACCCTCGGCGGCTGGCTACGATCGAGCGTCTCTATCGCGAACACGGTACCTGGGGCATCTTCTTTTCCCGATTCGTTCCCGGCGCTCGCGCCGTGCTGCCGCCGTTTGCCGGAGTCGCCGGAGTAAGCGCCCCCCGTGTCTTGCTCCCCCTCGCGGTAGCATCCGCTATCTGGTACGGCACGCTCACGGCCCTCGTCGCGGCAACGGCGGGACGCATCGAAGAAGCGATTCGCCTCGTATCACGGTTGAATTGGGTACTTCTCGGCACGGCAGGTGTGGTCGCCGTGCTCCTGGTGGTTGCGTGGCGGCATCGACGCGGTGGCGGAACTGCGAAGGCCGCCGACGAACGCTAGCGTGCCCGCGACCACGCTGCCGATATGCCCAAGCGCCCTGCCCCTGACGACCTCGACCGAGCCTTCTGGCTGGCCGGATTCAGCGACTTCCTCTCTCTCGAGTCGGGAAACAGCCCCCACACCGTCACCAGCTACGCTCGGGACGTTCGCCGACTTGCCACCTACGCCATGACGCGCGGCATCGCGGAGCCGGGAGCGGTCACCGCCGCGATTGTCCGCGACTTGGTGTACCACCTCAAGGATCTGGGACTCGCCCCCTCGAGTATCCGTCGTCAGATCTCGTCCATCCGGACGTACTACCGGTTTCTCATTGCCGAGGGGCATGCCCGTCGCGATCCGAGCGAGCGCATCGATCTGCCGAAGACGTGGCGACGCCTCCCCGATGTGCTCAGCCGACAGGAGGTGGAGTTCCTGCTGGAGGCACCGGAGGTTGATTCCGCGCTCGCGTGGAGAGATCGCGCGCTGCTGGAGGTGCTCTATGGCGCCGGCGTGCGCGTCTCTGAGCTCGTAGGGCTGGGAATGGGCGACGTGTGGCACGATCAGGGTCTCGTTCGCGTGCTGGGAAAGGGTGCCAAGGAACGGTTGATTCCTATCGGGCGGCGTGCGCTCGGCGCACTCGCCATCTATGCGCGAGAGATCAGGCCGCGCCTGGACCGGGGCGAGACGGACGGTCGCGTGTTCCTCAACGCCCGCGGGCGTCCCCTGAGCAGGGTCGGGGCGTGGGGCATCGTGAAGCGGTGTGCCGACCGGGCTGGCATCGCAAAGCGCGTGACTCCGCACACCCTCCGTCATACCTTCGCCACGCACTTGCTCGAGGGTGGGGCCGACCTGCGCGCCGTTCAGGAGATGCTGGGTCACGCGGACCTCAGCACGACGCAGCTGTATACCCACATCGATCGGGACTACCTGCGAACGGTGCATCAGACCTACCACCCGCGGGGCTGATCGGGGTCGGATCCACAGGGCCTTTCTGTTTGCGCCACTGCCACTTACGTCCTCGTGTCGGCCCTTGGCACGACTTTTGACACGCCGACCCACCCGATATTACCTTTGGCCGTGCCGATCCTCTGTGTCATCCCGGCCCGGCTGAACGCTGCCCGACTTCCCCGTAAGCCGCTTCGTCTCCTCTCCGGCGAGCCTCTCGTGCGACGTGTCGCCCAGCGGGCAGTCGACTCGGGCGTGGCCGACCGGATCGTGGTGGCATCGGACCACCGAGAGGTCCTGGACGCCGTTGCCGGACTCCCGGTCGATGGCCGGCTGACGAGCCCGGTTCACCGGTCGGGCACCGAGCGGGTGGCCGAGATTGCGCGCCGCCCCGAGTACGCGTGGGCGGAAGTCCTGCTGAATGTCCAGGGTGACGAGCCCTTCTTCCCGCTCGAAGGTGTGGTAGGGGCGCTGGCTGAGGTGGGGCGAGGGCGACCGATCGGCACGGTTGGGGGTTACCTGACCCCGTCCTCCGCCACGGACGTGCATCGCGTGAAGGTGGTCGTCGACGGCAATGGACGCGCGCTGCGCTTTGCGCGGACTCTGCCGGCGTCCGCCGCGTGGCGGTGTGATGTCGCTGTACTCGAGCACGTGGGCCTCTATGCGTACACGCGGGACGCGTTGGCGCATTGGGCGGCGGCTCCACCTGATGCTGCCGAGCGCACGGAGTCACTCGAGCAGATGCGGCCGCTGGCCCTGGGCATCACGATCGGTGTCGCACGGCTTGGCGGGCCTCCGCCGCAGGCGATCGATACCGAGCAGGATCTTCAGCGGGCGGAGCAGGTCCTGGACAGTCTGAGCGTGAGGGTTGGTTGATGAGCACCAAGTACATCTTCGTGACCGGCGGCGTCGTGTCGTCGCTGGGAAAGGGCATCGCCGCCGCCTCGCTCGGGCGGCTCCTGGTCGAGCGCGGCCTCAGGGTCACGATCCAGAAGTTCGATCCGTACATCAATGTCGATCCGGGCACCATGTCGCCATATCAACACGGTGAGGTGTACGTCACCGACGACGGGGCGGAGACGGACCTGGATCTCGGTCATTACGAGCGGTTCATCGAGCGCTCCCTGTCCCAAGTGAACAACGTCACGACGGGCCGGATCTACCTCTCGGTGATCACCAAGGAACGTCGGGGGGAGTTCCTCGGTGGCACCGTCCAGGTGATCCCACATATCACCGACGAGATCAAGGCTGCCATCCGACGGCTCGCGCCGGAGCACGATGTCGTCATTACCGAGATCGGCGGAACGGTGGGCGATATCGAGTCCCTGCCGTTCCTCGAGGCCATCCGACAGTTTCGGCAGGAGGTTGGGCGGGAGAATGCTCTCTTCATTCACCTCACGCTCGTCCCGTACATCGCCGCGAGTGGTGAACTGAAGACGAAGCCGACCCAGCACTCCGTGCGGGAGTTGATGGAGATCGGAATCCAGCCGGATATTCTCATCTGCCGCTCGGACCGTCCGCTGTCCGACGAGATCAAGCGCAAGATCGCGCTCTTCTGCAACGTCGACCACAAGTGCGTCGTCGAAAGTTCGGATGCCCGGACGATCTATGAGGTCCCGCTGCGCTTCCAGGAGCAGGGCTTGGACCGTCTGGTATGCGAGCGGATGCACCTCGACGTCAAGGAACCAGATCTGCGTCCTTGGTCGGAAATGGTCAAGGTCGCGCTCGAACCCGCGGACCGTGTCCAGGTAGCGATCGTCGGGAAGTACACCGAACTCACGGATGCCTACACATCGATTCGGGAATCGCTCGTCCACGGGGGAATCGCGAACGGGATCGGCATCGACTTCCAGTGGATCTCGAGCGACCGCTTCGTCGATCACGAGACCACGGGGCGGTTGCTCGAGGGGTACCATGCCCTCCTCGTGCCGGGCGGATTCGGCGAACGGGGCATCGAAGGCATGGTGGAAGCGGTGCGGTGGGCGCGCGAGCACGGCATGCCCTTCTTCGGCATCTGTCTCGGCCTTCAGGTGGCGATCATCGAGTTCGCCCGGAACGTCTGCATGCTTCCGGAACCCAACTCGAGCGAGTTTGCGGCGGAATGCGAGAATCCCGTCATCGCCCTCATGGAATCCCAGCGTGGTGTCAAGGACATGGGCGGCACGATGCGACTCGGGGCGTATCCCTGCCGGTTGCGACCCGGATCACGGGCCGCAGCGATCTACGGGAAGGACGAAGTGAGCGAGCGGCATCGGCACCGCTACGAGGTGAACAACGCCTACCGGGACATTTTCGACGAGCATGGCCTGCGATGTACCGGACTCTCGCCGGACGGATTCCTCGTGGAACTGATCGAATTTCCCGATCACCCGTGGTACATCGGCTGTCAGTTCCATCCTGAGCTCAAGTCTCGGCCGATGGCGCCGCATCCGCTGTTCACGAGCTTCATCGCTGCGGCACACAAGGTCCGGCGCGATCGCGCCTCCGAGTCGACCTTCGTGCCGACGCACGCAGGCCGCGGATGAGCGGGTTCTGGACGTCGGCAGGGCCGCTGCTCATCGCTGGCCCGTGCGTCGTGGATCGTCGGGACGTGAACCTCCGGATTGCCGAACGGCTCGCGGAGCTCGCGTCGCGCCTCGCGGTGCGGGTCGTGTTCAAAGCCAGCTTCGACAAGGCGAATCGATCCCGCTTGGGTGCCTCTCGCGGGCCCGGACTCGAGGAGGGACTGGAGGCGCTCCTGACCGTCCGCACCGAGACCGACCTGCCGGTGCTCACCGACGTGCATGAGGTCGCGCAGGTCACGGAGGCGGCGGAAACCGTGGACGCGCTGCAGATCCCTGCGTTTCTCTGTCGGCAGACCGATCTCCTCGTTGCCGCGGGTGCTTCGGGCCGGCCGGTGAACATCAAGAAGGGGCAGTGGATGTCGCCGGAGCAGATGCGCGGGGCCGTGGAGAAGGTCCGCAGCGGCACGGAACGGAGTGTGTTGGTCACGGAGCGGGGGACGTTTTTCGGGTACGGCGACCTCGTCGTGGACATGCGTAGCTTCGCGCGCCTTGCCCGGGTGTGCGGTACACCGGTGCTGTTTGACGCGACGCACGCTGTGCAGCGTCCCGGGCTCGGCGGGGAGGGGGCAAGCGGGGGCGCCCGGGAGTACGTGCCGGCACTTGCCTGTGCGGCCGCGGCCGCGGGCGCCGATGGGTGGTTCGTCGAGACGCATCCGGAGCCCGCCGCATCACCGAGCGACGCGGAGTCCGTGTGGCCGCTCGGTGAGCTCGAGACCCTTCTGGAGCGGGCCATCGCCGTGTGGCACGCGTCGCGGGAACAGGGAGCGTCCTTGTGGTCGACCCCGTAGTTGCACGTCGGATCCGGCTCGTCGGTTTCGACGTCGATGGCGTCATGACGGACGCGGGGGTGTACATCGGGCGGGTGGGAAGCGAAGCCGTGGAGCTGAAGCGATTCGACATCCAAGACAACGTCGGACTCTGGCTGCTCGATGCGGTGGGCATCACAGCGGTGATCGTAAGCGGCCGTTACTCTCCAGCGACCGAGGTTCGCGCTGAGGAGCTGGCGGTGGCGGACGTCATCCAGGATGATGCGGCCAGGAAGCTCGGTGCGTTTACGGACGTGCTGCACCGGCACGGCGTGTCGATGGAAGAGGCGGCTTTCGTGGGCGACGACCTGCCCGACCTGCCGGTGCTGCGCCGCGTGGCGCTGCCGGTAGCGGTCGCGAATGCCGTGCCCGAGGTGCGGGATGTGGCCCGGCTCGTCACGCAAGCTGCCGGTGGGCGAGGCGCGGTCCGCGAGTTTTGCGAAGTGCTCCTGCGGGCGCGGGGCGAGTGGGAGAGTGCCGTGCGTCGGTACCTGAATGAGCGGGGCGACTACGTTGAAGAGGAATCCGCGAGTGCGTAATTGGGTGCTGCTGGCTGCGCTCGCGGCGATGGCTGCGTGCGACCGCGGGCAACCGCCGCCGACGGCGGAGTCGGTCCGCGACACCGCCGACCAGGTGGGGTATAACATCACGATGGACCTGTCGATCGACGGTGTCCGGAGGATTCGCCTGCAGGCCGACACGGTCTTCAACTACCAGGCCTCACAGCTTGCGGAGTTGTTGGGTCTCACGGTCGAGTTCTTCGGGCCCAATGGGGAGTTGTCGTCGACGGTCACGGCCGAGGAGGGAACGTACGAGTTCCGGACGGAGGACATGGAAGCCAGGGGTGATGTCGTGGCGGTGACGCCGGAGGGACGACGTCTCACTACGGAAATCCTGCGGTACAGCCGTGCGTCCGGCCAGATCACAGGGCCCGAGGCGTTCGTGTTCGACGGGCCGGAGGGCCAGCACCTCGAGGGTGATGGCTTCCAGGCGGATCCGGAGTTCACCGACGTCACGACCATGCGGCCGCGCGAGGGCCGCGGCGGCGTGGAGCGATAGGGATCGTGCCGCACCCGCTGTCTCTCATCGCAGCGATCCTGCTGACGCTCTCACTGGCCACTGGAGCTGTGGCGCAGGTCTCCCGCACGTGCACGCCCGAGCTGGCGAGCTCGGGGGGGCAGGGCCGGTCCGTGGATGTGGGGCGGGGGCGGTACCACCAGTTCGTGAGCGGAGGCGTCCGCATCGTGTGTATCGGCCAGGCGACCACGGTCGATGCCGACAGTCTGGCGTGGTATCAGGATCTGAATCGGCTGGACTTCGTTGGCAGGGTGCGGTTTCGGGATGCCACGGCTCAACTGGAGGCGTCCAGCGCGCGTTACTACCCGGGCGACGAGCGGCTCGAGGCGTTTGGCGAGGTGCGATTGGAAGACGAGCAGTCCCGATCGTTGCTGACCGGCCCGAACTTGACCTACTACCGCACGGCACCGGGAATACGGGATACGACGGAGATGTTCGCCACGCGTCGCCCGACGGTGGAGTATCGCCCGGCCGGAGGGGATCCGGAGGACCCGTACATGATCCGGGGGGAACGGGTACGCCTGAAGGGTGAGGGACTCGCCTGGGCGGGGGGCGAGGTGACCATCGATCGAGTTGCCTTCAGCGCCCAGGCGGACAGCGCGTCGTTGGATCTCGGCCAGGGTCTGGGCGACCTCTTTCGCCAGGCGGAGGCTCGGGGAACGGACTCGACTAGCTACACGATCCGCGGCGAGCACATCGCGTTCCGCATCGAGGATGGCGACCTGAGTTGGGTACAGGCCGAGCGGGATGCAGAGGCAATCAGCGAGTCGTGGACGGCGTTGGGTGACACCATCGAGTTCACGATCGCGGACAACAAGATTCAGGCAGGTGGCGTCTGGGGTGACGTCACCCGGTCGGTGGCGCAATCCGCGCTTCAGACCATCCAGGCCGACTCGTTGGCGATCGACGCGCCGAACCAGGTGCTGAGCGAGGTCCGGGCATACGGTGCGGCACGCGCCAAGACCATGCCTGATTCGACGAAGGAGGAGGATTGGATCGAGGGCGACACCGTGATCGCCCGTTTCGGTGATCTCGAGACCGGAAGCCGTGGCCTGATCATGCTGGATGCGGCGGGTGATGCGCGCGCATTCTATCGGGTCTATGGCGAGGATCCGGAGCAGCGCCCCGCGATCAACTATTCCCGGGGGCGCCGGATCATGGTGTACTTCCGGAACGAGGCATTGGATCGCGTCGACATCGTGGAGGAGGCGGATGGCGTGTTCCTCGAGCCCCGGAGCCGCGGACCGTGATGATCAAGCGCCTAGAGTCGGTCCTATCGGGTGGTGACACGTCGCTTCCGCTCGCGGTGGCTGCGCTGCTTAAGGTTGCCGACACCGCGGGACGCGCTTCTTTCGACGATCTCGCGGTCACCTACCGCGAGGATTTCCTCGAACTGCAACGGCAGGAGTTCGGGGAGGCCGGCCTCCAGCGAGGTACGCTGTCGGTCGATGAGGTCCGACGCTACCTGCGTGCCTCGGTGCTGCCCCGCCTCGCCGGTGCGGACGTGATCGCCCCGCTGCCCGAGGCGGGTGCGCCGGTGGAAGTCGTGTGGTTCGCGGAATCGATCGTGTCGGAGGTGGCTGGTGACAGGGCGGCTTTCCGTGCAGAGCTGCTGGAATCCGCACTGGAGGCCGTGCGTGCGGCCGAAGCGCCCGCTGAGCGTGTGGTGGTGGAGGGATCTACGCTGGCGGCCAATGGACTGGTGAAGTCCTATCGACGGCGCCGAGTGGTCAATGACGTGAGCCTGAAAGTGTGTGAAGGGGAGATTGTCGGCCTGTTGGGTCCGAACGGGGCAGGGAAGACCACGACATTCTACATGATCGTCGGCCTGGTGCGGCCAGAGGCCGGGCAGATCTCGCTGGACGGGCATGAGATCTCGTCGCTGCCGATGTACCAGCGCGCCCGTCGGGGGATCGGCTACCTGGCCCAAGAGCCCTCGATCTTCCGCAAGCTCACCGTCGAGGACAACGTCATGGCGGTGCTCGAGACTCTCCCCCTTTCCCGGACGGAGCGGGACCGAAGGCTCGAGGCATTGCTCAATGATCTATCGATCGCACATCTTCGTACAGCCAGGGCGTACAAGCTATCGGGGGGGGAGCGGAGGCGGCTCGAGATTACCCGCGCCCTGGTTACGGAGCCAAAGTTCCTCCTCCTGGATGAGCCGTTCACCGGTGTCGATCCGATCGCGGTGAGCGACATTCAGACGATCGTCGCCGGGCTCCGGCGACGAGGCATCGGCGTGTTGATCACGGACCACAACGTGGAGCAGACGCTGGACATCGTGGATCGCGCGTACATCATGTTCGAAGGCAGAGTACAGGTGGCGGGAACGGTGCGCGAGCTGGTCTTCAACGATCAGGTGGCCGACCTCTATCTCGGTCCGACGCTGACGCAGCGACTCAGAGAGCGCTTGGGAGCGGCGGCATGAAGACCTCGCTCCAGCAGGCTCCGGTTCTGAAGCAGGAGCTGCGGATGAATCCTCGCCTCTATCAGGCGATGGATCTCCTCTACATGCCGCTTCTCGACCTGCAGCAACACCTCAAGACCGAGTTCGAGAGCAATCCGTTCCTCGAGCTGGAGGAGAGCGAAGACTCCGATCTGCCCGAAAAGGAGGAGCCCGAGAAGAAGGATGAAGAGGAACAGGAGGTCGATTGGGAGGACATCTTGCTGGACGGCTTCTCTGTGGGAGGCAGGCGCCAGGAGCACGAGGAGCGGGAGTACTACCAGCCAGTGGCGGTCGATTCCGCGGATCTCGCCGATTACTTGCGCGACCAGCTCCAGCTGCTCGACGTGAGCGAGCGTGCGCTCTTCCTGAGCGAGGAGTTCATCGGCAACATCGGGGACGACGGGTACCTGCGGGCCACGCTGGAACAGATCCTCGAAGGCGCGAACGGACGGCGGGAGGACGAGTTGCGGATCCTCGGCGAGAGACGCAAACAGTTCGATCCATCAGGGCATCACCTCGAGGAGCCCTTCACGCTGGAGGAGGTCGAGCAGCTGCTCGCCGTGATCCAGCAGCTCGATCCACCGGGCGTCGGCGCCCGCGACCTGCGGGAGTGCCTGTTGCGGCAGATGGAAGAGTGTGACGAGCACGAGTCACTCGCGTACCAGCTGGTCACCGAGGCGTTCGACGATCTCATCGGTCACCGATGGACGGAGCTGGCCAAGCGCTACGGGCTATCGCCGCAGGAGGTGCAGGATGCAGCCGACGCGCTCGCCAGGTTCGACCCGAAGCCGGGACTGCGGTACGCCGGACGGGGCGACGAGTATGTGGTGCCGGACCTCGTGGTGGAGAAGGTCGACGGCGAGTACCGTGTCTTCCTGAACGACGGCGGCATGCCACGCCTCCGGATCAGCAGGCTCTACCGGGACATGGCGGGGGACAAGTCGAAGTTTCAGGGTGAGAACCGCGAATTCATCACGCAGAAGCTGAACTCCGCTACCTGGCTGATCCAGGCCATCGAGCAGCGCCGCCAGACGATGCTGCGGGTCATGTACTTCATCGTGGATCGTCAGCGAGAGTTCTTCGAGAAAGGCGTCGAGTACCTGCGGCCGCTGACGCTGCGGGAGGTCGCCGAGGTACTCGACCTGCACGAGTCCACCGTGAGTCGTGTGACGAGCAGGAAGTATGTGCAGACGCCGCGTGGCGTGTACCCGCTGAAGTACTTCTTCTCCAGCAGCGTGAGCACCACAACCGGTGAGGACGCCAGCTCTCGGGCTGTCAAGGCACAGATCACCAAGCTGGTCGCGGATGAGGATCCCAAGAAGCCGCTCACCGACGCGGCCATCGTGACCGCCCTCAAGCGACGCGGTGTGCAGATCGCGCGCCGCACCGTGGCGAAGTACCGCGAGCAGCTCGGCGTTCTCCCGGCCCGCATGCGCAAGCGCGTATGAGCCTCGCGAACGGCGACGCCGCCGATGTCAGCGTGCTCGTCCCGGCGCTCGACGAGGCGGAGAACCTCCCCGAGTTCGTGCGCCAATGCGCCGACGCGCTGCGTGACGTGTCGTACGCGTGCGAGGTCGTCGTCGTGGACGATGGGAGCAGGGACGGCACACCTGAAGTCCTCCGGCAGTTGCAGCGGGAACACGCGTTCCTGCGCGTTGCCACCCACCGGACGCGGCGCGGGATCGCGGACGCGCTGCGCACGGCGGGAGAAGTCGCCCAAGGCGACATCTTCGTGTTCTATCCGGCGGACCTCCAATTCCTTCCGGCGGAGATCCCGCACCTCGTCGATCCCATTCGAGAGGGGAAAGCCGACATCGTGACCGGGACCAAGCGGGGCGAATACGAGAAGGCGTTCGTGTCGGGAGTGTACAACCGTCTGTGTCGTGTGCTCTTCGGCATCCGGGTGAGTGATCTCAACGCGGTCAAGGCCTATCGACGTGAGGTTATGGGGACAGTCCCCGCGCGGCCTGACTGGCACCGCTTCATGGTCGTGATCGCCGCGGCGGAGGGATTCTCAGTGGCGGAGCGGCCCGTGACGTTGAAGCCGCGAAACGCCGGTCAGTCGAAGTTCGGGATCGGCCGTATCCCCGTCGGCCTCATCGATCTCCTGTCCGTGTGGTTCCAGCTCAAGTTCGGGCGTAAGCCGCTGCTGCTGTTCGGTCTCTCCGGCGGGCTGCTCTTTCTGCTCGGCTTTCTTGTCGGCGTCGTCGCACTCGTGCTACGCTTTGGGTATGGCATCGGTTTCCGACCGCTGCTCGACCTCGTCATGGTGCTCGTGCTCACGGGAGTCGCCCTCTTCGGGTTCGGCTTCGTGGGAGAGATGGTCGCCGGGGCTAGGGAAGAGCTGCACGCGGTGGAGCGGTCGCTCGAGGATCTGCTTGGGGAGATCAAGCGGCTGCGCTCCTGAGCATTCCGTGCACATCGCCTTTGTAACCCACGCCTATCCCCGCTGGACGGGTGACGTGGCCGGCAACTTCGTCCACCTCCTTGCGGGAGCCCTCCGGGCTCTAGGACACCGAATCACCGTGCTCGCCCCCGCCGACCGCGGCGAGGGGGGGATGGCGGAGCTAGACGGGATCACCGTCCATCGGGTTCGGTACGCCAACGCCCGGCGGGAAACACTCGCATACGTCGGGACGATGGTGGAGGCGATGGCCACCGTGGGTGGGAGAGTGACGGCGCTCCGTCTGATCGGCGCGTTCGCCCGCGAGCTGCGTGCGCTCCGTCGCCGTGATCGACCGGACGTGGTCCACGCCCACTGGTGGATTCCCGGGGGCGTCGCCGCATGGCTCGCCGGGAAATCCGCACGGCCGCTTGTCGTCACCATGCACGGCACGGACGTGCGGTTGCTGGATCGCGGTGGGCCGTTCCGGTTGGCGGCACGTGCCGTCCTCGACAAAGCCGCGGCGATGAGCACGGTGTCGACGGCGCTGGCGGATCGGGTGGCCTCGGCTACCGGCACGGATCGCAACGCGATCGTTGTGCAGCCGATGCCTGTGGCGCTCGACGGATTCCAGCGGCAGAGTACGGGGGGAGACGGGATCCTCACCGTCGGACGGCTCACCTCGCAGAAGCGCGTCGCCCTCATCGTGAATGCCGTCGCCCGTCTCCACGGTATTGGCCGCAGCGTGCGGCTCACGGTGATCGGTGACGGTCCCGAACGCCCTCGACTCGAGCGCAGGGCGCGAGAGTCGGGAATCGGCGACCTCGTCCGGTTCGTCGGCGAAGTGCCCCCCCCGGAGCTGGGAACCGTGATGGGAAACCCCGACGTGTTCGCCTTTACCGCACGCGACGAAGGGCTCGGTCTCGCGGTCGCCGAGGCATTCTTCCTCGGTATCCCGGTGGTGGTCATGCAGGGCGGGGGCGGCGTGATCGACCTGATGCCCGAGGGCGCGGGGGGGCGCGTGGCGCCAGACGGGGATGTAGCCGAGTTCGCGGCCGCCATGGGAGCGCTGCTGGACGATCCCGACGCGCGCGTGCGTGCGGCCGAGCACGGGCGTCATCTGCGCACGCGGTTCGCGCCGGCGGGCGTGGCGCGGCGGTACGAGCGCATGTACCTCGACGCGGTGGCCGGTGCGTGATCGGCAGACGGTGGGGTCTCTGGATCGTTCAGGCGCTTCTTGCGGGAGCCGTTGTGTGGTTCGTCGCACGCTCGCTGGCAGGGCAGTGGGGGGAGTTCCGTGGGCTCGAGGTCCAACTGGCAGTGCGGCCGCTGTACCTGGCACTCGCCGCCGCCACCGTGCTCGCGACCTATGGCCTGCTGGTCGGCGCTTGGCGTCGCATCGTGGTGGATTGGGGCCAGCACTTGGGCTACGGGGCGGCGTTCCGCATCTGGGCCGTCTCCAATCTCGGGCGTTATATCCCGGGCAAGATCTGGAGTGTCGCCGGCCTGGCCGTGCTCGCTCAGCGCGAGGGCGTCAGCGCCTGGGCGGCGACGGGGTCGGCGGTCGTCATGCAGGTGCTCGCTGTCGGGACGGGAACGGCGATCGTGCTCGCGGCAGTACCGACGGCGCGGTCCACGCCCGTACTCACTGCGACCGCAGTGCTGGCGGGCGTCGGTGTCGCTGCCCTCACGCAAGAGCGCGTCGTCGCACGCCTGGGACGGGTGGCACGACGCGGTGTGACGGTCCCCGCGCTCTCGTGGCGGGCCGCGGTTTGGGGTGCTGTGGCGAATCTGTTGGCGTGGGGTGCGTACGGAGTGGCCTTCTGGCTCCTCGCGGAGGGTCTGCTGGTCGAGCATGCACTCACGCTGCGGGCGAGCGTTGGTATCTTTGCTGCGGGGTACATCGTCGGACTCCTCGCCCTCTTCGCTCCTGGCGGTGTGGGTGTGCGCGAAGCGATGTACCTCGCGCTGATGACACCGATGACCGGGGGCGGTGCCGCAGTGACCCTGGCGGTCGCGTCGCGCCTGCTGCTGACCGTGACGGAGATCGTGGCTGCGCTTACCGCACTGCTCGCGGTGCGCGGGAGGACGGAACGGGTTGACCAAGGCTGAGCACGAGACACCTCGCGCGTACGAGCCGCGCTACCCGACAGTGACGGCGGCATTGGTCCACTCCGCGTGGATCGCGTTGCTGTCGCTGCCCATGTGGACCGGGGCATTCCTCGGCGGCCGGTACTCCGATCAGTTCCACAGCGGCTACGCCTTTCGGCACTGGCTCGCCGAGATGTGGAAGGCGACGGGGGCAGTGCCGCTCTGGAACCCCGAGATGTTTGGAGGTTTCCCATTCGTAGGAGCGATGCACGGCGACATCTTCTACCCGACATCGCTCCTGCGACTCGTCTTGCCGACCGGGTTCGCGATGAGTTTGGGATTCGTGATCCACTACATCCTGGCCGGTCTGTTCGTGTATCTCCTCCTGCGCCTGCTGCGGGTGTCATGGGCGGGGGCCGTCGTCGGCGGTGTTGCGTACCAGCTCTCGGGCGTCGTCAGCTCGTACGTGCAGCCCGGTCACGACGGCAAGCTGTTTGTAACGACACTCTTGCCGGTCGCCCTGATCGGACTCGTGCTCGGCATGAGAGATCGTCGCGCGTGGGGCTACGGTGTGCTAGCCCTTGCGGTGGGACTGGCACTGCTGAGTCCGCACGCGCAGATGACCTACTACATGCTCATCGTTGCCGGCCTGTTCGCGCTCTACCTGGCGTTCGGTGAGGTCCCGGAGCGCCCGCTCGGCGAACGGCTGCGTGGGCTCGGGTACGCCTTCGGGGCAGTGGTGCTCGGGTTCGGTGTCGGCATGATCCAGATCCTTCCGTTCTACCACTACCTGCCGTTCTCCCCGCGCGCCGAGGGATACTACGGATTCGAGGGTTCGATCTCCTACGCGATCCCGTGGTCGCACGTTCCCGAGCTGTTCCTGTCTCGCTTCGTCGGCACGACACCGGACGGAACGTACTGGGGGGCGAACCCGCTGAAGCTCCACTCCGAGTACCTGGGCCTGGCGGCGATTGGCCTGGCGATCTTCGGAGCGCTGGAACGGGAGCGCCGGCGGCTGATTCTCTGGCTCGCTGGCATCGCCGGCCTGTTTGCGCTCATTGCTTTGGGGGGGGCGACGCCGTTCTATCGGCTGTGGTGGAGCGTGATGCCCTTCGTCAAGCAGACGCGCGCACCAGGAATGGCGCTCTATGTCGTGGCCCTGATTGTCGCGTTGTTTGCCGGTTTCGGGGTCGATCGATGGCTGCGGCAGCGAGCGACGCCGTGGGGCCTCGCCTGGACGATCGCGGGTGGCACCGTGGTAGGGCTGGCGCTGGTGGGCGGATTCGGCATGCTTGCTGAGTTCGTCGCTCAGGACGATCCGCAGAGGGCTGCGCGGTCGGCCGCAGCCTTGCGGGCCGCCCGGCCGGCGATCCTCGCGGGCGCAGCGTGGAGCGGATCGGCCCTGCTCCTGCTCGGTGTGCTTGCGCTCGCCGATCGAAAATGGAAGGTTCCACCGCTCGTACTCGCCCTGGCGCTGCCACTGATCGTGAGCGCGGATCTCTGGCTGAACGCACGCGGCTTCTGGCACTTCTCGGAGCGACCCGAGGAAGGACTGTTCGGGGGTGACGAGATCACCCAGACCCTCCAGGATGATCGGTTGCCCTTCCGAATCATCGACCTCTCGGACTCGGGGGTCGATGTCTACCCCGGCGCCTCCCTCATGGCGTTCGGGATTCCACAGATCCTTGGTCACCACGGGAACCAGCTGCACGCGTTCAACGAGCTGCTCGGCGGCAAGAACGAGTGGCGGCACCTGCTCCTGAGCCGCCGGCTATGGGATCTCTTCGCCGTACGCTACGTGCTCGTGCCTGCGGGGGTGGATCTGGGCCGCCAGCTGCCGGCGTATGCCGATCTGACCGAGGCGTTTGACACGGTCCTGGTGGGGGTACCTGCGGCCAGTGGTGTGTCGGCGGATCTGCTGGTGCGAAAGGACCCGGTCCCGTATGCCCGCGTCGTCACGGCCGCGGTCAAGGTCCCCGATGAGGAGGCCGTTCCCAACCTGGCGGATCCCAGCGCTCAGCTGCCTCTCGATCGCGTCGTGCTCCTGGCACCGGACGCGCCCTCCGAGCCGGCGCCGATCGAGAGTGTGCCGCCCGCGCCTGGCATCATGGCTCGCATCGCCGAGTGGGCGCCCGGAAGGATGACGATTCAACTGGAGCCGGCTCCTGCCACGGATGCCTACGTGCTGGTCAGCGAGAACTACTATCCTGGTTGGCGCGCGTGGGTGGATGGCCAGCCGGGCGTCGTGGCGCGGGGTGACGTTTCGTTGATCACGGTTCCGGTGCGAGCCGGGTCACAGGAAGTGCGCCTCGAGTTCACGAGCGACGCCTACGCGCGCGGGCGGTTCATCACGTGGATCAGCGTGCTGGGGGTCGTCGCTCTCATGAGCGCACCCGCTTTCCTTGGAAGGCGTCACCGTGCCTGAGGAAAGGGGGCTCGTCATCATCCCGACCTACAACGAGGCCACCAACCTCCAGACCCTCCTTCCGGAGGTGCTCGACCAGGATTCCCGGCTCGAGGTGCTCGTCGTGGACGACAACTCGCCGGACGGTACGGGCCAGATCGCCGACGAGATCGCCACGAGGGAGCCGCGGGTCCACGTGCTCCACCGCTCGGAGAAGCAGGGACTCGGAACGGCGTACCGTGCTGGCTTCCGATGGGCGCTCGAACGGGACTACGAGTACGTGTTCGAAATGGACGCCGACCGGTCCCACGATCCCGGGCATCTGTCCGAGTTCCTCCGCGAGGCTGCGGACGCCGATCTGGTGCTGGGCTCGCGGTATCTCGACGGAAGGGTCACGGTGGTCAACTGGCCCATGAGTCGGCTAATGCTGAGCTATGCGGCCAACATCTACGCGCGTGTGGTGACGGGGCTGCGGGTGTGCGACGCCACCGGGGGCTTCAAATGCTTCCGGCGGCGGGTGCTCGAGGCGTTGGACCTCGACGCGGTGCGATCGAACGGCTACTCATTCCAGATAGAGATGAGCTTTCGCGCGTATCGAAAGGGCTTTCGTATCAAGGAGATACCGATCGTCTTCACTGATCGAGCTGAGGGCCACAGCAAGATGTCGGGCTCGATCATCCGAGAGGCGGTCTGGATGGTGTGGAGATTGCGGTTTCAGGCGCTGTTCAGACGGTTGTGAGGCATAATGACATGGCACTACGGGCAAGCGGGTCCAGACCCATGGTAGACCCGCTCGACGGGGCGGTTGTGTTCAAGATGTCCGGCTCCGGCAACGATTTCGTCCTCGTCGACGGTCGAGGCCTGCCGGTGACGGAGCTGAACGCTGAGCGCATCCGAGCCGTTTGTCGGCGGCGCACCGGCATGGGTGCCGATGGTCTGGTGGTGCTCGAATCCGGTACCGCCCCGGGTGCGGTCCGATTTCACTTCTTCAATGCGGACGGTGGTCGCGCGGAGATGTGCGGCAACGCCGCGCTGTGTGCGACGAGAATGGCCGCGTGGCTCGAGTTGGCCCCGCGCACGGGCATGGTACTGGAGACCGATGTGGGCCCCGTGCGGTCGCGCTGTCTGGACGACGCGGAAGAGCGCGCCGAAATCGAGCTACCCGCTCCGGCGGAGCCTGCGGACGTTCGGGAGGCTATCCCCCTGAGTCCTGGTGAGCGGTCCGTGTACCTCACGTCCGTGGGGGTCCCGCACCTCGTGGTGCCGGTCGAGGAATTGAGCGTGTCGGGACTGATGGAGCGGGGCAGGGAGCTCCGGTCGCACCGCGCCGTCGGGGCTGCCGGCGCCAACGTGAACTTCGTATCGAGCGGTGGTAACGGCTGGGCGATGCGGACATATGAGCGTGGTGTGGAGGCCGAGACTCTCGCCTGTGGTACCGGGGCCGTCGCAACCGCGGCGGTGCTCAATCTGATGGAGGAGCCGCTCCCCGTTTCGCTGCAGACTGCCTCCGGCGCCACCCTAACGGTCTCGGCCGATAGTGCGAAGGGTGGGCGCCTGGAACACCCGACGCTTGTGGGAGAGGCCCGATTCGTGTTCCGAGCCATCCTGGGCGGTGCGCACGATTGCACGCTCGGCGGTTCCGGCCAGCTCTGACCCCCGGGCCTGAGCGCTTGCTCGGTCCCTCCTGAACGCCCCACAAGACTCTAAGCCATTCTCCCACTGTCATTTGCGATCCCGGCGGAGCACTTCGTCGGTGCTGGTGATTGCCTTTTCCACAGCCGTGTGTACCGTAGATTAACATAACATATCTTATACGACATCAGGAAGGTTGAAGAGACGAGCCCCGCATCCGATCGGGGTGCGGGCTGCCTCAAGCGGGTTGGCTGCGAGTTGGGGGGTGCCTTGATTGATGTGGTCCGTCTTGACTGCTACTCGCTCTGTCCTCGGGTGGCGGCGAGGAGCTCGCCGAGCCGGACGGCTGCCTCAGTGGCGCTGGGGGCGTCGGCGTAGTCCTCGGTAACGTGCCGGTAGGTGGTAATCGCCGCGGCGGTGTCTCCGGAAAGCCAGTAGGCCCTGGCGGCGTCATTGAGGTATTGCGCGCTGACCAGGCCGTACCAGGATGCCTCGGCGGCGTTCTCGTAGGCCTGAGCGGCCTCGGACATGTTGCCGAGGTTCTCGAGTGCCGTTCCCAGAAGATGGTACGCGCCGGCGCTGAACTGGGGGTCCAGGCCGGCTGCAAGGGCCGCCCGCAGCTCCTGCACGGCCAGGGTCTCCTCATCCTGGAGTAGCCTGACCTGAGCCAGCAGGATTGCCCCCTCGCTGGCCGCAACGGTCCCCGCGTAGTTGTCTATCAGCCGCGACAGGTCGGTTGCAGCAAGCGGGAGGTTCCCCGTTTGCGTTGCGAATCGTGCCTGATCCAGGGCCTGGCGTGCGGCGGCTTCCTTCCGGCTGCCGTACTCCAGCAGGAACCACGCTGCCGCGCCGACGATAACCACGACCGACGCCACTGCGACGAGGATTCGCTGGTTCTTCTTCAGCCACTCAAGGGCCTTCTCAGCGGGCTCCTGTTGTGTAACCTCTTGAGTTGCAACAACTTGTCGCTGCTTGGTTGACTTCGTCATGTCTCCGTGTCGCCAGAAGAAACAGTCTGCCGCTTGCGATCGGCCCGACGGCCGACCTTCCCCTCCGGATGCCCCTGGGGTGACTCGAACACCCGGCCAACGGTTTAGGAAACCGCTGCTCTATCCACTGAGCTACAGGGGCCTGGAGAAACTAAGAACAATAACCCGATCCCTGCCCTTCTCCAACCGACGTTCTCCAGCGACCGAACTCCCCGTCAGAGATTCCACAGTCGTGCGCTGCCGTGAGGGGCCACCCCATCTCCCAATGCCACGTGAGATCTTCCTGAAGTTGATACTGCAATCGTGTGGATCTCTATAACTATATGATACTAAAGCTGTTAACATCCACGTCTTCATGTGGAACATTGGCTTTCTCCACATGATCGACGCGGGCGACACGGGGTCCATTCGTTGCAAGGCTCTCGATCTGCCTCAGGCTGTCCTCATCCCCGGCAGCTACGATCTCCACCCGCCCATCGGGCAGGTTGCGCACCCATCCACGCACGGGCAGTCCTGCCGCCTCGTGCGCAAGCCACCAGCGGAAGCCGACGCCCTGGACCCGGCCCGACAGGACGAGGCGGATCGCGTGCTCCCCGTTCATGGCCGTCCCTTGGACTGCGCACGGGTCCGGAGGACATACACGGTCACGATGATCAGCAGGATCGGGAGGATGAGGAGTGCCGCGAGGCCCGTATACTTCTGAATCTCCGGGCTCTCGATGAGCGCATCGATGCCGGTCACCATCTCGGCGTTCCGCCCGACGATGTAACCCACCACGGTCAGCACGACGCACCAGATCCCTGCCCCGAGCGCCGTGTAGCTCGCGAAGCGGTCGAGCCGCATGCGTGAGACGCCGGCCGGCAGCGAGATCAACTGCCGGATGACGGGAATCAGACGCCCCACGAAGGTGGAGATCTCACCGTGCCGTCGAAAGAACTCCTCCGCTCGCTCCAGCGACGACTCCCGCATCAGGAAAAGCCTGTGGTAACGGTGCAGGAACGGCCGGCCCACGAGGATCGCAATGTAGTAGTTCAGGAGTGCGCCGAGCAGGCTCCCGAGCAGTCCTGACCCAATGACCAGGTAGACGTTCATGCGCCCTTGGGCGGCTAGATAGCCTGCTGGAGGGAGCACGACCTCGCTCGGAAACGGGAAGAACGAGGACTCGATGGCCATGAGCACCACGATCCCCGGGTATCCGAGGGCGAAGATCGTCTCCGTGAGCCAGTGAACGATAGTCTCCAGCACGGTCGTTCTAGAGCCTTTCTTCCTCGACTTCGACATCGAAGCCGTGACGTCCTACGAGCGGAACGAACTTGGCCGCTGAGAGCAGTTGCCGCTCCGTTCGCTTCCCTTCCCTGACCACACGAATGAGTTGCTGCCGGCCGTCGGAGGCTTCGACTGGTATCACGAGCCGTCCACCGTCCACCAGCTGAGTCACCAGCGGTTCCGGGACGCGCGGGCTCGCTGCCGCTACCAGAATCGCGTCGTACGGAGCCTCGGGTCGCCACCCCAGTGAGCCATCGCCGACCACGACCATCACGTTCGATATGCGTGCTGCCGCGAGCGCCTGTCTAGCGTGGTCGGCCAACTCCGGCACGCGCTCCACGGTGACGACATGGCTCACGAGCAGGGACAGCAGTGCCGCCTGATACCCCGACCCGGTGCCGACCTCAAGCACCCGCTCGCTGCCACACAAGTTCAGGGCCTCGAGGAACGCCGCCTGGGTGCTCGGCTGAGAGATGGTCTGGCCGAAACCGATCGGCAGGGACGTGTCGTCGTAGGCGCGATTTCGGAGGGCCTCGGATACGAAGAGGTGGCGGGGTGTCTCGCCGAACGCCCGAAGCACTGAGATGTCGCGGATGCTGGCGGAGCGAAGCGTCTCGACCAGTCTCGCCCGGTATCCCCCCCACGAGTCGCTCACGCGCCGAGCCCCCAGGAGCGCACTGCCTCCAGCAGCTCGTAGTTCGTGAGATCGAGGTGCAACGGCGTGACCGAGATGTAGCCCTCCTGTACCGCGCGGAAGTCGGAGTCCGCGCGGCCCGACCAGCTGCTCTGCCCTCCGCCGATCCAATATGCGGGGCGACCCCACGGGTCCTTGGTACGAAGGAGCGCGTCCGAGTAGAGCCGGTTCCCCAGGGTCGTTGCCCGGATCCCTTTGATGTCGTCGCCGGGAATCGCGGGGAGGTTGATGTTCAGCAGGGTCTCCTCCGGAAAGTCCTGGATGCGGATGATGCTGCGGATCAGCCGTTCGAGCCATGGTCGCTGGCTATCCAGCAGCTCGAGTCGATCGCCGGCGAGTGAGAACGCGACGCCGGGTACTCCGAAGGGCAGCCCCTCCATGGCGGCGGCGACCGTTCCGGAGTACAGCACATCCTCGCCCATGTTCGGGCCGTGATTGATGCCAGAGAACACGAAGTCGGGTCGCTCGACCATCAACTCGCCGAGGGCGAGGAGGACGCAGTCGGTGGGGGTCCCGTCGATCTGGATGGCGCCGTCCTGTCGACGGGTCACGCGAAGCGGCCGTCCGAGGGTGAGCGAGTGACTGGAGCCGCTCTGTTCGCGGTCGGGAGCGACGATGGTCACCTGGGCTACAGCGCGGCAGACATCGGCGAGGAGCTCGAGACCGCGGGCGAGCACCCCGTCGTCGTTACTCAGCAGGAGCTTCAACTGGGGCTTTGCCTTCCAGGACGTCCAGCACCGCATGAAGCTCGGATCGCAGGTTCTCAATCGTCTCCTGCTGCAACGCGAACCGGGCCTCGGTCTTCAGCGTTCCTGTGCGCCGATAGTGCTCGATGCGACGCCGTGCCCCTTCGATCGTGTATTTCTCCGCATACAGAAGATGCTTCACGAGCATGATGAGCTCGATCTCCCTGCGCTGATACACACGATTTCCTGAGCGGTTCTTGGCGGGATTCAGGAAACGGAATTGGCTTTCCCAATACCGCAGGACGTGCGGTTTCAGCTCGGTGAGCTGACACACGTCGCCGATCGAGAAGAACTCTTGGACGGGCTGGGATGCCGTCATCGCCAGTGCTCCGCTTTCAGTTCCCGCTCCATCAGGTCGCGCACGGCCTGATCGGGATGCTTGCCGTGAAACAGTATGTTCGCCACTTCCTGCGCAATCGGCAGCTCGACGCCTCCGCGATGGCTCAACTCGACCGCGGCCCGGGCCGTTCGGACCCCCTCCGCCACCGTCCGGCGGCCTGCGAGAATAGCGTCGAGCGACCGCCCTTCCGCAAGCTCGATGCCCAGGGCGCGATTCCTCGACAGGGCACCTGTCGCCGTCAGGATCAGGTCGCCCATGCCCGCGAGCCCGGAAAATGTGCTGGGATTGGCCCCCATCGCGTGGCCCAGCCGTGTGAGTTCCGCCAGTCCGCGGGTCATCAGCGCGGCCAGTGTGTTGTGTCCCAGCCGGAGCCCATGGAGCAGACCCGCAGCGATAGCGATGACATTCTTGAGTGCACCGCCGAGCTGCACCCCGAGCGTGTCGTCGCTCGTGTACACCCGGAAGTGACTCATTGAGAATGCCTGCTGAACCCTGGCGGCTGCCTCCGGAGACGAGGAGGCCGCCACGACGGCGGTGGGATGGCGCTCGTACACTTCCTGCGCGAAGCTCGGACCGGAGAGCGCCGCCCCGGGGACGCCCGGGTACAGCTCAGCAAGGACGTCCGTCATCGTCTCCAGCGTCGACTCCTCGAGGCCCTTGGAGACGGAAACCAGCACGCGTGGCTGCGTTCCGGACGATTCCGAAGCGAGTCGCGACATGACGTTACGCACTGCGTGGGACGGAACGGCACTTACTACCATCTCGGCACCATCGGCGGCGGCGCCAAGCTCGCCGTGGGCGGTCAGCGTTTCTGCCAACCGGGAATCTGCCAGGAACAGGGCATTGACATGATACCGATTGATGGACTCGATCACCTCCCGCTCGTACGCCCACAGGCGAACCTCATGGCCGTTTGTCGCCAGCAGATCCGCCAGGGTCGTGCCCCAACTGCCCGCTCCAATGACGCCAATACGCACGCTAGGTCCCCTTCCGGGCGGCGCGTCCCCGCCGGCCAAAGCGGTTCTCGGTTCCGGCTAGGAGTCGGCCGATATTGGCGCGATGGGTGAACAGGATGAATGCCGCGAAGCCAACGCCGGCCCAGAACACGTAGACGGACGTTGGGGAGAGCAGCCGGGTGGCGATCGGGAAGGTCACGGCACCGAGCATGGAGGCGAGTGAGACGAAACCGGTGGCGAGCAGGACCACCGCCCACACCAGGGCGCTCACCCCGAGGGGGGCGGGTGCCAGCGCGAGCACCACCCCCGCCGCCGTAGCCACGCCCTTGCCGCCCTTGAACCGCAGGAAGAATGAGAAGACGTGGCCGGCAACCGCAGCACCACCGACCAGCAATGGGAGCCACTGTTCTCGGGGAGATGTCGCGGACACGAGCGCCACCGGCAGGGCGCCCTTGGCGATGTCGATCAGCCCGACGGGAACGGCGTACTTCCAGCCGAGCACCCGATACACGTTCGTGGCCCCAAGGTTCTTGCTCCCGTGCTGGCGCAAGTCCGTCCCGGCCACGCGACCGGCGAGGTAGCTCGTCGGAATGGAGCCACACAGGTACCCAATCACCAGCCAGAGCGGAAGCGTCATCGGCGCGTTCTTCTTCTCCTCTTGAGCTTCATACGGATCGGGACGCCGTGGAATCCCCACGCTGCCCGGAAGCCATTCTCCAGATACCGCCGGTACGACTCGGGGATCCCGTCAGGGTCATTGCTCACCAGGGCAAACGTCGGTGGGCATTCCCTGATCTGCGATCCATAGTACAGCTTGATCTCGCGGCCAGCCTGTTGGGGCGGCTGCTGCCGCGCCACCAGCTCCTCGAGCGCCCGGTTCACCTCCGCGGTCGGAACGCGGCGCCGCCGCTCCGCTGCAACTTCGAGGATGGCCTCCAACACGGTGCGGATGCGCTGGCCGGTCAGTGCGGAGACGTACAGGAACGGAACCGTCCTGAGAAACCGGGCCCGCTCCTTCACGTCGCGCTCCCCACGCTGGGCCGTCGTCGGACTCTTCCCCTCGATCAGATCCCACTTGGTCACAGCCATGATGACGCCGCAGCCGCGATCCCACGCACTCCGCGCGATCTTGAGATCCTGAGCGTGCACCCCCACCGACGCGTCCACGACGACCACGCAGACCTCCGCTCGGTCGATGGCGCGCTCCGTCCGCAGGGTGGAGTAAAACTCGATCTCATCCTCTACTTTCGATCGCTTTCGTAACCCCGCAGTATCAATGAAGTTGAGAGTTTCTCCATGATACCGCAAGGGGGAGTCGATCGCGTCCCGCGTAGTCCCGGCTTCGGGCGAGACCAGCGCGCGGTCCTGGCCGAGTAATCTGTTGACCAGACTGGACTTACCGACATTGGGACGACCGAGGACGGCGACGTGGATGGCGCCGTCGTCCGGGCCGAGTTCCTCCTCGGCCGGCAATCTCGCGACGATGCGGTCCAGCAGATCCCCGCTCCCCCGCCCCGTGGCCGCCGACACGGGCTGAGGATCTCCGAGGCCGAGCGCGTGAAACTCGTGGTGAGCCGTGTCCTCGGCCAGGTTGTCCGCCTTGTTGGCGGCAACGATGACTCGCTCGCTGCGGGCCCTCAGGCGGTCCGCCACCTCAAGATCCGACGGATGGATCCCGTCCCGCGTGTCGACGACGAACACGACGACGTCCGCTTCGGCGAGAGCGATCGCGATCTGCTGACGGATGCCAGCGCGGATTGGGTCATCGGCCGCCGAGCTCCATCCTCCGGTGTCCACGAGCCAGAACCGGCGCCCGGCCCATTCGGTGATCGCGAAGTTCCGATCCCGGGTCACACCCGGCCGATCGTCCACGATCGCCGGACGGCCACCGACGATGCGGTTGAACAGCGTGGACTTGCCCACGTTGGGACGACCGATGATTGCGACGGTGGCCTTCCTCATGGGGAGAGCCGCAGCTCGAGCAGCGCGTCCACGAAATCCTGTGACAGTGCGACCGGCACGTGCGCCGCTTCGACGATATGCGTCCACGGGACGTCGTCGAGGAAGAGGCCGTGGTCGTTGACGGCTTCGCCGGGCAGCAGCGCGGCATCGAGGTCGGGGCGCGCCTGCACACACGCCAAGAGATCGCGACCGGGGAGGAGACCCGCCGAGGTTACCGACGCGCCGAACAGGGAGTTCTCAATCGCGAGGAGCTCGAAACGTCCGCCGGTAGTGCTCGCGAGGGTCTCGAGTACCTGCGGCATGAGACGCCCCATGGCCGTGCCGGTCACGACACCGATCGTCCGTCCGGCGAGCTCCGGCAGTGCATGGCGCTGTGAGCTGACCGCCTGCTGAAGATACCGCACCGCCCCGACACCGTTCTCGACCTGCTCGAAACCATCGTATGCGGCCGCGTGTGGGAGTTCGACGCCCGCCACGAGATACAGGTCGTCGGAGCCGTACACCCAGCGCGTTCCACGCTCCCGGAGCGACCGCTGCGCGAACGCGTTCACGAGACGGAGCGCCTCGCGGCATTCTGGTGCCGTGGGCTCGCGCACGAGGTGCGTCTTCGAGAACTCGGTGAGGCCGACCGGGACGACCGAGACTGACAGCGTACACGACCCGAGCTGGTAGAGATCATCCAGGCTCTGCTCGAGGACCGGGCCGTCGTTGACGCCGGGCTGCAGGACGAACTGCGTGTGGAACGTAATCCCGTGCTGCGCGAGCTCCTGGAGCTGGGGAATGACGGCCGGCGCCCTCGGGTTCCGCAACAGCCGCCGGCGAATCACGGGATCGGTCGCGTGCACCGAGACGTACAGCGGGCTCAGCCGATACTCAATGATCCGCGTAACGTCCTTCGGCTTGAGGTTGGTCAGGGTGGCGAAATTGCCGTATCGAAACGACAGCCGGTAGTCGTCGTCACGGATGTACAGCGTATCGCGGAGCCCTTCCGGCAGACCATCGACGAAGCAGAAGTCACACCGGTTGGCGCAGCGGCGCACGCGTGGCGGCTCGAGTTCCACGCCGAGGGGCAGGTCCTCGGGTCTCTCGACATCGAACTCGTACGCCTCGCCATGGGGCGAGCGCGCCTCGAGCACGAAATGCTCGTCAGCCGTGAGGAACTCCCAGTCGAGGAAGTCCTCCAGCGCTCGGCCGTTGACAGAGTGGAGCTCGAATCCGGGCGTGATGCCGAGCTCGGCACCGAGGGAGCCCGGAACCACAGACTGCACGCGCACCATGAGCAAAGATCATCCGTTCCGTCCCCGACGTGGGGGCGGGCGACCAAAGATAATCGAACGATGCCGCGTCGTCCGTCAGGGAGCTCCCTGGCGTCGGTAGCGCCACGCTGCCGCGTGGGGGACGTCGGCCTCCGCGGTGAAGGCATGTCGGCGATTCGGCTCGAGCGCCGGGACGTCGACCGTCGCGGATCCCACAACCGTACCCTCGGTGTCGAGAAACTCGAACGTGATGACGGTGGGCTCGGAGGGACGGGGTGACATGTTCAGAATGGACCCGTTGGCGACGCTGGATCGGGCACTTGGGATGAACTGCGTGACCGTGACACCGAGTCCGAGGCCCGAGTCGGCGAGCGCGACGTACTTCATCACAGAGTCTGTGTTACCCGCCAGGTCCCACGCCGCCGCCATCAGCCGCACGCTCTGCGGATTGAGCGGATCGATCTCGAGAAGGCGCTCCACCACCTCAGTGAGGTTGGCGTGGTCCCCGAGGGTGTAGTACGCCCGCGCGAGAGTCGCGAGCGAGCTCTGCATGTATGGATTGCGCTCGACCGCGAGATCCAGGAGCCGGATGGCGTGGCTCGCGTGACCGTCGTTGAACACGGAGGATCCCGCCTGCGTGAGATCCGCGAGGTCGACGGACTCCATAGATGCGATGCGCTCGATGGTCTGATCCATGCCCCGGGTATTCCCCAGCAGTGAGTAGCGTCGCAGGAGTCTGAGCGCGGCCTCACCGTCGTCAGGGTACACACCCAGGTAGCGCTGGTAGGCCTCGATGGCTCCCGAGAATGCTTCGCTCGCCGCCGTGCTGTCGCGCTCGATCGCCGCCTCGAGCTGGCCACGTATCTGCCGGCCCGCGGCGATGCGATCGGCCAGCATCGTCGAATCCCGCTGCACGGCCTGTCGCGTTTCTGGGCGCAGGTTCTTGCCCGACCACTCGGCAATCAGCCCGTCGAGGCGCTTCTGGTCCGCGGCCACTGCGCGGTCGAGGGAATCGCGCCGGCTGCGCGCCTGCAGCAGGGACTCGATCGCTGGGCTTTCGAAGGCCACCGTCTCCTGCACACGGATCAGGTCGGAGAGCGCCTGCCGTTGCCGCTGATCGTGAGCCGGATCCCCTCCCGCCCGTTCGATGCCAATGTCCAGGTACGCGATCGCCGAATCGAATTGCTGTGCGTCCGCGTACATCCGCGCCAGGTAGAACGGCGCCTCGGGGTCGCTCGGGCTCAACGAACTGGCGAGCTTGAAGAGCGCGGCGGCCGAGTCGATCGCGCCCGCTTGCCACGCCTCGAGGGCTGCGGTCCGTACGTCCGGCTGCAACTCCGTGAGGTAGCGCTCCGCTTCCGCCTCGCATTGGGGCAACATCGCGACGACCTTCCCGAAGGCCGAATCCGCGCCGAACGGATCACCACGCTCGACGTAGTAGCGGCCCAGGAAGTACCACGCCCCTGGGTTATCGGCCTGGTTGTTTTCCACCATGGCACGGATCAGCACGTCGTACGCTTCCTCGAGTCGATCCTCGCGCGTCTGCGCGTTGTCGGTCTCGACCGCCACCTTCAGGTGCATCATGGCGCCGTTGACCAGGAAGTGACCCGCCTTGACGTCGCAGGGCTCTTCGGGCTGTTCGAAGGCGCGCTGTGCCAGCGCCGTTGCGGGAAGGACCGTTAGGGTTGCGGCGAGGGCGATAAGAACGCGTGGAGCCATCTGGATCCTCCCTGCCCGAGGGTCGGCATCGGAGCGCGGATCGAGTGCTATTGGGAGAAATAACGCGTGCGCGGCGCGGTCGCAAATCGATGGCTCGCCAGAAAAGACGCCCATCCGAGGACCCGGATGGGCGAGAGCGGGCGACCGGACTCGAACCGGCGACGTCCAGCTTGGGAAGCTGGCATTCTACCGCTGAATTACGCCCGCATGTGGTAAGGCAATCTGCCCGCACACTCCTCGTGGGTCAAGTGCTTAGCTGGGGTCGGAGCGCCGCTTGGCATGACGACCGCTGGCCCGACGTTGTGAGGATGGTTGACGACCATCGCAGCCTTCAGCAGGTCACATGAAACAGTCCAATGCTCTTCTTCGGCGCGTCGTTCCACGCAGCGATTGCCTTCGGAGTCGGCAGAAGTCGCACCTCCACGTCCTGCCGCTTGAAGTACGCTGCCGCTTCCTCCGATAGATGCACACAGCCATGCTGTCCCGAGCCCACGATCAGTGTGCTCGCCCCTTTCTCGCGGACGTACCTGGCTTCGTCGAGTGAAATCGTGTGAGACGTGCCGTGGATGCGCTTGGAGAGCTTCTTCTTGCGCTTCTCGACGGTACCGTCGCGTCGCACGAGGACGTCGTGCTCGTAGCGCCGGCCGTCAATCTCGATCCAGCCGAATTCGGTACGATCCAAGTGCGGGCGCACAGCTGGCAGCCTTGGTGATGAGCTGTCTACGAAGCTACGCTCACGCGCTCACTCCGCCAGCGCAAGTGTGAGTGTCTGAATCGGTGTTTGGTGCTGCCTGTAGGTCGTCCTGCGCGACGTCCCGCGTGCATGGTGGTCCCAGCATGGGGGCGCTGACATTGCGCTTGCTGCGAGCGGTTGCGGCGGCGAGTATTGGCGCATGGACCGCCCCCGTCACTGCCCCAGTTGCGGCACACCCGTCACCGCGGTTCCCTGTGCTGCCTGCGGCCATCTGCCCGGGCACCGACCCCGCGGGTGGCACATTGCCCTCTGGGTCGTGGCGGCTGTTCTCCTGCTGGCGGAAATCGCCGTCCTCCTCTGGGTAGCCTACCGGGACTGGGGACTGCTCTCCACGCCGTGACCCTCGCACTTCGGCGACATTGACGTACGGGGGCGCCCATGGAGGACGCCCCCTTTCCGCGTCACGTCGTGTGCCACCCTGGCGGGCCGACACCGCCTCGAACTACTCGGGAGCGGAGTACCGCGCGGCGGTGATATCCTCACCCTCGACCTGCAGGTCGAACGGCTCCGTCATCCCGGCAGTCAGCTCCCGACCTGCGAGGATCTCGGTTCTCAGCACGTTCCCGTCCTGGTCGAGGAACTCGAACGTCAGGTCGGGTACCATCACGCTCTCGCTCCCCATGTTCGCGAGCCGTCCCTGAACCACGAAATTTCCCTCGAGCGGCTGCAGCACATCGATGGAGACCTCGAACGGCAGGGCCTCGATCCGTTCGAGCACGGCCAGCGTCGAATCGTCCTTCTGCTGCATCTGGTACGCCGCCGCAAGTAGACGCATGGACTCGGCGCTGAGCGGATCCACGGCGACCAGCCTCTGTGCAGCCTCCTCCATCGCCACCGCTGTTGCGGTTTCCTCCTCCGCGGTCTGTTCCACGTCGTTATGGATGGCGAGGTAGGAGTTCACCAGGTTGTACAATCCGGGTCGGTAGTCTGGGTTCTTCTCCAGGCCCAGCCTGAATGCATACGCCGCCTGCTCGTACTGGCCCGCCAGGAAGAGTGATTCTCCGGTCTTGAGTAGATCCATGTACCCCAGGTCAGGTGCCATCGCGAGGACGGTGTCGTAGAGGGCGAACGCCCGGGCGGAGTCTCCTAATTCCGTAACGGCGCGTGCGAGTGTCGTGAGCGCCTGCGGGTCCTCCGCATCGACCTCGGCCCGAAAGCGGTCCAGCCATGCTGCTGCCGAATCCCACTGCTGTTCCTGCGTGTACACCAGTCCGACGTTGAACAGGGCCGTGTTGTAATTGTCCAACCGGGTCGAATCAGCTGTGCCGATGTTCACGACCGCTTTGAAGTAGTGCAAGGCACTGTCCAATTCGCGCTCGTTGTAGTGAATCTGCGCGAGATAGAACGGGCTGAGATTGTCCTCACTGTAGATCGCCCAGGCCTGTTGCAGAAATGGCTTCGCGCTCTGGTAGTCACCGGTACGCAAATGCTCGATCGCGGTATTGACGGTGGGGACCCACAGGATCTGCCGGTATTGCGCGATATCGTCCGCACACTGTGGCGCGAGTTCCGCGGCTCGGTCGAACACACTGTCAGCGCCGATGGGATCGTTCCTCAATACAAAGTATCGGCCGAGGAAGTACCACACGGCCGGATTGTCCTCCTGACCGCGGTCGAGCGCATCTGTGAGCGCGCGCTCTGCGTTACCGAGCATGGACTCCTTCTTGACCGGGTCCGACTCCTCGCTCGCCCCCTTGATGTAGACCACCCCGCTGTTCACCATGAAATGGCCTGATGGGAGGTCGCAGTCGGGCGGCCGATAGCCACCCTGTGCCCAAGCGGCCGGCGCCAGTGCGCCGAACGCGACCGTCAGCCCCGCTACAACCACCAATGTTCTCATGCTCCGACTCCTTTAGCTCGTCCTGTCGTCGTCTTCGTTCCGTTGGTTCTGGTGCTCCGCCGCGAGGCGCTCGGCTTCGCGAGCGACATCCGCCGCCGGCCATCCCAGCGCGTCGGCGGCCGTGAGCACGTCTTCATACTCGGCCTTCATGTGTGTCCCCCCTGGTCCATCCCACACCTTTACTCTTACCCGATGGCTCCCCGCAAGCTCCACCTCGATGCGCCGCCGCTCGAGTGTGGATCGCCACGCTGTCGATCGCCGGACTCCGGCCGTGCGTCCATGCCGGAACAGGGCTCCGATCACCGCGTCCGACGTCCCCGGGAGTGCCAGGACCTCGATCCTCAAGCTCACGCGGCCCTTCTTTCCTTGCGTCGGCCACACCTGGCAATCCAGCGCTCCGGCCCCGAACAGCGCTTGCCGCAGCGGCTCGACGTACTCGGGGGTGAGATCGTCGAGATCGGTTGCCAGCAGCTCTACCACTCCGGCCTCCGCCGCCGCATCCGCCACGATCAACCGGAGGGCGTTGGGGTACGCCGCGGAGTTGCGTGTCCCGGCTCCCCAGGCCGTACCATGCACACGCCAGCGCGTCGGCGGTGGCCCCGACGAGAGCACACGCAGCAGCGCGGCCCCCGTCGGCGTCGTTGCCTCTCCCTCCACGGGGCCTCCGGTGACCACGTCGAACCCCTTCAGCAGGTCGAGTGTCGCGGGAGCTGGCACCGGCAGGGCCCCGTGCGCTGCCTCGACCCAGCCGCTCCCGAGCGCAACCGGGAAGTTGTATACCTCGTCCACTCCCAGTCTCTCGAATCCCTCGATGGCGCCGACGATATCGAGCACGGCATCGATCGCCCCGACCTCGTGGAGGTGCACATCCATCGGTGGCAGACCGTGCACCCGACCCTCGATCTCTCCCAGGAGTCGAAATGCGCGTACGGCCCGCCGCCGGACATTCGCGCCGAAGTCTCCCGCCTCGACCAGGCCGATGAGTTCCGATACCGACCGCCCGTGCCCGTGGTTCCCTGAGTTCCCGTGTTCCCGGAAGTTCCCCTCATCGGGTATCTCGAAGTCGACCTTGATGGCGCGTATCGCGGCGCGGTCCACCTCGTGGACGCGGACCACGACATTTGGGAACCCCAGGCGCTGCGGGAGTCCCTCGAGCCACGAGCGGTGCACCCCGGCACCGATGAGGGCGCCGAGGGTCATGTCGCCGCTGATGCCGGCGGCCGGATCGAGGATTGCTATCCGCATCGGTGGTGGCCGAAACGTGTCAATATCCACGGTTACTGGCGATATAGCCACCCCGCACCCGTGTTGAACAATACGACGCGCTCACCCCGGCGGATGTCCCCCCGTGCGAGCAGCACTTCCAGCGCCGCGAGTGTGGCTCCGCCCTCAGGGGCGGCATCGATACCCTCCGCGCGCGCCATCCGCCGCTCCGCCGCCTGCAAGACCTCGTCCGAGACCGCGACGGCGCTGCCGCCGGTCTCGCGGAGTGCCTGGAGAATGATCGGTCCGCCGAGCGGACCCGGCACGCGAAGGCCGGAGGCCACCGTCCACGGGTCCGGCCAGGGCTCGGTGCGATCCGCGCCGGATTCGAACGCCGCAACGACGGGGGCACAGCCAGTGGATTGGACGCTGTAGAGACGGGGAGGACTGCCGCGTACCCACCCAGCATCGAGCAGCGCGGCGAATGCGATCCACATACCGATCAGCCCCGTGCCGCCCCCGGTCGGATAGATGCACGCATCGGGCAGTTCCCAATCCAGCTGTTCAGCGACCTCGAGACCCAGCGTCTTCTTGCCTTCAATCCGATACGGTTCGCGCAGCGTGGAGACGTCCAGCGCGCCCGTGCGCGCCGCGTGCTCCCGTGCCACGCGGCCGCAGTCGCCGATGTGTCCCTCCATCAAGTGAACCTCGGAGCCGAAGAGCCGCATCTGCTCGACGATCCTCGGGGGGGTCGTGGTCGGCGCGAACACATCCACCGGCACGTTCGTCCGGCAGCCGTAGGCGCTGAGCGCCACGCCGGCGTTGCCAGCGGTGGGGATGGTGAACGCGTCTGCTCCCCCACCCCGGGCACGGGTCACGGCTGCCGACAACCCTCGTGCCTTGAAGGATCCGGTGGGGTTCACGGACTCGTCCTTGATCCAGAGTGCATCCATGCCTACCTCGGCGGCGAGGTGGGGCGCCGGGAGCAGCGGGGTCCCTCCCTCCCCGAGGGAGACGGGAGCCTCCCGGGGGAGCAGCGGCATCAGCTCGCGGTAGCGCCACATCGTCCACGGCCGGAGGGCGATGTCGGCGCGCAGCTCGGGCGGCCACCGGCGATCGTAGCGGACGAGCCAGGGCTGCCCGCAGGCCGGACACACGTCGGGGAGTCCTACCGGATCACCCGCGGCGCCACAGGACGAGCAGGTGAGGGTCCAGTCGAAGGTCATTGTCTCACGGCCTCCAGTATCCGATCGGCTAGTGTCAGCGAGAATCCGGGGAGTGCAGCAATCTCCTCCGGCGTTGCCAACCGGACGCCGGCCAGACTCCCGAAGTGCTCGAGCAGGAGTCTGCGGCGCTTCTCGCCTACTCCCGGAATATCAAGGAGTTCGGACGTGATGGTGCGTTGCGAGCGACGCTTCCTGCTGTAGGTGATGGCGAATCGATGCGCCTCGTCCCGCGCTCGCTGGAGCAGCCGGAGGGAGGGTGCCCTGGTTGGCAGTCGAAGACTCTCTCTCCTACCGGGCAGGAAGATCTCCTCCTCGCGCTTGGCGAGGCTCACGACGGGCAGCTGTGGGGTCCCTGCGTCGGCGAGCGCTGCACGTGCCGCGCCGAGTTGGCCCTTTCCGCCATCGATCACGACGAGGTCGGGCAAGGGCTTGTCCTCTTCCGTGCGGCGTCGGACAAATCGTGTCACCACCTCGCGAACTGCCGCGACGTCGTCGAGGATCCGAGCATTGGCGGACGGCTCCGGTGCCGCGATGTCGGCGGAGGGCACGGATTCGTCGTCCCGCGCCGTCTCGCCTCGGATGCGATAGCGCCGGTACTCGCTCTTCCGCGGACGCCCGCTCTCGAACCACACCAACGACCCCACGGTATCACGTCCCTGATTGGTCGAGATATCGATGCAGACGAAGCTGCGCGGAACGGCGGTGAGCCCCAGATCCCGTCCGAGGGCATAGACCGGATCCTCCGCCCGCTCCTCGCTCTCGAACGACTCGATCCGGAAGCTCTCCAGCAGGTGGCGGGCGTTCTGGTCGGCGAGCGAGACCAGTCGCTGGTCGGTCCCACGCCGCGGTACGCGCCAGTCGTGCTCAGGCTCCAACTCGCCCAGCGCGTCGAAGTCCGACGGCGCGAACGGCAACACGATACGGCGCGCGCTCTTCTCCACATGGAGATAGTGCTGTACGAGGAATCGTGTGAGGATCTCGTCGTCTTGGGTTTCGGACAGATTGGTGAAGAACCGATGCTCGCGTGCGACCACCTTACCGTCACGGATCCTGAGCAGGACGCCGACGGCATCATCGGCATCCCGCGCATACCCGATCGCGTCGGCGTCGCGGCCTCCGACGATCTCGACGGTGGGAGGACGCTCCACCTGATCGAGCCAGGCGATGCCGTCCCGGATCTCTGCCGCCCGTTCGAAGTCGAGTCGGGCCGATGCCTCCTCCATCCGCTCCCGGAGCCGCTGACGTACCGCAACGGTCTTGCCTTCCAGAAACGCCACGACGTCGTCGATCATGCGGCGATAGTCCTGCTCGCTCTGGTATCCGACACAGGGCGCTTGGCACCGGTGAATGTGATAGTCCAGGCAGGGACGATCGGGTTGCTCGTCGGGCAGCGCATAGTGGCATGACCGCACCGTGAAGATGCGCCGGATGATCCGGAGCGTCCGACGCAGCACCCCCACGTCGGTATACGGACCAAAGTACCGCGCGCCGTCGAGATGGATCCGCCGAACCACCAGCACGCGCGGAAACGGCTCCGCTACCGTCACGGCGATGCGCGGATAGCTCTTGTCGTCGCGCAACTGCACGTTGAACCGGGGACGGTACTCCTTGATCAGGTTATTTTCGAGCAGGAGGGCCTGACTCTCGGACGGTACCACGATCGTCTCGATATCCTCAATGAGTCGGACGAGCATCCGCGTCTTGGGGCTGGCGGTCGCGTCGGTGGCGAAATACCCCCGGACACGCTGCCGCAAGCGCTTGGCTTTGCCGACGTAGAGGACGGTCCCCGCTCCGTCCTTCCAGAGGTACACACCGGGATCGTCCGGCAGGGCTGCTAGCTTCCGTTGGACTTGCGGCGGTGGCTGGATCACGATTCCACGCTGGTGATCATCGCGGCCCGGGTCGTCGCGCCGACGTTGACCGGAGGTCGGGCTAGCTGCGGGTGCGGTCCGGTCCTGCGCGGCGCGCGAGCCTGCGCGCATCCGGATGCCCGAGCAGCAGCGTCAGGACACCGTAAACTAACCCGAAGGCCCCGAGGGCCGCGCCGGCCTGTATGGGCAGTGCGACATCGAGGACGGTGACCGTCGCGAGTGCTCCGGCGACGGCCGGCAGGGTCGCGATGGCGGACAGGACGATCCAGCGCCGATCTTCCGCGCTGAGAATCCTGCCGAGCCTGCCCGAGAGCGTCCCGAAGTTCAGCCCGCTGTTCAGGTACGCCGCGATCGCGGCCCCCAGTGCGATGCCAGCCGGACCGAAGTGCTGCATCAACAGGAATGCCGATACGGCGGAGACGATCACCGAGAGGACGGCGATGCGCACGGGTGTGCGGGTGTCTCCGAAGGCATAGTGCCCCGACGCAAAGAGCTTGACGGATGCCTGAGCCGGAATCCCGATGGAATACGCCGCGAGGACCCCAGCAGCGAGTGCGGTCTCCGCGGCACCGAAGGCGCCGGTCTGGAACAGCGCGCCGAGAATCTCGGGGGCGAGTGCGGCGAACGCGGCTGCGGATGGCAGGACGAGGAAGGCGATCCGTCGCGTCCCGTCCGCGACGCGCCGCCGAAGGATCTCGACGTCCGCCCCGGCCACGCTGCGGCTGAGCTCGGGCAGCGCCACGGCGGCGACACTGACCCCGAACAGCGAGACCGGCAGGATGGCCACCAGCTGCGCGTAGCCCAGAATGGCCACTGCTCCGGGCGCGAGAAAGGTCGCCAGCTGCTGATCGACGAGGCTCGAGATCTGGTACACGCCGGCGCCGAACACCACCGGGAGCCACGCCCGTATGACGTGGCGAACGCCGGGGGTATCGAGCGCGAGGCTCCAGCGTGCCCCTGCCACGAGTCGCAGGGTGCTCGGCAGCTGGATGGCGACTTGGAGAAGGCTGCCCGCCAGCGCGCCCCACGCAAGTGCCACCACCAGTCTCCCCTGTAGCAGCACGCCACCGAGCGTCACCAGCGTCGCGATCTGCGCAACGTTCCAGACGGCGGGAGCCGCGTAGGAGAGGAAGAATCTGCGGTGCGTGTTGAGGATGCCAAGGCACCACGCCGACACGATCATCACACCCGACATGGGGAACATGATCTCGACGAGCGTGATGGTCAGTGAGCGTCGTGCGTCGTCGAACCCGGGCGCGGCGAAGTCGGTGATGACAGGGGCGAGGACGAAGCCGAGCAGTGCGGCGGCGGCGGTGACGAGAACGAGCAGGGACCCGATGACGCCCGCGACACGCCTCGCCCCGTCGTGGTCGCCGCGCTCAATGAGGCCCGCGTAGACTGGGATGAAGGATGCCGAGAGCGTCCCCTCCCCGAGGAGATTGCGAATGATGTTCGGGATCTTGAGCGCGGCGCGGAACGCATCGGCGGCGGCACTGTCACCGAAGTAGTGCGCGAAGACGCGCTCGCGCACGAACCCGAGGACTCGGGTGAGCAGGATACCCGCGCCCACGCGGGTGGCGAGTCTGCCCGCCGAGTGCGTCACCGTGGCAGCGTGCGCTGCACGTACTCCCGCGCTTCGTCGAGCGCGGCGTCGAGGAACTCGAAGCCGTAGCGCACGAGATACGGCGCAATGGTGAACACGCGTTCCTGCGGACGACCCCCGGGGAAGAGATTGTTGCGCGCCTTCCCGACCTGCTGCACCATGATGTCGTTGTGCTTCTTGAGATGGGAGACGATGCGCTTCTCCAGCTCCGTGAGATCGGAGAGGGCGGAATTCCGCGCCGACTGCACCGACTTCTTCAGCGTCGGATCGATGCGCACCGCCGCTTCCTGCAATTGCTGATACTGCTGTCCGAGGGTCGTTCGGATCGAGCTGAGGGGGGCCGTGACCGACTCGGGCATACCGTCCCGCACGAGTTGTGACTCGAGGTCGCTGCGCTGGAGGTCCGGCATCCCGATCCCGTACTTGTCGAGCACCTTCGTGACGCGCCGCTCCACCACGAATGCCGACCAGCGCGGGAACGGCGTCTGTGGAACGACGTCCAGTGCGTCATACACTGGCCGGCACTGCGGCAGGTAATCCAGCTCTCCCGGGCCCGCGACGTAGGCGAGCGTGGGCAGGATCGCGGCCTCGATCACCGGACGTAAGAGCACGTTCGGCGACAGGCGCCGAGGATCATCGGTTGCGAGCTGCTCGAGGTCGGACAGCGACCAGGACTCCTCCGACCGGCGCGCGACGTATCGGTCGCCGTCGAGGACCAGCCGATCGCGGCCGAGGCGGCCCTCGATCATCACCAGCGTCGCCGCGTCACCGACGGGCACGGGGACCGGGAGGCCCTCGGCCCGCAGGTCATCCGCCCGGGCAGCGAGCGCCCGGTCGATGCCCTCGGCCGATCGGAGCGCCCGGACGAGGAAGGGGGCCATTGCCGCCTTCGCCTCCGCGGAGGTGGGGCGCAGCACCACGAGTCCCATCCGGCCGAGCAGCTCGGCGAGGCTCTCGGCGAACGCGGTCGCGAAATCGGCCGCGGGCCGGTAGTGGCGCTCCAGCCACGCGACAACCTCGGACCGAAACTCCGTGTTCGGTGATTGCGCTACCAGCGCTGCCATGACCGTCGCGACTTCCGAACCGAGCGGCTCCCGGTACAGTGGCGTGAGCGGTGCACGCGACTCCCGGTGCCGCAGAGCGACCCGCTCCACCTCGTTTTCGAGCGTGAGGTAGTCCACGTGGTTCGCCTCGGCGAAGTCGTGGTCGTCACCCGCGACCCAGAACACCGGGACGACCGGTCGTTCAAGCAGCTCCTCGAACCGCGCGGCGACGGCAATCGCCGTCAGCGCCTTGTAGAGAGTGAAGAGCGGACCGGTGAGCAGGCCGGGCTGCTGCCCGGTGGTCACGCAAAGGGCGCCGTCGAGCAGCTGCCGCCGACGGTCCTCGGCAGCGTCGTGGGCGACAAGAGCTCCGTCGAGGCCAGGCGCCACCCGGGCGGCTCGGCTCGCTGCCAGCGCGGGGAGGTCCACTGCGGGGGCGGTGGCGATGGTGGTCGAATCGAACCGCAGAGTCACACGTTCTCCGCTACGAGGATGGCACGGGGGGATTCGACGGTGAGCGGCTGGCCATCGTAGTCGCCGAACCGTCGTACTGGGCGAAGGCCCGCCCTTCGAATCATGGTCTCGAGGTCGTCGGGGGTGAAGAGCCGCACACGCTCGATGAAGCTACGCCGGTCCGACTCGAGGTGAATCTCTTTCACGACGAAGCGTCCGGAGTCGATGACCTGCCGTTCGATGGTCACGCGCTGCTCTCCCACGCGCAACTCCTCGTGCGGGACCAGGGTCTCGGTAACCCAGGCGGCGTGCAAGTAGTCGAGGACGAACGCACCGCCGGATCGCAGGACGCGGGCGGCGGCGTCGAGCACGCGCTGGTGCTGCGAGTCGTTCGAGAAGTACCCGAAGCTGGTGAAGAGATTCACCACCAGATCAAAGGTCTCGGCCGGGAACGGCAATCTGCGCATCTCGCCGCGCACGAACCCAACCGACTGGGCGCCGGGTCGGTGGCGCGCCCGACTGAGCAGCGGCATGGAGAGGTCGAATCCCACCACCCTGGCGCCGCGCGCGGCAAGCTGTGCCGGGTGACGACCGGGACCGCAGGCGAGGTCGAGCACGAGTCGGTTGCGGAGCGGGATCACGCCGCCGATCAGCCCCGTGATCCGAGCGGCGTCCTCGTCATCACGGTGCGGGTAGAGGCGCAAGTAGGCCTCGCCGAACCACTGCTCGAACCATTCCGTCATCCGCCCCCGCCCTTGTGGTACGGTTCACCCCGGAGAATGGTGCAGGCGCGGTACACCTGTTCGAGCAGCACCAGACGGGCGAGCTCATGTGGCAGAGTGAAGGCGGACAGGCTCAGCTCAAAGTCTGCCCGTCGCAGCACCGCATCTCCCAGCCCGTGTGCTCCGCCGACGACGAAGCCGACGTCCCGCGCTTCCGACTGCCACCGGTCGAGTTGCCGGGCCAGCTCTCTGCTCGTGAGGGCCCGGCCCGTCCGGGTCAGGGCGACGACTCGGTCGCTGGCGTCAACGGCCTTGAGGATCGCGTTCGCCTCGATCCGCCGCGCCTCGTCCGCCTCCGCGTCCGGGCGGCCCGAGTCTCTGACCTCTCTGACATCGAGGTGCCGATAGCGGCGGACGCGACCCACGTACCGCTCACAGACCTCGCGCAGCGCCGGATCGCGGACCCTGCCGACGGCGTGGATTCGGATCCGCATCAGGCATAGAGACCGCGCAGCCGGTGCACCGCGGCGACGCGCTCGATCGCCAGCATGTACGCGGCGATCCGCAGGTTCACCGAGTGACGCGCGGCGACGGACAACACGTCGCGGAAGGCGCGCGTCATCACGCCTTCGAGGCGGTCGTTGACCATCTGCTCGTCCCAGAAGTATCCCATCCGGTCCTGCACCCACTCGAAATAGCTGACGGTGACGCCGCCGGAGTTCGCGAGGATGTCCGGGATCACGAAGACGCCCTTGTCGTCGAGGATCCCGTCCGCCCTCGCGGTCGTCGGCCCGTTGGCACCCTCGCATATCACCTTGGCTCGGATGTCCCCCGCGTTCTTGCGGCTGATAGCGTTTTCCACGGCCGCTGGAAGCAGCACGTCGGCATCCATCGTCAGGAGCTGCTCCGGCGGGATCGGCTCCGCGCCGGGGTATCCGTCGAGGTACCGGTGATCGCGGACCCAGTCGCTGGCCGCGTCCACGTTGATACCGTTCGGGTTGTAGATCGCTCCCGACACGTCGCTTACCGCCACCACCGTGAGTCCCTCCCGCTCGAGCAACTGCGCGGCGACCGAGCCGACGTTGCCGAAGCCCTGGACGGCGACCTTGGTTCCCCGCAACGGCAGGCCCAGATGCTTCAGCGCCTCCGTCGTCGCGATCATACAGCCGCGGCCCGTCGCCTCGCGCCGGCCGAGCGAGCCTCCCATCTCCACGGGCTTGCCGGTCACGACGGCCGTAACGGGGTGCCGCCGATGCATGGAGTAGGTGTCCATGATCCAGGCCATCACCCGCTCGTTGGTGTTGACGTCGGGTGCCGGGATGTCGGACTCGGGCCCGAGTTCGCTCATGAGCGCGGCGGTGAATCGCCGGGTGATGCGCTCGAGTTCCCCGATGGAGAGATTGGTGGGATCGCACACCACACCGCCCTTGGCACCGCCGAACGGGATGCTGACGATGGCGCATTTCCAGGTCATCCAGGCTGCAAGCGCCTTCACCTCGTCGAGGTTCACCCTCGGGTCGAAGCGGATGCCGCCCTTGCCAGGACCGCGCGCCGTGTTGTGAATGACGCGGTAACCGGTGAACACTTCGATCTCACCGCTCTCGCGCTGGATTGGCACCGAGACAATCAGCTGCTTCTCGGGCATGCGCAGGACGCGGTAGATCCCCGGATCGAGGTGCAGCAGTTCAGCCGCGTAGTCGAAACGGACCATCATTGCTTCGAACGGATTGTCCTCGGCCAGATGGGGGTCCTTGTCGGGACCCAGAATGTCCTGCGCCGAGCGGGGTGGCTCCCCGGGCTCATTCGCGTTCATTGTCTCGTGGCGCCGTCGGGGTTCAGGAGTCGTGACCGGGAGCCAGGAACCCGGTGAGTTCCGCTGCGGCCGCGTTGAGGGCGAGCTCGATCTCTGTCCGGCCATACTCCCAGACGAGGTCCAGCATGGCCACCAGCGGTTCCGGAGCACCGTCCGGCCACCGGCCCCGGAGCTTCACCGCGTCCTTTTGAGTGACTACAACGTAATCAAGCCCCCGCGCTGCGTGGAGGAGCCGGCGAACGTCGGCGTCGGTGTAGGGATGGTGATCCCGGAACGGCAACAGGCGGACCAGCGCGCCCATGGCCTCGCACTGCGCCGCAAGGCTAGCGGGGTCGGCGATGCCGGCGCCGGCGAGCACGGCGGCCCCGTCGAGGTCGTGGGTGCCGACCGGGTGACCCGACCGCAGGGTCCGGAATTCCGAGACCGCGAGGTGTACCACGGCGACCTGGACGTGCGGGGCCGTCGTCAGCACCCGCCGCGCCACGAGCCGAGCCGTCTCAGCCGAAGCCCGCTTTCTGGTGATGACGACGACATCTGCGCGGCGCAGCGCTGTCCAGGGCTCCCGCCATGGCCCGGCCGGCAAGGTCCAGCGAACCGCCCGACTCGATTCGGCGCTGACCACCCCGATGTTCAAATCACGTCCGACGTCCAGACGCTGGTAGCCGTCGTCGAGGATCACGACGTCGGCGCCCTGCGAGATCGCCTTCTCGGCCGCCGCGAAGCGGTCAACGCCCTCGACCACGATGGAGTCCGGAACCCGCTCACGATGCACGGCGCCTTCGTCGGCCCCGTAACCGCGGAGGACGACGGCGGGACGTACACCCTTCCCGGCGTAGTACCGGGCGATCCAGGACGCAAGCGGGGTCTTACCCGAGCCACCCACCGTGAGATTACCAACGGCGATAGTGGGCACCGACGGGATGCGGTACGGCAGCCAGCCTCTCGTGTGCGCTCTGACGCGCAGACCGGCTGCGCAGCGATAGAAGAGCGATGCCGGTAGGAGGGCCAAGCGCGCCACTCTGGCCGAAAGCGAGCGGTCGGACCACAGCCAGGTCGCTAGGCGGTGCACTGCGCCTCCTCCTCGGCGGCCTGAAGGGCGGCCTCCAACCGTTCCCGCGCCCAGTCGCGGGGCTCGCCGGCGCGCGGAGGGGGCACGGGAGCGCCGTAGGCGATGCGTACCCGGGAGAACGGCGCAGGAACCTGAAACCGGTCCCAGGAGCGCGCTCGCCACGCCGTCGCGCTCCGCACCCCGATCGGGATGATCGCCCCTGCCGCCCGGCTGGCGGCCAGCAGCACGCCGTCCTTGGCCGCGCGCGGCGGCCCCTGCGGACCGTCCGGCGTCACGGCGCCATCGCCCCCCGCCCGAAGGGCCCGGACCAGTCGGCGCAGCCCGTCCGCCCCCCCGCGCGTGCTCGAGCCGTGGGCGGCCTCGTACCCCCACCGCTGGGCGGCGAACGCGAGCCGGCGGCCATCCCGGTGGCCGCTCACCAGCAGCGTGATTCCCTCGTCGCGCCGATGCCAGAGCGGGGCGAGGAGGTGCGCGTGCCAGACCGCGAACAGCACCGGGATGCCAGCCTGCCGGAGCGCACGCACGTGCTCCTCGCCGACCACCTCGAGCGACCAGCTGCGGGCAAGGATCTCTCCTCCCAGACGGGCGAGCGCCGTGACCATCGATCCGCTCAGGCCGCCCGAAGGAGCACCAGCTCGGCGACCCGCCGCCCGGCGCCCGGTGAACCCAGCTGATCCCGGATCTCTCCGAACGCCGCCCGCTGAGCACGGGCTGCGCCGCCCGAGCGCTGCAGCAGGGGCTGGAGCGCCTGACACAGGCCTTGAGGCGTCACGTCGCCTTGCAGGAGCTCGGGTACCACGTTCCGGCCTGCAATGAGATTCACCAGACTAACGGCGGGCACGTGCACGAGCCGGCGGGCCGCCCGGAACGTGGTCGGGTGCATGCGGTACGCTACCACCATCGGTGTGCCGCACAGCGCAGCCTCGAGTGTGATGGTGCCCGACTTGCACAGAGCCGTATCCGCCGCCATGAGCGCCAGAGTCGCGTCGTCGATCCAGTGCACGGCGGTGGTGCCCGGGCGTCCGGAAACCGGGGCGGCTCCTACGATGACCTGGAGATCGGGGACCGTGCCGCGCAGACGCTCCGCGGCGTCCAGAAAACGCCTGCACAACCGTCGGCGCTCCGACACTCGGCTACCCGGAAAGACGGCCAGGACCGGGACGTCCGGATCGATACCGAGCTGCCGCCGGGCGCACATCCGCGAGGGCGGTGCCGGCCGGTCGAGCAGCGGGTGTCCCACGAACGTGCAGGAGATGCCGCGCTCGCGAAAGAACGGCTCCTCGAATGGCAGGATGACGGCGAGGTGCTGCACGTCCGAGCGCAGCCGCGAGGTCCGCCAGCGTCCCCACGCCCACAGCTGGGGGGCGATGTAGTACACCACCGGGATTCCCCTCCGTGCGGCGCATCGCGCGACGCGCAGGTGGAATCCCGGATAATCCACGAGCAGTACGGCGTCGTACCGCTGTGCGGCGAGTGCCGTGTCTATCCGCCGGAGCAGGCGGACGTGCCTCGGCAGCGCCGTCACCGCCTCGATCGTCCCGATGGCCGAGAGCTGGTCGATATGGCCGACGAGGTGCGCGCCCGCGTTCAAGAGCGCGTTACCGCCGACGGCATCGATTCGCACGGCGGGTCGGAGCTGCCGAATGGCGTGTACGACGGCCGCGGCGTGCATGTCTCCCGATGGCTCCCCCGCGCACACCAGGAGGTGTCTCATGCGAGCACCCCTCGCTCGGTGCGCGTCACGAAGTCCACGAGTGCCCGCACTTCCGGGCCGGCCGTCGCGTCGTCGCACAGCCGGCATACCGCCTCGCTCAAGGGAAGGTCAGAGTTGAACAGCAGCCGGTACGCGTGCTTGAGGCTCAGGCGCACCTCTGACGAGAAGCCCGCTCGCGTGAGTCCGATGGTGTTGATGCCGTGGAGCTTGAGCGGGTTGCCGACGGCGGTTGTGTAGGGCGGAACGTCTTGGGGGACGCGGGACCCTCCCCCGATGTAGGCATAGGTGCCGATCCGCACGAACTGATGTACTGGACACAGCCCACTGATCGTCGCGTGCGACTCAACGTGTACGTGCCCCGCGAGCTGGACCATGTTCGCGATCGTGACGTGATCGTCGAGCACGCAGTCGTGCGCGACGTGCACGTAGGTCATGAGGAAGCACCCACTCCCGATGCGCGTGACGCCGGTGGCTTCGGTACCGCGATGCAGCGTCGCGTACTCGCGAATCACGGTGTCGTCGCCGATCTCCAGCCGGGTTGACGCGCCCGTGTACTTCAGATCTTGGGGTTCAGCCCCGAGGATCGTGCCCGCACCGACGACGCAGGCTCGCCCGACGCTCGTGCGCTCGACGACCGTATGCGGTCCGATTCGGGTCCCTTCTCCGATCCGGGTTCCCGGACCGATGATGGCGAACGGGCCGATCTCCACCCCGGTATCCAGCTCGGCCCGGGGATCGATGAGTGCTGTAGGGTGGATCGCGGGGTGCATGCTACGGTCTCATCGATCGACGATGGCTGCCATCATCTCAGCTTCCGCCACCGGCTGCCCGTCGACGTACGCGATTCCCTGCATGCGGCAGGTCTTGCCGCGGAACTTGAGCATCTCCAATTCGAACCGGAGTTGATCGCCCGGGATCACCGGCTTGCGGAACTTCACCTTGTCGATGGACATGAAGTAGACGACCTTGGTCTCCGGGTCGTCCACTTGCCCCATGAGCAGCAGGCCGCCGGTCTGCGCCATCGCCTCGACGATGAGCACGCCCGGCATGACCGGATGACCCGGAAAGTGTCCGGGAAAGAAGGGCTCGTTCATCGTCACGTTCTTGATGCCGACGATGCGCTTGCCCGGCTCCGTGTGAGTGATCCGGTCGACCAGAAGAAACGGATAGCGGTGCGGCAACACGCCGAGGATCTCCTGGATTCCCATGACGGGTGCCGCCTTGAGCTCCGCAGTCCGTTGAATTGCCCGAGCGACGTCGACGTTCCGTGCATGCCCCGGCTCGAACGCGACGATCTCCGCCCCGATGCGCGCGCCGAGCAGGGCGAGATCCCCCAGCAAGTCCACGGCTTTGTGGCGCACGAACTCGTCGTGCCACCGCAGCGCGGATGTGGTGCTCCCGTCCGACGTGAGTGCGACGGTGTTGTCCTCCGACGCGCCCTGGGCGAGACCGCGGCTCCTGAGGGCGTCGACCTCCTCGACGAATCCGAATGTGCGCGCTGCCGCCAGCTCTCGCACGAACCCGTCCGGTGTTACGTCGTAGGTGCCGCTCTGCCGGCCGATGGCCTGGTGGTCGAAATCGATGGTGACGGTGAGCCGGAGGGTGTCGGAGGGAGCGACGAGGAAGCGGGTGTCGCCGGCCTGGACGGTGAACGGTGCTTTGATCGCGATGCGGGACACCGCACCCTCCTGCCCGGCTATGCCGGCGGCGTGGATGGCGTCCACGTAGGGCTTTGCGCTTCCGTCGCCGGCCGGCAGCTCGGCACCATCGACCTCCACCAGGAGGTCGTCGATTCCGAGACCGAGGGTCGCAGCCAGGAGATGTTCGACCGTGCTCACGGACACGTTGCCCTCCGTGAGGACGATCCGGCGCTCCGTGTCGCTCACCGCGCTGAGGCGCGCTGGAATGTCCGGTGCGTCGGGCACATCCGTGCGCCTGAAGACGATGCCGCCGCCCGGAGCGGCAGGCTTCAGCGTGACGGTCGCTGGGGCGCCGGTGTGGACACCGGTGCCCGACACCCGCGTCTCGGACGCGATCGATCGTCGGGTCTCACTCATCGCGGTGCACGATCCTTTCGAGGTCGGTGACGAGCGGCGTCAGCCGCGCCAGGGCAGCGGACTGCCGGAGAACGGAGCGGTGATCTCGGGCGGGATAGCCGGAGACCGTGGTGCGAGCGGGTACGTCACCGATCACGCCGCTCTGCGCAGCGATGCGAGCCGCCCGGCCGATGGTCAGGTGATCGGCCAGCCCGGCCTGGCCGGCGAGCAGGACGTCGTCCTCCACCGTGACGCTGCCGGCGATCCCCACCTGCGCCATGACGATGCACCGCTGGCCGATGCGGACGTTGTGGGCGACCTGTACCAGATTGTCGATCTTGGTGCCGTCGCCAATCGTGGTGTCCCGGGCTCCTCCGCGGTCGATCGTCGTGTTGGCCCCAACCTCCACGTCGTCTCCGACCGTGCAGCTGGCGAGCTGGGGCACACGGACGGGGCGGTCCCGCTCCCGCACGAAGCCGAATCCCGGCCCACCCACGCGGGCGCCGGTCCGAATGACGACGTCGTTGCCGATCCGGGCATCGTGATGCACCGTCGCCAGCGCCTCAACGCGGCAGCGCGCTCCGAAACGGGCGCCCGCCTCGATCACCGTGCCGGGGCCGACCCGGCAATCCGGTCCGAAGCGGACATCGGCACCGACGACGGCACCGGCCTCTACCTGGATGCGACCCTCCCAGCGACATCCCCGGCCGAGGTGTGCGGTGGGATGCACGCCCCACGCGGCAACCCCGGCCGAGCAGGCGGCGATCGCCTCGGTGGCGGCTGTCACCGGAAACTCGACCACGATGGCGACGGTATCCGGGGGAACCACTTCCTGGAGAGACCGAGGAATGATGACGGCTCCCGCGCGGGTGGTGCGGAGGTCCTCGCGGGCTCCGGGTCCGGCTGCCAACGCAAGATCGCCGGGGCCGGCCGCGCTGAGCGTGGCGACCCCGGCGAGTGCGCGCGCACCGGTACCGATCAGTTCACCGCCGACACGGTCGGCAACGGACCCGGCGGTAACGCCGGTGCGCAGCCGCAATGTCGTACTACTGACCTTCGGCGGCGGTGATGCGCCGTACCACCGTCGTCGTGAGATCGATAACGGGGTCGGCCGAGATGATCGTGTTGCTTGGCGACGAGACGTCGAAGATCGCCATCAAGTTGCGCTCGGCACGGAGCCCGTCGATCACCGACTGGATGCGCTCCTCCAACGGCCCCACCAGCTCGCCGCGGCGTTCTTCGGCGCGCTGCTGCAACTCGGTCGCACGGGTCTGGTAGCGCTGCTGCAGCGTGCGCAGCTCGTCCTGCTTCTCCTGCCGCGCCGTGGGCGTTAGCACCACGGACTGCTGGTCGAACGCCGTGAGCGCCGAGTCGAGCTGTTGCTGCAGCGTTTCGACCTCCTGGCGCCAGCTGGTGAGGTCGGCAGTGAACGTCGACTCGGCCTGAGCATAGCCGGGGGTCTGGCGGAGGATGATCTCGGTGGCGACGATGCCGATGCGCACACCGTTTTGTACGGGCGCCTGTGACGGCATGGCCGCAACGCCCACCACCGCCAGTACGGCGACGGCACCGAGTCCGAAACGAGTCATAGTCCGACGGTCAAGTTGCATGGTCGTGTTCCTGCGCTAAGTGGATCAGAAGAAATTGCCGAGCCGGAAGTGGAACTTCCAGCCGGGATTGGGATTGCCCAACACATCCACCCGATCGAACCCGTAGGCGTAGTCGATCCCAATGGGCCCGAGTGGGGTGACGAGACTGAGGCCGACGCCTGCGCCTCGGAACAGCCGGGCCGGATTGAACTTGGTGGGGCTCGCCCACACATTGCCCGCGTCGACGAACGCGCTGGCGTAGATCGCCTGGCTGAAGCGGAATCCGAGCTCGCCGGTGATCGCGAGGTAGGACCCGCCGAAGGCATCGACCGTGCTGGCCTGCTGGCCGCTGGCAAACGGATCGAACCCACGTGGCGTAATGGAAAACTCCTCGTAGCCACGCAAGGGGATGCCGAACTGGACGCCGCCCATCGAGAACAGTTGGCGGAAGTGCGGACCCGCATCTCCCCACACGAACCCCGTCTGCGCGCCCAGGCCAAGCAGGAGCGTCATCGGGCTGCTCATCGGATCCGAGCCACCGAGGTTGGCCAACGGTGTATACCACCGACCTTCGAACGTCGCGCGCCGGAAGTCCCCGCTGCCACCCAGGATACCGCCGCCCTGGGAGACCGTGAACCGGTGCATGGTGCCGCCCGTGGGGAACGGCATGCCGATTCGCGTGTCGCGCACGAGACTCAATGTGAGCTGAGACAGTACGCAGTTGTCACACAGGAATCGGGAGGTGAGTGTCGGGGAATCGTAGGAGCTCTGCTCGATGGCATAGGACGCAAACAGCCGCGTGTAGCGCGACCCGCGCAGCGGGAACCCGATCTGGAGGCTGGCCCCGCGCGAGCTGATCCGTCCGAGATCGGCCACGGTGTACCGAAGTCGCGAACTGTGGAGCGAGATTGTGGCGGACGTGAGCGAGCCGCGCAGCGCCGGGTCGGTGTAGGAGATGTTGAAGTTGTTGATGTTCCGGCCGAACTGCCACTGAAACGATGCCCGCTTGGCGCGCCCGAAGAGGTTCGGCTCATCCAGGCCAATGAATCCGCCGATACCGGTTCCCTGCCCGACCGACGCCCCGAAATTGATGTTGCCGGTATGCCGTTCCTTGACGTTGAAGATCACGTCCACGTCGCCCTGCTCGTTGGCGGGCTGGACGTCCGGAGGCGACATCGGCTGCTCGAAGAAGCCGAGATTCGAGATGTTCTGGTACGACCGGATCAGCGCGTCCTGCCGCATCACGTCACCCGGGATCATGACGATCGCGCGGCGAATGACCTCTTCGTGCGTCACCGTGTTCCCCCGCACGATGATGCGATTGACCACTGCCGGCTGTCGCTCCACGATCTGCCAGCGGAGGTCGACGATGTTGCGGCCGTCCTCGGCCGCGCGCCGGACCAGCGTCCCCGCGACCTGTGCGTAGATGTATCCGTTGTTGTTGTACAGGTTGCGCACCGCCTGGGTCGCTTCGTCCCACTCCTCCTGGTCGAAGACCTGCGGTCCCTCGGACGATCCTCCGATTCCGAGGAATCCGGAGGAACCGCCGCGGAAGGGGTAGTAGCGCTCGATCCGGGCAGTGGAGAAGAACCGGTTCCCGATGATCTCGAACGACCCGACTTCGTAGCGTTCGCCCTCCTGTACCGTGAGCTGCAGGATCCCCTTGCCGGTGCCTTCGGGAACGATGAGCGTGTCCGAGACGACCTGGAAGTCCACGTAGCCTTCCGACGCGTAGAACCGCGGCAGACGATCTCGGATGTCGAGCTCCAGCTTGTCCTCGCTGAACTCGCCGCTCTGCCACCACCAGAACCCCTCGGGCTTCGTGGACATCTTGCCGACGATCTCCAGGTCCGTGAAGCGCGCATTCCCCTCGATGGCAACCTGGCTGACGGTCACGCGCCGGCCCTCGACGATGTCGAACGTCACGTGCACCGTTCCATCGTCTTGGGGGACTTCTCTCGCCGTGACTTCCGTGAGATAGAAGCCGGCGTTCTGGTATACGGAATCGATCGCGGCGCGCGATCGCGCTGCTTCGGCCCGGTCGTACGGCCGTCCCGCGAGCAGGCTGACCTTGCCCCGAACCTTCCGCTCCGACACGTTTGCGACGCCCCGAACGGACCAGCTCACCAGCAGCGGTCGCTCGACGACGGTGATCCGGAGGATCGTGCGGTCTCCGACCCGGCCCTGATCGAAGCGCAGGTCGTCGAACTGCTTGAGGGCGTACAGCATCGTCATGGCGCGCTGGATGTCGCGGAAGCCGACGGGCGTCCCCAGCGGGATGCCCGCTGCGGCGAGCACGGTTCCGCGGGCGAGCCGGTTCAGCCCATCGACGGCGATCGAGTCGAGCACGATCGGCTCGAAGCCCGGTTCCTGCCCATCGACCGGTGCGGCCGCGCCAAGGGCAACTGCGGCAGCGACCAGGGACCACCGCATGCTACGCCTTCGACCCCGTCATGGCGCGGAACGAGAGGTTGTCACCGTCCGAACTCACGTCCACCTCGATCTCGTCGCCGGGTGAGAACTCGCCGAGCAGGATCTTGTCGGAGAGCGGATCCTCGACGTAGCGCTGGATGGCCCGTTTGAGCGGCCGGGCTCCAAAGGCCTCGTCGTAGCCGTGATCCACCAGGAAGGTGGTCGCCGCGTCCGTCCGCCGGAGCTTGTAGCCCTCTGGCGAGATCCGCTCCCCGACCTGCCGGAACATGATGTCGACGATGGCGGCGATGTGCTCCCGGTCGAGCGGGTGGAATACGATCACCTCGTCGAGGCGGTTGAGGAATTCCGGGTTGAACACCTTGTCCACTTCGTCCCGGACCTTCCGCTCGATGCGCTCGAAGGCGGCCTCTGCGCCGGGCTGCTCGAAGCCCAGCGATTTGGTCTTGGTGATGTCACGCGCGCCGATGTTCGACGTCATGATCACGACGGTGTTCTTGAAGTCGATCTTGCGGCCGTAGTTGTCCGTCAGATGCCCCTCGTCGAGCACCTGAAGCAAGATGTTGAAGACGTCGGGGTGCGCCTTTTCGATCTCGTCCAGCAGCACCACCGAATACGGTTTGCGCCGAACCGACTTGGTCAGCGCTCCGGAATCCTCGTACCCCACGTATCCCGGCGGGGCGCCGATCAGTCGACTGACGCTGAACTTCTCCATGTACTCCGACATGTCGACGCGGATCAGGGACTGCTCGTCCGCGAACAGGAATCGCGCGAGGGCCCGAGCCAGCTCGGTCTTGCCGACACCAGTGGGACCGCAGAACACGAAAGTGCCGATGGGGCGACGGGGGTCCTTCAGGCCAGCGCGAGAGCGCCGAATGGCTCGTGCGACTGCCTCGATCGCCGGGTTCTGCCCCACCACGGACTGGTGCAGTTCCTCCTCCATTCGGAGCAGGCGCTGCGTCTCGGCTTCCTGGAGGCGCGTGACCGGAATGCCCGTCCAGCGCGAGACGATGAACGAGATCTCCTCTTCGCCGATCGTGGGCCGGTGCGCCTCCCGCTCCTTCTCCCACTCCTCCTGGCGTTTCCGAATCTCGGCCTGCAGCTCCCGCTCCTGATCCCGTAGCGCGGCCGCGCGCTCGAAGTTCTGGTCGCGGACTGCTTCCTCCTTGTCCCGATTGACGCCTTCCAGCCGCTCCTTCTGCTCGGCGACCTCCGCCGGGGGAACCTGCGCGGCCAGACGTGCGCGGGCTGCCGCCTCGTCGATCACGTCGATGGCCTTGTCGGGCAGGAATCGATCGGTGATGTAGCGCTCCGAGAGGCGCGCCGAGAGCTGGAGGGCAGTATCCGGGATCACGACTCTGTGGTGATCTTCATACCGCTGCCGCAGGCCCTTGAGGATGTCGATGGTCTCGTCGACGGACGGGGGATCGACGATCACCGTCTGGAACCGGCGTTCGAGGGCGCCGTCCTTCTCGATGTACTTGCGGTACTCGTTGAGGGTCGACGCACCGACACACTGCAGCTCGCCCCGCGCGAGAGCCGGCTTCAGCATGTTCGAGGCATCGATCGCCCCTTCGGCGGCTCCGGCCCCGACGAGCGTGTGGAGCTCGTCGATGAACAAGATCACGGCGCGGTTCTGCGCGATCTCGTTCATCACGGCCTTGAGTCGCTCCTCGAACTGCCCCCGATACTTGGTACCGGCGATGACCGCCGCCATGTCCAACGCCAACACGCGATAGCCCTTGAGGGACTCCGGGCAGCTCCCTGCGGCGATGAGCTGGGCGAGCCCCTCCACGATCGCCGTCTTCCCGACCCCCGCTTCGCCGATCAGCACCGGGTTGTTCTTCTTCCGACGAGACAAGACCTCGATGACGCGCTCGATCTCCAGTTGCCGCCCGATCGTTGGGTCGAGCTGCCCCTCTCCCGCCAGGGCCGTGAGATCGCGGCAGAAGTGGTCGAGCGCGGGCGTCTTCGACTTCTTTTCCCCGCTGCGGGGCGCCGGCCCCGCCTGGGGAGCGCCACCCTTGGCGCTGGCCGGCATGTCCGACCCGAGCAGCCGCAGGGTCTCCGCGCGGGCCTGCTCGAGGCTGACACCCCCGTCGCTGAGCACTTGCGCGGCGATCCCCTTCTCCTCTCGCAGCAGACCGAGCAGCAGATGCTCCGTCCCGACATAGGAGTGGTTCAGCTCGCGGGCCTCACTCATGGCCAACTCGAGCACCTTCTTGGCCCGCGAGGTATAGGGCAGATCAGGCCCTTCGGGGGCGGGGGCCTTCCCCTTCTTCACCGTCTCCTCGATGCGTTGCTGGATCTCATCGAGATCGACGTTGAGATTGGTCAGCACGGCCGCCGCGACCCCCTCGCCCTCCCGGATCAGCCCCAGCAGAATGTGCTCGGTGCCGACGTACTCGTGATGCAGACGTGCGGCCTCTTCCCGCGCCATCTGCAGGACCTTGCGAACGCGATCTGTGAAGTTGTAGCCGTTCATCGGACCCCTGTCGCTCCCTGGGTCTTCGCGTCACCCGCGCCGGTCAGGTCTCCGCGTCGCCCGACGAGCCGCGGGCGGCATCGGATTCCAGCAGGCGGCGCACAAAGGTCGCACGGCTGATCGGAAGCTCGGGATCCGACAGAGCACGACCCTCCCGCTCAGCGAGATGAGCGGGCTGAGCGAAGATCAGGAGCTTGTTCAACGTGTATACACTCACGCCCTGAATCAGGTTCAGACTCACGCCGAGCCGCACGCCGCTCAGCAGATTCATGGTTTCTTCAAACGACAGGCTCCGCGCATACCGCAGCAGCCCGTACGCGCGCCAGACCTTGTCGGCGATGACGGCTGGAGCCTCGCGCCGCAGCACGTCCCTCGCCTGCTCTTCGTAGTCGATCACTTGACGCACCATCACGCCGAGGTGATCGAGCAGGTCCTCCTCCGACTTGCCGAGGGTGGTCTGGTTGGAGAGCTGGAAGAAATTCCCGACCACCTCGCTCCCCTCACCATACAGCCCTCTGAACGTCAGTCCGACCTGCGACAGGCCCTGGAGAACCTTGGCAATCTCTTTGGTGAGGACGAGGCCCGGCAGGTGGATGAGCACCGACGCCCGCAAGCCCGTCCCCGCGTTCGTCGGACACGCGGTAAGGTAACCAAACTCCGGGTGGAAGGCGAAGGCGAGCTTAGTGCCCAACTCCGCGTCGAACCGCTCGATCACGGTGTAGGACCGTTCGAGGTCGAGTCCCGACTGCAGGCTCTGGATCCTGAGGTGATCTTCCTCGTTGACCATGACGCTGAGCTGCCCGTCGGTGAGGAGCGCGGCGCCCCGTCGAACCGGGCGGTCGCGTTCCAGTCCGGCTATCTCCTTGGAGATGAGATGCCGCTCGTGGAGCACCTGGCGTTCCAGCAGGTCCAGGTGATCGAGCTGGAACAGGGAGCCCTGGCCCAGCGGGTCGAGTGACCGCGCGGCCTGCATTACCTCGTCCCGAGTCGTCTCTAGATCGGCATCGGCGCTGCGGATGGTGAACGGACGGTCCTGGAGGTTGCGCGCGAGCCGGATCCGTGTCGAGAGCACGACGCCGCTCTGGGGTCCGCTCCCGTCGAGCCAGGAGATTCCGCCGTCCGGTAGCAGGCTGAGGTCGAGCGTCATTCCAGGCTCCGGATCCGGTCGCGTAGCTCCGCGGCCAGCTCGAAGTTCTCCGACTCGACGGCCCGGCGCAGCCGATCCTTCAGCTCGACCAGAACCTTGGGCGATTCATCCGGCGAGACGGGAGTGGCATCCAAGTACAGCTTACCGACGTGATGCGCGGCGCCGTGAATCCGTCGCAGCAGCTCCCGGAGGTGGCTCTCGAAGGACGCGTAACAATGGGCGCATCCGAGGCGGCCCGTGGCCCGGAAATCCTGCAGCGTGGCACCGCAGAACCCGCATGCCCCCGCGTCCGCTCCCCCCGGGAGGGCCGCAGCAGCCCCTTGTCCGCCTTTGGCCAGGAACCCCGAGAGCGGCAGTTTCGCGATCGAGGCGTTCGTCTGCACACCTTTCTCGGCCGCACACTGCTCACAGAGGTGCGCCGTCGTCACCGAATTGTCCACGATCTGCGTCAGATGGATCGCCGCTGGCCGCTCGCCGCAGTTGTCGCAGAGCGTCATTGGACGACCTCGTGGGAGACGGACGGATGGAGCTCACCGCGTTCGAGTACGAGCACGCGGTCGGCGCGCTCGGCGAGTCCGCGGTTGTGGGTTACGACCAGCAGTGCCGTCTCCAGCTCGTGGACGAGATCGAAGAGCATATCATGCAGCTGGCCGCTGTGGAAGCTGTCCAGATTGCCGCTCGGCTCATCGGCGAGCAAGACAGCCGGGTCATGCGCCACCGCCCGCGCGACGGCACAGCGCTGCTGCTCCCCACCGGAAAGCTCGGGAGGACGGTGCGTCATACGTCCTGACAGGTGCACCGTTGAGAGCAGCTCCTCCGCGCGAGTCCGGGCCCGTGCTTCGGTCCAGCCCCCGATCAGCAGCGGCATCATCACGTTCTCGAGCGCCGTGAACTCACGCAGCAGATGATGGAATTGGAAGACGAAGCCGATCCTCTCGTTGCGCAAGCGGTTGCGCGCGTCCTCCTCGAGGGTGGCGTACGAAACGCCATCGAGGCGGATCTCCCCTGCCGTGGGTTCATCCAGCGCGCCGAGGAGGTGCAGCAGCGTGCTCTTCCCGGCACCCGACGCTCCCACGATCGCGACCGCCTCACCTCGGTGCAGGGTGACGTGGACGTTCGTGAGCACGGAGACGACGCTGTTGTCACCCCCCCGGTAGCTCTTCTGCACGCCGGCCGCCTCGAGAATCGCGCTCATTCGTACCGGATCGCCTCCACGGGCTGCAGCATCGCCGCCTGCCGAGCCGGATACAGCGTTGCCAGCGTGGCCACCGTGATGCTCGCGACGATGATGATCAGGAGGTCCAACGGGTTGACCTGCACCGGCAGGTGGTCAATGAAATATACCGCGGGGTTGAGGTCGATGATCCGTCCCTGGTCGACGAGCCGCCCGAGGATGATGCCGAGCGCCGTCCCCAAGCTGGTCCCGGTGACGCCGATCGTCACCCCCTGGAGAATGAAGATGCGGCGGATGGTCCGCACGGGCATCCCCATCGCCCGCAAGATCCCGATCTCCCGCGTCTTGTCCCGTACCAGCATCGTGAGCGTACTCACGATGTTGAACGCGGCGACCACGACGATGAGGAGCAGGATCGTCCCCATGGCGAGCTTCTCGAGCTGCAAGGCGGAGAACAGCGACTGATTCTGGCGCTGCCAGTCGAGGGTACGGAACGGATACCCCAGTAGCTCCTCGAGCTCGGCCCCGACGTCCCGTGCCTGCCAGGGATCGCCGATGCGCACCTCGAGACCTGAAACCGCCGAGTCGAGCCCCGCAAACTCCTGGGCGATCGTCCGCGGCATGACGACGTATCCGTTGTCGTACTCGTACATGCCGGTCTCGAAATGTCCCACGACCTCGAACGTCCACCACCGTGGCACGAAAGCCCCGATCGACGGATTGAACCTGCTGCCGCTGGGGGACAGCAGCGTCACGCGATCCCCGGGGTACGCGCTCAGCCGCTCGGCAACCCGGCGGCCGAGGATGACGCCTCCGTCGACATCGTCGAGCGTGGTCTGGAACCGCAGGTCGCCCGAGACGAAGTGCTGTGGCAGGGCCGTCACCGACTGACTGCTCGTGTCGGGCTCGATCCCCATGACGTAGACCCCCTCGTGGTAATCCGCCCCCGCGGACATCAATCCCTGCGTCAGCACGAAAGGGGCGACGGCCTCGATCGCGGGGTGCTGCACCACGCGGTCCTGAACGGTCTCCCAGTTCTCCAGTCGCAGGCCGCGGCCGAACGTGAGGACACGCAGGTGCGGGCTCGCCACCAGGATCTTTTCCCGCAACTCGGTCTGCAGCCCAGTCATGACGCCCACGACGACGATCAACGCCATCACGCCGACGGTGACACCGCCGGTCGCAATCAGGGTGATGAGTGACACCATCCGTGAGGAACGGCGGCTCCGGAGATATCGGGCGGCGAGCTTCAGGTCGAGGCGGCTCATGCCGTCGACCTCAGCGTCGGGAAGAGGATGACGTCCCGGATCGCCTCCTGTTCGGCGAGCAGCATCACGAGCCGGTCGATCCCGAGTCCGCACCCTCCGGTCGGGGGCATGCCGTACTCGAGGGCCCGCACGTAGTCCTCGTCTACCTCATGCGCTTCCGCATCACCGGCCGCCCTGGCCTGCTGCTGCATCAGAAACCGTCGTCGCTGCTCGTCGGGGTCGTTCAGCTCGCTGAAGGCGTTTGCGATCTCCGACCGGTTGACGAACAGCTCGAAGCGCTCAGCGAGGGTGGGTTCCCCACGCTTGGACTTTGCCAGCGGCGACAACGCGAGGGGGAAGTCCACGACGAAGGTGGGCTGCGCCAAGTGTGGCTCGACGTACTCCTTGAAGACCTCGTCGATGAGCCTGCTGCGGGGCAGCGGATCGATGTCCGGAACGTCGCGTTGCCGCAGGAGGGCCTTGAGCGCATCGTCGTCGGTGCGCTCGAGTTCGACTCCCGCGAACTCCTCGATGAGGTCGAGGTACGGGCGCCGGGGAAACGGTGGCGCGAAGTCGAAGGTCGTGCCGAACCGCTCGATCGCGTGGCTGTCACAGAGATGCACGACGAGCCCGTGCATCATCTCCTCGAGCATCGCCATCACGTCTTCGTAATCGAGATAGGCCTCGTAAAACTCGAGCATCGTGAACTCGGGGTTGTGCTGCCGGTCGATCCCCTCATTTCGAAAATCCTTGCCGATCTCGTAGACCCGCTCGAGTCCGCCCACGATGCAGCGTTTGAGATACAACTCCGTGGCGATCCGGAGATAGAAGCGCGCGTCCAGCGCGTTGTGATGCGTCATGAACGGGCGGGCGAGCGCCCCTCCGTAGAGCGGCTGCAGCACGGGTGTCTCGACCTCGAGGTAGCCCCGGGCGTCGAGAAAGGACCGCAGATACCGGATCGTCTCGGACCGGATCCTGAACACCTCGCGACGCTCCGGATGGGCCATCAGGTCCGCATAGCGCTGTCGGTACCGCAGCTCGGTGTCAGCGAGCGACCCGTGCTGCTCTCCGTCGGCGTCCTCTTTACCGATCGGTGGTGGGCGCAGGGCCTTGGCCAGCAGCGTCACGTCGTCCGCATGGATGGTGATCTCGCCCGTCCGCGTCTGGAACATGTAGCCGCTGACGCCGATGACGTCGCCGAGATCGAGCAGCTGCACCAGCGTATAGCGCTCGGCACCGAGATCGTCACGCCGGAAGTAGGCCTGCACCTTGCCGCTCTGATCGGCGACGTGGCAGAACGTGGTCTTGCCGTGGCCGCGGAGCGCCACGATACGGCCGGAGCAGCGGACGGTGACCCTGGCATCTGGCGCGTACGCGGTGATGGCGTCGGCGGCGGTGTGGGACCGGTCGTAGCCGTACGCGAAGGCCGGCACCCCGAGAGCCTCGAGCTGCTCCAGCTTCTCCCGGCGCGCTTCCTCGACGAACGATCGCTCTGCGCTCACGCCACTCTGCTCCCGAACTTCTTGAGAAACGTCTCAATGAACGGGTCGATCTCACCGTCCATCACCGACTGGACATCCGACACCTTCAGCTCGGTCCGGTGATCGTTCACCATCGTGTAGGGCTGGAACACGTAGGAGCGGATCTGGTTCCCCCAGCTGATGTCGGTCTTCGTCGCCTCGAGCACCGCGCGTTTCTTGTCCCGCTCCTCGATGGCCCGCTGATACAGCGCGGCCTTGAGCATCTTGAGGGCAGTCGCGCGGTTTTTGTGCTGGCTTCGCTCCTGCTGACAGGACACGGTCACACCGGTCGGCATGTGCCGCAGGCGAACGGCGGAATCCGTCTTGTTCACGTGCTGGCCGCCGGCTCCCGATGCCCGGAAGGTGTCCACTTCGATGTCCTCGTCACGCAGATCGATTTCCACGCTGTCGTCCACGACGGGATACACGAAGATCGATGCAAACGACGTGTGCCGCCGGGACTGCGCATCGAAGGGAGAGATCCGGACCAGCCGGTGCACCCCCTTCTCCGCCTTGAGGTAGCCGTACGCGTACTCCCCGCGAATCTCCATCGCCACGGACTTGATGCCGGCTTCCTCCCCGGCGAGCAGGTCGAGCACCTGTACCGAGTACCCGTGCCGCTCCGCCCAGCGCGAGTACATGCGCATGAGCATCTCGGCCCAGTCCTGCGATTCCGTGCCGCCCGCCCCGGGGTGGATGGTCAGCAGCGCGTCCCGCGCATCGTCTGAGCCCTGCAACATGCCTTGGAGCTCGAGCGTCTCGACGCTCTGCTCCAGACGGGCGGCTTCCTCCTCGAGGCCCGCGGCAAGCTCGTCGTCAGGCTCCTGCTCGACGAGCTGCGCCAGCTCCCGAGCCTCCGAGAGCCGATCGTTGATGTCGGTGAAGGGGTCGACCCAGCGCTTGAGCTGGCGGATCTCCTCGACGACTCCCCTGGCCCGTTCTGGATCGTCCCAGAAGCCGGGTGCTGTCATGGAGGATTCGAGTGTCTCTAGACGGGCCGATTTGTCGGCGACGTCAAAGATACCCTCGGAGTTCGGTGAGCCGTCCCTCGAGTTCAGCGAGCCGTTCGACGACGTCCTGCAGCATGCTTACTCCGGTTCAGAGAGTCCACCATACGTCGAGCCGTCCCCTCCGTGGGAGGGCGACGGCTCGTCCGAACACTTCAAGATAAGCACGACGCGGGGTTTCCGCGACCGATCAGAAGAGCTTCTTGCCCCCTGCCAGAATCTCGTTGAGTGCGTCCGTGAAGAACGGGGTCGAGCTCGCCATCTCCTTGCCCACCTGCCCCACGAACTCCTCCCAGCTCTTCGAGATCTCGTCGGCGAAGGCCTCCTTGAGGTTGCCCGCCGCCAGTGCCTGCTGCCGCTTCTCCGGCTGATACACGATCATATCGGACACGAGGGCCCGCGCGAGGCGCCGAGCCTTCTGCCGCGGATCGCGAGAGAGGAACGGATTGACCGGTGACCGGGCGGCCGGCTCGGTTGCTGGTTGCTGCGGGGGGGCCGCTGCCGAGGGTGTGGGGGCGGGCCGCTCCACACGCCCGGGAGTCTCCGGCGTCGGCGTGCGCTTGGGCGCAGGTGGTGCTTCCGTGGCTCCCGGCCCCGAACCGGGGTCAGTCGGTGCTTGGGGCGCGGTGAGGGGCTCGGGCGTTGCCTGGGCGGGTGCTGCAGTGGCCCCTCTGGCATCCGGCGGCACGGGCGGGGCCGCCATGGGAGGCCCCTCGGTCGGTCGGAAGACCGGAGCTTTCGGGCGCTTCACTGGCCGGGGTGGCTCCTTCCCCCCGGGGGGGACGATGACCGGGCGGGCCGGCTTGCCCGGGACAGGCCGCGGGGGCGCCGAGGCCGGTGTCGATACCTGAAGGCCCGACATCGGTCGGGCTACCCGGACGGACGGCTTGTCGGCTGGGCGATGTGGGGGTGAGGGGCGGGCGTCTGCGTCAGCACCGGCCGGGGCAGCTGCACCGCTCTCAGGGCCGGGAGGCTCGACGGCCACCGGGGGAGCAGCGGCGCTCGACGCCTGCTCCGCGCCCGCGGGCACGAATCGCGGGCGGGCGGCACGGGCGGAAGGCTCGGGAACGGGAATGACTCCCGCACACTCGGTGCACCGGGCGCGAGTACCGCCCGCCGGTACCTTGGACGGGTCGACTCGATAGACGGTCTCGCATGACGGGCAGCGAACGTTCATGATAGATGACCTCCCAACCGCTACTGAACTGCGTCTCGGCGCCGGTCGACGACGAAGACCGACCCCGGCAGCGTCTTGGCATAGCTCTTCATCTCCGTTGCCAGCTCGCTGACCTCTGCCGGGTGCGTGAAGCGCCGCCGCTCGTTGGTGACGATGCCGATGGACAGCGTCATCAGTGGCACGCGGTGTAGGTGCCCGCGGCGGTCCTTACCGAAGAAGTAGCCCGCGCGCCGGTCCTGTGAACTGTACTGGAACGGGATGAGCACGTCGAAGACGGCAATGACCTCTGCACAGACTTCCTGAACCATATCGAGGGGCAACACCATGATGAAGTCATCGCCCCCGATGTGGCCGACGAATCCCTCGGACGGGCAGATCCCCTTCACCACGTCCCGCAGGATTCGCGACAGAATGAAGATGACCCGGTCTCCGTCGTAGTAGCTGTACCGATCGTTGAACTCCTTGAAGTGATCGAGATCGGCGTAGCAGACAGCGAAGTGGACGCTCTTGTCCAGCCGCTCGCGGATGGCGCGCTCGATCTCAGTCGTCCCGGGGAGGCGAGTGGACGGATGCACCGCGACATTGCGCTCGGTGCGGGCCAGCAGGACCCCCAGGCGGCTGCGCTGCTCCGGGGGACCAATGATCGGAGTCAGCACCTCGTCCGCGCCGGCGTCGAACCACTCGCGAACGGTGTCGGAGGCGTGCCGCCCGGCCACGACGGCAATCGGCACGATGGCGGTGTACGGATCGCTCTTGAGCCGACGACACAGCCCGAAGCCGTCCGACCCAGCGCCGTCGGCGTCGATCACGATGAGCGCCGGGGGATTGCGCAAGGCCTGTACTTCGACGGCGTCACGGTCGCTGCTATGCACGAGCACGCAGTCGGACTGCTTCACCCAGGCCGACACCAGGTCGGGAACGGGGCGTTCAGCCGGTGAGTAGTGAATGACGGTCGGAGTGGTCCGCACCGCTCCCCTTTGCGCATGTAATTGACAATATCACAAAAAGTTACGAGCCACCTGGAGCCAAGTCAAACACCTGCTAGAACGCGACATCCACGGCCGCCGACCAGCGCCACGGTTCCCCGGCGGTTCCTGCCGCCACTGCGGAGCGCACGCTCACGCGATCTCCGGTACCGAGGCGGCCGGTGATGAACGCATCGATGACACTGATCACATGGTTCGCAAGGAGCAACCCAAGCTGCTGGCTGGCCCGACGGAAGCTCTCATCGCTCTGTGCGATGCTGCCCCGAAAGAGGTCCTGCTCCAGTCCGGCGTTCCGCCAAGTCCACAGGAAGTTCGGACCCACCGCGCGAGACTGATAGAAGTCCAGCGCGCGCTGGTACTCCGGGGAGTCCACGTCGGGCACCGAATCGGGGTCCGGGAAGAACGTCTCTCGGGCCAGCAGCCAGACGCTGCCGTTGTAGGTGCGCTCGTCGGTCGGGGGGGCGAACCCGGGTCCGGGATCGGCATCGAACGGGCCGCTCTCGATGAATTTCCCCATCTGCTCAAAATACTCGAAGGTCGTGTCGCGAATGGCCGGCTCGAACGGCGCCCGCGCAATGTCGAACGCCAGATTGCGGTAGCGCTCGCCCGCCGATCTTCCCTCGCCGTTGAAGGAGAAGTAGCGGACGAGCAGCAGGCCCTCAGCCGCCAGATACAGCGCTCCTCGGTCCTTTCCCTGGAGCAGCTGCCCGGTACCCGGGAGCACGGCGGACGCCGCCGGCGGCAGCCAGGTGGGCACAGAAGGCTGTGCTGGGACCGGCTCCTGCGCGGCACCGGCCACGATCGGCATCCAGGGGCCCCGTGTTTGCTGGGCGACCCCGGTGGGTCCGGCGCCGGCGGTCAGAAGAGTGGCTAGGACCAACGGCGCCGAGCTCGGGGGGACGTTCAAATGCTGGCCCGAAGTGAGATGTGGACCGGCTCGTCGAAGCTCGAGGAGTCGTAGAAGATCCTGGCGAAATCGACCGACACCCGACCGAGTTGCAGTCCGATCCCGATCGACGGACCCGAGCTTTCGGAGCGCAGGATGGCATACCCGGACCGCAGCCGGACGATCTCACCGTATCCCAGCTCCACGCCGAGCCGGGCATCGGGGCTTCCGTACGAGCCCCAGTCGTCCTGCAAGTCCACCAGAAAGCGTGCGTCGAGGGCCTGGCGGGTCTCAGTCGCCTGCGCGAGCCAGAGACGATACGCCGCACCGAACTGCACCCGGGTCGGGAGAGGGTCGGCCTGGTCGCGGTTCTGCACCTGTAACTTGAACCCGGCGTGCTTCACGGCCACCCCGAGGCGGAGCGCGTCGGAGGCACCGAGGCCAAACTGCAACCCGACGTCGACCGCGTGCGTCGTGCCGACAACGCCAGCCGCCGTCCCGCAGTCGCCGGAGCAGTCCTGGCGAAACTGGATCAGCTTGTAGTTCAAACCCAGCGCGAGGCTGTGGGCTATCTCGGTAGCGTAGGATCCGAGGAATTCCAGGTTCTTGACGGAGATCCGCCCTATGGGTAGGCCGGGGCCGGGGACGACCTCCTGGCTCCCGAAATCGACGAGGTAGGCGGCAACACCCACGACGCCGAGTCCGGCGATCGGGAGATTGCCGACAACCGCCGTGTTGTTCGAGGCGAAGGTCGATGAGTAGTGGAGCCCCAGCTCCGCTTCGCGCAACGTGGCGAGACCCGCCGGGTTCCAGAACGTCGATTCCGAGCTACCGTCGTCCGCACTTCCCGCCTGCCCGAGCGCGGCGGCACGCGCCCCTACGGGCAGAAGAAGGAACGTTGCACCCCCCGCCGCCGGCAGACCGTCATCCTGAGCTGCCGCGGTGGGCGCGGCGGCTACGAGGAGGACGAGCGCGAGCAGATCAGAAGGGCTTCGCCTCATCGATGAGCATGATCGGAATGTCATCCTCCACTGCGTACACGAGACGGCACTTGTGGCAGACGAGTTCCTCGTCGGGTTCCACTCGGTGCTCCAGCTCTCCCTTGCAGCGGGGGCATACCAGGATCTCAAGTAACTCGGGGGACAGGCTCATCATTTCCTCGACATTGGGACCCGAAAACCCAGTTGTCGCAACAAGGTGGGTGATTTCCGCCATCTGGGCAATACCTTGATCCACAGGTCCAGATAGACGCGGCTGCCAACCAGTTCCTCGATCCGCCCGCGTGCCACGGCACCGATCTGCTTGAGCGTCCGGCCCCGGCTGCCGATCACGATCCCCTTCTGCGACTCCCGTTCCACGTACAGCGTCACGCGGATGTACACCGGGTCCGAGTGCTCCCGATACTCCTCGACATGGGTGGCTACGGCGTAGGGCAGCTCCTGGCGAAGCACTTCGAATGCGGCTTCGCGGACCGCCTCCTCGACGAAGAAGCGGACCGGCTGCGTGCTCATGTCGTCGACGTCGTAGCGGAAGGGCCCTGTCGGAAGGCGTTCCGCGCACCACTCCAGTAGGGCCGCGAGACCGTCCCCGGTCACGGCCGAAATCCCGAACACCGTCGGGCTCGAGTCGGTCCGGCGCTGCGGCACCTCGTCGACGGCGGTCAGAACGGTCCCGACGGGTTTGCCCGCGAGGGCGTCCGGCGGGACCAGCGTGTGGAGATCGGGAGCCGGTGCCTCGGACGCACGATGCAGGTGGAGAACGACATTCGCCCGCCTGACGGCTTCCACGGCCTCGTCCACCATTGTCTGCTGCAACAGATACCCGGGCTCGAGCAGTCCGGGCGGGTCGATGAAGACGAACTGGACGCGCTCATCGGTGCGGATGCCGATGACCGGCACCCGACTGGACTGCGGCCGCGGACTGGTGATGGCGAGTCGCGCGCCGACCAGCGCGTTCAACAAGGTCGACTTGCCCGCATTGGGCGGCCCGGCGAGCACGATCGTGCCGCAACGTGTCTCGACCTGGGATTCCATGGGCGAAGCTTACCGGATGCGTGGGAATGCGGTAAAGGGAATGGCCCCGCTGTGGCCTCTGCCTGTGCCACGGCGGTCGGTCACCAGAAGCGCCCCCGGCGACGGTAACGCCCGGGACTTCAACGGTGGTGTCGGGCTCCCTGCTACGCCCTGGCCGCCGCTAGCTGGACCCGCGTGTCGTGCAACCGTGAAAGGGCGGCCTCGGCCATGCCGCGCATGAGGACGGCCGCGATCTTCGGGTCCACCTCGCACAGGGCGCGCAAGCCGGCGGCCTCTACCTTGAGCACCTGGCTCGGGCAGATGGTGCGTACCACCCCCTGGTAGACGAAGGGGTCGAGGAGCGCGGAAATGCCGAACGGGTCACCGGGGTGAACCTCGCTCACGAACAGTTCCTTGCGGAGCTCCGGGTTGATCTCGTCGACCACAACGTAGAAGAGATGGATGCACCCCTGCACCAGGATGAATAGGTGTTCCGCCCGCTGCCCGGATTCGAAGATCGTCTCGCCGGGCTCGAGCGAGAGTTCCTCCGACAGCATGGCAATGGCGTTCAGGTGTTCCGGTGCGAGGTGTCCAAACAGCTGGCAGCGATGCAGGAGCTCAGCGGATACCATGGATCCCACCCTCTGTCGCGAACGACGCGCTGTGGTGCCGGAGCCCCCCGCTCCGGCTCGGGTCACTCTTCGACGGCCCCCCTCTCTGGGGCGCTCCGGTGCTTCCCATTGCCGTCCCCATCGTCGGGCTTCCGCTGGTGCAAATGGAAGAAGCACGTGCGCGAGCGGCGCTGCCGTAACAGGCACCGGTCGCGAAAGTGGATCCCGCAGCGGAAACACACGTCTTCCGTGTCGTCCGCGCGGTCGACGATGCTGACCGAGAGGCGGTCGAGCAGCTCACCGACCTGACCCAACTGGTCGGCCGAGAGATCCTGGAACACCCGGTCGAGGGCATTGGCCGCCGCCGTATCGTAGCTCGCCAGGAGTGCCTGGCCCTTCGAGGTCAGGGACAGTTCCACGGCCCGCCGGTCCTCGGGTGCCTCCGTGCGGTTGACGAGGCCCCGGCGTACCAGTCGGTCGACGGCGCGGCTCGCCGCGGCCGTACTCACGCCGAGAAACTGGGCCACGTTGCTCACGGAGTAGCCCTTCGTGAGCGACACCATCTTCAGGAGCTTCAGCTGGGCGAACGTGACCTCGTCGTTGGTGATGTCGCGGAGTTGTCGGGCCATGAGGTCGGTCACAGCCGATGTGAAGATCTGCGCGCTTCCGAGAAAGTCGTTGAGGGCCTTCCCTTCGCGTTCGCTCAGCATGGCGCGACCTCGGCGGTCGGTGAGGGGCCGGTAGACGTCGGGCGAGCCGATTGCCGGAGCGAATCAACCCGAGAAGACGGCTCGACAATAGTTGATGCATGTAAACGTTATACGTGGTTAGACAAGTTGGCAATTGGGCGTCGGCTGTCCCAAGCGGTGTCTCTTCCGCGCGGTCATGGAGTAGGAGATCGTCTCAGCAACTCGAGGGGCACGAGCGCAGATGTCTTGACTGAAGATGGCCGCACCGAAGGCGACAACAAGACGAACGTGGAGCCCGACCGGTGCGCCGTCTCAGCTCGTGACGATCTCCGGCTAGTGTGGCCTGCCCCGCCCTGAGACTGCTACCACACGCCTGCCCCGAACTCGAGCACGTACGTGAGCTGGTTGATGTCGAAGAATCCCTTGTTCTTGATCCCGGCCCTGAACCCCATGAACTCCGTCAGGAACGACAGGAACTTGAGCGGTGATTTGGTGATGTTGACGCGGAACTTGAGCCCGGTCTCCAGCACGAAGTCCGTTTGGACGAAGGTGGTCGCAGCATCCGGGTCGGTGGGAGGTGGCGAGACATCCTCCTTGTCGAACTCGACCCCAGCGGCGAAGTACGTGTCGATCCAGCGGGACGCCGAGGGCGTGTACATGAGCATCCACCCGAAGTCCCGCAGCCCTTTGTCCTTGAGGTACATCCGGTGGACCAGAAACCCACCGCTCATCGGGTCCTCGACGTTCTTCAGGATCAGCAGCGGAAACACGAACGAGACCCCCAGGTCGCCGTCGGCGCGCAGCGAGATTGCGAAGGACTTGAGGGCCAGCCCGGCGTCAACCCACCGGGACAGTTGTTCACGCGAGGTGACTTCGTCGAGCTCCGGCCACCCGATCTTCTCCTTTTCGGCCATCTTGTGGTGGAGCAGCTCGTCGTCGCCGGCCTCTGCCGCGGCCGGGAACGGGCGCAGCTCGTAGATCGCGTTGTCCGGGGCGTACTCGCCGTTCTCGGTGTGCGCGGCGCGAAGCGGGCTGTCCGGCGGCAGCGGCGGGAACACCCGGTGCTCGGGGACTCGCACCTTGGCCATCCAGGACTCGAACTTCCCGGTGAACAGCGTTCCCCCACGGATGATGTCCCGCACGCCCCACGCGTCGTTCCTGCGCACGTTGACGTCGAAGCCCGGCGTGTAGTAGCCGTCTCCGTTCTTGTCGGTGCACATCCCGTGCTTGCCTTCTTCGGCGATCAACGTCATGGGGAACTTGGTGTACTCGTCGACATCCAGCACGTTGAAGTACCACTCCAATCCATGCGCTTCCGCGGTCACTCGCTGCACGCCGATGAGGAACATCGACTCATCGCACGGCACGCCGTACTCTGGGATGACCTCCCCCGTGTTGGGCAGAACCCAGATCCGGAATTCGGTCGGCTCGACATCGTGCTCGTGCCCACCGAGGCCCTCCTCACGGGGGAAATAGGCGATGTACTTGATGTTGAGCGCGATCACCCGCTGCAGATCGAGCATGGAGTTGCCGAAGTCGGCGGAGTCCGGGACGAACCCCTGCCCCTCTTGGTCGGCACGGAGACCGATGTCGTTGTACTGGTAGTACACGACCGGCGCGTCCACCTGCCGCTCGAACGGCAGCGCGGCGGGGATCCGAATGTCCTTGCCCTCCAGATCGTCCAGCGTCGGTTCGTCAGGTGAGAACCAGAAGATGGGCGCCGCGTACGCCGCAAACTGCTCGATGGTCATCTCGCGTTGGGTGCCCCACCAGACGACGCCGGGAAGATGGCTGTAGTCACAGCGACCCTGCGCCACCGCCCGAGCGGGTGCCAGCCTGCCTCCCGACTGTGCGCTCAGTGAGGTGGCCGCGACTGCGGCGGCGAGCATCAGGGACGTAAGCTGGAGGGGTCTGCGGATCACGTGAATGCTCCCTTCGTTCAAAAGACCCGACAACGCGGTCGCTACCGAAGGCCAACGCAGTCGGTGATTGAGCGCAAAGCTTCGGCGCGGCGAAGCGTTTCGACGTCGCCCCACAACACCTCGTCGTCAGCAGCGGACGAGCAGCGCTGACGGCTCCAGTCGAAGCACGCTCCGTACCACGGTGACGGAGCCGGTCGCAGCACCGTAACAGCATTTCCTGGAGGGACTTGCACTGTCCCCGCGCGCCCGCCGAGACTCCGTCCAGCCGCGACATGTCGCGCAGCACGACATACCGATTCGGGCAGGGGAAATTCTACCGCGGAACTGCGATGACCTAGTGCCTCCCACCCGTGTGATTCTTCCCGTGCAGCTGCACGAGCGAAAGTATCCGGAGGGTCCTGCCACTGCCAGGGCGGCAAAGCTGGAGGAACTGGTACGACGTGCGCCCCCGTGCCAAGCCGGCGCCGCCGACGGTCACGGCATGTACGCCCCCCGCCGCCTACACCGGCTCGAACCTGGACGACTCGAGTGAGCGATAGGCGGCTTCGACGACCGCGAGGTCGCGCCGCGCCACGGAGAGCGAGATGGCGGGCTCGCGGCCTGCGCGAAAGCACTCGACTAGGTGACGCCACATGCCGCCGTAGCCCATCAGGTCGAGCAGCCCGGGCAGTCGGACCCGGTGGCGCCGGCCCAGGAGCGCAACGAACACGCCGTTGCTCTCGAAGTGGATGTTTCCGGCCGTCCCGAGCATCCGCGACAGCCCGAGCCCCCCGATGCGCGTGGTCGTGTTCCAGGAATGGAACAGGCGGCCGACGGGCCCCTCCTCAAACCTGACGAGCACGTCGAGGGCGTCCTCGAACGGGGCCACGGGTTCCGAAACGTGCGTCGGACGGGCGGCGACAACCTCCCGCGGCGTCCCCCCCAATTCGCACAGCAGGTGGATCCAGTGGACCCCGCCCTCGAGCAAGGCACCGCCACCCATTAGCTCCTCATCGGCCCGCCAGCCGCCGGTCTTGTTGCGTCCCGCGCGGCTGATCTCGACGAACTGCGGCGTGCCGATATCGCCGCGGTCGACGTAGGTCCTGAGCAGCTTCAGGAGCGGCTTGAATCGGTAGTTCTCCGCGACCGCCGCAAGCACCCCGTGCTGCGCCACGGTTTGTCGGATCGTATCCAACTCGGCGACACTGCGTGCGGCGGGCTTCTCGATCACCAGCGCCTTGCCAGAGCGAGCTGCCAACTCGGCGTGCTCGACATGGAGGCCCGGCGGGGTGCAAATGAACACCACGTCGATATCCGGGTGGCCACACGCGGCTTCGTACGAATCGAACGCATGCCGGCCGCGGTAGCGGCGCCGATACGCCTCCGCCCGTTCGCCGTCGCGGCTGGCGTACGAGAGCGCGACCGCTCCTCGCAGCCGCCGCGCTACGCGGCTGTGCAGCCGAGCGACGGCGCCGCACCCGAGGAGACATACGTGCAGCGGCTTCACGGCTCCCGCCCCCCCACCCGATCGTCCCAGTGACGCACGAGATGCTCGCCCACGCGGAACCCGTTGGCGGCAATGGTCAGGCTCGGGTTGACCCCGCCCGAGCTGGGCAGGAAGCTGCCGTCCACGACGAACAGATTGGGAACGCCGTGAAAGCCGCACCACGGGTCCAGCACCGACGTGGCGGGATCGGTCCCGATGCGACACGTGCCCAACGCATGGGAATACGTGTGGATCGGGAGCCGCAGCCGTAACAGCGCGCCGGCGCGGCGCAGGATCCGGCCCGCCTTTCGATACAGCGCCCGCCGCGCCGCCAGATCCCGTGCGGTGTAACGGTGCGACACGCGTGTGAGTGGCAATCCCAGCGGATCGGTGCGCGACGCGTCGAGTTCCACCCGGTTCTCACGCTGCGGCAAGTCCTCGGCCATACAGAGGAGGTAGCTCTGCAGCGCCAGGCTTTTGGCCGCGAGCTGAGCGATGGGCGCCGGGAAGGGCGCCTCGTGACGCACAAATTCCGGTGGTGGCGTCTGAAGCGACTGAATCGATCCCCACGGGCCGTGAGGTTCGCTTCCATTCCGCCCGAAGTAGAAGTCGGTGAGCGCGACCTGCTTGTGGAAGCGGCGCTCCGGGTTGGTGCGAAACGGGAAGACGCCGACTACGATGCCGCTGCAGTGACGCATGAGATAGCGCCCAATCGCGGCACCGTAGAGGTCGGCGCGGACAGTCGTTCGGGCCCCCGTTTCGGTGTGCAAACACTCCACACCAGTGATGCGCCGGCCATCGCGCACGAGGCGCACCGCGACGGTACGATCGCGGATTTCCGCCCCGCCCTGCCGCGCCGCCGGCAGCAGCGTCACCGCCAGATCGTTCTTCGCCTCGATCTTGCACGGGAACAGGTCACACGTCATGCAGCGGATGCAGGCGGTACGACCGTCGGTCTCCGGGAAGTTGATGGCGAGCGGCAGCGGGAACGGCTTGAGCCCCAGCGACTCGCCGGCACCCGCGATCCTCCGGGCCACGGTACCGAATTCCGCGGGGCGGGTGCGGTAGTCTTCCGAGCGGGTCGGCTCGCACGGGTCGAGACCGGCCACGCCGGCGACGCCGATCTCCCGCTCCGCTTGATCGTAGTACGGCGCGAGATCTGCGTACGTGAACGGCCAGTCCAGTGATGCTTCCACCGGCGGCGCGGCAAAGCGGCGCGCGCCGCGGAAGTCCTCTTCCCGGAGGCGCATTGAGGCCGCGCCGTAGAACACGGACTTTCCGCCGACCGCCGCATCCGGGTGATACATGGTCCGGCCGTTGCGACCATCCTGATCTTCCGGGCTCTCGCTGCGGTACTTCTGCTCGATCTGGATGGCCACCGGGTCCCAGGCGGAGTCGTCCCGATCCACCCAGCGCCCACGCTCGATCACCAGCACGCGGCGCCCGGCCCGCGCCAGCGCCAGCGCCACGGTGGAGCCACCGAACCCGCTCCCGATGACGACGGCGTCGAAGCGGTCTCCCATCACTTCATCGCGCGCGTGTTCGTCTGCCGGCGATTCTCACAGCACCCCGATGACGAACAGCCGATAGATGAAGAACGCGAGCACCGCGCCCTCGAGGATCCACGCCATCGGCTGCTTGTAGTAGCCGATGTACATGTCCCAGCCCCAGTACCCGGTGTCCTGGAACAGCGCCAGCGTGAGCCTCTTTTTGTAGAACGGCCAGAACAGCGGTAACCCCACCGTGCTCCCGATGTCGGCCGCGTAGTGTGCCACGATCGCCACAAACGTGAAGATGGCGTAGTGCGGCGAGAAGATCGCCACGATGGCGCTCACGACGATGGCAAAGAGAAAGGTGTGGGTCACCGTACAGTGGAACTCTGGCTTCGCGAGTCCGGCCTTCACGACCAGGCTGTCGGCATTGGGCAGCCAGTGCATGCCCACGACCAGCGCGATGGTCTTGGGGTTCCAGTCATAGGTCGCGATAGAGAGGGCGAGGGGGAGATGGCCGAGTTGCATCGCTGCTCCAATTTCGTTGTCGTCGCTTCGTGTCGCAGGGTCATACCGGGTGTGCTTCGCCCCGGCATGGTGTCATCGCCCGTCGTTCTGCGCGTGCCGTCCGGGTCGTTTGGCGTCAGACTTCATCCTGCCTCGACCTCGCTCATCGGGGTTATCCTAGCCGGCTCGACTCCTCGACGTCGCTTCACGAGGCGGTGGACGAGCACCGCGGCCGTGGACCCGACGATCACTCCCACGAGCACGACCGTGGGGATGCGGAGGAATCCGCCCAACCAAGCGTACAGATAGATGCGCGGAAACCTGCCTATGGCAATCGCGATCAGGTACGGACGCACGGGGAACTGATGAAGAATCGCCAGCACGCGGATCACCCAGCAGGGGAACGGCGTGGCGGCGGCGACCACCGTGGTCATGAACGGATAGCGGGCGAAGTACCGCACCGCGGTCCGCACGCGGCGGTCGTCGCGGAACCGGCTCAGGAACTGGCGATCGAGCACCCAGCGGTAGATGTGCCAGTTCAGGAACTCCATGTAGACATAGGTGCTCAGGGCGACCAAGGTCACCCAGATCGCCTGTTCGTACTTGGCTGCCTCCATGACCAGCGGCTCGAGCGCAGCCGGCATGACCGGCCCGAGCGGCCCCGATGCGGGCAACGAGAGGACGGCGAGCCACACCAGAGGCACCGATCGCGGGAACGCGAGGATCACGGGAATCCCCAGCAGCGCGATGACTCCCGTGGAGCGGAGCACGAGATCCCACTCCCGGTGGCCCCTCGGCCGCACCAAGATCTGCCCAAGACGCGGCAAGCGTCCGGTGGCGTGCTCGGTCATGTCAGCTCATGCATCGGGTACCGCGAACCACGGCTCGCAGCCATGCGAAGTCTGCTCGACATAGGCACGCAACATAGTCGGATCGTCCCCGCCTTGCTCGCGCGGATGGGCATCGCCCGGCCACGCCGATACATTGTGGGCTGCGGTTGGCGTGCGGGTGCCGAACCCGCCGCTGCCTGGAGCGTACGAGACGAGTGCTCTGGGTTGGTGTGGCATTCACTCCGTGCAGGGATGGGGGTATGGGACAGAGCAATCGACCGCTGCCGGCCGAGAAGATCCTCACGTTGTACAACGCGCTCATGACGCTGCTGTGGCTGGTGTTCGTCACGCGGGTCTGGTACGCGCCCTGGCTCGCGCTGGCACACGTTCTGGCGCTGCCACTGCCCTGGTTGTTCGCGCGCATGCCCGACACGGCGGGTCGCGGCATGCGGTTTCTCCGCGAGCTGAACCCCCTGCTCTTCCTGGGGATCTTCTGGGTCGAGCTGGATCTGGTGCGGCCCGCGCTGGGGCTCGTGGGGATCGACGAGCCGATCGCCGCGCTCGACCGGCTGATGTTCGGCGTGCATCTGCACGAGGTGTGGCTGCCCGCGATGGATGCGATGTGGTTCAGCGAGCTGATGCACCTCGCGTACTACGGGTACTACCTCGCCGCCTACCTCCCGCCCATTGTGCTCGCGATCATGGCGCGCCACGATGCGGTGCGGGACATGGTGTTCCGGCTGGTGGTCGTGTACATCGGCTGCTATCTGGTCTTCATCGCCTTTCCCGTGGACGGGCCGCACTTCCTCCAGGAGCCCGCCGCAGGCATGCACACGGAGGGGTTCTTCTACGGCCTGGTTGAGGGTGCGCAGAAGCTGGGAGACTCCCGGGGTTGCTCCTTCCCCAGCTCGCACGTGGCCGCCGCGGTGATGGCCGCCATGCTGGCGTGGCGCTGGCTGCCCAGGTGGGTGGCGGTCATCCTGTGGGTGGAGGCGATCGGCGTGCTGCTGTCGACCACCTACACGCAGCACCACTACGCCATCGATTCGGTCGCCGGACTGCTCTGGGCGGTCGCGGCGTGGTACGTGGCTCCCCCGCTCCATCGCCTGTTGAGCGGTCGAGACCCGCCGGCACCCGCGGCGGCAACCTAGGGCCGCCGGCGCGTCTGGGGCGGGCATCAGCGAGAAGGCCCCGGCCGTCTCCCGACGGCGGGGCCTCCAGCCTAACCCCTGTGCACGAGCCCGGACGGCTGTCTGTCTCAGCTCTCAGTTGCCGAATGAGAACTGCGCCCCGATCCGAAACTCGGGGGCCCTGCGGTGGATGTCGGGGAAGTCGTTGAAGAAGCTATCCCGCAGGTGCAGCAAGTAGTCCGCGTTGAGGCCCAGGGAGCGCCAGAACCGGTATCCCAGGCGGGCGAAGATGAAGTGCACCACCTGATTGCCCTTTGCCCCGTTCATCGTGTGCGTGACGAAGCCGCGGTATCCCAGGTGTGCGGCCAGTCCCGAGCCGTTCACGCCCGCGATTGCCCGGAGGCCGAGTCCGGGGCCGAAGTCGTAGCTCCGACCGGTGAAACCGGCGTACTCGGAGCTCACCGCCGCCATCACCATCACGTTGGGCTGCACCAGGGTCTGCAGCGAGAACTTGTCCGACAACCGCCAGCGACTGCGCAGCGACACCGCGTACGACATGTCTCCCAACTCGTAGGCGTTGGTGTTGGCGTAGTCGTAGAGCTGATCGACGGTGAAGACGTGCTGCGTCCCGTCGGACCGCTTGAGATCCGTTCCCCACAACGTGCCGTGGACCTGGAACAGCCCGATGGTCGAGGCATCGTCGCCATTGAGCTGCAGATTCAGCATGAACGCATCGAACGGATCATCGATCGGCTCCATTGGGTCGCCGTAGTTGGCCTGGAACTCGAAGAACCCCGTCGCCTTCTCGGCGTTTGCCAGCCGGCCTTCGGCAACGGCACGGAACCCGATCCTGATCGCGCTCCCGTAGGAGTCGGGGAACCGATTCTCGGGATTGGGCCCGTGCTTGGACCATTCGCCACGGATGGCCCGACTGAAGCCGCCGACCGGGTCGATCAGGAAGCCGCCGAACTCCGAGAACGCTCGGCTGACGCCCCGTGCCTCGTTGTCGCGCACCATGGTCGCCGCGCGGTGCAGTGCCTCGCCGATCGTGATCCCGCCCAGGCTCGTCATGGCCCAGTCGTTGATGGCCCCTCGGTTGTTCTCGCCGAACATCTCCCAGACGAAGCTGCCGGCGAAGGCCCAGGCCTGCGACTCCCAGAAGTTGTAGCCGTTGGACCGGCCCGCGTTGAAGTACACATTGCCGTGATAGGGATGCGCGAACATGTTCGTGGCGAGGTTGTTCGGGTCCCACTCAAAGCCACGCTGGACGTTGCGGCGGAACGACGTCCACGACAGCACGGCCGTCGTGTCGTCCGCCACGAACCGATTGAAGTAGTTGGGGATGATCTCGAGCGCGAGGAACTCCCCGGCAGCGAGCCAGAAGTGCTTCTTCTGACAGCAGAAGGTCGCCTCGGCTTGTTGCTCGGGGGCGACGAGGGTCTCGCTGGTCAGCTCGCTCTGCAGCACGGGGCCCTGGGCGGTTGCGTTCGACCAGGTGGTGACACCGACGAGCAGCGCGAGCGCCGCAGCACGACGCACGGCGCGAGTGACCGTCCCAGAGACCGTGTCGATCCCGTAGCTCACACCGCGACTGGAGGCAGAGGACTCGTGAGGCATGGTCATCGCTAGTAGAGTGGAGCCGCGAACCCGAACCGGAACGACAGCAGGCCGTTCTTGGCCGACTGACCGGCATCGCTCGCCGCGGAGAACACGTTCATCAATCCGAGCTGGTAGCCCGCGTCCACGATGGTGAATCGCGAGCCGCCCGGGAACTCGACCGAGAACGCCACGCCGAACGGGACGCTCGCCTCGATCTCCTTGAGCGTCCCGCCGGGAGTCGTCTCGTCACACTCGCCTTCGAACTCGAACTGCTCACCGGGCTTGTAGCTGCAGCCCAGGGCTATGCCGATCGCAATCCCTGCGTGTGGCGCCAGCGACAAGCGGCCACCGGCAAAGCGGAACTTCGCTTGCGCCTGAATGGGAACCTCCAAGTACTGGGTCCTGAACCCCCAGGTCTCGTTGCCGGCGTCCGTCAGCGTGAGCTTCTGGCCGCCCTTCTGGGTCCAGCCGACGCCCACCGTCAGCCCGAAAACGTTGCCGAACTCCCGATCCAACGTTGCCAGGAACGAGAACCCCATCTCGAAACCGCTGGCGGAGCTGACGTAGCTGCCCGACATGGTGCCGGCGGTGGGACCCGCGAGCAGGCCGAGGTGCGAGCGCTGCGCCTGTGCCGGCGCGGCGGTGACGAGCACCATGCCGAGTACTGCGAGAGCGCGTCCGGTCATGGGCGCACCATCACGACTAGGAGCGACACGATGTTGCCTTCCTGTATCGGGTCGGAAATCTCGTCGAATCGAAAGGCCACCTGGTCGTCCTCCAGAAAGACCTCTCCGGTTCCAACGAACCCGTCGCTGCGCGCCAGGATCAGGTCCTTGCCGTTCTCCACGGTGAGGGTGCCCGTGTTCGTGATTGGAGCCGCACCCGGCTCCTGGAGCACCGTCGTGTAGGCGCCGTCCGACTCGATCTGGATAGTGACTTCCCAGCCAAGCTCGGTAATGTCGACGGTCTCGTTCAAGTCGTCGGGGTTGGCCAAGCGCGCCTGGGTGGCGATCCAATCACCGACCAGGTCCGACACCTCGACGTCGTTCACCACCAAGCAGCCGGGCGCGAGTGCGAGGAGTGCCACCCCCGCTGCGAGGGTGACCGATCCGCGCACCGTTCGAGTGCAATGTCTCATCGTCGTATACCGCATCAGAGTTTCAGCACCAGACCGAAGAACCAGCCCTGTTGCACGCCGTTGGACCAGACGTACGTGTCGGAGCCTTCCTTCTTGTTGTCGTAGTCTGCTTCTTGGTAGTTGTATCGCATGGCCAGGTCCAGCGGCCCGAACACGCGGAAGCCCAGCTCACCGGCGAGGGTCCAGGTGAATTCCGAGCCCACCCCGAAGCCGCCGATGTCCGTATTGAACGTAGTCCAGAAGCGGCGGCCCATTTCTGCGAACAGCCGAATGCCGAGCACAGGCTCAATCCACGACTCTGCGATGTTGGCTGGAGAGCCGCCGTTGAGCGTCACGGTCTGGTCGTGTTTCACGTAGCGCCCGCCGGCGTAGGGCTCAAACGCAAAGCCGGTCGCGAACGGGCCGACTTGGACGGCGACGAAGGCCTCGCCGGTGAACCACGCGAGATCGTAGGATCCCGGGAGCGACTGCGACGGATCGAGGATCGGATGCATGCTGACCGAGTTGGCAATCGTGGCCCGGGAGACGTTGAACCAGCCGCGCACCCGCCCCTTGCCGACTTCGGCCCGGACCGCCCAGGTGCTCTTGAGGACCGTGTCCTCGACCGGGACGACGAGATCTCCGAAGACCTGCTCGTCGGGAGGGAGACCGAGGCTCTCCGCGCCGCCCAGATTCGAGAACCAGAGATACGGCGCTAACCGGAGGAACCAGTCACTGTTCCCCCGATCCTGCGCCTCGAGCGCCGACGGCGCGAGGGCGGTGAGCACCATGGCCGCCGCAGCCGCTAGCGCCGTCGCCGTGGAGAGGCTCTTCCGCACTGTGTCACGCATTACAGGCATGGTATCCGCAGCGTACGGTTGTGGTGAATAGCCAAGCCGACATGATTCCCGCAGCTGAACCGACGTGGCGTTCGGTCGCAGGTTTCCCTACATAAGCCGGCGGACCAAAATACGTCAACCGGCAACACCGCCGGAGGAGCCCGCTGAGACGCTCGCTCACCACTGCTGCCGCCACGGGGTGGTGCGGCATGGCGGCTAGCCCTCGTCAACGATCTCGGATCCATCCGGCGCCGGAATGACCTCGTATGCCGTTCCGGACTCGGTCTGCACCATCTTGAAGAAGACCGTGTCGAGCTGGAAGAATGTCTCGCCTCCCTCCTGAATCACGGTGGCGCCGTCGGGCAACTGGGGAGCGATTCCTCCCAGTGGGGGCTCGGACGTCACGTAGCCTCCCTCATCGTCACTCACGTACGACGCATACCCCACGTAGTAGTACGTTTCCTCGTCGACCGCGAATGTCACGGCGTCGTCCGGCACACTCTCGAGCTCCTCCTCGGGTGGCGGCGGCTCTACAACGTAGACCTCGTTGCCGCCCTCGTCGGCATCCTTGCTGTAGAAGGTCTCGTCATACTGGTAGACGGTGACGCCACTTTCCTCATGCTCCATGGCGTCGGGGGGGATGGAAGATACCTGAGCACCCGGAGGCGGATCGACCACCACGTACAGGTCCTTCCCATCTCGCTGGATCTTGGTGTAGAACGTGTGTTCGCTCAGGTAGTATGTCTGGCCGTCGACCTCGATCGCGAGTGCGTCGCCGGGCAGACTCTCGACCTCGTATCCGGTCGGTGCGGAAATCACCACATACACGGTCTCACCCTCGTGCATGGACTTCGTGTACCAGGTGGTGCGGGGGCGGGTGGCCCAAGAGAGAAAGACCGCGGTCGTGATGAGGCGAGCTGCCCGCCAACCGCTGCGATACGCGCGGCGGTGACGCATGTAACGGTGATGGGCCCACCGTCCGCGACGGTACCGGCTTCGGCTGACTGACCGTCGCCGAGCTGTCCGACGCCCCGCTGTCCGGCCGGCCGTTCTCCGGTTCCGCGTGGTTGGGCTCGATCGGCGCGCGCCGGAGGACCCCGACGATGCAGGCCCCCTGCGGTTCGCAGTTGAGGGCCCCGTGGTGCGACCTCGCGGCTGCTGCTGCTGCGTGCTTGGGCCCGTCTGGCGGGCACCTGAGGACCCCGAGGATGCAGGCCCCTTGCGGTTGGCCGTTGACGACCCCGTGCCGCTGCCTCGCCGCTCCGGCGTTTGCTGCTGAGCCAGGTAGGACGGCGCCAGCATGGCCAACGTCACGCCCGCCATCACAAATACCACGAAGCCGCGATACAGGCGTCGCGTGATGCTTCGTTTGCCGAGGTCTGTCCGTGTCATCAGACACCTCCGTCTGTTGGCTCGGCCTCGGGCACCATCTCGACGAGTTCCGCATCCGGAGGTGCCTCAAAGTGGAATACCGACTCGTCGATAGACGGAGACATCTCCCACTTCCTGAATCGCGCCATGTAGCTGGGCATGCCCACCTCATCCCTCCAGGTGATGGTGAGCTTCAGCGGGACCGGTTCCTCCATGCCGACCCAGATCTCGAGATCGACGTCCGGGGCGCGTAGTGCCAGGTGGTGGGTCCACGCTCCATCCACCCAACTCGCTCCCACGTACCATCCGGACGCCGCAGCATCCTGAATCGTCTCCCTCGCTTGCCCAGCCAGTATGTCCATGAACGGGACGGCGATGCCGTACTCGTCGACCAGCACACCGATCATCTCTCCCAGAGTCCTCGGCACCTCGATCTGGCCATAGACGTTGTCTGGCTGCTTGAGCATCGTGAAGGTCCCGCTCTCGTACCACGCACTCTCCACGCTCGCATCGTCGCGCCACGTAGTCCAGAACAGCCGATCCGGCCGGCTCGCCACCAGACTGTACACCATGTCGAACTGGAGCTTCTGGCCCGATTCCTGAACCACCTCGTAGGTGACGAGCGCCTCGAACGTCAACTCCTGATGCGCCTGCATGTAGTCTGTCATGGTACCGATCACTTCGGCCGGTGTGGGCGGAGGCAGATTCTCACCGGGGAGCGCAGGTGGCGCCGCTCGCTCCTGTTCCGTGCGGCAGGAGGACACGCCAGGCAGTACGGCGACCAGAAGAAGTTGTGCAAGACGACGCGTCGTGAAGAACGAAGGCTCAACGCGGTACATGGCTAGCATCCTCCAGTGTCTGTGTGGTTCTGCTTCGGACTGGCTACCGACTTGAGACGCGCAACCGTGTGGCGTCCTGTAGATCTCATGAAAGCCCAGGAGCCCGGTAGGCTTGGGTCGACTTGAGTATGCGGCTCGGCAGCGGTGACCGCCAGGAGAGCGCACAACCCAGGAAAGGGCTTTTCGACGACAAATGTCGGACCTTCTTGGCACCCCCGGCGGTCAGCGTGCGAACATCGCGACTGAGGCGACTCGACGATCCGCAGGGGCTTTGGGTCTCCGTCCAGTCTTCACCAGTTGTGCAACGCCGGTTTGGCACGGTGGTGCCGAACCCCCAACTTGCACATATTGCGGACCGCTCCTCTCCACATCACGACGAGCCGATCGGCCACCAGGACGATGGAAAGCGACCACGGAGGTTGACATGATGGCAGCCGCGAAAGTGAGCCTCTCACCGTGGTTCGTGGGACTCTCAATTCTGCTCGGTGTGGGACATCCTTGCGCCGGTCAGCCGACATCGGACCGACCGAACATCCTGCTCGTCGTGGTCGACGACATGGGCTTTTCGGACCTGGGTTCCTTCGGCGGCGAGATTCGTACTCCCCACATCGATGGTCTCGCGGCGTCGGGTGTTCGATTCACCGAGTTCTACGTCGGCCAGAGTTGTTCGCCGACGCGGTCCATGCTGATGTCGGGCAACGACCATCATGTCGCGGGGCTCGGCAACATGGCCGAGGCCATGCTCCCTAACCAGGTCGGCAAGCCCGGGTATGAGGGGTACCTCAACGATCGTGTGGTGTCGGTTGCCTCGCTGCTGCGCGACGCGGGCTACCACACGTACATGGCCGGCAAGTGGCATCTCGGAGAGGAACCGGAACGCGATCCATTTGAACGGGGGTTCGAGCAGTCGTACACGTTGCTCCAGGGTGGCGCGAGCCACTTCGACGACGAGTGGATGATGTACGTGGACTACACGCCGACCTATCGGGAGAACGGTGTTCGCGTGCACGTGCCCAGTGGCTTCTACTCCACCGAGTTCTACGCCGACAAGATCATCGAGTACCTCGATGGGCAGCAAGACGACCGTCCGTTCTTTGCCTACCTGTCGTTTGCGGCGGTGCACGACCCGCTGCATTTGCCGGACGATTGGCTCGACAGGTACGCCGGCGAATATGACATGGGCTACGAGGCCCTGCGGCAACAGCGCCTGGCGCGTCAGCAGGAACTGGGTCTCGTTCCCGCGGACACCAGGCTGACGCCTCGGCTTCCGATGGTCCCTGCATGGGCCGATCTCACCCCCGAGCAGCAACGGGGGCAGGCGCGGCGCATGGAGATCTATGCCGCTATGGTCGAGAACGTCGATTTCCATGTCGGCCGGGTCTTGAGCCATCTCCGGGACACCGACCGGTACGAGAACACCTTAGTGGTCTTCTTCTCGGACAACGGTGCCAACGGCGCCGAGATGCACCAGTACCCGGGCACCGACGAGGGGTGGGTCGAGCGGAATTCCGACAATCGGTTCGAGAACTGGGGACGGCCGTTCTCGCGAATCGCACAGGGTGCGGGATGGGCCCAAGCGAGTTCGACGCCGTTCCGGCTCTTCAAGGGATTCATCGCGGAGGGCGGCATCCGTTCGCCGCTCATCGTCACGGGTCCGGGGGTGCCGGGACGCAATGAGGTTGTGACGGCGTTCACGCATGTCATGGACCTTGCCCCGACGTTTCTGGCCCTTGCCGGGGCCGAGTATCCTGACCGCTATGAGGGAAGAGATGTCCTTCCCATGCGGGGTACGTCACTCGTCCCCCTGCTCACTGGCCGAGTGAACGCGGTGCGCGACGACGATGAGCCCGTCGGATGGGAGTTCCTCGGCTGGCGGGCCCTGCGGATGGGGCGATGGAAGGCAACCTGGATCAGTGCCCCCTTTGGCATAAGTGATTGGGACCTGTACGACCTCGCAGTCGATCCGGGGGAGGCCGAGGACTTGGCCGACCGGCATCCGGACATCCTGCAGCGACTCGTGGCGGCGTGGGAAGCGTACGCCGACGATGTCGGTGTCGTGTTGCCCGAGACAACCGGATGGCCGACGCAGTAAGAGGCTCATGCCCAGCGGAAGAGACTGCGTAGTATGAGCACCTTACCGCCCGCTGGCCCGCTATGCTGCCAGCGGTCCAGCGGGCGGGTCATCGGTGGGCGTGCTCGGCACGACGTGAAGCCGACGTTCTCCATCTTGGCAACCTCGACGGTACTCGGAATCGCCCTCGCCAGCGCGATTCCATCCACAGGGATCGCACAGGATCCCAGCGGCACGACAGGCGCCGCCATCGCCGGTGGCGCGCTCGGCGCGTCCTCCGGCACGCTCCTCGGGACGATGGCGTCTATTCCGCCGTGTCTGCAGACCTACGCAGGGGTGCGCTGCGTGCGCTGGGGCGTCGGCATCGGTGCGGCCGTGGGGCTTGCGAGCGGTATTCTGATTGGCGCCGCGGACAGCGATCGCGTCAGCCAGTCAGCCACCTCGGCGGCGATCGGATTTGGCGTGGGGATCGTTGCCGGCTTGGCACTGACTCCCGTCGCCCAGCGGTTCGGATGGCGGGACGTCGTCGCCGTGGGCCTCATGGGCGGGGCGGTCGGGTCCGCGCCGGTCGGAGCCGCTATTGGTGCCGGCGCCGGAGCGGTCGCCGGTGCGCTGTTACTGGGTACCGTGAACGGATTCACGATGCCGGATGCCGTCGCCGCCGGCGTGGTCGGGATGTCACTCGGAGCACTGACCGAGTGGGTTGTCGCCGCCATTAACGCGCAGACGAACGGCGGCTCCCAGCCCGGGTTCGATCTGGTGCTGCCCATGCGCCTGACGTTCTGATGACGAGAGCGATGATGTTGCGGCTCAGCACGCTCTGGTGGCTCGCTGCCGCGGTCGCAGGGTGCGTGGCGTCGCACGACATCACCCCGGATCCGGACGCGGGCCGGACCTGTCCATCGGTCGACCAGGATCTGAACCGGGGCATCGACTGGTACTTCCCGGCACGGGCCGGGGATAACGAGCAGCTGGAGCGCTGGTGTGTCACGGTTGGCCCCGTGGTGCTGGACACCCTTCCGGCGGCCGACTTCGGCCGGCTTGAGCCTGCGGACTCGCTGCGCATCGCGGTGTGGAACACCGACGCCGGCGCTGGCTACGTGACGGCGTTCCTCGAGGAGCAGCTGGGCCTCACCTGTAACGGGTCAGCCTCGGCGCTCCACGACGACGCGCCGCATTTCGTGCTGCTGCTGCAGGAGGCCCTGCGGCGGTCGAACGACATTCCCGACGTGCCCAAGTCGTTCGTGACGCCGCCGCCGGTGAAGGAGAACGCACACCCCGGGCCGCGACTGGACGTCGTCGAGGTGGCACGGCAATGTGGACTGGCGTACTTCTATGCCCCGGCCGCACGCAACGACCACAAGCCGCGCGACGGCAAGCGCGAGGACAAGGGCAACGCAATTCTCTCCACGCTTCCTCTATCGGATCCGATTGTCGTGGAGCTGCCGTTCGAGGCCGCGCGTCGCGTGGTGCCGATGGCGACCGTTCGCGGCGTGGCGCGCGACAGCCTGCGCCTGGCCAGCGTGCACCTGATCACCACCCCGCCACCCTCGCGGGCGTTGTTGACAGCGATCGAGCGCGACCGCGCGAACTGCCCGGTCACCGGCGTCAAGCGCGCGTCGGGGCGCGGAGGTGAGATGTGTCCACCGCCGTGCCCCGGCGCGTGCCCCATCGCCACGGTCATCGCCGGGGACCTCAACACCTGGTCTACGCGGGAGACGACGCTGCGTCACCTGCTGGAGCATTTTCCCGACTCCCCTCGGTTCCTGGAGGAGCCGACCCGCGGGCCCTTCCCGACCGACCATCTGCTGTTCCGGACCGGGTCCGGTGACGGTGCCATCCTGACCAGCTCCTACCGGCGCATCGCCGACGCGCACTACTCGGACCACAACCCGATCGTGGCGGTCGTCGGAATCCCCTGACTTGAAGAGCCGAGTATCGAACGCACCGGTGCGCGAATGCTCGTAATTCCCCTAACGGCGTTCGCTATTCGAGAACGGATGAGTGCGCCACTGTAAGTGATTGCAGTGGAGTTGTTTACGGAGCTGCACAGACACCTGATGTGACCTTCCAAGCTGCATCAGGTGTTGAGCGTGGAGCCTCGTAGGCGCGGGTTGGACATCGAGCGTCTGGTGCCAGCACGGTGGCCGGCCGCGATGCCATCTGCGACCGGCCACGAGTGCCCTGCGGATGCCTCTCCGTGCTGAAGCCCGCTAGGATGTGGCTTCCTTTTTCATGAGATACTCGTGCATGGCGTCGGCGGCTTGCCGTGCTTGCGCGACCGCGGTCACGACCAGCTTGGGGCCCAGGACGTCGTCCCCTCCGGCATACACGCCGTCTCGTGAGGTCGCTGCGGTCTCGTCGTCGGTCGTGATGAGTCCCCAGTCATGGGTGTCCAGACCGTCTGTCGTCTGCCCCAGGAGCGGGTCGGGCCAGTAGCCGAGCGCCGAGATGACGGTGTCCACCTCCATCGTGAACTCCGAGCCCTCGATAGGTACGGGTCGCCGTCGGCCAGACTCGTCGGGCTCGCCCAGCTCCATGCGGATGCACTCCATCCGAGCGACACGACCCTGGTCGTCGCCCGTGAACCGCACCGGTTGTGTGAGCCAGTGAAACTCCACTCCTTCTTCCTTGGCAAACGTCCGGTCCCGCTCGTTGCCGGGCATCTCGGCTTCGGTGCGTCGGTAGACACACATGACGTGCTCGGCTCCCAGGCGCACGGCCGTACGCACACAATCCATCGCGGTATCCCCACCCCCGATCACCGCCACTCGATTTCCAATCGGTGGGCGCCCGGCCAACTCGGGTGGCTTCCGGTTTTCCTCAACGTTGGCCCGTACCAAGAACGACGTGGCTTTGAAGACGCCTTCCAGGTCCGCGCCTTCGATCTTGAAGTCCACCCCGACGCCGGCACCCACGCCCAGGAATACCGACTCGAACCCCTGGTCGAGGAGGGCATCAAGTGTCACGGTCTGACCGACTGAGGTGTGGAACACGAACTCCACGCCGAGGGCCTTGAGATAGTCCGTGAGATCGTCCACGACCTCGTGGTCCATCTTGAACTTCGGGATGCCGTATCGCAGAAGACCGCCGCTGTCGGGCCAGGCATCGAACACGGTGACGCCGTGTCCCCTTCGCGCGAGCAACATGGCCACCGTGAGCCCCGCGGGGCCCGCGCCGACGACGGCAACCCTGTGGCCAGTGGGTGCCTCCTGCTCGATCAGGAGGCCGCCATGCAGCCGCTCATAGTCTGCGACGAACGCCTCGAGCCGACCGACGGGGACCGGCGGTATGCCCTTCCTGTTGAAGATGCACGCCCCCTCGCACAGCAGGACTTGGGGACACACCCGTCCGCACACCTCAGGCATGGAACTCGTCAGGCGAAACACGGCGGCGGCATCTTCGACGTGACCGTGCTCGAGTTGCCACAGGGCCCACGGGATGTCATTGTGGATCGGGCATGCTTTGACGCAGAGCGCGCCCGGGCACTGGATGCAGCGGCCGGCCTCCTCCATGGCAGACTGGAGGTCGAACGGTAAGTAGGTCTCCTCGAAGTTCCGCCGCCGGACCGATGGGTCTTGCTTCGGCACCGCGTGGGACTCGGCGGCAAGACGCGCCTTGCGGTCAATCTCTTTGGGACTGGGTTTAGGTAGCATACAGCTGTCTCCTCCGAGCTCCCATTCAACTAAGTCGCTCGCGTGCGCCGCTCACCGAGTAGCTGGACGGTCCCGGAAGCCGCCGATGGTGCGCTCCACGATCGTGACGACCTCGGGCATCGCTGCCGCGACCGCCGAACTCATACGTCCGCCAACGGTTCGGCAGTCGGCTCCTTCCACTGCGACGATTGCCACGTCGTGTGGGACCCGGAGACCCAGGCGTCGACCCAGCGCGAGCCCTTCGAACAGGCCCACGTAGTGCGGCGAACTCCCGTACACGTCTCGCAGATCGTCCTCTCGGACTTGGTACACGGTCCCGGGTGCGCCACGTCCGGTTGTCACCGTGTCGACCACGACGAGCTGATCCGCATCCTCCACATAGTCCATGAGCGCGAAGCCGGACTCGATCGTCGATACCACGTCCACCGACTCCGGTAGCGTGCGGCGGAGTTCCTTCGCCACGAGGATCCCGAGCGCGTCGTCTGCCAGGATGTCGTTGCCAAGGCACAGCACGCGAATCGCGGGGTTGTCCGGCGCCCCCACCACGCTCGTTCGCTCAGTCTCGATGAATGGTGCCATCGAGGTCCCGTCGCAGCGTGGTCTGCAGTTCACCCGTCGCCGAGTGCACGCGTATGGCCAATGGCATGCTACCCGGCAACGAGTGGGTGGCGCATGCGTGGCACGGGTCGTAGGCGCGGAACGCCATCTCGACCTCATTGAGAATGCCGTCGGTGACGTTCCCGTTGGAGATGAGTCCCTTTGCCGCCTTCTCGACACTCATGGCGATCCGGGCTGCGTTGTTTTGCGTCGCAACGACGAGGTTGGCGCTGGTGATCACACCTCGCTCGTCCGTTTGGTAGTGGTGGAACAGCGTTCCGCGAGGTGCTTCGACCACTCCGACTCCTTGCTTGGGCGTGGCGGTCGGCAGCGTCCGCACATCCGGGCTCGTGAGTTCGGGGTCGTTCGCCAGCTCCTGCAGCCGTTCGGCGGCATACAGCAGCTCAACAACGCGAGCCCAGTGGTTGGCCAGCGTGTGGTGCACCGGCTTGCCGCCCAGCGTCTCGAAGAACTGCTCGTAGGCGCCTTGCGCGGCCGGTGTCGCCATGCCATCGGACACGTTGAGCCGAGCGAGTGGCGCCACCGCATACACGCCGCTCTCCGGGCCGTCCGTGAAGCCCTTCCAGCCGACCTGCTTCAAGTAGCAGAACTTCACGTAGCTCCACGGCTCGACGTGCTCCGCAACGTGGTCGAGGTAATCCTGCGGAGCGAACTTCGCGACTTCGGCACCGTCGGGAGAGACCACCCGGATCGTGCCGTCGTAGAAGTTCACCTTGTTCGCCTCGTCGACCAGCCCCATGTAGTACGTGCGATGCGTGAAGGCGTCTGACAGAATGAGGTTCACGTAGTCGGTGTTCTTGAGCACCACGTCTTCGAAAATGCCGAGCGTGAACTTCGCAAACTCCACGGCGTCGGCGGCGACGCGCTGGTAACGCTCTTGCAGCTCGGGGGTCACGCGCTTGGCCACTCCGCCCGGCAACCCCAACACCGGGTGCACGACCTTCCCACCGATGGCCGTGATGAGCTCACGCAGTTCGCGCCGCATCGCGATGACCTTCTTGCCAACATCCACGCCCACCTTCGCGATCACGCCCAGTACGTTACGCTCCGCGGCGGGGGCATCGGGTCCGACAACGAAATCCGGGCCGCCGAGGAAGTAGAAGTGGAGGGCGTGGTCCTCCGTCATGAAGGTGCTGTAGACGAGCTCACGGATCTTCTTGGCGGCACTGGGTGGTTCCACCTCGTACAGGTCATCGAGGGCCTTCGTGCCGGCCATATGGTGCGCGGTGGGGCACACCCCGCAGATACGGGATGTGATCTGGGGCATGTCTTCGCTCAGCCGCCCCTGGGCAAAGCGCTCGAACCCCCTGAGCTCGGGAACCTGAAAGTACGCGCGGTCCACGCTGCCCTGCTGATTTAGGAAGATGTCGATCTTGCCATGACCCTCGAGCCGGGTGATGGGGTCGATCGTGATGCGGCGGCGCATGTACGCCTCACCGGCTTTGTCCCGCGCCGTATCCAACAAGTCTTGAACAGGCTTGCTCATGACTGATCCGTCCTCTCGTCGCCGATCACGCCCGTGCCGGCTGTTTCGTCGCGGATTTCGGGCCTCGAACGCAGGCCACCACCTGTTTAGCGCTCACCAGCTCGCGACCGATCCCGAGACGCTTCGGTCGGATGCCAAACGCCAGCCCCATGAGCTGGGTGAAGTACAGGACCGGGATCGCGAACTCGGTCTCGTACTCGCGGTTCACTTCACCTTGATAGAGCTCCAAGTTGATCTGACACAAGGGGCAGGTCGTGGCGATCACGTCAGCCTTAGCATCGGCCGCGCTGCGGAGGAGGTCGTGCAGCATTCCGACGGCCGCACGACGACTCGTCGCGATGAGCGAACCACCGCAGCACCGCATCTTGTACGGGTACGAGATGACCTCCGCCCCCAAGGTCGACAGCAGATCCTCGAACAGGTGGAGCTCGCCACCGTTGCGGTGGGCGGCATCCCGGTCGACGAGATGGCAGCCGTAGTACGGCGCGACGCGCAGCCCCTTGAGCGGGTGCGTCACCTGCTTCCGGACGGCATCGAGACCGATCTCGTTCACGAACATGTGCATCAAGTGATGCACGGTCACCGTGCCGGAATAGTGCAGCTCGTCTTCTTCGAGCGCCCAATTCAAGTGCTCCGCCCAATCGGCGTCTGCCTTGATATGCGCGTCGGAGTGCGAGAGGTTCTTGTAGCACCCGCTGCAGGGCGCCACGATGTCCAGCTTTCCGCGCTCGGCGATCGCCAGATTGCGGGCGCACAGCGACTCGGCGAGCAGCTCGTCGATATGGGAATACGATGTCGCACCGCAGCAGTTCCAGTCCTCCATCTCGCGCAGTTCCACACCGAGCTTGTGGGCCGTCTCGACAGCGGACAAATGGTAGCTCGCCGCCATGGTCTCGAGCGCGCAGCCTGGGTAGTACGCGTACGTCTTCATGCGATTCCTTCCAGTGGCATGATCCTGCTGAGCATTCGTCGAAAGCGGTCCACCCGCTTGATCTTTGATGGTATGAGCGGCAGTCTGCCGCGCCGGAGGAGCCTCATGGCCGTTCGCATCTCGCGGAGCAGGCCCTGGAACCCCCCCTCGAGGATGAAGGCCGGTGCGTATCCCGGCTCGTACGACTTCCCGGTCTTGAGGATCGTCTTCACGAAGCGGCGGGAGAACTCCGGCCCGACGAGGCCCTCGGGATAGCGGTCCTTCCAGAGGGAGTACCGGCGTAGCACGTACATCATGGTGCCTGGCTGAATGTCCTTGGGGCAGTACGCCGAACACGCCAGACACGCTGCGCACGTCCAGAACGCCTTGCTGGCAAGGACCTCGTCTCGCATCCCGGCATTGATCATCCCGATCAACTCACGGGGCGTTCGATCCATGTAGTTCACAGCGGGGCACGCCGACGAACACGTGGCGCATTGCACGCAGCAGTTGAGCGAGCGTGCGCCTGAGGCGTACATGAAGTTCGAGATCTCGTCGCTAAACGATGGCTTCTTCCACATGGGGTCTCCCGCCTATGTCGTCTGCTGCTTGCGCGCCTCGGCCGCCCCCAGGAGTCCGCGAACCTTCTCCAGCAGGAGGTCGGGTTCAACCGGCTTCTCGAGCAACTCGTCGATTGGCATAAAGCCCGGGTGCACCGCCTGACCGGGAAACAGGAACGCGATCTGCTCGCGGATGCCGGTGATGATCAGGACCGGCAGGCCCTTGAGATCGGGGTCCTTCCGGATCTTGCGGGCCATCATGACGCCCTCGGCACCGCGACCCATCATGATGTCCAGCAGCAGCAGGTCGTAGTGCTTCGACTTCAGTGCGTCGAAGCCATCCTTGGGATTGTGGGCGACGTCCGACTCGTACTCGGCACCATCGAGGATCGCCTTGATACCTTCCACGTAGTCCGGATCGTCGTCGACGATCAGGAGTCTCTTCTGCTGAGTCATCCGTGGCCTTCCTTTACAGAGTGCGCGGCTTCGGCCTCCCGGCGCGCCTGGTTCATTGAATCGGCCGGCAGCACGGGAAGGGTCACGACGAAGGTGCTCCCCTTGCCGACAACACTGTTGACAGAGATGGTGCCGCCGTGCGCCTCGACGATGCGTCGCGTGACGGCGAGCCCAAGTCCGGTGCCACTCTCCGCCTCGGCGCCGGACTGCGCGCGGTAGAACGTGTCGAAGATGAAGGGCAGGTCTTCCTCGGCGATGCCGATGCCCTCGTCTCGCACGGCGACCTGAATCTCCCCGTTGGCCTGCGAGGCGCTGACCGTCACGACGCTGTCGGCGTGCGAGTACTTGACGCTGTTGCCAAGCAGGTTCACGAGGGCCTGCGTGAGCGTTCCCTCGTCGCCCAGGGTCTGTAACGTCGGCGCTGCGACCGACGTCTTGATGTCGATGGCTTTCCGCGTTGCCTGGGGGAGGACGCTCTCGATCGCCTTTGCGATTGGCACATCGATCGTGATCGGCGCGAAGCGTTCCTTGATGGCATCGAGATCGATGGTGACCCCACGACGCCATGTATCGATCAGCGCGAGCACGTCGCTCATTCGGCTCTTGATGCGGCTCAGGCGCCGCAGCTGGTCGTCCGGCACGGTTTCAGCGAGTTCACGCTCGAGGACGAAGACGTTCTGCTGCACCGCGCCGAGGGGTGATTTGAGCTCATGGGAGACGATCGATGCGAAGTGCTCGCGCAGGACTTCGCGTTCTCGTCGCAGCGCCATCGTCTCCAGCACGAGGTTGCGTTTTTCGACCGCCCGCCGAATGATGAGGCGGAACTCCTCGGGTGTGAACGGCTTGGGGAGAAAATCGTAGGCGCCTTGTTTCATGGCATCCACGGCGGAACTCACCGTCGCGTACCCGGTGATGACGATCGCGACGATCGTGGGGTGGGAGGCGCGCAGTCGCTCGAGCACCTCGAAGCCGGACATGCCCGGCATCTTGAGATCCACGACCACGACGTCCGGTCGAGACTCGTCCACGAGCGCGAGACCGTCCTCGCCGCTCCCAGCCGACTGTACGCGATAGCCGGTTGCGTCCAGGATCGCGCGGCATGCGTCTACGACGACCTCCTCATCGTCGATGATGAGGATCTTGGCGCTCTCCTCCAACGCGGTCAGACGTCCTCCTCGGTCCGCGCGGGTATGCGGACGGTGAACGTTGTCCCCTCTCCCACTCGACTCTCCACGGTGATGGTCCCGTCATGCTCCCGGACGATCCCGTAGCTGATGGCGAGGCCCAGCCCCGTGCCGTGCCCCACCTCCTTGGTCGTGAAGAACGGATCGAAGACCCTCTCCAGGTTGTCCGGCGCGATTCCGTGCCCGCTGTCGGTGAATGCGACCTCGATCATGCCGTGGCCGTTGATGCTCGTGGAGATATGCAGTCGGCCGCTGCCATTCATCGCCTCCGCGGCGTTGAAGATCAGGTTCATACAGACCTGTTGGATCTGCGACGGGTCAACCACGATCTCGGGTATGCTGGCATCCCACTCCTTGACGATGTCGATGTTGTGGAACAGCGCCTGATTCTCGACCAGCGAGAGCGATTCGTCGAGTAGTGCATTGATGTTGGCCAGCTTCTTTTGTGGAGCGCGGGGTCGCGAGAAGTCGAGCAGGCCGCGTATGATCTTCGTGCAGCGGTTCGCTTGATTGGCGATCTTCTCAACCGACGCCTTCGATGTGCTGCTGGTGGGACTCTCCATCAGCAGATGGGCGTAGGTCACGATGCCCTGCAGTGGATTGTTTAGCTCGTGGGCCACGTCAGCCGCGAGCTGTCCGATGACGGCCAGCCGCTCGGATTCCATGATCTTCTTCTTGGTGAACTCCTTGAGCTTCTCATCCCGAGCGTGAAGCGCCGAGGACATGGAGTTGAAGGCGTGGGCCAGCTCGGCGAGTTCGCCGACGGACTGCTCCGACACGGTGACGTCGAGGTTGCCGCGTGCAAGCTCACGAGACGCGCCGACCAACTGTCGGACCGGGCCGGCAACGCGCCGCGCAATGAAGTACGACAGCGTGATGGCGAGCAGCGCCCCAGCCAGCGTGATCCCGAGAAACAACAAGGACGTGCGTGCCTGAAGGTCCGCGTAGGGGTCCTCCAACAGGCCGACCGCCAGCATGCCGACGATGGAGTCGTTGATGTTGCGAATGGGCTCGTACACGCTGATGTAGGTGTGGTCGACAGCGTCGGAGTGTCCGACCCACGGGACGCCTGCTCCAACGACCTGCTCATAGACGGGCTGGGTCACCCGGGTCCCAATGGCTCGCGAGCCATCCGATCCTGTCACGGTCGTGGAAATCCGGACATCGTCCTGGAAGATCGTCGCTGCCCCGATGTCCGTTCCTTTGTAGCGGGCATCGCGGAACACCGTCTGCTTGATCTTGTCCACGAGGTCAAAGCGACTGTCGAGCAGCACCCCGCCGTAGAGGGTCCCGATGAGATCTCCGTCTGCCGCGAGGATCGGGGCCGCTGCCTTCAGCACCATCCCGGCGGTTTTGACCGAATCCCCGCGCGGTCTGGCCCCGGGCGTCGGCACCAGCTCGCAAGACGCTTCGGCAACCAGTGGCGGGCATTCGTCGTCGAGTTCCTCCGCCGCCAACACCGACGTGGCCGCAAGCGGCTCGCGACCCTCCAGGACGGCGCTCACGAGTGCATCATGCGTCTGACTGTCCCCCGCTCGGCTCGGATTGGCCGCCCGAAAGAGGACGATCCCCTCGTGATCCGTGAGGGTGAGAAAGTCGAGGCCTTCGCGTGTCTGGACGGTCACGAGCTCGCTCATGACACGTTCCAGGTTTCCAGTGCGCAGGGCGTCGCGCAGATAGAACCGGTCGGCACTGAACCGGACGACATCGAACACGTTGACGAGTGCAGCCTGGTAAATCTCGCGGGCCGCGTTGAGGTCGGTCTGCACCTTGTTTTCGGCCTCGGCGACGACACGATTCCGGATGATGCGGATCCCGACAACGCTGAAGATGGCGCTGGTGAGCACGCAGATGACGAGGAAGCCCAGCATCAGCCGAATGGCGATCGACCGCGTGGCGCCAGGCCGCGGGTTGCGACGCCGGTCGACCTCGGGCGTTTCCCCAGTCAGTCGAAAGCCAAGACTGGATCGCGAGACGCGTCGGTGATCGTTGCCCGAACGCATTCGGTGCTCCTACGCCACTCCCGCCCGCCTGCGGCGCAACAGCGACGTGGGCAGGCTGTAGCGATACAGCGTCCCGATCGGGTCCGGGATCGCAGCGAGAATCCGCTGGATCTCCGATTCCTCGTTGCTCCCTACGCTCGACGCGAAGGCCGAGAGCGCCTTCGCACCATGATCTCTCACTCGGCTGGTGGGGCCGAAGCAGCCCGTGCACGGCATGTTGCCCTCGATACACAGGGCTTCGCACCCGGCGCGCGTGGCCGGGCCCATACACAGCACGCCCTGCGCCAGGAGACACGTCTCCTCGTCGATCAGAATCTCGTGCGGGCGCTTGAATTCGGTGATGGCCAGGTCCTCCGGCTTGCTCTCCTTGCGCGGGCACTCGTCGCAGAGGGCGGTGTCCGGGGCGATCACGGCGCCTTTGGGTGGCAGTTGCCCGGTCAGCAGCGCTTCGACCGCCTGGCCGATGATCTTGGGGGTCGGCGCGCATCCCGGGATGTAGTAGTCCACCTCGGCGACCTGGTCGAGCGCTCGGACGGTATCGTAGAATCCCGGCAGGCTCACCCGACGACCGTTGTCCTCATGGACCTGTTGAGGAACGATGTGATCGGGATTGACCGTGCTCGGTGTCTCGTGATAGGCGGTCGCGAAGATGCTCTCCCGGTCCCACAGATTGGCGAGGCCCGGTATGCCGCCCAGGTGGGAGCACGATCCGAAGGCAATGAGGAACTGTGACTTTCGCCGCAGCAGGTGCACCATCTCTTCCTGCTCGGTCGTGCGGACGGCTCCGTTCACGAACGACGCGACGATCGAGCCGTCATCCATGGCCTCGACATCGCTCTTCTTGAAATCGAGCGCCACAGGCCAGAACACGATGTCCACGGCGGCGACGACGTCCAGGATCTTCTCCGCGAGATCGACGACCGCCTCTTCGCACCCGCCACAGGCGGCGCACCAGTAGAACGCGACTTTCGGTTTGTCACTCATGAGACAGCGACCTCCTCGGCGAAGGTCTCCTCCGGGACGTCCAGGTGCAGTGGGCCCAATGCCCGCACCTTCTCCACCATGTCGTCCACCGCAGTCCGGAGCTGATCGGCCTCGGCGGCCGACAGCCACTCGAGCCGAAACCGCTCGTCTTCGATTCCCATCGCCTCGAGCACGGGCTTCAGGAGGTGAAACCTCCGTAGCGCCTTGTAGTTGCCGGCTTCGTAGTGGCAGTCACCTGGATGGCATCCACCGATCAACACGCCGTCGGCACCGCTCGCGAACGCCTCCAGGACGAACTGCGGGTCAATACGGCCGGAGCACATCACGCGAACGACACGGATGTTGGGTGCGTATTTCATGCGAAATGTGCCGGCGAGATCTGCCGCGAGATACGTACACCAGTTACAGAAGAACGCGACGATCTTGGGCTGGAAGGTGCGCGGCTCGTCGAGCACAGCGTCCTTGGTCTGCTCAGGCATATGCTAGCACCCCCTTGATCTCCTCGTAGATCTCTTCGTCTTCGAAGAGGTTTTGCTTGATCGACCCCGATGGGCAGGCAGCCACGCAGACTCCGCAGCCCTTGCAGAGTGTCTCGTTGATTTCGGCCTTGTCGCGGTCGGCGACGACGGCAATGGCCGTGTACGGACAGAGCGGGAGACAGGTCTTGCAGCCGGAACACTCTTCGTCGAGCACATAGGCCGTGTTCGGCTCGAGCTCGAAGTAGCCGGCGTTCATCAGCGACAGGGCCTCGCCTGCCGCGGCGCCGGCCTGTGCGACGGTGTCGGGGATGTCCTTGGGGCCCTGGCACGCGCCCGCGACCCACATGCCGTCGGTGAAGGTGCCGACGGGGTCGAGCTTCGGATGGCGCTCGAGAAACCACCCGTCGTTGGAGCACGTGATGTTGAACCTCCGCCGCACGTCCTCGGCATCCTCCCGCGCCTCCAGGCCGACGGCAAGAATGACCATGTCGACCGGGATCTTCCGCATCCTGCCCAGCAACGTGTCCTCCGCCTGGAGCACGAGCCGAGCGTCGCCGTTCCCAGCCGGATAGACGTCGGCGACCTTGCCGCGGATGAAGTGCGTGCCGTCTTCCGCCACCCGGTTGTAGAACTCCTCGAACGTCTTGCCGGGCGTCCGCATGTCGATGTAGAAGTTGTACACGTCAGCGCTGGTCTTCTCCTTGATCAGCTGCGCCATCTTGAGCGCGTACATGCAACACACGCGAGAGCAGTACACGTTCGTGTTCTTGTCCCGGCTCCCGATGCAGTGGATGATCCCAACGCTCTCGGGGGCGGTGCCGTCCCGCAGCACGACCTTGCCCCCGGTGGGGCCGGCCGAGTTGAGGAGTCGCTCGACCTCGAGCGCCGTGTAGACGTTGGGGTAGCGGCCGTAGCCGTAGAATGGAAGGCGCGTGGGATCGAACGTCTTGAAACCGGTCGTGAGGAGCACCGTGCCAACCTCGAGCGTGTGCTCTTTGGGCTGTTGCTCGAGGTCGATGGCCTCGCGTTCGGCGCATGCTTCGATGCAGGTCTTCTTACACTTGCCGCTCTTGAATTCGATGCACGTATCGGCATCGATCCGCACGACCTGCGGCACCGCCTGCGGGAACGGGATGTAGATCGGCTTGCGCTTGGTGAGTCCGAGATTGAACTCATCCTCGATCTTGCCCTTCTTGTACACACAGGCGTCGATACACTCGAGGCACCCCACGCACACGTCCTCCAACACGTACCGCGGCTGCTGGGTCACCGACACGGTATAGTTGCCGACGTATCCGTCGACCTGCGTGACCTCGGACAGCGTCAGCAGCGTGATGTTCGGGTGGGCCTTCACCGCCGTCATCTTGGGTGTGAGAATGCACGCGGCGCAGTCGAGGGTCGGGAACGTCTTGTCGAACATGGCCATATGGCCGCCGATGGTGGCCTCACGCTCGACGAGATAGACGTGCTTCCCAGCATTGGCGATGGTGAGGGCCGCGTGGATGCCGGCGATTCCACCACCCACGACCAGTGCCTGGTCCTTGATAGCCACGCGTCTGGTCTCAAGGGGCTTGTGCAGCCGGACGCGCCGCACGGCCGCGCGGACCAGGTCCTTGGCCTTCTGAGTGGCCTCACCACGATCGGTGTGAACCCACGAGTCGTGCTCGCGGATGTTCACCATCTGGAACTCGAAGGCGTTGAGTCCACCTTCCGCGGTGGCAGTCCGGAACGTCTTCTCGTGCAGGTGCGGGGAGCAGGATGCGACCACGACGCGCTGCAGCCCGTGGTCGGCGATGTCCTGCTTGATCATCTCCTGCCCGGGGTCGGAACACATGTACTTGTAGTCCCGGCTGATGGTGACCCCCGGCAGCGTACTGGCGTACCGCGCGACTTCCTGGACATCCACGGTCGCCGCGATGTTGGCGCCACAGTGGCAGACGTACACGCCAACCTGTGGTGCACCGTTGCCGGCAGTGGCGTCTTCGAACTCGCGTTCAGGCGACATGGGCAGTACTCCTCGCGAGCTTCAGCTCGCGCGGCTCGGTGATGGTGGAGACATGTGAAGCTGACCAGAGGCAGCCTTGGGGTCGGCCACACGAACGCGTGGGCCGCCACCTGCCCCGTGGTGATTCCGAGTGACCGTTGCCGCAGCGTGGGAAAGCGCGCGGCTCGCTGCCACGACCATTGCTCACTTCCTTCTGCGTGCGAGGCGCCCGTCGCCGTTCCCGTCGTCGGAACGGGCGCCTTTGCCCTCCTCTGCGTGGTGGGTGTGGAAGTGGCAGTTGCGGTTGGTCAGCTGCCGTAGCAAGCAGCGATCACGAAAATGAACGCCACAGCGGAAACACACCTCGTCAGGGTCGTGATCCCGACTCACGATGCTCACGGAGAGATTGTCCATGAGCACGGCTGCCCCGAGCAGGTGCTCCGGAGAGACCTCGCCGAAGAGGTTGGCCAGCACCCGGTCTGTGGCCTCGTCATACCGGTTGACCAGCTCCCGACCCGCTGGGGTCAGCGAGATGTGAACCGCGCGCCGATCACTCTCGGCTTCAGTGCGATCGAGAAGACCTCGTCGAACCATGCGATCCACGGCTCGACTCGCCGCGGCATTGCTCACGCCCAGAAAGTTGGCCACGTCCGTCACCATGTAGCCCCCGGTGACAGAGACCATCTTGAGAAGCTTGAGTTGGGAGAACGTCAGCTGGTTCCCGGCAATGGCGCGCAACTCCTCCTCCAGCATGTCGTTGACGGCTGAAGTGAAGATCTGCGCGCTTCCCAGGAAATCCTGGACAACCTGCCCCGTGCGCGATTCCGCCAATCCCGTCCCTCGCATCATCCACCCCACGCACAAGCCGGGAAAGCGGCCCAGCGGGCCGCTGACCCGACTACCATTGACGTCAGCAAAGATAAACTATGTTAACTGTCTGGGCAAGGGCCGACCTTAGCGCTATTCGGCCTCTGCGGCCGACTCCGGCAGCGGTGTCGCGGGAGCGATCGCGTCGGCCACGAGCTCGATCGCGTCCTTGACCGCGAGCTTGCCCTCGAGCCCCGTGGTCTTGATGGCATCCTGGAACAGCACCAGGTCTTTGGGGCAGCTCACGACCAAGGTGTCGACCCCCGTGAGGCTTGCCGCTTCGCGCACACGCGCTTCAGATGGGCGCTCGCGGATTCCCGGCGTGTCCTCCATCCAGATGCGTCCGCCTCCGCCACCGCAGCAGTAGCTGGTGGCTTTGGTGCGCGGCATCTCGACCACGTCGGCACCTGTTGCCCGGAGCACACGCCGAGGGGCCGCGTAGATCCCATTGTACCGCCCGAGGTAGCACGGATCGTGATAGGTAACGCGCCGCCTCTGCGGATCCGAGACGGTGAGTCTTCCTTCCCGCGCCAGCACATCCAGCAGCTCGGTGTAGTGCAACACCGGCCGCCCCCGTAGCGCACCGTTGCCGTTCTCGCCGTACTCGTGGCTCAGGGCCTGGTAGGTGTGCGGGTCGGTGGTGACGACCTTGTCGAACTGCGCCTGACCGAGTACCGTGGCGTTCTTCTCGCGCAGCATCTCGGCGAGACCTTCCTCGCCGATCCGCCGTGCATCGGTCCCCGCATTCTGCTCACCCTCGTAGAGAATGCCGAAGTCGATCCCCAACTGCGTGAACACGCGGGCGGTCGTGCGCGTCATCTCCTGCACCCGGGGGTCGAACGACGCATAGTCCCCCACGAACCACAGGTGCTCGACCCGCTCTTTCCGCGCGTCCTTGACCTTGAAGTCGAGGCCGCGGGTCCACTTGGCCCGGCCTCGCGGTGACTGGCCGAAGGAGTTGCCGTAGCGCATGAGTGCCATGAGCACGTCCTGGACCCTGGTGTCGGTCTGTCCCTCCGAGACCAGATGGCGTCTCAGCTCGACGATGACCGGGATGTGCTCGTTGAAGACCGGACATCGCTCCATGCAGGCACCGCAGGTGGTGCACGCCCACAACTCGTCCGGGTTTGCCAAGGACCCGACCAGTGGCGTTCCGTTGCCGCCCGGAGCCACGGCCTCGAGGAAGATTCCCTTGAGGTTGTGCATGAGGTCTTTGGGCGAGAGCGGAAAGCCGCTCTTGTGGGCGGGGCAGACTCGGTCACAGCGACCGCACTCCGCGCAGGCGAGCGCGCTGAACTGCTGGCGCCACGTGAGTTGCCCGATATGAGCGGCGCCCTCCGATGCCGGAGGAACGCCACCGGGCACCAGGGCGGCAAAGAACACCCCAAAAGGCCCGAACAGCAGATGGGCGTGCTTGGAGTAAGGGAGGTACGCCAGGAACCCCAGCACCGTCGCCATGTGTATCCACCACATCCACGCATACAACGTGGTCGCGCCCTCCCGAGTCACACCGATGCCCGCGACCACCGGTGCCAGGGCGTTCCCCACCGGACTCCACGGGCTCGCGTGCTGCTCGGCGAGCGCGGTAAAGCCCTGCCCCATCGCGAACGTCACGAGGAGGACGGCGATCAGGACGAGCACGAGGCTCGCATCCCACGTCCGCTCCAGGCTCTCGGGGGTGAACACGTAGCGCCGAACGGCAGCCACCACGATCCCGGCGAGGCCCAACACGGCGAGAATCTCCATGGGGAACGTCATCCAGCGCACTTCGTCGGCGAACGGAATGGGCAAGACCGGGACGAGTCCCCGGATGAGATTCCAGAAGAACGACGTGGCGAAGAACACGAACGCCCAGAAGATGAAGAAGTGGGCGGTGCCGATGACGCGCTCTCCCAGGAGCCGCCGCTGGCCGAAGACGTTCACGACCACGTACTGCATCCGCGTCGCCAGCCGGTCCCAGCGCATCTCCGGCCTGCCGCGGCGGAGCGCGGCCACGAGCCGCCACATGCGGTGTCCGAACAGCGCAAACGCCACGAGCGCCATGATCCAGAGCGCCGCAACGCCCGGCACGCCGAACACCGTGCCTGTCGTGGGATCGGGCATGGTGGCTACCTCATTCTTTCATGGCGGCGAGCGACTCCGTCAGCGCAGGCAGCACGTCGGTCGCATCCTCGACGATCCCGTAGTGCGCCACCCCGAAGATCGGTGCCTCGGGGTCGGTGTTGATCGCAATGATCAGTTCCGCGTCCTTCATGCCTTCGGTGTGCTCGGGGGCACCACTGATGCCGGCGGCGATGTACAGCTTGGGTTTCACGGTGGCGCCGGACTTCCCGACCTGGCGGGCGAGCGGGAGCCAGCCCTGATCGATGACCGGCCGCGACGCGCACGTGGCACCGCCCAGCGCCGTGGCCAGTTCCTCGGCGAGCTCCACGTTGTCCTGGGTCTGAATACCGCGACCCACCGCCACGAGCACGTCCTGTTGCGTGATATCGACGTCCGCGGCTTCCGGCTCGTGGAAGTCCTTGAACTGTACGCGGAGACTCGTCGGCACCGCCGGTGCCACGGCCTCGACGGTCGGCGTCCGGTCGACCCGACCCTGATCCGGTGGCCGAACGCCGGAAGCGAGGCCGAACACCGCACCATCGCCGGTCGGCACCACGGTTGCCCGCATCTTTCCGCCGTACAGCAGACAGTCCGCTTCGATGCGACCCTGTGACACGCGCACGTCTTGGCAGAAATTGATGAAGGGTCCGTCGAGTTCCGCCGGCAGGATTCCCAGCGCATCCCAGAGCACGTTGGTGAGCGGGACGAGCACGCACCGGGGCTGTCTCTCCTTGACGAGCGATGCCAGGGCCGCGCCAAATGCCTCGGCGGTCGGTACGGCAAACGCCGGATGGTCGGCGGCCAGCACGGTGTCGCTCGCTCCGAACTCGCCGGCAAGGTCACCAACCCCGTGCCCGAAGAGCACGGTCTCGAGGGATGTGCCCAGGCCGTCCGCCAACTCCCGTCCCAGAGCGAGAAGCTCGAAGGTCGCGTCGGTTGCCTGCCCCCGCCACTGCTCGGCTACTACCCAGATGTTCTGTGCCATGATGTCGTCTCCTCACACGAGGCCACGCGCGGCCAGCAGCTCGCCGAGCTTCGCCGCCATCTCCTCCGGCGAACCCTCGAGCATCTCCGCGTGGCTGGCAGACTCTGGTTTGGCCATGTCGAGCACGTCGATGCGGGTGGCTACCGGCTCACCCGCCGCCGGAACCGCTGCGATTTGCGCCGATTTCATGGCCGCGCGCACCTTCGCCACCGGGACGTAGCGCGGGGGCTTCTCGGCAACCTGCAGTCCCAGGAGCGCCGGGAGGGGGACCTCGAACACGCCACGCACGCCACCCGCGTACTCCTTGGTGATGGTGGCGCGGTCGGCGTCGGGTTCCGCAGCGACACCCGTCACCAGTCCGAGGTAGGGCAAGCCCAGCGCATTCGCGACGAGCGGTGCCACCTGACCGTCGAGATCGTCGATCGCCTGGCACCCGGTGACGATGAGATCCACCGGCAGCAGGTCGGGTACGGCGGGGAGGGTCTGCGCGATGACCGTGCCCGTCGATCGGCTTGTCAGCGCGGTGTCGGTCTCGGTGACCTTCACCGCGCGGTCGACACCCTTGGCGAGCGCCGTGAACAGGACATCGTCGATGTCGGGCTGATCGAGTGCGAGTGCCGTGACGGTCCCGCCGTGTCGGTCCTTGAGGATGAGCGCCTGCTCCAAGGCGTGATCGTCGGACTCGCTCACGATCAGCCGTTGAAACTCGAGATCGAGGGACGTTCCGTCGGGACCCACCTCGAGCTCCTCGACCACGTCGGGTACCATCTTCAGCAAGACGAGAATCTTCATGGGGCCTCCAGTTCCAGTCGGAGGTCGGCGAGTCACATGTCTCGCTACGCCTCCATCGACTCCGCGAGCAGCTCGGTGATCTCCTTGACCATGAGCGTCGACTCGTATCCCAGCACCTTGACCGAGTCCTCGAACCGCGAGACTTCGTAGGGGCACGATACCGCCAGCACATCCGCACCCGCATCGGCGGCTTCCTGCACCCGCCGGTCCGACAGCCGGTCATAGCCTTTCGATTTGTAGTACGTATCGAGCCACATCCCACCACCGCCACCGCCACAGCAGATGGAGTTCACCCGGTTGTGGATCATCTCCACCAACGTGACGCCCGGGATGGCGGTGAGCAGCGATCGCGGCTCCTCGTAATGGCCGTTGTGCCGGCCGAGGCAGCAGGAGTCGTGGTACGTGACGCGGTAGTCCAGCTTCTTCGACAGCAGCGGCTCGAGCCGATTCAGGTTCCCGGCGAAAAAGGTGTGCGTGTGCTCCACCGGACGCGTGAAGCCGAGGTCCGGATACAGGTACTTGAACGCGTCGTAGGCGTGTGCCCCCGAGGTCACCAGCCGATCGAACTCGTACTTGTTGAGCAGGGCGACGATGTCTTCCCGGAGGGCATCGAACAGTCCAGGCTCACCCACGAGCCGCGCGCACTCGCCCGCGCACTTCTCCTCGGGACCGAGGATCGCGAAGTCGACACCCAACGCGTCGAAGATCTTCGCGGTGGCGTGGCAGGCCTCTTGGCCGCGCGGGTGATAGGACGTGTAGCATTCCACGAACCACAGGACGTCGACCGGCCGCGGGTCGCTCTTCAGGATCCGGATCGGGACATCGGTGTTCTTGATCCAAGCCGCGCGCTTCCGCGGTGACTGTCCCATCGGGTTTCCATAGCGGAGCGTGTTCTCGAGGGCCTTCTGCAGCTCCGCAGGTATTTCCGGCAAGTTGACGAAGGTCTGCTCCTTGACCAGCGGAAGGAGCACCTCGGTCAGTCGCAGACCCCGGGGACACTTTGCCATGCACGCGTAGCACGCGACGCAGTTGAGCAGGCTGTCGCTGGCGAAGACCTCCTCGAGCATCCCGGCTCGCATCATGGCGATGATGCGGCGCGGCGGATAGTCCATGGCATCGCCGTACGGGCAGGTGCCGGCACAGATGCCGCACTGGATGCACGAGAGGAGTTCTCGTCCTTCGGGATGCTCGAGAAGCGTGTCGATGCTCAAATCGCCGTAGACCGAATCGACGGTCGCTGTTCCCTTGACCATGGGGTCTCCTTCCGTCTGCTGCGCTGAACGCGAGGTGCGCTCGAGCGGATCGCTATCGTTCCCGCCCCCTTCTCCTTTTCGTGCTCCGGGACGAGATTCGCTTGAGAAGCTACGCCGTGCACGTCCGGGGATCGTGAGCCAATCGTCAGCAAATCGTGAAGAGACGTGTTGGCGCGCCGCGGACAAAACCGAACACGATACATCGGCTTTGGATTGCGGCAATGCGACTGAGCGTCTGAATGCTCGAGTTCCGCACGCTGGGTGAGATCACGCTGCGACGCTCTGCGGAGCCGCCGCCGGCCTCGGTGTCAGTGCAACCGAAGCTCGTGGCACTCCTGTCGTATCTACTCGTCGCGTATCCGCGCGGGCTCCATCGACGGGATACGCTGCTCGGCCTGCTCTGGGCGGAGCATGACGAGCAGCACGCCCGCGCCGCGCTACGGCAGGCGCTGCACGGACTCCGCCGTGCGTTGGGCGCTGACGTGGTGATCACTCGGGGTGATGCGGATGTCGCCGTGGATACGGAGCGGGTCTGGTGCGATGCGCTGGCGTTCGAGCAGGCGCTCGAGCGGAGGGAACGCCGGCGTGCTGCGCGGCTCTACTGCGGGCCTTTTCTCCGCGGGCTGCACGTGCCCGACGCACCCGATTTCGACGCATGGGTGGAATCGATGCGCGATCGGCTGGGTCGGGAGTATGCGGCGGCGCTCGAGGCGTTGGCGCGGGAGGCCATGGAGGAGGGCGAGACGCTCCGCGCCGTCGAGTGGTGGCGCCAGCTGTGGGACGTCGATCCGTACAGCGCGCGGGTTGCCATGGGTCTGATGGAGGCGCTGGAGCAGGCCGGCGAGCGGTGCGCGGCGTTGCGGGTTGCGGAGCGCCACACCGAGCTGCTGGAGCGGGTGTTCGAGGCCGACCCGGATCGGGGGGTGCAGGAGTTGGCCGAACGCATCCGGCACCCGTCCCGTGGCCGGGACGCCGAGCGCTGAATGCCGTGCGTCCCAACACGAAGAGCCCGCTCCCCCGAACCGGGAAGCGGGCTCTCGATAGATGGAGGCTGGCGACGGCCTACTCTCCCATGCCCTCACAGGCATAGTACCATCGGCGCTGACGGGCTTAACGGCCGTGTTCGGAATGGGAACGGGTGTGGCCCCGTCGCGCTAGTCACCAGCCAAGATCGTATGGCCATGTGGATGGAAGGTATTGGTCAACACGTCAGAGGGAGAGATCAAGCTGCACGGGCGATTAGTACGGCTCGGCTGAGGTGCTTGCACACCTTACACCTACCGCCTATCAACGTGGTCGTCTACCACGGCCCTTTAGGAACCTTACGGTTCAGGAGTGTTCATCTCGGGGCGGGTTTCCCACTTAGATGCTTTCAGCGGTTATCCCTACCCGACATCGCTACCCGGCGATGCCACTGGCGTGACAGCCGGAACACGAGCGGTCAGTCCGACCCGGTCCTCTCGTACTAGGGTCGGTCCCCCTCAACACTCCAACGCCCACCACGGATACAGACCGAACTGTCTCACGACGTTCTGAACCCAGCTCATGTACCACTTTAACCGGCGAACAGCCGGACCCTTGGGACCTTCT
>JBDGYA010000111.1:0-6978 GCA_039584325.1 Gemmatimonadota bacterium
ATCGCCACCATCACTGCGGCCGTGGTCACCGCCGTCACCAGAATCGGGCCGAATCGTTCCCTCGTCCCCCGCGTGACGAGTTCGGGGCCGAACGGCACGCCTTCGTGCTCCTCGAGATGCTGATAATGCGTGATCAGCATGATCCCGTTGCGAATGGCGATCGCCAGGATGCCGAGGAACCCCATCAGCGAACCGAGCGAGATCATGCCGCCGTTGAGCGCCGCGCCGAAGACGCCGCCCGCCAAAGCCACCGGCAGCGCCAGGAAGAACAGCCCCGCCATGCGCCAACTACGAAACGCGGCCTGAAGCAGGAGGAAGATGCCGATGGCGACGCCCAGCGCCAGGCCGAGCATGCGCTCCTCGGCAGCCTCGCGCTCCGCGTATTCGCCGAGCACGAGCGGATAGTACTCGACTGGGAAGTCCATGGTGTCGAGCCTGTCTTCCACTGCCTCGGCGACCGAGCCGAGGTCGCGCCCTCGCACGTTGGCGACGACGTCAAGGCGCCGCGAGAGCGCCTCGTGGTTGATAACGGTGGGAGTCGCGGCGATCCGGACGTCCGCGACGTCACCCAGACGCACGTGTCCGCCGCGCGGGCTGTCGATCAGGAGGCCGCTGATGTCGCTGACGCTGTTGCGCGTCTCCGGCGTCCCCCACACCACGACGTCGTACACCCGCTGTTCTTCGAAGACGAACCCGACGTTTAGGCCCGCGAAGTGCGTGGCTGCCGCTCGTCGTACATCGCCCGGCTTGAGTCCGTAGGGTTCGGCGGCCGCGAGATCCACCTCGATTTCCACATGAGGCTGTTCGACTCGCCCCTCCACTCGCAAGTCGGCGATGCCGTCGATATCCGAGAGGGCCGACCGCACATCCTCCGCCAGATCGCTTAGCACGTCGCGCCTCTTGCCGTGGATGCGCACGACGATGGCCTGGCTCGCTCCTGACAAGACCTGGCGGATCCTGTCCGTCAAGTAGCTCTGCACGTTGTGATCGAGTCCCGCGTAGCCGTCAATGGTCTGCTGAACCGCGGCGAGCGTCGCTTCGTAGTCGGCGTCCGATTCGATGCTGACCCAGATCTGGCCGGAGTTGACATCGACGACCTGGTCACCTGTCACCGCGCGCCCCAAGTGCACGTGGGCGTCGCTGACTCCCGGAATGGATCGCAGTTCCCCCATGGCACGGGACATGATTCGGACCATCTCCGGATGAGACGTGCCCGGCGCGCCCGCCCACTCGACGCGCAGAAACCTTTCCTTGAATGATGGTAGCAGCGACTGCCCGAGCCAGGGCCACGTTGCGAGCCCGACCACGAGAATGACCGCGGCGGTAACGAGCGCGTAACCAGGTGCCTGGACGGTGCGAGCCAAGACCGCGTCGTATCGTCGCCGCAGCCAGGCGACGATGGGCGACTCGCGCCGCTCGAGCGGCCCACTGCGCAGGAGCAGCAGGCCCAGCGCCGGTGTCACGGTCATCGCGACCGCCATCGCGACCGCCAGCGCGAGGGCGAATGAAAGGGCCAGCGGCCTGAAGAACGCGCCTGCCAGGCCCCCCATCAGAAAGACGGGCACCACCGCCAACAGGAGGATCAGCGTGGCGTAGAGCATCGGTCCGCGCATTTCGAGCGCGGCTTCGACGATGGTCTTCCATCTCTGCTCGTGGGTGCCCTCCTCGCGCTGTTGCCGGAGCCGTCGTGCTAGGCTGTCGACGCCGAGTATCGCGTCGTCGACGATGACCGCGAGAGCGATCACCAGTCCCGCCAACACCATCGTGTTGAGCGTGTTTCCGGTGAGTCCGACCAGGATGACGGCCGCTACCACGGAGACGGGGATCGCGACCAGGCTGATGAAGGCGGCACGCCAGTCGTAGAGCAGGACCCCGAGAACCACAACGCCAAGGAGTGCCGCGAGGATCAACGCCGTGGTGAGATTGCCGAACGTCGTTTCGATGTAGTCGGCCGATCGGAAGACGGAGGCGTCGATCTGGATGCCCTGAAGACCGGGCTGCATTTCGGCCAGCGCCGCTTCCACACCCCGCGTTACGTCCAGGGTATTGGCACCCGGGAGCTTTTCGATGACGAGAATGAGGCCGGCCCCGTCGTTGAGCAGCGCGTCGCCGATCAACAACGGATGCCCTTCCACCACGTCGGCCACGTCGCCGAGGCGCATCGACGCGCCCTCGACCGGCACCCGAGCCAGTTGGTCGGGCGTGTTGACCGGCAACACGTGCCGGACCTCGAGCCGTTGATTGGGGCTGTCGATCCAGCCGCCGGTGCCTGGGAACGATGCCTCGAGGAAGGTCAGCGGGGAGACCCACAGCGCGTTCCCGGCGGTCTGGATGACCTGTTGCTGCGTCACGCCTTGGGCGCGCAGCCGCTCCGGATCGATTTGCACCTGCAACTGCCGATCGCGGTCGCCCCAGACGGCGACGTTGGCCACTCCCGGCACGCCCAACAGCTTGGGCTTAATCGTCCAGCGCGTGAGGACGGACATCTCGATCAGGGGAACGACGTCGGAGGAAAGCCCGACCATCATGACCCGGCTCGTCGCCGACAGCGGTTGAAGCATGACCGGCGGCTTGGAGGCGTTGGGCAGCGCGTAAGCCAAGGTGAGCCGCTCCTGCACCATCTGCCGGGCGCGCATGAGGTCCGTCCCCGGCCGGAAGATCATGATGATCGACGACATCCCGGGCACGGACTTGGAGCGCATCGTTTGCATCCACGGGACGCCGAGGAGCAACTCCTCCACGTTCAGCGTGACCAGGTCTTCCACCTCGTTCGCCGAAAGCCCCAGTGCTTCAGTCTGAATCTCGACGTACGGCGGCGCGAACTCGGGAAGGACGTCGACCGGCATCTTCCGGATGCTGTCGACACCGACGACCATGATCACCGCGGCCGCGGCAACCACGAGGACCCGAAGTCTCAGGCTCGATTCAATGATCCGACGTATCATGGCTGGAAACCTCTGTGTGGAGTCACTTGCCAACGGCCCCAAACAACTCGGCCCCGAACAACTCGGCCGCTCCCACCGTCACCGCCATTGTGCCGGGGGGTGGGCCGTCAATAAGGACGGCGTCGCCGCCGTCGATGTAATCGATGCTGACGCTATGCCTGACAAAGACGAGGGGGTTGGGGTTCGTGTACGCCCAGGTGTTGCCGTGCGCGTCGTACAGAACCGCTGAATAGGGAATGACCGTTCGCGTTTCCCTTGCGCGTACCGGGGCCGTCTCGATGCCGAGGCGCTCGGCCGCCCGCTCCGACAGGACCACTTTGTACACGCTGGACCCGGCGACCGCCTCGAGCGTGACAGGCCTGCTGTCGCTGCGGGCGGAGGGCGCATCGGCTGAGTCCGATCCGCCTGAAGCCGCCCAGAACGACGCCCCGGGCAAGACGATCGCCACAGCGAGCGCGGGTAGAAGTGTCTTGATCCTCATACCTGCCTCCTCAAGGCCCGCCCACCTCGGCCGGCGGGGTCTGAGCGTAAACGTTGCTTCGCTGGTAGCCGCTCTGCTCCAACTCGAGCGCCCCGGCGCGAACCTCGGCCATGGCCGCTTCATCGAGCTGCTCGATCCTCACCAACTCCAGCGTCTCTTTCGTCGGTTCTCCCTCGCCTCTCCATCCGACCCGCACGTTGCCCACCCCGCGCGCGAAGTACTTGAGCTGCTCCGCGTCCGGCTCGCTCGCGCTGACCTCTACGATCACCAGCACGTCCTCGTAGCAGTCGAGCGGCACGCAGGTCCGCTGGCCCATCTGTTCCACCAGGCCGCGGTCGGTCCAATCGACGGCGGGACCCCACCCCTGGGCGTAGCTCGGAGTGCCGAGCTGGGGGTCGGCCATCATCATGATGCCCGCCTTGGCGTCCTCGAATCCGTGGATCCAGGGCTTCGCCTCGATGAACTCCCCGTCCTCGTACTCCTCGGGGTACTCGCCCATGCGCCAGACGGTGCCCAGCGTGTCCTGGGCGAGGAAGGCCAGTTCCGCCTCCACCAGCTGCCCTTCGCTGTAGTCGAGATCCCAGGTGACGAGCGCGCGGATGCCGCCGATCTCCTTGGTCAGGTCGGTGACGTTGACCACTATCTGATGCGGCACTTCCGTGCCATCGTCCTCGACGGTGGTGCCCTCGTAGACGAAGCGTGTGCCCGGCTCGAGGGGCATCCATGCGTTGTCGATCTGGGTCGAATGGGCGAAGCTGTTGGGGTCGAATTCCTCGGGCTCGAGCGCGGCCGGCGGATCGGCGGCCTGTCGATCCTGCGCGTCCCCGCAGGCGGTTAACGACCCGATGCAAGCCAAAGCGATGGCCGCGACAGATGTCGCGACACGCGTTGTGCTGATCATGCTTCGTCCTTTCCGAGAGAGGTTCGGCATCGTCCGTTCGTCAGCCGCAATTGTTCCGCTTATAGGCATCGGCGCGTCGCACGGTGGTCGCACTTTTGAGCGCGGTCAGGGGCTCCGCGCGGAGAAACGTCGTCGTGCTCGCACATTAGTCCTGATCAAGCGGTTTACCCCTGTTGCAAGGGATAGGCCGTATCGGGTAACCCACAAATGCTTCGTATGGGCGCTTGGATGGGCCGCCAGCCCTATGTTACAAAAGGGAAACCGCTTGCAGCCGTAGCGGTGGAGCCGCATCTGCTGCGGAAACGCAACTACGCTGTGCCGGGCGCAAGGTAGGCCGGGGGAAACAATTGAGTGCCGATGTACTTCGCCGCGGAGTCGGCCCCCGGCCAACAACCGGATGCCGACCCCGCGGCGACGGGACCTGCTAACGGACTGCCGTTCGCTAGAAGCGCACCAGATAGCTCGCCTTCACGAAGATCTGCCGCCCGACCGACAGATGGGGATTCTGGCTGCGCTCGATTTCTTCCGGGGGCGATCCCACCAAACGGAGGTTCTCACGCGCGTCGGTAAACCCTAGGTACAGCGCCGTGCCCGGGTGCAGCAGGTAGGTAAGGAGGAAGTCCATCGCAAACTCCCGCACGCGCGGATCGTCCGCGTCTACGCGCTCGGTGTTGAAGTCCTCCCACCCGTAGTCGAAGATCGCCCGAAGCGACAGCAGTCGGCTGAACTGATAATCGAACCTCGCGCGCAGTAATCGCTCCGTGAACAGGTGCTCCGAGGTATGCTCTCTGTGCAGCCTGCTGTCGACGTAGCTGCCCTCGAAGCGCAGTTGCACGGTCGGGCGAAGCGTGAGGCCGAACTCGGCTTCGCTCGCTCGCCCGCGCTCGGGATCGACGTCCTCCGCCGGATCGTGGTTGGCGTCGGTTCCCCATGCGTAGGCGAGGTCCGCCCCTAGCCAGCTGAACCATTCCGTCTTGAACGCCAGCTGATTGGAGTACAGGTCGAATCCGAAGCCTTCGAACAGTTCGTAGAACTGGACCCGGGCGACCTCGATCTCCGTGCCCCGCACCATCTCGATCGCGAACAGCACCTCCAGCTCCCGGTCCGTGAGCACTCCGCTCCCGTGATCCCACAGCCACTTCAGGGACACCTTGGGGCCGTACTCCCTCACCAGTTCGCCCTCGCTCCAGAAGGTGTACTGACCGTCCATATCGAACCGGCGATAGTCGGCCCGGTTCACAAAGCCGAGCGGCGCGGCGAAGTTCGGGCCGAATTCCCGGTAGCCGGCCGAGTACTCCCAGTTGCGGCTGAAGTACGACACGTCGCCCCGCAGCCCCCAGTCATCGGTTCGTCTACCGTACTGCTCCCGGTTCTGGCTTTGCATGGCCTGCCCGATAAACTCCCAATTGTCGCCAAACCGTAAGCGCGCGTCGGCCGCGAACATGCGATCGTACTTCTGGCTATTGTTGAACTCGCGGTCGGTCGCCAGGAACCCGACGGCCGACTCCTCGCCCAACTCGCGCTCCACGCGGGCCGCCCCGATCCAGGCGTCGCCCTCCGCGCCGAGGTCGTCGAACAAGAGCGGGGCGCGGTCGTTCATCACGAGCGCTCCGATCGCCCAACGGCCCACTTTGCCGGTGCTGCGAAACCCCACGCCAGGGTCAACGATGCGCCGCGAGAAGAACAGCTGCTCGGGCGTCTGGAAATAGTCTGCATTCTCGAGGAAGAACGGCCGCCGCTCGGGGAAGAACACCTCGAAGCGCTCGTTCACGGTCACCTGGGGATCGTCGCTCTCGACCTGGCTGAAGTCCGGATTCAGGGTTAGGTCCAGCGTCAGCGCATCGCGCACCACCATTTTGGCGTCCAATCCGATGCGTTCGTCGCCCTCGTTCACATGGTCCGGGATCTCGTCGTCGAGCAAGCGCGCGCGCGCCGCCATCGCGTACGGGATCGCTTGGAGGTTGCGGCCCGGGGAGATCTCGGCCAACCCGTCCGCGTTGCCGAACTGCGAGACGAAGCCCTGCCGGCGCCGCGTGATGGTCGGCCAGAACGACCTCTCGTTCTCGCGCGCGATGATACGGCCGACGGCGATTCCCCAGGTCTGCTCGCCGCCGGGCCGGAAGCGCAGGCTCCGGAAGGGGATCGCCAGACGCACCACGTAGCCGTTGTCGAACACCCGGCCCTCCGAGGACCACACCTCGTCGAAGCTCAGGTCTACGTTGCCTGTCGACTCGGCGCGGATGCCGTCACGCTGGACGCCCAACGGATTCGAGTCGAACTGGTAGGCGCGCTGGCGGGCGCGGAACGTGTCGAGGTAGACGGTCACCCGGTCGTCTTCACCGATGTCCTCGCGCCGCGCAATGTTGGCCCGCACGGCGCCGCGCTCGTCGTGGCACACGAACACGACGTAGAGATTGGCGTTATCATAGCTGAGATAGGCCGCGGTGGGCTGGCTCGGCGGGTCTCCGTCACCCGGTTCCCGCTGACCGAATGCCGTGACGCGGACGCCCCGCACATCGTCCACCACGGCGGTCCTTGTCGACGCCCCGTCGACCGGCGGCATCAACTGGCCGCCCACGAGGAAGTCCTCTATCTGCGGCGGCCGCTCGGTCCGGGGGATCGTGATCGTCATCGTGTCCGGGGCCTGCGCC
>JBDGYA010000112.1:0-6953 GCA_039584325.1 Gemmatimonadota bacterium
AATCCGAGCAGCCCGTCGATCACGATGGTCGCCAGGAGCAACACCACTGCACCCAGCAGTCCAGCTCCAATCACCCGCATCCGCATGTGTCCTCCTCCGCATCGACCTGCCAAGTTGTGTCTCGCGCCGGTCGGCGCATCATGCGAGGTACGTTAGGCCGTAGATGCGGCGGTCGCTAGCGGAACGGCGGAACGGCAGTCGGAGCGGCCTGCGCACGCCCTGGCTTCTGCCATCGAATCAGGTGCAACCTCCGTCCTCGTGCCGCCGTAGGGTTGGTATGCCCGCATGATTGACCGCGACCACCCACCGCGCAGGAGATGGCCATGCGCTTGCCTGCCGTTCGGACCTGCTGGATCACCGTGTTCGCCGTACTGTCCGTTGTTGCCACACCACTTCGCGCTCAGACCATCTTCGATGCCGCCCACGCAGGCGATGCGGAGCGGGTGCGTGGCCTGTTGGGAATCGATCCCCAACTCGCTGGCGCCACCGACGAGGACGGCCGTACCGCGCTGCATCACGCGGCCGCTCGCGGGCACATCGAGGTGGCAACTATCCTGCTCCGGGGCGGGGCGGAGATCGACGCCCGGGAGGAAGATGACGAGACCCCGCTGCACTCCGCCGCGTGGCGGAGCCAGCTGGCGATGGGAGAGTTGCTCATTGCGAGCGGCTCAGACCTCGAGGCCCGGAACCACTGGGGCCGCACGCCGCTGCTCATCGTGGCCCGCGAGACGGGGAGCGCGGATATGGCGCGCGTGCTGATCGCCGCCGGTGCAGAGGTCAACGGCCGCGATCGCTCCGGACAGTCCTCCCTCGACCTGGCGGCGTGGCGCGGGTTCGCCGAGCTCGTGAACTTGCTGCTCGACAACGGAGCCGAGCTTCCGCCGCCGGCCAGTAGGGACGGGCAGATGATCGCCATGTTCGCGGCCGACAAGGGACTCGACCGCCTCTTCAACCTGTGCGTCGACTCAGGCGTGGATCTCGACCTGCGGAACGAGAACGACGGCTCCGTGCTCCACTCGGCCAGTCAGGGCGGGTCGGCCGCGATCGTGTCCCGCCTGCTCGACCAGGGCTTCGACGCGAACGAGCGAGATCGCTACGGTCGCACCCCACTCCACTACGCCGCAGAGATGGGACGAGAGGAAGCGGCAGGGATCCTCCTGGCTCGCGGTGCCGACATCGACGCACGCAGCCTGAGCGGCGAGACCGCCCTCAACACGGCCCAGTGGGTGCAGCGGGCCGCTATGGTGCAGGTGCTGGTCGCGGCCGGTGCGGATACCGAGCCCCGCCGGTTCCCCGTACTGCGGGGAGCGTACATGGGACAGGACCCGCCGGCGCCTGGCGATGGACCCGTGCTGTTCGCAGCAGACATCGTCTCCACTCACCGGTTCCAGCATGGGACGATCGCGTTCTCGCCGGCGGGAGACGAGGCGTTTTGGTCGTCCCAGATCGCGGTCCAGGAGACCGGGTACTCGCAGGGCCTCATCCTCGTCTCGCGCATCGCGCAGGGGAGTTGGTCCGAGCCCGCACCCGCATCGTTCTCGCAGCTGGGGTGGGGGGACGACGTGCCGATCTTCTCGCCGGATGGCGAGCGACTGTACTTCCTCTCCGGACGGCCGGCGCCTGGGGAGGAGGGTCGGGAGGAGCGTATCTGGTACGTCGACCGCACGGCGAGCGGGTGGTCGGAGCCCCGCCTCATCGATCGTGGGCCCAACACGGTGGAACTGCACTGGGCGTTCTCCGTGGCAGCGGACGGGAGCGTGTACGTGGGGAGCCGTGGCGATCTGTACGTGTCGCGCTATGTCGACGGGCGGTACGCCGAGCCGGAGAGCCTGGGTGCACACCTCAACAGCGACGCGGACGAGAGCATGCCGTTCATCGCGCCCGACGGCAGCTTCCTGCTCTTTACACGGTTCGGGCACCCGGACAACCACGGGTTTGCCGACGTGTGGATCAGCTTTCCGGAGGCGCGGGGTGGGTGGACGGAGCCGCTGAACCTGGGCGAGCAGATCGACTCGGTGGGTGGGATCTGCCCCGTAGTTTCGCCCGATGGTGGCTACCTCTTCTTCAACAGCGGGAATGACGACAATTACTGGGTGGACGCGGGATTCATCGAGCGGCTGGGCAATCGGCCCACACAGCGTTGACGTGGGGGCTGCGGTGAGGCACGTGGTACTAGACCTCACATGTCCACCTTGGTTCCTTCGATGAAGCGACGGTCCGGATCCATGACTCTGTGGGAGCGAGCGCAGGCCAAGGAGCAGGTGAGCTGTTCACGGCGATCTGAGAGTCCGTCGACGGCGGGCGTTTGCTCCGCGGGATCGTGGGTCGTCGGATTGTCTTTTCGTAACGAGTTTGGATGGGTCACAGGGATGAGGATGACGAAGCACTTGCGTACCGCCATTGCAGTCGTCGCAGTCGCACTCACTGTGGCATGCGGCAGCGAAACGGGTCAGCCTGACGAGAGGCCCAACATCCTGTGGATCACCAGTGAGGACAACAGTCCGTTCCTGGGAGCATACGGTGACTCGCTGGCCGACACCCCCAACCTGGATCGTTTGGCCGCGCGCGGCACGGTCTACGAGAACGCCTTTGCCACCACCCCGGTGTGCGCTCCCTCCCGGTTCACGCTCATCACCGGGCTGTATGCCAGTGTCATGGGCACCGAGAACATGCGCAGCACGTTCCCCATACCCGATGACATCCGGTTCTTCCCGGAATACCTGCGCGACACCGGCTATCACACCACGAACAACCGCAAGAAGGACTACAACACGATCGACCGGCCCGAGGCGTGGGTGGAGTCCAGTGGCACGGCCTCGTTTCGGACGCGGGATCCGGGACAGCCGTTCTTTCACGTTCGGAACTTCACTATCACCCACGAGAGCAGCCTGCACGATCCGATCGACACGCTGATCCACGATCCCGACCGAATGCCCATCCCGCCCTATCATCCGGAGACCGACGCGATCAAGACCGACTGGGCGCACTACTACGACCAGATCACCAAGCTGGATGTGATGGTGGGCCAGTTGCTGGATGACCTGGAGGCCTCGGGGGAAGCCGACAACACCATCGTGTTCTACTTCAGCGATCATGGTGGGGTGCTCGGTCGGTCCAAACGGTTCATGGTCGAATCCGGTCTGCATGTGCCGCTGATCGTATACGTTCCACCCAAATACCGGCACTTGGCTCCCGGCACTGCCCGGACCGATCGGCTCGTTTCGTTCGTCGATTTCCCCAAGACCGTGTTGAGCCTCGCGGGCATCGAGCCACCGGACTACATGCATGGCAAGGCGTTCCTGGGGGAATACGAGGAATCACCCAGAGCCTACGTCCATGCCTATCGCGGCCGGATGGACGAACGCTTCGATCTGGTTCGGACGGTCCGAGACGAGCACTATCTCTACGTTCGAAACTTCATGCCGCACCGCATCTACGGGCAGTACCTGGACTACTTGTGGCGCGCTCCCTCGATGCGGAGCTGGCACCACGAGTTCCTGGCCGGGACGCTGAACGAGACCCAGCGGCGCTTCTTTCAGACCAAACCGGCCGAAGAGCTGTATCACATCGCGTCCGACCCGCACAACGTGAACAACCTGGTTGGCGATTCGGCACACCAAGACGTCCTACATGCGTTGCGGCAGGCAGGTGCCGAATGGCGTCGGGACGTGGGGGACTTGGGATTCATCCCGGAAGAGACGATCGACCAGCGGCGCGGCGATCACTCCCTGTACGAGGCCGCCCGCGCGCAGTCCTTTCCGACGGACGACATCATCGGCACTGCGGAACTGGCCACCCGAAATGCAAGCGACCACCTCGACGTGCTCGCCGAGAGGCTGAATCACACGGACTGTGCGGTCCGCTTCTGGGCAGCGACCGGATTCTCCGTGGCGGAGACGCGGCCAGATGACATGGAAGCGATGCTCTCGAGTCATGCGGACGATCCGTGCCCGTCTGTCCGTACAGCCATTGCCGAGGCACTGTACCGTTACGGTGATCGCTCGACCGCGCTCGACCTCCTGGAACGTGCACTCCACGACGGCCGCCTCTTCGTGGTGCTCAGAGCCCTGAACACCATCCACAGCCTGGGAATAGAGAACCTCCCTTCCAGCATGATGGATCGGGTGCGACAGCTGCAGCATTCGGACAGGGAGGAGTGGGGCAACCGGAACTACATCCGTGATGCGGCCGCATCGATCGTAGACCGGTAACCACGTCCGGGAGCTGGCGGGCCCCTCCGCGGCCTGCAGTTCGCGGCTCGATCGGACAGCCCAGCACGGGCTGCCGCTCACTGACGCCCGCTGCGGGGCCCGCCAGCTCGCTCAGCCGTCCATAGAACATCAGTTACGGCCCACTCGTGGACAGCAGGACATCGCAGGACTCAGAGTGCTGGACAGCTCCATGACGGAAGCGCACACTTGCCAGGGAGGAAACGAAACTCCTATCCCCATACGTCGAGGTCATCGGATTCAGATGCACATCGCGCTCCGCTCACTGACACTCCTGGCCGTCATCATCCTACGGTGGGGTACTCCCGACACCTGCGAGGCTCAAGACGTGCCACGTGTGTTCAACGGGGCCCCGGCAGCCTTCTGGATTTTTCACCCGGACGTACCGAGAGACCACTACGGTGTGTTTCACTTCCGGCGCGTCGTGACCCTGGAACGTGTGCCCGAGACGTTCGTCGTTCACGTCTCCGCCGACAATCGCTACCGGCTCTTCGTCAACGGGCAGCACGTGGCAACCGGACCGCAACGGTCGGACCTCATGCACTGGCGCTATCAGACGGTGGATCTGGCTCCGTATCTGCGCGCGGGGCGCAACGTGCTCGCGGCACTGGTATGGAATTGGGGCTCGGAGCGGCCGGTCGCGCAGTTCAGCTACCGAACCGGCTTTCTGCTCCAGGGCGATGGCGAGCCGGAAGCGATCGTGAACACGAATCAGGATTGGACAGTGCTGCACAACACGGGGTATGAGCCGATTCCGGTCTCGAGCAGTGAGGTCGGCGGATACTATGCCGCGCCACCCGGCGAGTCGGTCGACGCGAGTCGCTATCCGTGGGGTTGGAAAGAGGCCGAGTACGACGATGAGAGCTGGGCCGACGCGGCGAGCATCACCGGCTGGAACGGCGAAATCACCCGGATCCGTGGGACGCACCTAACCGGTGTCGCCCGGGGTTGGCACCTGGTTCCCCGCTCTCTTCCACCCATGGAAGAGCGCATTGTGCGGTACACACACGTCCGCCGAGCCAGTGGTGTTGCGCCACATGACGATTTCCTGCACGGTCGAGGTGACCTGACGATTCCCCCGCACACCAGCGCGAGTCTCCTGCTCGATCAGTCCCATCTGACCAATGCGTATGTCGTGCTGAACGTGAGCGGGGGTGCCGGGAGTGAGGTGGGGCTGACCTATGCCGAGGCGTTGAAGGATGCCGAGGGTCGAAAGGGGAACCGCAACGAGATCGACGGCAAGCGCATCGCCGGAGTGAGGGACGCGTTCTTTCCCGACGGCGGCAGCGACCGTCAGTTTCACACGCTCTGGTTTCGGACGTATCGCTACGTGCAGCTGGACATCGAGACCGCTGACGATCCGCTGCACATCCACGATCTCCATGGAGTGTTCACGGCGTATCCGTTCCAAATGCGCGCGCGCTTTCAGAGTGACCTCCCGTGGCTTGCGGATATGTGGGAGATGAACTGGCGCGCACTCCGCCTGTGTGCGTTCGAGACCTATTTCGATACGCCGTACTACGAGCAGCTGCAATACGTGGGCGATACCAGAATCCAGGCGCTGCTGTCGCTGTACTTGAGCGATGACGATCGGTTGGTGCGGCAGGCGATTGTCCAATTCGATCGCTCGCGCATACCCGAGGGGATCACGGCCAGCCGCTACCCGTCGGACGTGGGGCAGTACATCCCGACCTTCTCGCTGATCTGGATTGCGATGGTGCACGACTATTGGATGCACCGCGACGACGAGCAGTTCGTACGAGGCTTCCTTCCCGGCATCCGCAGTGTGCTGTCGTGGTTCGAGCGGCATCTGGATGAGGCGGGCATGATCGGTCCGCTCGAATGGTGGCCCTTCGTGGACTGGGCGACCGAGTGGTGGCTCGGCGTTCCTCCGGGTGGCAGCGACGGGCAGTCCACGGTCATCACGCTGCAATACCTCTATGCGCTCGAGCGGGCTGCCGAGATCGAGGAGGCGTTGGGATTGGCGATCGAGGCAGAGCGCTACCGTACGCGAGCCGACTCCATCAGGGCGGCGGTCCGCCGGTTGGCATGGGATGCCGAGCGCGGCCTGTTCCGTGACACGCCACATCAGCGGGCCTATAGCCAGCACGCCAACACCATGGCGCTGCTGGTCGATGCCCACCCTGCAGATCAGCAACGTGAGCTGATGGAACGGATCCTCACGGATACCACGCTGACGCAGGCGACCTACTACTTCGGCTTCTACGTCCTCGAAGCGCTCGAACGCGCCGGCTTGGGCGATCGCTATATCGACCAGCTCGAGCCGTGGCGAAACATGCTGGCCCTGGGGTTGACGACCACGCCGGAGCAGCCCGACCCGACCCGTTCGGACTCCCATGCCTGGAGCGCGCATCCGAACTACGGTCTGCTGGCGACGGTCCTGGGCATCAGGCCGGCTGCACCGGGATTCCGTCTCGTGCGCATCGCGCCGCTCCTCGGTCCACTGCGTCATGCGGCAGGACGGGTTCCCCATCCCTACGGGAACATCGATGTCGAGCTGGTGCGGGACGGCGAGGACGGGCTGACCGCCACGGTGACGCTGCCGCCGGACCTGCGTGGTGTGTTCGAATGGCGTGGGAGACAGGAGCGGCTTCAGGGTGGACGGCAGACGTTGGAGTTCTGAACCCTCGACGGGCGGCAGGACGTAGGGCGGGACGGCAGGACGGTACGACGGTAGGACGGCAGCACTGCCGCGTGCCCACT
>JBDGYA010000046.1:0-22841 GCA_039584325.1 Gemmatimonadota bacterium
GCGTCGAATACGAGGGCGCAGTCCTCAACGTTGCGGCAGATCGGGCCGAGCTTGTCCATGCTCCACGAGAGCGCCATCGCTCCATGGCGGCTGACCCGCCCGAAGGTGGGGCGCAGGCCCGTTGCGCCGCACCGCGTGGACGGAGAGACGATCGAGCCCAGGGTCTCGCTGCCGATGCTGAAGCCGACCAGCCCCGCCACCGTTGCCGACGCGGAGCCGGCAGAGGATCCCGACGACCCCTCCTCGGTGTTCCATGGGTTGCGGGTTCGGCCCCCGAACCAGACGTCTCCCCAGGCCAGCGCACCGAGCGTCAACTTGGCGATGAGCACGGCCCCCGCCTCCTCCAGCCGGTGCACGACGGTTGCGTCGTACGGAACGACCTGGTCCTCGTAGGCCATCGCGCCCCACGTCGTCCGATACTCGTCCTCGGCGAGGAGGTCCTTGGCACCCCACGGGATGCCGTGCAGCGGGCCGCGATACTGTCCGGCCGCGATCTCCGCATCCGCTCGCCGTGCCTGCCGCATCGCAAGGTCCTCGGTGAGCGTGATGTAGCACTCGAGTGCGGGTCCGTATCGTGTGAGACGCTCCAGGTACATCCGGGTCAGCTCGACCGACGTCACCTGACGGGTGCGGAGCAGCTCGGCCAGCTCCGGTATCGACCAGAATGCCGCGTCCTCGAGGCTCGTCGGCCGCGACACCACCGGACGGCTCCTACGGCTCGCGCGCCGAGTCACCTCCCGCGACCGCCCTGGGAGCACGGGCTCGAAGTGCAACGCGGGCGGCACGGCATTGGGGATGCTCACGGTCCGGAGTTCCGTGAACGCCTCGAGATTCGAGTTCACTCCATCGAGCATGAGATCGCGCTCGGCGTCGGTGAACTGGAGGCCCGAGATCTCCTCGGCGCAGGCGATCGTGTCCCTGGTAATGCGGCCCTCATCCTGGGCCAGAGCCCACAGCGCGGCGGGGAAGGCGGTCGTGCCGAGGCCAGCGCCTGCGAGATAGCTCATGAACGTGCGCCGATCCAGGCGCACGCGGGTGCGGTCCGGAGTGGGGGATGCGGGCATTGAAGTCAGGTCCACTGGGTGAGGAGCGATGAGAAACGTGTGTCGGCCCGTGGGCCGGATTCGTGGGTAAGATACGGGAGCGGGCGGGACCCGCCAGATGCGTCCCGCCCGCCCGGTTGCCTCCTCGAACCGCCCTGCGCTCAGGCGCTGATCCCGGCGAGTACCCGTCCGAGCCGCTCTTTGACCTGCTCCGCTACCGGGCCGATGTCCCGGTTGCCGGCGATCTCCAACTGGGTCACGGGATCGATCGCGGCAACCGTGGTCTGCCCCGGGTCGTCCGTTGCGTAGACGATGACATTACACGGCAACAGGAGCCCGATGCCTGACTCCGCGGACAGCGCCTGGTGTGCCAGCGGCGGGTTGCACGCGCCAAGGATGATGTAGGGCCGGAACTCGACATCGAGTTTCTTCTTGAACGTCGCCCTGACGTCGATCTCCGTCAGCACACCGAACCCCTCCTTCGCCAACTCCTCGCGGGTCTTCTCTACAGCCTCTTCGTAGCGCAGTGGCACCTGCACGGTTATGCCGTAGCCTATACTCCGCACGTCCATCGGTCTGCTCCTTGTCCGGGTTGCGACGGATCGGACGGCACCTCGCATGTTGTGCCGTCACGCGTCAAAGATACCCATGCGCGACGCCGCCCGGCCCCGCAGATTCGCATTGACCTGAGAGAGAGAGATGGGTAATTTCCCCGCCGCTCCGTCCCTCGGCGGAGCCGAGTGTCTTACGGAATACGTTTCGCGGGCAACTTCTCCACTGGTCAAGGATCGGCGTATTTCACACTCCAACGGTGCAAGGGGGGCGATTGCTGCCCTGCTCCTGATCGCTGCCGCGATCGGACTCTCGGCCTGCTCCGGAGAGTATCCGCAGTCGTCGCTTCACCCGACGGCTGACTTCAGCCGGGATATCGATGCGCTGTACAGGACGATCTTCTGGTGGGCGCTCGGCGTGTTCGTCGTCGTAGAGTCGGCCCTCCTGTTCGTCATCCTCCGGTACCGCGACCGACCCGGCGCCGGCGAGCCGCGGCACATCCACGGCAGCACGGCCCTCGAGGTGGCCTGGACGCTCGCACCGGCCGTCGTACTGGTGTTCATTGCGGTCCCCACCATTCGGACGATCTTCCGCACCGACGGCACCGCGCCGCCTGGCGCATTGGTGGTGGAGGTCGTGGGCAGGCAGTGGTGGTGGGAGTTCAAGTATCCCGAGTACGGCATCACGACTGCCAATGAGATGCACGTGCCGCAAGGGAGGCCCGTCGCGCTGACGATGACCTCGGCGGACGTGATCCACTCGTTCTGGGTACCGAAGCTCGGGGGGAAGCGCGACGTGATCCCCAACCGGACCACGCGGATCTCGTTCACGGCCGACTCCATCGCCGAGGTCTACGGTCAGTGTGCGGAGTTCTGTGGTGACTCGCACGCCAACATGCGCTTCCGGGTCGTGGTGGATGCGCCATCCGACTTCGACCGCTGGGTGGAAGGCCAGTTGGCGGCACCCAGCCCCCTGGATTCTCTGTCCGATGCCGCACAGGCGGGTGCCCAAGTCTACATGACCAAGGGATGCCTCGCCTGCCACGTCATCGAGGGCCGCTCGGCCGGTGTCGCGGGGCCGAACCTCACCCATCTGGCCTCACGGGGAACAGTGGCGTCCGGCATTCTCCCCAACGACATCGATGGGCTCAGTCGCTGGCTGCGCGACCCGCCGGCGGAGAAGCCGGGCAGCCTGATGCCCAAGATCCCGCTCACCGAGGACGAGATCGCGGCGCTGGTCGCGTATCTCCAGAGCCTGGACTAGCGGAGGACGACGGGATGGCGACCTCGGTCATGGATCACGGCACGGCGGCCTCGATGTCGCTCGGAGCGCGCATCTGGAGCTGGATCACAACGACGGACCACAAGCGGATCGGCATCCTCTACGGGGTGACGGCCTTCGCGTTCTTCCTGATCGGCGGTCTAGAAGCGCTGCTGATTCGGCTCCAGCTCGCGTCGTCCGGCAACACGGTCATCAGCGCCGAGGCGTACAACGAGCTGTTCACGATGCACGGTACCACGATGGTCTTCATGGCCGTCATGCCGTTGTCCGCCGCGTTCTTCAATTTCGTCGTTCCGCTGCAGATCGGTGCCCGCGACGTCGCGTTCCCGCGGCTCAACGCCTTCAGCTACTGGGTGTTCCTGCTCGGTGGGCTGTTCATGAACGCGAGCTTTCTGTTCGGTGCGGCGCCGAACGCGGGCTGGTTCGGCTACGCCAACCTGACGAACACCCAGTACTCACCCGGCATGAACGTCGATTTCTGGGTGCTGGGGCTGCAGATTCTCGGGGTCGCCTCCATCGCCGCGGGTGTGAACTTCATCGTCACGATCGTGAACATGCGGGCACCCGGCATGCGGTTCATGCGGATGCCCGTCTTCACGTGGATGACCTTCGTCACCCAGTTCATCGTCGTCACCGCGTTCCCGGTGATCACGGTGGCGCTCGTGTTCCTGATGTTCGACCGGATGTTCGGGACGACGTTCTATTCGGTTGCTGCGGGTGGTGACGTCCTGTTGTGGCAACATCTGTTCTGGCTGTTCGGGCATCCCGAAGTCTACATCCTGATTCTGCCTGCGATGGGGATCATCTCGGAGGTGGTTCCGACGTTCTCGCGCAAGCCGCTCTTTGGCTATGCGATCGTGGTCTATTCGGGCTTGCTGATCGGGATCCTCGGTTGGGGGGTGTGGGCGCATCACATGTTCTCAGTGGGGCTCGGCCCCGTCGCCGACTCGGTGTTCGCGGCGACGACGATGATGATCGCGATCCCGACGGGCGTGAAGATCTTCAACTGGATCGCGACCATGTGGGGTGGCCGCATCCGGTTCACTACCCCGATGCTCTTCGCGATCGGGTTCATCGCGATGTTCATCATCGGCGGACTGTCGGGCGTGATGCACTCCTCTCCTCCGGCCGATCTTCAGCAGACCGACACCTACTTCGTGGTGGCGCACTTCCACTACGTGCTGTTCGGTGGCGCCATGCTCGGCATCTTCGCCGGGATCTACTACTGGTGGCCGAAGGTTACCGGTCGCCTGTTGAGCGAGCCGATCGGCAAGCTGCACTTCTGGCTCACGATCATTGGGGCCAACCTCACGTTCTTCCCGATGCACTTCATCGGGCTTCTGGGCATGCCTCGGCGGATCTACACGTATGACGCGGCACTCGGGCTGGATACGATGAACTTGCTCGCCACGATTGGCGCGTTCATCACCGGCATCAGTGCGCTGGTGTTCGTGTTCAACGTGTTGTGGTCCCGAACGAGGGGCACACCGGTCGAGCAGAATCCCTGGGGTGCGGCGACCCTCGAGTGGTCGATCTCCTCTCCGCCACCGGTCTACAACTTCTCGGTCATTCCCGATGTCCGGAGCCGCCTGCCACTGTGGTCGGAGAAAGGCATGAGCGAGGTCCCGGTCACTCCACCGGAGCCGGTGCATGTTCCGGGCGGCTCCTTCTGGCCATTGGTCGCGGCGATCGGGATCGTGGTCGCTGCCACCGGTGCGATTCTGAAGACGGTGTTGGTTGCCGTTGCCGGTGCGGCTGTGCTCGTCCTCGCCCTCTATGCGTGGGCCTTCGAGCCCTTCGAGGTCTGACATGTCGGCTGTCGCGCATCCTACGAGCACGGGCCTCGACAACCGCAAGGTGGCCATGTGGACCTTCATCGGGTCCGAGTGCCTGCTGTTCGGTTCCCTGATCTCGACCTACTTGGTGTATCAAGGCCGCAGCGTCACCGGTCCGACGCCGCAGGAAATCCTGGACATTCCCCTGACGTCGATCAGCACCTTCGTGCTTTTGATGTCGAGTCTGGCCATGGTGCTGGCACTCGCGGCAGTGACCCGTGGAGACCGGCTCTGGTCGCGGGTGTGGATCTTCGCGACGGCGGCACTCGGGGCGGTGTTCCTGGGCTTCCAGGCCTATGAGTTCACCCACTTCGTGCACGAGGGGCTGACGATCAAGACGAGCCTGTTCGGTTCCACGTTCTTCGTGCTGACGGGCACGCACGGGGCGCACGTCGCGGTCGGTGTGCTCCTGTTGCTGACGCTGCTCGTGCGCTCGTTCCAGGGGAAGCTGGGGTCCGACAAGGCCATGGTGGTCGAGATCACGGGATTGTATTGGCACTTCGTGGATGTCGTCTGGATCGTGATCTTCACGGTCGTCTACCTGCTCTCGTGAGGACATGCCGATGACCGAGACGAACACGGAGCACACGCACACGAGCACCGGCACGTACGTGACCATCGCCGCGGTATTGACGGTGATCACGCTCGTGGAGGTGGGTGTCTTCTACGTTCCGGCCTTCGAGTCGTTCCTCGCACCCGTTCTGCTCACGCTGTCGGCCGCCAAGTTCATCTTGGTGGTGATGTTCTACATGCACCTCAAGGGTGACCACCCCTTATTCACGGTCATCCTGACGGTGCCGCTGCTCATCGCCTTCGGGGTGGCGGTCGCCTTGCTGTTTCTCTTCGGGGTGTTCGTGCTCGGGGGTTCGGCGGTCTGACACCTCGGCTGGACGTGCGACGACCGCGCCGGGGCAGAGACTCCAGCGCGGTCGTCGTTCTTTGCGGGTGTTCGAGGTCTACAGGGCGCGGAACGAGTCCCCGGACTCGCCGTCGGGCGTGCCAAGCGGGTGGGTTGCCAGCCGCTCGCGCAGCCGCGGATGCCAGCGCCAGATGGCGTAGCCCATGGTGAGCGCTGCGATGCCGTTTCCGATCGCCACGCTCCACCAGGCGAGCGCCCCCAAGATCGGCGGGCCCAGGATCGTCCACACCGTGAAGAAGCCGAAGCCAAACACGGCGAAGAAGACGACGGCCAGGAAGAGCGTGGATGGGGACCGCTCGGCCTGACAGGCGATAGCCGACGCCACCAGCCCGACGACCACCAACGAGAGCACGTGGACCATCGTGTACGCCAGGATGGGTGCGACGGTGAGCTGGACTTGGGACGGCTCCCGTAAGCCCCAGAACAGCGCGGAGCCCAACATGGCGGGCGTGAACAGCGGCTCCCCAGCGATCACGTCGACGACCAGGAACCACAGTGCGATCGCTGCGGCGCCAATGAGCCCGACGAGTACGCCTTCACGTCCGATCCGTCGAAAGTCCATGCGTGCTTCCCTCTCACTGGGTTGACGATTCAGCGTGGAACCGTCGCGTCGCCTCAAGATAACACGAGGCCGCGGGTGGGAGTTCCGTCGCGAAGTTGCGGCTCGGGGGTGACCATGGGCAGATTCCTGCCGCGTCGTCGGGGACACCTCATGCGGGTGAAAGCGATTGCAGGTTCGGGGCGGCTGGCCGACTTCGTCGAGCTGACGAAGCCGAACATCGTCGTGTTCATCCTGGCCACCGTGACGGCCGGCTACTACCTCGGATCCGACAGACCCATGGTGGTTGCGACGCTGATCCACACGCTGGTCGGATCGTCCTTGGTCGCTGCGGGAAGCAACGCGCTGAACCAGCTGCTCGAGCGAGAAGTCGATGCCCGGATGCGGCGGACACGTGAGCGCCCGCTGCCGTCGGGACGTGTCCACACCTCCGAATCGGCCGTGTTTGCCTGGGTGCTCGGTGTGGTCGGTGTGGTGTACCTGCTGGTCCTCACGAATGTGATCGTGGCGCTCCTCGCCGCCGCGACGCTTGGGTCCTACGTGTTCGTCTACACGCCGCTCAAGCGTCTGACCTCGCTCAGCACGCTCGTCGGGGCCGTGCCGGGCGCGCTACCGATCGTCGGTGGATGGGCCGCCGCCACAGGCGGCCTCGCCCTCGAGGCGTGGGTCCTGTTCGCGATCCTGTTCCTGTGGCAGCTACCGCACTTCCTCGCGCTGGCCTGGCTGTACCGCGAGGACTATGCACGCGCGGGCCTCCGCATGCTGAGCGTGACCGGCGGGGCGGAGGCCACGTTCCGCCAGGCGCTGCTGTACGCCGTGGCCCTCCTACCCGTGAGCCTGACCCTCACGGTTCTGGGCACCACCGGCCTGGCGTACTTCGTCGGTGCTACCCTGCTCTCGATCGTGCTGATCGCGGCCACGGCAGCCGTGGTGGTTGATCACGCGGCGAAGAAGGCCCGCCGGCTGTTCCTGGTCACCATCGTGTACCTCCCGGCCATGCTCGCACTGATGATGGTGGACAAGACGTAGCGGACGGGAGGACGGAAAGACGGTAAGACGGCAAGGGGCTCCGATCCGCCCCACACACCTGCCGTCCTACCGCCTGACGATCCTACCGTCCTACCGGCCGGCTCGTTCTTACCCGCCCACCCGGAGTCGCACGACTCGGGAGCGGGGCGTGTCCTCCAGGATCTCGAACAGCTGCAGCGAGGCTACCGCACCGGGAGGGACACCCTCGATTGCCTCCTCCAGCTCATTACGCGTCGTCACGCGCTCGCCGTTGACGTGCGTGATCACGGCAATGACCCTCTGACGCGGGTTCGTCGGGAACAGATCGTCTCGGCTCGGGCCGTTGCCGTCGACATCGGTGATCATGAGGCCCATCTCGCCGCTGGGGATCCCAGCCGCGCGGGCCATGTCGGCCGTCATCTCCTCGACCGCGATGCCGAGCTTGCCCTCGTACAGGAAGACCTCCTCGGGACCGACATCGCCCGCGCGGGCGACCTGCGGCTCCGGCTCGGGGTTGGCTGCTGTGAGGCGCACGGGGAAGGTCCTGCGCTCGCCACCGGCGCGCATGACCGTCACGTCCGTTTGTTCACCCGGCCGCTTGAAGCCCACCAACTGCTGCAGCTGGGCGACGTAGTCGACCTGCTCGCCGTCCACGGCGACGATCACGTCGCCGATCTCGATACCCGCCTGCCTCGCGGGGCTGTCGTCGCTGGGGAAGCCCTCGACGACCACGCCGCGGACCTCACCGAGCCCGACGTACTCGGCGTCCCGATCGTCGGCGGCCTGTACCTGCACGCCCAGCGCCGCGCGTGTCACCCTGCCGTCGCGGATCAGCTGGTCCGCGACGATCCGCGCCAGGTTGATCGGGACGGCGAAGCTGTAGCCCGAGTAGAAACCGGTCTGGCTCGCGATGGCTGAGTTCACGCCGACGACCTGGCCGCGGATGTTGACCAGGGGTCCCCCCGAGTTCCCGGGGTTGATGGCCGCATCGGTCTGGATGAAGTCGCTGATGCTCCACTGTCGACCGCGCTGCAGACCCGGCAGGACCCGTCCTCTCCCGCTGACGATGCCCGCGGTCACGGTAAAGGAGAACGCGTTCCCCAGCGGGTTGCCGATGGCGAGGACCCACTCTCCGACCCGGAGTGAATCGGAGTTCCCAAGCGCGACTGCCGGAAGATCACCCGCGTCGATCTTGATCACCGCGATGTCGGTGTCGGCATCCCGACCCACGACCTCAGCCGAGAACTGCCGACCGTCGAACAACCGCACGTCGAGGCGTTCACCATTCTCCACGACGTGATTGTTCGTCATGATGTATCCGTCTGGTGAGATGATGAATCCCGAGCCGGTGCCGCGTTGCTGCCGGGGCTCGTCTGGCTCCTGAAAGAACCGATCGAACGGCGCGGGCAGGTCGGGGTGCGCCTGGGATGTCTGGTCGACGCTTCGTGTCGCGTCGATGTACACGACGGCAGGCCGTACGACCTCGGCGACGCTGCTGAAGGCGTTGCCGAGGTCGACCACCGGTTGGGCGGCTTCGACGGGTGCTGGTCGATCTCGCATCACCGAGGAGGTCCGCTCTTGGGCCTCCGACCGTTCCGGCAGATCGACGATCGAGACGAACGCGACCGCCAGGACCAGCGTGAGTCCAACCAGCGATCCGAACTTGATCCAATCTCTCGTACGTGACATGGTGTTGTACTGCCTGCAGATACAGGGAGTGTGAGTGTGTGCTTTCTGTAACCCCGCCCGGGGACGGGTGTTTCACCCGCCCCCGGTAGTTGCGCCTCAGGACTTCGAGTCGTCCACGATCTCGTAGTCGGCCTCGACGACCTCCTCCTCCTCCTCCTGTCCGGGCTCCGCGTCAGCTTCGCCGCCGGCCGGACCTTCCTGCGGGGCTTGCTGCTCCGCCTGGGCTGCCTGGTACAGAGACGCACCGGCCGCCGAATAGGCCTGCGACAACTCCTCCAGCGCCGACTTGATCTGTGCACCTTCGCCGGAGCGCAGCGCCTGCTTGGCGGACTCGACAGCGGCGTCCAGTCGATCCTTGTGCACCGTCTCGAGCCTGTCGCCCCATTCCTTCACGTTCTTCTCGACCTCGTAGACGAGCGTGTCGAGACGGTTGCGCTGATCGACCTCATCGCGCCGCGACTTGTCGTCAGATGCGTGCTGCTCGGCGTCCTTCACCATCCGGTCGATCTCGCTGTCTGACAGACCACTGGAGGCCTCGATGCGGATCTTCTGCTCCTTACCGGTCGCCTTGTCCTTGGCCGAGACGTGCAGAATCCCGTTTGCATCGATGTCGAATGTGACTTCGATCTGCGGCATGCCCCGGGGCGCCGGCGGGATGCCGGTGAGCTGGAAGCGGCCGATCGTGCGGTTGTTGATCGCCATCTCCCGCTCGCCCTGAAGCACGTGGATCTCCACGGTCGTCTGATTGTCCTCCGCCGTGGAGAACACCTCGGACTTCTTGGTCGGAATCGTAGTGTTCCGCGGGATCAGAACGGTGGTCACCCCGCCGAGCGTCTCGATACCGAGGGAGAGCGGCGTCACGTCGAGCAGCAGGACGTCCTTGACCTCGCCGGCCAGCACGCCGCCCTGAATCGCGGCGCCGATCCCTACGACCTCGTCCGGGTTCACGCCCTTGTGGGGCTCCTTTCCGAAGAAGTCCTTCACGATGTCCTGGACCCTCGGGATCCGCGTCGAGCCTCCCACCAGAATGACCTCGTCCATGTCGGACGGCTTGAGCCCCGCGTCGGCCAGCGCCTTCTGCATCGGCTCCTTCGTACGCTCGAATAGATCGTCCACCAGTTGCTCGAACTTGGACCGCGTGAGCTGCACGTTCAGGTGCTTCGGGCCGGACTGGTCGGCAGTGATGAACGGCAGATTGATGTCGGTCTGCGGCCGGCTCGACAACTCCATCTTCGCCTTCTCGGCGGCCTCCTTGAGCCGCTGCAGTGCCATCGCATCATTGGAGAGATCGATGCCCTGGTCGCGCTTGAACTCGTCCACCAGCCAGTCGATGATCCGCTGGTCAAAGTCATCGCCGCCCAGGTGCGTGTCGCCGTTGGTCGCCTTCACCTCGAAGACGCCCTCAGCCAGCTCGAGAACTGAGATGTCGTAGGTGCCGCCGCCAAGGTCGAAGACGGCGATCTTCTCTTCCTTCTTGCGCTCCAGCCCGTAGGCCAGCGCGGCGGCGGTCGGCTCGTTGATGATGCGCAGCACCTCGAGGCCGGCAATCTTGCCGGCGTCCTTCGTTGCCTGCCGCTGTGCGTCGTTGAAGTACGCCGGGACCGTGACGACGGCCCTGTTGACCGATTGCCCGAGGTAGTCCTCGGCAGTCTGCCGCATCTTCTGGAGGATCATGGCCGAGATCTCGGGCGGCGTGTAGCGCTTATCCCCGACCTCCACGGCGGCGAGGTCGCTCTGACCCGGCACTACCTTGAAGGGCACTTCGGAGATCTCGGTGCCGACTTCGTTCATCCGCCGGCCCATGAACCGCTTGATGGAGAAGATCGTGTGCTTGGGGTTGGTGATGGCCTGCCGCTTGGCGACCTGCCCGATGAGGCGCTCCCCGTCCTTGGTGAAGGCAACCACCGACGGGGTCGTCCGCCCGCCCTCCGAGTTGGGGATCACGACCGGGTCACCGCCCTCCATCACGGCCACGACCGAGTTGGTGGTGCCCAGGTCGATCCCGATTACCTTTTCAGCCATTCGAACATCCCCCCGTCTTAGGAGTGTAGATTCGTACGTTGCGCTGGCAGTCGCAGCCGCAATGGGCGTACCACGGAATTCTGCCACATTGGCAGCACCCCGTCGCCCGGCTGGGCAAACTCTAAGTTGCGCATTTACAATCGCTTAATTCGCAGGTAGCCGGTACCTCGTGTTCCCATACAAAGATGATAATCCGACGATCCTCACCCCCGTGGTGACAGTCGGGATCATCGTGCTCACGAGCCTGGCATGGCTCGTGGTGCAGGGAGCAGGCTCGCCGGTCGCGTTAGCCCGGTCGGTCTGCGAGCACGGCCTGATCCCCGCGGAGCTGTTGGGGCGGGCACCCGAGGGTGCCCAGGTGCCCCTGGGGGCGGGCGTCGTTTGCCGCCTCTCGAGCGGCGGCACCTGGTTCGGCGTGCTCAGCTCGATGTTCATGCACGGCGGGTGGTTCCACCTGATCGGGAACATGTGGTTCCTCTGGGTCTTCGGGAACAACGTGGAGGACGCGATGGGCCACGCCCGCTTCGTGGCATTCTATCTCGTCTGCGGGATCGCGGCCGCCGTTGCACAGATGGCAGTCGATCCGTCGTCGGTGATCCCGATGGTCGGAGCGTCGGGGGCAATCAGCGGTGTGATGGGAGCGTATCTCGTCCTTTACCCCCGCGTGCGGGTGCACCTCCTCATCTTCCTTGGCTTTTTCATCACGACGATCACCGTACCCGCCTACCTCATGCTGCTCTACTGGATGTTCCTGCAGTTGCTGGGAAGTGTGCCGACGCTGACCGGCGCCGCGAGCGGCGGCGGGGTGGCGTTCGTGGCGCACCTGGGTGGCTTCGTCGCCGGGCTGGCGTTGATCAAGCTGTTTGCCAAGCGCGAGTTGCTGGAGGCGCATCAGGCTCGGCGGCGGGTGCGCTTCCGGCAGTTCAGCGGGGAGGGGTGGTAGGGACTGGGCTGACGCGTGCGGGCCTGCCCGGTCCGCCCAGAACCCAGCAGTCCCCGTGGCGCTTGAATGTCTCGTACTGGGTATCCGCGCGGTGGCACACAGGAACAGGAAGCCCTTGATGCCCTCCTCGTGCCATCGCCGGGTGTCGTGGGCGCTGCCCATTGTCGCAGTCGACGTGTTCGCATTCCGCGGTTCGCTCGCCTCAAGCAACGACCCGCTCCTAGAAGTGCAAGTACGTCTGCGCCTTCAGCGAGTACTGCGTATCACCGGTCGCGGGCTTCCATACGTCCACGTTCACCGCGAACTTGTTGCGGCCGGTGAAATGGAAGACGAGACCCGGCGTGAAGATCCAGCCGTCGTCCGCGTTCACGTCCGTATCGGGATCACCCCAGCTCGCGCGTAGCAGCGGCTCGATACCATACACGAACCGGTTGGCCTCGATCGGGAACAGGTACGTTCCGATGACCTGCCCGGACACGAACTTGCTCGGGTCGGCCGTCGTCAGGTTCTTCCAATTGTCACCGTACACGAAGCCGGCCTTGACGTGCGGGCCGGGCTTCTCATACTGGCCCCAGTCCACGTCTGCACCGAAGGCCGTCGCGAACTCGTCTGTGCCCGTTGAGTCGTTCGGGTAGTCGTGCAGGCCGACGTGCCCGCCGATCCGGAGCGCCCCAACGTCGTACTCGATCCGACCCGTAAACGACTTCGCGGCGTTTTCATCGATGTCATTGTTCGGGCCCCGCCCGTTCGTGGCCGACGCCCAGTAGTGCAGACCGCTCTGCCCGACCTCACCGTCCACCATGACGCCGAGATCGCGGTCGGAGTAGAGCAGCTTCTCAGTGAAGCGGCTGAGGGAGCACACCCCGTCCACCCCGGGGCACGAAGGCGACCCCCGCACTCCCCCGGCCCGCTCGATCACCAGGATTCGGGTCGAGCTGACCAGCTCGAAGACGTCGAACGGGCGCTTGAACTGGCCGAACGTCGCCCGAAACGCCGGATGGAAGTCCAGTTTCAGGAATGCGTCACGCAGTCCGACGGTGCCCTCGCCATACTCCGGCTGGATCTTGCCCGTGATGAAGTCGTTGACCTTGATCTCGGCGCTGAGCCGTGCGCGGCGAACGAAGAAGGTCGTCGGAATGAGCGCGGCACTGTCCGACGTGTGATTGAACTGGAGCTGGACACGTCCCGTCAGCTTGATCTCCATCGCCTTCGAGGAAATCTCGACCTGCGCGTGGGCCGGACGAGCGATTCCCACCATTGCGGCTACCGTCAGAGCGCCGGCCACCTGGCGCACGAACGCGCTGTGCATACTCGTATCCCCCTGGCTTGTGAATACGGTGGAGGTGCCCGGCCGGGGCCGTGGCCCGGCCGGGCTGACACACTACTCCGTCCGCACGGATCTCGCCACCAACATCGCGGAGGACGTGCTCTTCACCGTGCTCGGCGAGGTGGTTCGGCACCGCGGCGTGCCAGGCCAGCCGCGGGCATAGACCACCACCCCACCAGCAGCGCCGGCCACCGAAGCCGGCACGATTGCGTTTGCGATTCTCCCCGGTGAGATTGCGGGACTTCGTCCCGCGACCGGAAAGCGTCCTGTCCGTGACCCCATCGAGCCACACCGCGAGGGTGCGTCGCGCCCCGTGAGCGTCACGCGCGACCTCATCCGCCGCCTGCCCAAGGCCGAGCTGCATGTCCACCTCGACGGCTGTCTCCGGCCGGAGACCATGCTCGAGCTGGCGCGGGAACTGGGTGTTGTGCTCCCGGCAAAGGACCCCGAGCGCCTCGCCGACGCGGTGTTCGTGCGACACGCGGACAGCCTCGAGGAATACCTGGAGCGGTTCAAGATCACGGTCAGCGTGATGCAGTCTGCCCGGGCGCTGGAGCGGATTGCGTACGAATTCGTGCTCGACGCCGCGGCTGACAATGTGCGGTACGTCGAAGTGCGCTACTGTCCGGCGCTGCACACGCCCGCCCTCACCCTGGAGCAGGCGGTCGAGGCGCCGATGGCCGGGTTCCGCCGTGGCGAGGCCGAGACCGGGACGGTCGTGCGCGTGATCGTGTGCGCCCTGCGCACGTTGCCCCCGTCTGTCTCCAACGATCTGTCGCATCTCGCCGTTGCCTACGGCTCGGATGGCGTCGTCGCCTTCGACCTCGCCGGGTCGGAACGTGGCCATCCCGCGGCAGAACACGCCGCTGCGTTCGCCCACGCCAGGGCACACGGGCTGGCCTGTACCTGCCACGCCGGGGAGGCGGAAGGAGCCGAGTCCATCCGCCAGGCCCTGCACGTCTGCGGCGCGCAGCGGCTCGGACATGGAACGCGGCTGTTCGAGGATCCGGCGCTCGAGGACGAGGTGCTGGACCGCGGAATCCCACTCGAGATGTGCCTGACCTCCAACCTGCACACCGATACCGTGACCGATCTGAGCCAGCACCCGGCCCGGCGCTACCTCGACAAGGGTGGGGTCGTGACGCTGAACACGGACAGCCGGCTGATGGATCGGACGACCTTGACCGACGAGTACTGGCTGGCACACCGCCGGCTGGGCTTTACCCGAGCCGAATTGGACCGGGTGATCCTCAACACGTTCGAGAGCGCGTTCCTCGAAGAGTCCCTGAAAGCCGAACTCCTGTCGGAGGTGCGGCGGGAACTGGGTGAGATCCAATGACGGCACTGCTGCTGCTGCAGACCGCGGCCGAGCAGCTCGAGCAGGTTCGACAGGGCCTCGATACCCCGTTCCTCGCCCGCCTGAGCGGCATCTTCGGCCTGCTCGCCATGATCGGTATCGCATGGCTCCTGTCGACCGATCGGCGCAAGGTGAACTGGCGCCTGGTCGGGATGGGCGTCGTGCTGCAGGCCGTGTTTGCGGTTCTGGTGCTGAAGACCGGTGTCGGTCGGGCACTGTTCACGGGCGCCAACCAGGTCTTTGTCCGGCTGCTCGGGTTCACTCGTGACGGTGCGGCGTTCATCTTCGGTAACCTGGTGGACACGAATGTGCCCGTGGGTGTGCCTACCGGAGCGACGCCGGAGGCCGCGCCCCTGGATGCCATCGAGATGTGGGCGAACACGGGAGCCTCGTTTGCGTTCCTAACGCTCCCGACGATCATCTTCTTCTCCTCGCTCATGTCGGTGCTCTACTACATGGGCGTCATGCAGTGGATCGTCCGGTGGATCGCCTGGGTGATGCAGCGCACGATGGGGACGTCGGGGGCGGAGACGATGTCGGTGGCCGGCAACATCTTCGTTGGGCAGACGGAGTCGCCACTTCTCATCAAGCCGTTCGTCGGGGGCATGACGTTCTCCGAGCTCAACACCGTGATGGTGGGCGGCTTCGCCACGATTGCGGGAGGCGTGATGGCGGCGTACGTGGGCATGCTGTCGCCCTACTTCCCGGACATCGCGGGCCACCTGCTCACCGCCAGCGTGATGAACGCTCCCGCTGCGCTGCTCATCTCCAAGATCCTCGTGCCGGAGCTGAGCGAGCCGAATACCAAGGGGGTGGTGAAGCTGGAGGTCGAGCGGCAGGAGGCCAACGTCATCGAGGCAGCAGCCGGTGGGGCGGCTCAGGGGCTCCAGCTCGCGCTCAACGTGGGGGCCATGCTGCTGGCATTCATCGCGCTGATCAACCTGATCAACTTCGGCGTGGCCGGACTCGGCGGGATGGTGGGTGTCGAGGGACTGTCGCTCGAGCGCATCTTCGGTTGGGTGCTGGCGCCGCTGGCCTGGCTGATGGGCGCCCCGTGGAGCGACGCAAGTGCGGTCGGGTCGCTCATCGGGGTCAAGACAGTCGTCAACGAGTTCGTCGCGTACCTCCAGCTCGCCGGCACGCTCGAGGGGCCCGGACTGTCGCCCCGCGCGGCGATCATCTCCACCTACGCGCTGCTCGGCTTCGCCAACTTCTCGTCGATCGCCATCCAAATCGGTGGCATCGGCGGCATCGCCCCGACCCGGCGAAGCGACCTCTCCCGGCTCGGGCTGCGCGCGATGATCGGCGGCAACCTGGCCGCGTTCATGTCGGCGAGTCTGGCGGGAATGCTGGTGTGAGGGACGAGCGAGAGAAGGGAAAGGGGAAAGGGGAAGTGCGCGACGTGCAGCGTACAACGTGCAACGTGAAACGTGAACAGCACGGAGGGTGACAGGGTGACGGAGGCTGCCGCGGAGCTTCGGCAGCGTCTCCAGGGCCTGGAGCCTCGTGTGGCGATCGTGCTGGGCTCGGGGCTCGGCGCGCTCGGCGACGCCGTAACCGCTCCGATGCGGGTGCCGTACGCGGAGCTGCCCGGCTTCCCCGGCACCACTGTGCACGGGCACACCGGTGAGCTCGTAGCCGGCACACTGGAAGGCGTGCCGGTCCTACTGCAGAGCGGGCGGTTTCATCTCTATGAGGGCCATGCACCCGAGACCGTCGTTCTGCCCGTGCGGCTGTTCGCCGAACTTGGCATCGAGATCTTGATCGTCACCAATGCCGCCGGTGGCCTGCGGCCCGAGTTCCGGCCGCCGCTCCTGATGCTGATCGCCGATCACCTGAACCTCATGTGGCGCAATCCGCTGATCGGCGCCGTCGTGAACGGGGAGGAACGGTTCCCCGACATGTCGGGGCCGTACGATCGCGCGTTGCGCGAGCTGGCAAGATCCGTTGCGAAGGATCGGAAGATTGCGTTGGAGGAGGGTGTCTACGCGGCGGTCCTCGGCCCGAGCTACGAGACCCCCGCCGAGATCCGCATGCTGCAGCGTATCGGGGCGGATGCCGTCGGCATGTCGACCGTGCCAGAGGTACTCGCCGCTCGAGCCCGCGGGATGCGCGTCCTCGGCATCTCCAGTATCACCAATCCCGGTGCCGGGCTTACCGTGCAGCGGCTCGATCACGAGGACGTCCTGCAGGCTGGCCGGCACCTGGCAACGGAGCTCGAGGCGCTGGTTCGGGGAGTCATCGCGGGACTGCAGCTCTAGCCCAGGTTTCAGTGGACGACGAGTTGTGAAGCAACGCACCTTGATCCTAGTCCCCGCGCGCCGCTCGCAGGTCTTGCGCTGACCGCTAGACGGACCGCCGCCTGAGCCAATGCAACGTGACTACGTCCTCCGCATGATCGAGCAGGCAGCAGCAGTCCTGCGAGCCGTGCTCGCCCGATTGATGCGCCGGGAGGCAGACGCATCCAATGTTGCGCCGGACCTGGAGCGCGCCGCTCACCTCGGCGGCTTTGATCTCAACCTCTTGCTGGTATGTGACCTGCCCAGCGTTCTCCCGATGCTCGCGCCCGGCGGTGAGCCCGAACCTGGCCGCACATGGCTGGCTGCGGAGGTGCTGTTTCTCCATGGCCTTACCGCTCATCGAGTGGGCGACGCTGGGACGGCGGTCTCGAGTTTTGAGAAGGCGCGTCTGCTGTTTGGGCTGCTCGAGCCAACCGCCGTTCTCCCTACCGGGTTCCCCGAGGCGACGGAGCGCCTGCGGGAGATAGAGGCCTATCTCCACGAATACGATGTGGATGCGAGTGCGATGGACAAGGGCGGTAGCTAGCATCCGTGGTCGTGTCGCCATGCACCGGAGGTGGTCAGCCCAACACCCGCCGGGAGCTGGCGGCCGCCGTGGGTGGCGCTGGTACGAGCGCGATGCAGCAGCTGATCTTCACGGCGTCCACGTAGAGCTAGAGCCGCGCACCCCCTCCCCTCGATCAACCCCTCGACCACCGCGCAGATCTCCCGCGCCGCCGCGAGATCCGCCGTGAGGCTGCCCGGCACGCCGGTGATCGTGTTCGAGCGATCGAGCGACTCGAGACGGCCGGTGAACGTGCCTGCCAACGTGAGGGAGGTTCCGCCCGTGGGTCTAATGAATTGTCAGGCGGTGCCGCCTTCGTGTCTTCTGCACTTGACGGCGAACCATCCTTTGTGCTCTTCCTCACATGCATCGAATTCCGAGAACCCGACACCCTCTAATGCTTCTCGCAACTCTTCAATGCTCAGATACGTCATTCCGCCGGCATCGACAATACGCTGATTTCTGCGGTGGTGTTTCTTGTTCTTGTAGACGGCTCCCACGATGAGGAGTTGTCCGTCTTGCTTCGCAACTCGATGAACCTCCCTGAGGTCATTACGAAGATCTGGCCAGAAATAGTGGGTCTCAATAGCGGTGATGAGGCCAAAAGCACCATTGCTGAATCTCATCGAAGAGACAGCCTCTTGAAATATCTCCACTCGTCCTTCGTCAATGAGCGCACGGTTTTTCTTCTTTGCCACGACAACAGCATCTGGCGAATAGTCGATGCCGACGACCTTGCCTTCCGTGGCGATTCCTGCTAGACGCTCAACGGTCCTTCCACCGCCACATCCAATATCAAGTACGTCTATGTCACTTGCGACGTCGACAAAGCCCAAACCCCATCTCGTGAGACCGGAATGCCCGAGATTCATTCCCCTGGCGAGAAATCGACCAAAGCGCCCACTGGGCTTCTTGGACTGACGTAGCATTCTCTCTAAGAGGCTCATACAAGACTCTCTTCTATCTTCAGCGTTGCACCACCGAACGGTCAGCGCTTGAGCTGCGGGCGACCGGCCCGCCGTACCGATACATCATTCCGTTCCTCTGCTCGGCAATGATGCATGCCCTACCCTGGAACGCCACCCCCCGAGCGCCCGGCAGACTCCAAGCGCTTGTGAGGCTGCAGGTCATGTCAGCCTACGCACATCTGGGCGCTCTGGTGTCCCCCACTCGTGACAGAAGTCGGCGAGGTACTGGCGCAAGTCAGCCTCCTGCGTCTCTGCAGGTATGACGATGTCGTGCGCCACACGAGCCTTGCCTTCCGAGCCAGGATACAGTGCGCGCCACCCGGTCGAAGTACGCTCAACTAACACGCGTCTGCCGAAGACGTCGAACTCGAGTCGTGTCATGATCCGGTCAGTCGCGACCTGCTGCCTAACGCTGCACGCGCGAGTTATGCAGCACGGCACGCCATGGAGACCCAGTAGACACCCATCTGCCCTCGGCTCTCAAGCGCTGCCCGCGTGAAACCGAATTGCCTGTACGCTTCGGGATCTAGACCAGACAGGTACGTTATCAGCTCGGACGGTGCCGCCTTGAAACGGTAGTCAGCGATGAACCAGTACCACCCGAGCATGACGGCGAACTCGGCATCGACCCGACCTTCACGATAGGCATCGTACAAGAGACGATCGGATCGTTGGTGCGCGGCCGGATTCAACTCGCCAACGCCCGTGAAGCAGCCTGGCTCGGACGATTCGTACCAGCCCAAGAAAACCGCTCGCTTCAAACCTTCCAAGCTCGACTCGGGTGGTGCCGCCATGTCCAGATACGCTGCATGTACCGCTGCAGCTTCTGCAAAGACGCCGGTGTCATGAAGCTGTTGGAATTTGTCTTCCATGAGGCCGGTAGCCGCAACCGCGCGCTCGAGCAACCACAGCTCTCGTCTTGCGAGGCCATCGAGGGCTCTCCGGGTGCTCGGATTCTCAGTCTGCACAACGTTGCCCTAAGCTGCGGGGCGGGCTGGCGCGGGCCTTGCGCGAGCAAGGGCCGTGACAGAACGGGGCCAACCCTCCTCAACCCACATCCAATACTCGTGGGCTAGCTTCCTTCGGAAGCAGCCACGACAGCAAGAGAATCAGAACCCCACCTATGGCCGTTACGGGCTGCATCCATGACACATAGCCGATGATGCTGATCTGTGCGGCGATCCAGACGAGAACGACTACACCAGCACCCATAGCACTGACGCGGGCGATGCGCGAGTTGGCCAACACGGAGATCGCGGCGAACGAGAAGGATCCGCCTACGACAACGAACAGGATTAGGCTCGGGACGTAGTAACTTCTGAACGGGCTTCCCTCAAGCAACTCTAGGGGAACGCCCTTGGCGCCGGAGAGTCCATAGTAACCACCAGCGATGGCATTTAGGGCTCCGAATGCGAGCAGGCCTCCGAGCAGGTAACGAATCAGCGATGACTGGGCTTTGACGATCACTCTGGTTACCTCGCTGCTCGGTCCCGGAATGGGCTTGGAGGATCAGCCGACCAAATTATTGCGCCGGAACCGATTATCGTTGCCCGCCTAACGTCTCTGCGGCTCAGCTGCGGGCGACGTGGCGCCACCGCACGCGTTGTCGACGAACGATTCGTCGATCGTGGTGAACCCACGACCCTACGAGCAGTGCGGCCCGCCAGCTGCAGCCTCTGGTGAGACGGCACGCTAGCGAGAAGTTGCGCCTTCCCCACAAACGGACTTCAGCACCAGCCGCCGGTACACCGGGATTCAGGCGGTGCAAATCAAGAGGGGTATGTTACCGATCATTCGTCGCACGGAGCAATTCCGTCAGGGTATCCCGCAAGCGCGAACGAGACTCAATGATGTTTTCGATACGGAAGTACCTCGCCATCAAGATGTTTGCGAACTGGCGATTCCCGACAAAGGAGTTGGGGTCAAACTCCAACATCGGAGTACTGCCGTCAGACCAATCACTTCCTTCCGCCGTCCTCATTCCGACCAGGTCGGCGTGCGTCTCGTTGTACGCTTCCATCCGCTCGTCGAACCATATCTCTGCGCGCTCTTGTCTGCTTGCGTCAAGCTCCATGGCCTGACCATACTCGAGAATGAGATGGCGGACCTCAGTATTGTCGATGCGTCGGAGTCCGCCGGAGACGAGATCGTCAAAGGCGGCCCTCCGAGCTGGAGACGCAAGAGGGGGACCGAACGCCCACATCATTTGTTGGATCGAATCTTGAGATACCGTTCCGGGCTCCGCCAGGACGATGTTGAGCACGTAGTTCTCAATGTCGACCTTTTGTTGCTCAAGAGCCTCGAGGTGGCCCTCCAGCATGCTCAAGTTCGTCTGAAGCTCGGTCTGTAGTGAGCCAAGGTAGGTCGCGACGACCTGCCGTTCCTGTCGTGATGCCCACCATGCGTTGAGGGCGAGCGCGACGAGAATGCCCGATACGACCACAAGAAACTCGGCGGCGAACCACCGGAGCTTCGATCGCCAGTCAGAGCTGTCGAGTGACATCCGCCGGTGGTGGGGCGAGGGCGGCCGAGGTTGCGAAGGCTCGATGCGTTCGGACATGGACGAGGATTTCGTGTAGCCGCCTAACGGCCCTGCGTTTGAGCTGCCGGCGAACGCGCGCGAGCTGCGCGTACCGCCGGGCAGCTACTCGTATATATCCTGCCACTCATATCAACACCACCCGTCGCGCCGGTCGGCTCTTAACGCGTGTTAGACGGCGGCCCTCGGGTACATGACCGCTCAGGTCCAAGCCCAGTGATACAAGTCCTCCGCGGCAGCCCGTAGCTCCGTGATCTCCACCAGGAATCGGCGCGCATCTGCTGCCAAGTAGGATGCCGCGGACGCTGCGTCGGTGAAATGGTGCACGTGGCTACAGAAGTTCGCGCCAACGTCCGTCGCAACCCCCTCCGGCTCCGCCTCTACAAAGCTGCCGACCGCGCTCGCCGGGGTGTGCGCTGCCACCTCCTTCGGACTGAGTTCAAGGCGAATCACGGCACGGCTCTGCGGATCCACGGATTCCAGTATGACGTCTGAGTCGAGGAAGAGCGGCGTCATGTGAGCGAGCAAAGCACAGCAACTAAACAGTGCCACCCCACCCACCTCGACTCGGTGCAGTGTGGGACTCAACATCAGACCGCTGAGTTCGACGACCCGCCCCTTCGGGTCGCGTCCGACACGACCACGCAACAGGGCTTCCTCAACGACTGCGGTGGTAGCCCCGGTCCGTTCCGCTATCTGGTCGATGCCGACGGGCTGGCCTCTGGCAAGAAGTGGGAAGATTTGCCTCAGAAGTTGCTTGTCCGCACCCACCCACCGGGCTGCAAGATTGCGGACACTCGCCGCGATTCGAAGGGTGCGAGCCGCATCTTCCACCGCAGTCACCTCGGGCCGCCGTCTAACGGCTCGCGCATGACCCGCGAGCGCCCCGCTCGCCAAGCATGCTTCTCAGTGAGCGACTTTGCATCGACGCCACGCCACGACCTCCCTTCCACAATATCACAGCGCTCGCCAGGTCCGTGCGCGGGTTAGACGGCAGGACTATAGAAGCTTCTTGAACTCGTCGATGGAAAGCCCGGCATCGCGCACGATACGCCCATCGTGACCGCATTCACTGGGTTGGCCCGTGGGATGGTGAGGATACGCTTGCCATCCGTCATGACGACGTGCTTGCCTTCGCGGGCGATGCGAAAACCAACTTTCTGAAGAGCACGCACAGCGTCGCGGTGATTGATGCCAGGGAGTTTGGGCACTTACACGGGGACGTCGATTTCGCGAATCTCGGCGCTTCCGAGGAGCTCGTCGACCACCTGGAGATACTCGCGTATGGCATCCTGGATGTTGGCAAGCGCCTCGGCCTCGGTGGCACCCTGCGACCAGCAGCCTGGCAAGCCTGGGACTGAGGCCGCATACCCTTCGTCGGAGGGGATAAGCGCAATCTTGTACTTCATGGGCACCTCTCGGATACCCGAAGTATACCGGGATCAGAGCCTGCCGTCTAACGGCTCTGCGATTGAGCTGCGGGCGACTACCCTGCGGACGCGCCCTATCAGCTGGATCTACACGTATCTATCAAGGCGCTCGTTTCAACGCCACCGGCCGCGCCCGTCAGCGCCTAACGCGTGTTAGGCGGCGACAGGGTCACCAGCACGATCCAAGCCACCGCGGCGACTCGGGCGCGACGACCTGAGCAAGCCATCGGCAACGACCCCGATGGGCAAGAGGCTGATAACCCTTAGCGCTCAATGTGATGCTCGCTTCGCACGCTGCTAAACGTCATGGCCAACATCTTCCACCCCTCCGCTTGCCTCCTGTAGACTTCGGTAACCGTAAACGGGTTCGTTACCTCATTGCCTCGCACCACAGCCACGAGAGTAATGCGATTCCACAGGATGGCAGTGTCGTCAAAAACTTCTACGACAACTTCGTGGACATCGGCGTGCTTGTAGTGGATGCTCCCGCTTCTGATTATCTCGATCTCCGCGGCCGTCCCCCAG
>JBDGYA010000017.1:0-84500 GCA_039584325.1 Gemmatimonadota bacterium
TGCGAGATGGGCCTCGATCCCGGCATCGATCACATGAGCGCCATGGCCGTGATCGAGCGGGTGCGAGCCGAGGGCGGGCAGATTACTCGATTCTGCTCGTACGGCAGCGGCCTCCCCGCGCCTGACCAGGAGCAGAATCCGCTCCGCTATGTCATCACGTGGAACCCGCGCAACGTGGTCATGGCGAGCGAGCGGGGCGCGGAGTATATGGAGGACGGGAAGGTCAAGCTGGTCCCGTTCCATCACGTCTTCCACCGCACGTGGCCCGTCGAAGTAGACGGCGTCGGACTCCTCGAGGCGTACCCCAACCGCGACTCGCTCTCCTACCAGCGGTCGTTCGGCCTCGAGCACGCCCACACGGTCATCCGCGGGACCCTGCGCTACCCGGGCTGGAGTGAGGCGTGGGCCCAGGTGGTGCGGCTCGGTTTGCCCAATGAGGACCTGCGTATCGCCGACATCCACGAGCGCTCGTATCGGGATGTCGTCGAGATGTTCCTCCCGATGACGCACAACAAGGAGCGGCTCGAGGAGCGGGTAGCCCGGTTCCTCCAGATCAGTCCCACCGGCGTGATCATGCAGAACCTCGCCTGGCTGGGCCTCTTTTCCGACGAGAAGATTGTCTGTGACGGCGACACTCCCGCCGCGATGCTGAGTCACCTGCTCAAGGAGAAGATGCCGCTGGCACCCGGCATGCGGGACATGGTGATCATCCTGCACGAGCTGGACGTGCGCTACCCTGCGAGCGACCGGCCGGACGAGCGTATCTCGTCCACGTTGGTTGCCCAGGGCGACCCCAACGGATTCTCGGCAATGGCCAAGACGGTGGGGCTCCCCACCGCCCTCGCCACCAGCCTCGTGCTCACGGAGGAACTCTCGCTCGCCGGAAGCCGGATCCCAACCCATCCCTCGATTTACAGGCCGATCCTGCGCGACATCGCCGCGGAGGGTCTCGAGTTCTCGGAGCGGCTGACCATCCTGGACGACGCGGAGAGCGCGTGACCGCCCTTGCGACGTTCGGCGTCGTACGACGCTCGCGGAAGGAGCACGAGTTCCGCCTGCCGATTCATCCGCGGCACTTCGACCGCATCGACGGGCACGTCGCGAAACGTCTCGTGTTCGAAACCGGCTACGGCGCTCCGTTCGGGATCTCCGACACCGTCTTCCTGCGCGACTTTGGCGGCGTCGCGTCGCGCGAAGAGCTCCTGGCGAACTGTGACGGGGTCGTGCTCACCAAGCCCATGCCCGACGATCTCCGCGAGCTGAAGGAAGGCGGCGTCCTGTGGGGATGGCCCCACTGCGTCCAACAACGCGAGATCACCGACATCGCGGTCGAGCGGAAACAGACCCTGCTTGCCTTCGAGTCGATGCACCACTGGAACGCGGGCGCCGTTCGGGACGTCCATCTCTTCTATCGCAACAACGAGATGGCGGGCTACTGCGCCGTGCTACACGCGTTCGACCTCTACGGGGTCGACGGGAAGTACGGGCCACCGCGGAACGCCGTGGTCCTCTCGTTCGGCTCGGTGAGTCGCGGCGCGATTCACGGCCTGCTCGGAAGAGGGATCGTGGACATCACCGTGTACACCTTGCGCCCGACCATCCTGGTTCGGGATCGGGTGCACGGCTGTACCTACGGTCAGATGGTCCGGGACGAGCACAACCGCGTGTGGGCCGTCGCGCAGGACGGCACGCGCCGCCCGATGATCGACGTCCTGGTCGAGACCGACGTGATCGTCAACGGGATCCTCCAGGACACGGACGACCCGATCATGTTCGTGCAGCCGGGCGAGGAGGACCGCCTCCAGCACGACTGCCTGATCATCGACGTGAGCTGCGACCTCGCCATGGGGTTCCCCTTCGCCCGGCCGACGTCGTTCGAGCGACCGACGTTTTCGATCGATGGGGTGACGTACTACGCGGTCGACCACACGCCGAGTCACCTTTGGCGCAGCGCCACGTGGGAGATCTCCAGCGTGGTCGTCGATTTTCTCGGGCGTGTGCTCGGTGGACCGGAGGCCTGGGCCGCGGACGAGACGCTCCGCCGCGCCATCGAGATTCAGGACGGCGAGATCCTGAATGAGAAGATCCTGTCCTATCGTCAGCAGTGAGCGGCGTTGGTGTAGCGGTCGGCGAGGCGCGTTCAGGCGGTCCCGCACGTCAGTCATCGAGCGGCGTCGGCCTATCAGACCCCTTCACCACTCCAAATCCATCACCCAGATGTCGCTCTCGTACTCGGCGAGTGTGAGATAGAGACGCGCCGGTGCCACCGAGAGGGCGCTTAGCACGATACGTGACGGATCGTCGAACGCCACGACTTTGACAGCGTCTCCCCCATTTGGCGAGATCCTCCACACGCCCTGCGAGCCGTCCTCTTCGACGGCGAGGAAGTAGATCCAGGAACCGTCAGGCGAGAACTGGGGCCGAGCCGTCATCGGCAGCCCCACGCCGGAGAACTCGTAGCGCGACAGGACCGTTCCGTCCCCGGAGACACGTGCAATGTCGACGCCCGCGTCACACACCAGGCTTTGCCCGTCGGGCGCCCAGGTCGGCCAGGAGCACCCGAAGTCGGTGAGCTGCACCGGCTCGCTCCACGGCGCACCGACGCCATCCCGCGACAGCAGCCAGACCTCATACGGTCCCGTCGCATCCGGCCCGCGTGACATGAAGGCAATCTGGAGGCCGTCCGGTGACCACCGCGGGGACTGACTGAACGTGCCGGGGAAGTCGGTGAGCTGCGTCGGCACACCGCCGTCGGCTGACACGACCCAGACGTGTGCCGTTCCCCCGATTGCGTTGCCGTAGAAGGCGATCTCGGTGCCGTCGGGGGACCAATCAGGGGAAAACGCGTCGTCGGGGAGGTTTACGATCAACTGAGGATCGCCGCCCTCGAGCGGCATCTTGTACAGGTCTGCGTTTCCGCGACGGGTGCCGTCGTACACGATCCATTGACCGTCGGGCGACAGGCCGTGGTTCTCGATGATCTGATTCCCCGTCGTGACCGGGACTGCGTCGCGGATCGAGATCGTACCGGACCGCGGAATAGCGATCGACCAGACGTTTTGCGCTGCCGAGAACTTGGAGTAGGCGAGTCTCCGGCCATCCGCAGAGATCGAGATCGAGTGCGGATCGGACGAGCCGGGCACGCTGCGCGGCTGGTCTCGCGGTCCATGCTGATCGACCTCGACGACGTAGATCCCGCGCGGGCCGTCCCGGTTGGACACGAACAGGAGGTGACGGCTGTCGGGGAGCCACTCCGGGCTCACGTTCAGGCGCTCCTCGGACGTGACCTGGATCGGCTCTCCACCGTCAGCACTGAGCATCCAGATGGACGCGCCGCTCACGTTGGCACTGGTTCTCCAGTAGGGATTCCCGTTCACGTAGGCGATCAACCGAGCGTCGGGCGACCAGGCGAGCGAGTGTGGAGACCACGGATCAACCACGTGCACGCCCAAGAGCCGTGGCTCGGGTTCGTCTGTCGAATACGCAAAGATGCTGTCGCCCGCCGCGAAGGCCACGCGCGCGCCGTCGCGGGACCACGCGTAGCGAGCGGGCATGCGCGGAAGGCTGACGGTCCGAGCGGCCCCACCCCGGCTTCCCACCTCGTGCACCGTGCACCCCTGTGCGACCGTGCAGGCCGCGTAGCGGATCGATGCACCGTCGGAGGTCCACTCCGGAAACCAGTGGCCTCCGCCGGCGTCGGTGGCAGGCCGGGTTTCTCCGCCGCTGCCGACGTCGACGGCGCCGCGGACGACGAGCTGTGGGTTTCCGATGGGCCCCTCGATGGACGCCACCTCGCTCCCGTCCGGGGAGATTGCCGGCTGGAACTCGATGCCGGGGGCGCTCGTCACCTGGATGATGTTCGACGTGGTGATCCCGATGGGCGTGGTTGCCATCATCCGAACGAGCAGCACCGCGATCACGATGAGCAGTGCCGCGGCCAGGACGCTCGGAACACGCCAGCGCCGCTTCCCCGTTGCGGCGGGCAGAGGCCGCGTGTCGATCGGCGTCATGCCCCCACTCGGCGTCGCCAGTGCCTCCAACTGCGGCAGCAACTCCTCGGCACTCTGCCACCGATCTGCCGGCTTCTTCTCCAAGCACCGCATCACGACAGCTTCCAGTGACGTCGGCACCGTGTCCCGATGCCGCGTCACCGGCTGCGGCGGCTCGGTCATGTGCGCCGACAACACCATCTGCGGCGTCGTGCCCATGAACACGGGGCGCCCAGTCAACAACTCATACGCCACCGCCCCCACGGCGTAGATGTCCACGCGATGATCAAGATGCGGATCGGCCGACGCCTGCTCCGGTGCCATGTACGCCGGGGTGCCAAGGGCCACACCCGCGGTGGTGAGCTGCTCGCGGCCGGTCGCCTCGCTCACCGCCTTCGCCACACCGAAATCCGTCACCAGCGCATGGCGGCCGCGCAGCAGGATGTTCTCGGGCTTGATGTCGCGGTGGACGACGCCGTTGGCGTGGGCCTCGGTCAGCGCGTCCACCACGTCCCGGAGGATGCGCACCGCCTCACCGATCGGCAGTTCGCCTTCCTTTGCCAGCTTGTCGCGCAGTGACTGCCCCTCGACGTAGGGCATCACGTAGTAGAGGAAGTCGTCGGCCTCCCCGGAGTCGAGCAGGGGCAGGATGTTGGGGTGCTGCAGCTGCGCGGCAATTTCGATCTCGCGGTGGAACCGCTCCGGTCCCAGCGCCGCCGCCAGGTCCGGACGGAGCACCTTGATGGCCACCTGGCGGTGGTGCTTCGGATCGTGGGCGAGGTAGACCGTGGCCATGCCGCCACGACCGAGTTCGCGCTCGATCGTGTAGCGGTCGGCGAGGGCAGATTTCAGACGCTCCAGGAGATCGGACACCACTACGCCGCCCCGAGCTGATCTTCGGCTACGATAGGGTACAGGGCGGGCAGAGGCCAGAGCACGTCAGATCGGAAACGACACCAACTCGATCGGATATTGTGGCGAGCATGGTCGCAGCGAAGACACCCGAGCACGAGTGCCAGCCGCCTGACCGTCACCTGAACCCTGCTCCTTTCCCGACCCTTCAGCCAGGTCCTGTTCTCGTACAAGCTCAACCCGCAAATGGTGCTGTTCCTCGGCTACTCCGACAACCAGGCCGGGGACCAGGACATCGGACTCACCTGTCGGCCGCTTCCATCAGCGCGGGAATCCGCCGCTCGAGGGACTGGGTCATGGCGCTGTCCTGGGCCCATCCCTGGACGGCGACAGTGACGAGCAGTGCGACGAGTGCCACACCGCGACGTGCGACTGAACTGGACATTCGTGACTTCCTCAGGTCGGACGATGGGCAACGCATGAACGTACCCCACGTACGGCTCGTCGCGCCACACGCCGGAGACGGGCTCTCCGCAGCGCAACGGTAGTGCTGCGGTAGACACGGGAGTCCTCCCAACACAGCTTCGTGACGTGGGGATCCCTGTTCGAGCAGATCGGTGCTGCACCGCGCGCACAGCGCGGACGAGGAACGAGAGGTCGCACGGCTATGACGACGGTGGTGACCGGAGCGAGCGGATTCATCGGCAGCGTTCTCGTGCGCGAGCTGCTGTCCCGGGGAGGTGCCGTGCGCGCGGTGGTCCATACGAGCCGGCGGGCACTCCGCGGGTTGGACATCGACATCGTCGAGGCGGACGTGCGCGACCCGGCGTCGCTGCGGGCGGCGTTCAACGGAGCGGAGTCGGTCTTTCACTTCGCGGCGGTGATCTCCCTCGCCGGCGATCTCGGCGGGCGGGTCACCGAGACGAACGTGCGGGGCGCCGAGCACGCAGCCCGGGCCGCGCTCGACGCCGGCGTCGAGCGCTACGTGCACTGCAGCAGCATCCACGCCTTCGACCTCACCGACGGCCAGTCCGTCATCGACGAGACAACGCCCCGGGTGGGACAGAAGCATCCCATCTATGACCGGTCAAAGGCCCTGGGCGAGGCGCGCGTGCGCAGCGTGATCGCGGAGGGACTCCCGGGGGTCATCGTCCATCCCACCGCGGTGATGGGTCCCGGCGATCACCGACCCTCGCGCATCGGGCAGGTGTTGCTGGACCTGGCGGCGGGACGGCTCCCGGCGCTGCTGCCAGGCGGATTCGACTGGGTCGACGTCCGGGACGTGTGCGCGGGCGTCCTCGCGGCCGAGCAGCGCGGCCGCGTCGGTGAGAGCTATCTGCTGTCGGGCCGATGGCATTCGGCGCGGGAGCTGGCCACGTTCGGTGCGGAGGTCACTGGCGTGCCGCCGCCCCGGTTCGATGTGCCGCTGTGGCTCGCCCGCGGCCTCGCTCCCATCGGGGACGCGTGGGGCCGGCTCACCCGTACCGAGCCTCGGCTCAACTCGGACGCGCTGGCCGCGTTGCGGGCCACCCGCACTATCTCGCGCACCAAGGCCGAGGCGGAGTTGGGCTATACGGCGCGATCGATCCGCACGTCGGTGCGCGACGCGTATCGGTGGTTCGACGAGGCGGGCATGCTGCGCACGGCACTGCAGCCCACACATGGAGCGCGGACGTGACCGAGCTCGTGTGGCACGGATGGGCTGTCCGCGCCGAGTTCGCCCTCGCCGCTATCACGGTGATCGCGCTGCTGTTCGTGGTAGCACCCTACGGCCGGTATGCGCGCGACGGCTGGGGCCCGACGCTGCCCCCGGTGCTCGGCTGGGTCTTGATGGAGCTCCCGGCGGTCGTGCTGTTTGCCGGGTTCTTCTTTGCCGGCGACCATCGTTTCGAGCTGGTCCCTCTCGTGCTGCTGGGCTTGTGGCAGCTGCACTACGTGAACCGGACGTTCGTCTTCCCGCTACGCATGCGCGCCTCGGGCCGGCGGATGCCCCTCCTCATCACGGTGCTGGGTATCGGCTTCAACACGCTCAACGCCTACACCAACGCCCGCTGGATCGGACACCTGGGGAGCTACGAGGTCGCGTGGCTCACCGACCCCCGCTTCCTGGCGGGTGCAACGGTGTTCCTCGCCGGCTGGCTCGGGAACCTCCATTCGGACGCCATCCTGCGGAACCTGCGGAAACCAGGCGAGACTGGATACACGATTCCGCGCGGTGGCCTGTACCGCTGGATCTCCGCGCCCAACTATCTGTGTGAGATCCTCGAGTGGACCGGGTGGGCCGTCGCCACCTGGTCGACAGCCGGCCTGGCGTTCGCCGTCTATACGGCGGCCAACCTCGGACCGAGGGCCTTGAGCCACCATGTCTGGTATCGGGAGCAGTTCGCGAACTATCCGCCGGAGCGGAAGGCACTGCTCCCGTACCTGCTGTAGCATCCCGCTGCGGAGGAGCCGCTGCTGCCTGACCCTTGGACCTACTTCGCCAGCTCGGCCAGATACGCCCGGCACTCGATCTCCTCGAGTGTCCGTGACTCGTCCGTCTGGATGACGAAGTCACCCCACTGACCTTCAGGTGCGGGCTCGAACGCGTCGATGTCTTCCACCGGACGCAGGGCGACGATCATACGGGACGTGCCGGGCCGGTACGCCTCGAGGTGCTCCGGTGTGCCGGTGCCACGCGCAACGTGGAACCCGCCAACCATGTGCAGCACCAGGGCGTCCGGCTGCTGCGCCAGGAACTCCGAGATCCAGTATGCCATGGTCGCGTCCCACAGGACCTGGCTGTGCAGCTGATTCCCCATGTTGTCGTGCGAGCCAACGGGTGCCCGTGCCTGCACCGCCTCCTCCCCCTCCTCGTGCTGAGGAATCGGCAGACCGCACTTCGTCCCCTCCTCCTCCATCACTTCCATGATGACTTCGATCCACTGCTCCCGGTATGCCTCGGACGGCTGTCCGTACGGTAGGGGCGCGAGGCTCGCCCGCGCCTCCGGGCTCACGTCGTTCAGCGACTCGCGACCGTGCATCGTGACCCGGGTGGTGTACCGGCGCGGGGCGTTCGCGGCGATCACCGGCACGCCGTTCTCCTTCGCGAACTCGATCAGCGGGCGGTAGTCGGTCTCGTACCGCGGCCACGGCCGGCTGTCGTTGCGGAACGATTTCTCGGTGATCAGTCCGGCCAAGTACTCATCGAGGATCGGCTGCACGTCACGCTGGAAGAACTCGAGCGACAGGGCGACCGGGCGTGGCGCGCGGTCGTTCGCTCCCGGGGCACCGTAGGCGGCGTACGCCCTCCCGAGCAGCTCAGCCTCGAGCATGTGGCCGGTCGGGTCGTCGTGCGTCTCGCCGACGAACACGACCTGGTATCGCTCCATCTCGGCGACGATGTCGTCGATCGAGGCGGGGTCGCCGGCCCCGGTGAACACGCGGTACTCTCCCGCCACGTAGGCGGTGTCCCCCACTCCCGGAGCGGGATCCTGGGCGTGCACCGGCGGAGCGATCATCAGCACGAGCGGCAGCGCCGCGACAACGGACAGTCTGGTCATGGCGCGGATGATACCACGGTGGTCGGAGGACGGGTAGGCGGATGGCCGAATAGACGGATGGGCTGATTCCGACGCAGAACGAGGCCGCAGCCGCCCGAAGGCTACATCACATCGCACACCAGGCGGCCGGTGATGCCGATGCTCTTGCCCGCCTTCGACACGAGTCCCGCCGCCTCGAAGGTCAGCGCGACCCGCGGGAAGCCAAATTGGCTCGTGCCACCGTCCTCGACGACGACCGTGCCCTTCCCCTTCGGTCGGTCGTCCACCGCGGGATCGCTCAACGCCGCGATGGAGACCCGATCGCGCTCACCGCAACCGTCTCGGGTGCGTCACCGGACCCCGACGACCACGGGTCCCGCGCCTTTCGTTCACCGGGGTCGCGAACCGTTCGCGCTGGACTCGGCGAGGGCGGTTGCATTCCCCGCGGTTCTCCGGGCGCCCGCTCCAGATGAACGGGCACGAACTCAGTTCAGTTCCGCTTCACGAACCAGAGATTGCGGCTTCTCCCCTGCGTGACGCGGAAGCCCGTGACCTGGCCGGTGTCATCCCGATCGAATTCGACCGACCGTAGAAACCACTGTGCGCCGCGGAAGTCATCGTTCCATGCCGGCGTCAGGTCGATGACCCCGTGTCGCCGATGGCGAACCGTGAGGGCGCCCTCCTCCACGGCAACGACATACGTCGTGGCCAGCTCGTCGCTCTCGTACTCGCCTTCGTACTCGGCGAGCCGTTCACCGCCCAGTGGTAGCTCGCCGGGCACCTTGGGACAGGTCATGCCGCGATACGAGAATCGGTCTATTGTGCCCGCCTCGTCCCGCAGGAACGTGATTGCCGCACCGTAGTCGGGCACCCAGAACACCGTGTCCGACCGTGCGACGGTGGGAAACGCATCCTCTGCCGTCGCCTGCACCCGCAGGCCGCTGTCCGCCCGCGTGACGGTCACGTACCAGGCCGGACCGAGACGATACGTGCCGACATACTCGTGGAGAAGCGCCGTGGGTACCGAGACCGGCTCGGGCTCCCGCTCCGACTCCGACGTGCTGCGCGGCGACAGCTCGTCGGCGAGGTACAGGTCTACGATGTCGTAGGCGGCTCGACTCGAGTTGGCAGGAGCGTGGTTGCCCAACACCACGACCGAGAATGCCTGGTCGGGAAAGTGGACCAGGTACGTGCGGAACGCCGCCCACGAGCCCCCGTGGCTGAGCGTCCTGAGGCCACGGTACCGACCAACGGCCAGCCCGAACGCATAGCCGATCTGTTCCCCGTCGTTGAGCACGCCGCGTTTCGTCATGCGCTCGATCACGGCGGTGCCACCGACGCGTTGCTCCTCGAAGTTGATCACCCACTTCGCAAGATCGTCGATCGTGGTGTACAGCGAGCTCGACCCCAGCGCGGTGAGATTGTTGGGTACGGCATGCAGCTGCCCATCACCGTCCCGCGCATAGCTGTACGCTCTCCCGGGAACGAATTCCGTATGGTCGTCACGAAAGTGCGTCTTCGCCATTCCCAGCGGTCGAAAGATGTTGGCGTCCGTCCACTCCCTGAAGGTCTGACCGGATACACGGGCGACGACCTCGGCCAGGAGATTGTAGCCGGTGTTGGAATACGAGTACTCGGCACCCGGCTCGAAGTTGAGCGCCTGCTGGTTGAACGCCATGGCGAGAATCTGATCGAACGAGATCACGTCATGCATGGTCCAGCCCGCCACGGCCAGCGTGCCAGGCCAGTCCCTCAGTCCGCTGGTGTGATGCACCAGGTGCCGTATCGTGATCGTGTGGTCGAACTCCGGCAGTTCGGGGATATACTGCCGCACATCCTCGTCGAGGGCGACTCTCCCCTGCTCCACCAGCATGGAAATCGCCATGCCGGCGAACTGCTTCGAGACGGAGGCAATGTCGAACACGGTGGTCGGGGTGATCGGCATCCGATGCTCGAGATTCGCCATACCGTACCCGCGGCGGAGCACGACCTCTCCATCCCGGACGACGAGCACGGCCCAGCCAGGTGAATCCGGCCGATCGACGTCGGCGAACAGTGAGTCAACCTTCGCGCCCGGATCATCCTGGACTCCCTGGCCCTGCGAACCGCTCGCCGCTGTGAGAAACAGCGCGGCGAGGATTGCCGCCCGCCGGAGTACGTTGCTCATCGTAGACCCCCTATTGAGTAGCGATCCCGTTTCCCGGGGCAACGCAGAAGGGTAACGTGCCCGCCTTCGGCGTGGGCCGTCGATGCCCGAACTCGCCCACATCAACGCCGCCCTCCACGGCCGCTACGACGTCGAGCAGCGTGACCGGAGGGTTCTTGAGGCGATTGCGGAACTGGCACGGGAGAAGAAGGTGGAAGGGTTTGGGCGGTAGGATGACCACGCGTTCTCCTTCCCTCGTTCTCCTCCCAGTCTCTCCTAGAAGAACATCGTCAACGACAGATACACGTAGGCTGGCACTAATCCATACTCCGACGGAATCGGCGACTCCACGGTGGGCGTGCCGTCACCGAATCCGAAGAACACCCCGCCGCTCCCCGACACCTCGTTGCTGATCGAGTACGATACCGACGGTGACAGCAACGAGCTGGGGTCATCCAGGTTCGTTATGAAGAGGAGGCTGAGGGCCCAGAGCGGATGCACCTGGTACGAACTCTGGAGCACGATCTCGTCGCGACCCAGCACCTGCAACTGGCCGCGCGCGAACGCGTCGGATTGTATCACTTGCGCCAACTCCGCCGAGTTCCCCGCCCCAAAGCCGTCGCGCTGGTATTCGACTGCATAGTAGAGGTCGCGTTTCAGCACTCCCAGCCGGCCGTCTATACCCACGCTCCCACGCAACGCCAGACTGCCGTCGCTTTCCTGCAGTGTCACTTCACCCCTGACGGCGACCGGTCCTATCCCCCCTGCGGTGCCTATCGCGGCGGCAGGCTCGTCGTGCAGCATGCCACCCCAGGCCGACACCTCCCAGCTGCTCCAGACCGTACGGCCCCGCACCAGCGCGGACCACGTGGTGCCGGTGGAGAACTCTGCGGGCCGCACGATGAAGTCGAGATCGCTGAGCGGTCCCGGGAAAAACTGGAAGCGGAAGACGTCGACGCCACCGCGGTACACTCTGAACGGATCGGACGGATCGAACGGGAGAAAAGGATCGGCCGGGGTCAGGAACAGGGTCGTGGCCCAGGACGCCGTCAGTCTCCCAGCGGCCAGTTCAACGCTCTCGCCCGGCGCCCACACCAGGTTCAATCGGTCGAACCGATGCAGCCAGGCCACGTGGTCGTCCTCTTCGATCGTCCATTGCAGCGGCAACCACTCTCCGCCGCCGGGGACGAAGCCGACGAACAGGCCTGATACACCGGAGCCGGCACGCTGCGACAGACTGAGCACCTGCTCGTACGCGGCCTGCAAGGTGAAGTCTCCGTAGGACGGCTCGGGAGGGTCGAGTCACTCCACGTGGGAACGTTCAGATAGTAGCCACGAATCGTGGGCAGTTGCGCATGCACGCTCTCATGCAGCACGAGGGCGGCGAGCACCAGGAGCACTGCGCGTCGCACAATCGGAATCCCGTTCAGCGTCGCTCGTCTGATGCTACCGCACCGTCCACCAAACGCACCAACCGTTTGGCACGATCCATCACCCGCGGATCGTGGGTGGCGAACACGAATGTCGTACCCAGATCACGGTTGAGTTCCTCCATCATGTCGAGCAGCTGATCGCTCGCCTCCGAGTCCAAATTGGCAGTGGGTTCGTCGGCCAACACCAACGCCGGCTCACCGACCACGGCTCGGATGACGGCGACCCGTTGCTGCTGCCCACCTGACAGTTTGCCCGGACGACGGTCCTCGAGGCCGGCGAGTCCGGTGCGCTCGAATAGTACGTGCACGCGTTTCCTGCGCTCGCTCAGGTCGACACCCTGCAACAGCAGCGGGAACTCGGCGTTCTCTGCAGCGGTGAGCACCGGGAGCAGGTTGTACGCCTGAAACACGAATCCAATCTGGTCGAGCCTGATCCGTGCCACCTGGCGGCTGGACATCGACGTCAGTTCCTGTCCGGCGACATGTACCTGGCCTCGACTGGCCCGCGTGAGGCCGCCGATCACGTTGAGCAACGTCGTCTTGCCCGAGCCCGACGGGCCGGCCATGGCCGTGAACTCGCCGGGTTCGATCGTCAGGCTCACACCGCGTACCGCCTGGACTTCCTCGGCCTCTTGCTCGAAGATCTTCCAGACCTCGTCTGTCCGAACGGCGGCATTGTCGTGTTGGTTCATGGCTGGATCGCTCATCTTTCGAACTTCATCGCTTCCGCAACGTCGATACGCATCGCGCGGATGGCGGGGTAGAGTGAGGCCAGAGTCCCAATTGTCAGAATGAAGAGCAAAGATTGCATCACCCTGCGCACGCTGAATAGCGGTACGATGATCGGATCGACCACGACGCCGGAGAACGTAAAGCTCTCGTCCCAGGTAAACGAGAAATCGAGCCCGTTGCGGAAGAAGAGCCAGGTCAGAAACAAGCCGAGCGCAATGCCGACGAACCCGCTCACAGCCGTGAGCGCCATTCCCTCGGCGATCACCAGGCCGCCGGTCTGGCGCGGCGTGAACCCGAGAGCCTGCAGCAGGCCGAACTCGCGTTTGCGATACATGACGGACATCAGCACCGTGTTGACGATGCCCAGCGCGATGATGCCGAACATGATGCCCTGCCAGATGTAGTTGCCCATGTCGTCAATCCGGATAGCGGCATTCAGTTCGGGCGAGACCTCACGCCAACTCAGCACCGCGAGCTCACCGCTCTCGATCTCGGCCGCCAATTCCCGCTGCAACGTGCGCTGGATCGACGGCACGGCGCGACTCCGGTCGACCAGGACCGCAATCGTCGTCACATCCTCACCCGAATGCAGCCAGGCGCCCCCGGTAGCCAGCGGGATGTGAATCAGCGTCTGGTCGACCTCAGGCACCCCGGACCGGAACACACCGACCACTCGTACGAGTTGTCCGGAGATCTCTCCCTCGGCGTCCTGCGCCGTCAGCACCAGGCGTGAGCCGAGCCGCAAGTCGAGGGCTTCCATCATGCCGGAACCCACGTAGGCAGCGAGCCGGTCGTCGGGTTCCAGGTACCTGCCGTCGACCAGCTTGTCGTCCAGCATGGAGAACTCCGCTTCGGCAACGGGATCCACTCCGATGATCTGCGCTGGACGGGCGCCAGTGGGCGAACTCGCCAGTCCACCAATGGCCAGTTGTGGAACGACGGAGAGAACGTGCTCTGCTACGCCCGGTTGCCGAAGCGCGGTCTCGGCACCGGCACGGGCAGCGGTGGACAGACGGTCGTCGATCTTGCGACTGGTCTTGAAGCCCGGCGCCTGGATCGACAGGTGACCACTCCCCGTACGCGCACCTGACGCGATCCAATCCTCGTGTCCGCCGTCACCCAATGACAACGAGAAGATCATCAGTGCGCCACCGACGATCATTGCCGAGGACGTGAGGGCTGTGCGCCGCAGGTAGCGCCGCAGGTTGCGTGACGCCAGCCGCAACATCGTGGAAGTACGTGACATCATGCTACAGACCTGACAGGGTGTCTGCGGGTGGTATTCGGGCAGCACGGGCAGCGGGATACAGCGCCGCCACGACAGTCGTGATCAGCAGCGCGACCCCACTCCAGAACCACATGCCAGGGTTCCATTCGACGCGCAATACCGGTCTGATCAACGCTCCCAGCATCGTGAAGTCACCGTAGAGCCAGCTCAGACTCGGCGGCGCATTGGAGAACCACAGCATCAATGGAAGCGTGAGCGTTGCGCCGATCGCGATACTGATGGCGCCCAGGCACAGTGCCTCCGCCAGGACCGAGCGCACGACGGCAAATGGCGTGGTACCCAGCGCGAGCATGACCGCGATCTCGCGGCGCCGTTCATACGTGGCCATCAGCATCGTGTTGGCCACTCCGAAGATCGCGATGGCGAAGACAATGAAAATGATCACTCCGTTCCATGCCCGGGCCAGCTGCGCATAGTCGAGCATCTCCGGGCGCAACCGCGTCCACGGCTCCACCTCTATCCCGAGCGCATCGGCTCCCAACCGGGCGGCGATGCGGTCGGCCGCGTCAGGTGCGAGCCACGGATCGTTGACCGACGCGGCGATCTCGTGCACTCGGCTTGGCTCGAGCGCCATCAGGAACTGCAGCGACACGAGAGACAGCAAGGCGTAGCTCGCATCCAGTTCGGCCAAGCCACTGCTGAAGATGCCGGCCACCGTGTAGAGATCGTTTCCCATAGACCCGTCCGCCGCCGCAACCACCAGGATGACCTCGTCTCCGATGCCCACAGCCAACTGGCGCGCCATCTCGGAACCGATGACGATGTCGTTGGATCCGGCCTGCGGCGGTCGGCCATCGACGACGGCGTTCAGGATCTTGCTCACCCGGGACTCGAGGTCTGGATCGATCCCCATCAACAACCCGGCAGTCGTCGCCTCGCCCGAGCTCACGAGGCCACCGGCATAGACCCGTGGCGCCGCCGCCTCGACCAACGGATCGGCGGCAACTTCGCTGACCAACGCCTCCACGTCAGCCCCGTCGCGACCGCCGATGGTGTCGTAGACCTTGCGCTCGGGTCGATACTCCAGGTCGTGGACCTGCAACTGCCCCGAGAGTGTCCCCGTGGCACTGTCGATCATCTCGGCGGTGAGGCCCTCCATCCACGCGACCAACAGCACGACGGCCAGATAGCCGAATGCCAAGCCACCCATCGTGATCAGCGTTCGCCTGCGGTTCCGGCCGAGGTTGCGCCAGCCGATCCGCCACCAGGGACCTGCGCGCATCGTCGCTACCTCCCTCCGCTTCTCAAGGCCCGGAGCGAGAAGAAGCTCTCATCGATATCGATGTCGAACTCGAGTTCCGTATAGCGGACCAACGTGCGTTCGGCAGGCTTGTCCTCCGGGATCAGTTCCATCACGGCGGGCACGAGTCGGCCACCCAACACACGGAAATCACTGAAGGTCATGGTGCGAACCAGGTTTCCATCTTCGTCGTAGTACCGTGCCCAGGTCGGCATCATGTCGTCTTGGCGCACCTGGTATTCGATCCGACCCCACACGACCGGTGCTTCCGGTTTGGGCACGAGCGTGAACTCCCACACCGTCGCGCCATCCCGGTCACCGTCGTGGCTGATCGCGATCTCATAATCCTCGATCAATCTGCTCTCTTTCACCAGATCGTCGTTGGTGAAGTGCGAGCCCATCCAGGCGCCCATCATCATGGAGGCAGGGATCTTGATGGTCCGGTCTACGCGCGGCAGGTAGTTCCAGATCTCGTCCTCCGCCCTGAGCGTCGCCATGCCCTCTTCCTTTCTCGGAGCGGTTATGCGGATCAGCGCGTGGTCGGCACCGAGCGACCACACCTCCATCGTCATGCTCCGCTCCCAGTTCTCGGTCACCACCTCCATCGTGGCGACACCGTAGCTCGACTCACCGCGCATGATGCGATCGACATGGTCGATGATCTCCCGAGCCGAACGCTGCCCGGACGCCGCGGCTGCCGTCGTGAGCAGCAGTATGGCGGATACCGTTGTGCTACGCATGTTCCGATCTCTCTGGTGAAGTGTGCCCTGATGTGCCCTGGGGATTGTCGATTCCACTCCGGCTCTGCTCACCGACCTGTCTCGTGTCTGTCTCGGTGGCTCTCAAGCCGCTCACGATGAACCGCCTGGTCTCATCGGCGAGAATCGGGTCCTCGAGGGGGCCTGGAGTCTCCATCACCCGCGGCATGAGGAGATAGACTGTATCGAGCAACCCGAGGACGATCCACATGGCCGACCGGGGATCCAACGGGCGGAACTGCCCGGCGCTCATGCCATCCTTGAGGATCCGGTCCACCGGCCCACCCAGCTGCGCCAGACGTATCTGGTCGAGGTGCGCACCGAGCAGACGCATCAGGTCCAGATCCTCGACCACAACGCGCAAGGCCGAATGCTCGCGCACCATCCGGACATACAGATCGAGGAACGAGTGCAACCGACGCAACGGATCCATGTCCGGCGACAGACTCGCTTCCCATGACTCGGTCAGGTCGTTGATCGTCGTCTCCATCCACCGCACCAGCAGGTCGTGCTTGTCGCGGAACAGCTCGTAGAAGGTCCGCTTGCTCATGCCGGCGGCACGGCAGACGTCCTCGACGGTCGTCTTGCGGTAACCGAAGCGTTCGAGCAGCGGCTCCGCCGCCTCGAAGAAGCGTCGTGCCCTGGGATCTCCACGAGTCTGGTCTGCCATGTTCCAGGCTCCCGGCTGACGGCCAACTGTAACCTGCCTAAACGATAAACGCAGGAACGTTTATCGTCAATACGTGTTACGGCGTGAACATGTGTCACGTTCGCGGTGGAAGCCACTCCGGCTCCACTGCATAACACATTTTTCGACAACGACTTACTACATCAGGACAGCTGGCTGAACAGATCGGGCACTGCGCGCAAGCATACCCTCTCGCTGCCGCCGTGCAGAAGCTAGGGGCGCGTCCGCAGAGCGAGAGGTTGCGAGGACTAGCGCTTCGTTGGCCGGGCTGCCGACGGCAACGAGGTGAAGAGCCTCCGTGAGCTCGGCCGGCCGGTTGCGCGAGAACCCGACCGACTCGAGGTATCGGAGCTTGCGCCGCCCGACGCAGCGCTCTCGCTCCTCACCACAATCATCTCGCCAGTGGCATTCCGTTCCGGATGAGTCTGGTCACGACGCTCGCGTGTGTGATCTCTGGCACGGCGGGACGTGTCGCGCTAGGAACGCCTGAAGGCCACACCGGCCGACTCCCGCCTCGTCGACCGGGTGGTCACGACGTCGTTGTTGCCGTCGTCCTGGGTTGGTTCGCCGGTCAGATCGTCGAGTCCGGTACGAGAACGGGAAGCCGCAGTGCGCGGCACGTCCCGGCACCGGTTGGCGCGTTTGACAGAGTGTCCGGGACCGACTACGGTTGATGTATGGCGGCACTGCCGTGTCGTCCATGGGACACCGATTCGAAAGCGGGCATGCGCCGCACCGGCGATCCCGCTCTTTCCTTTGCGAGGAGCAGCGCTCTGCCCCTGGTTCTTCACCGTCGCACCTGTGGTGCCGAGGTCTCCACGGCAGTCGTCCTCGGCATTGCCACACGGACCGCTCGGTGAGCGCGGCCCTTCCCGACGAACAACCGGATGCTGCTTCGGCGGGGTCGCTGGTCAAGGCGCGACGTTGCTGGCTCGATCTGTCTGCCGCCGGTCCCTGTCGAATCTCGAGCATCTGTTCATGTGACCGCGGGGCGCGGCCGCGCGCTATGACGCCGGGCTCGTGAGCCTGGACCTCGTGCCGCTGTCGTAAGGCCGGCGATACGTGAGTATGGCATCGCGCGCGCGGATGCCGATCCCTCGACGAGATGAGAACGGAGGCTGAGCATGGCAAGACGTGGCCCACTGTCGGCAGCCAAGCGCAAACGAGAAGCGGCCAAGCGTGAGAAGCGTCAGGCCAAGCAGGAGAAGCGTGCCAAGCGCAAGGAGGAACGGGCGCAAGCCCGCGAAGAAGAGAAAGCAGACGACCTCGACCAGGGAGAACAATGAGCCGAAGTTCGAGTACAACGGACACCTGATCGAGCCGACCACCAGACGCACGAGCGACCCACACGGGTGGACGCTCCAGGTGCGCATCACCTCCGTGGGCGGTGACACGGGCGTCCGGCGCTGCCGCTCGCCCAAGGTCTTATCCCACCCAAGAAGAAGCCGTGACACGATGCCTGGAGTTCGGCCGGCGGATCGTGGACGGGAAGCTGCAGCCGAAGGGCAGGCCTGCGCAGTGGGCGATTAGGCCGTAGCTAGGTGACCATGGGGATCTCAGCCGGCCCAGGCTTGGTACTCCGCGCGCACCGCCGCCTTCGACAACCAGACGAGCAGGAACACGGGGAACGCGAGCAGGATCGCGACCGCGAGGGCGACTCCCATCAGCGCATACGCCTGCGAGCTCACCGCACCAAGCACCGGCACCTCCCCCCCGAGCTGCCGCAACCAGAGCGCGCCGCGAGCCATCTGGACCACGACCCACACGATCGCAAGCCACGACCAGAGCCGGCACAGCGAGACTCCGACAGGGCGGTGACGCCGCAGTCCGATGGACCCGACGATCAGGAGCACTGCAAGTCCGGTCTGGGCCGCGGCGGCGAATACGCGCCACGCGACCGGCGGCATCGAGCGCGCGATCAGATCGGCGACGTTCGGCGCGAAGATCATGCGCCAATCCTCGGCCGTCCACCGCAGCGTCATCACGTCATCGACGGTGTCGATGAGCAAGACGATGGCGACAACGATGCCGACGGTCCCGACCACCATCGGCCACCGGGGTCTGTCTTGCACGTTATCCTCCCTCCCTTCTTGCCGCAGGCACCCTCGTTATGGGTAAGGTCCACCCAACGTCTCCCGAAGAAGACGAGCCCCAACAACGTCAGTGTAGGGCAGATGGATCATCCGTCAAGCTATCGCGAGGTGAATTGCCAGCGGCGGGCTCGCCATGACCGACTGGACACGGAACGGTCGCCTGCGAGCTCCGGGTCCGGACGACCGCCTGGGGACGGGGAGAGACGGTTCTCACCTGCCACGCCGAATCGGGTAGATTGACGGCCGCAGGGGGCACCGCGTGGACCGACTGAGCGAACAACTGGATCGGGCGCTGGGCAGCGCGTACACCGTCGAGCGGGAGCTCGGCGGGGGCGGGATGTCGCGTGTCTTCGTCGCGCACGACAAGACGCTCGATCGACGGGTCGTCGTCAAGGTCCTGGCCGAACACCTGCGCGGCGACGTGTCGGTCGAGCGATTCAACCGGGAGATCATGGTCGCCGCCGGCCTGCAGCACCCGCACATCGTGGGCGTGCTGAGCGCGGGGGTGGTCGAGGGGCTGCCCTACTTCATCATGCCGTGGGTCGAGGGCGAGTCGCTGCGGCAGCGACTGGCGTCGGGCCCGCTTCCCGTCGCCGAAACGATCGGCGTGCTGCAGGATGTCCTCCGTGCCCTCGCGTATGCCCACGATCGCGGCATTGTGCACCGCGACGTGAAGCCCGACAACATCCTGCTGTCGCACGGTGCGGCCGCGCTCACGGACTTCGGGGTGGCCAAGGCGCTACGGTCCGCTCGGGAATCCGATGCGGAGGCGGACGCCGAAACGCTCACCCAGGCCGGAATGTCGCTCGGCACCCCGGCGTACATGGCCCCCGAGCAGGCCGCTGGCGACAGCGAGATCGACCGGCGCGCGGACATCTACTCCCTGGGCATCACCGCCTACGAGATGTTGGCCGGGCAGCCCCCCTTCCACGGGAAGCCCTTCTCCGCCCTGATCGCCGCACACCTCGTCGAAGCTCCGCCTCGACTCGAGCGGGAGGACGTCCCCGCAGGTCTGCGGGACCTCGTCATGGCGTGCCTGGAGAAAGACCCGGACCGGCGCCCGCAGAGCGCGGCGACGATCGTGAGCGCACTGGACGATCCGGAGATCCGCACGGGCACCTGGCGCCCTGCCGTGAGCTACCGCCGCCGCATGGGAACGATCTCGGTGGTGCTCGTCGCCGCAATCGTCGCTGTGACCGCATTCTTCGCGATGCGATCGGGGTCGGCCGGCTCCGCGGCGGTCGAGAAGTCGATCGCGGTGTTGCCGCTGGTCAACGTCAGTGGTGATACGGCCGACATGTACTTCGCCGACGGCATGACCGACGAGCTGATTGGTGCCCTGCAGCGGGTGCCGGGTCTGCGCGTGGCGTCGCGCACGGCCGTGTTTGCCTATCAGAGAGAGAGCGCATCACCCGAGCAGATCGGCCGGGACCTCAGGGTGTCGACCTTGCTGGAAGGCACGGTGCGGCGGAGCGGGAACCAGTTGCGCCTGACGGCCCAATTGGTGAATGCGAACGACGGGTTCACGGTGTGGTCGGAGACCTACCAGGCCGGCATGAGCGACATCTTCGCCGTGCAGGACAGCATCGCCCAGGCCATCGTCGCAGCCCTGCGGGCGCGGTTTGGCGATCGCGACCTCGCCGTCGAATCACGTGAGGGCACCCGCGATCTCGAGGCGTACGACCAGTACCTGCGCGGTCGGTACCTGTTCGCGAAGCGGGGCGAGCAGTCACTCCGGCAGTCCATCGAGTACTTCCAGAGCGCGATTGACCGCGACTCGACGTTCGCCGCGGCGCACGCCGGATTGGCGGAAGCGTACGGGGTGCTACCCTACTACGCGCCGGTGCCCCCGGATTCAATCCTGCCCCTCGGGCTGGAGGCGGCCGATCGAGCGATCGCGCTCGACTCCACCCTGGCGGCCGCGTTCGCGTCGCGTGGCAGCATGCTGCTCAACGCCTGGCGCTGGGCCGATGCCGAGCGTGATTTCCGCACGGCGATTCGGCTCGATCCCGAGTACGCGTCGGCGCACCAGTGGTACGGCGAGGAGCTGCTGATTCTGGGCCAGATCGATTCGGCGGTGACCCAGCTGCGGCGGGCCAGCGAGCTGGACCCGGTGTCGGCCGTCATGGCCTCGTCGTTCAGCAGCGCGTTGGCCATCGCCGGCCATACGGAGGAGGCGCTGCGGGCAGGACGCCGGGCGGTGGAGCTCGCGCCCGACACCTACGTGGCGCGGTGGCTCTCCGGCGCGGCGCTGCTGTACCTCGGTCGGGATTCTGCGGCGGTGGTCCAGCTCGAGGCCGCGCGAGCCACGGGGGGGCCACCGCACACACAGGGTCTGTTGGGATTCGCCTATGCCCGCACGGGTCGCACCGGCGAGGCGCTGGAGATTCTGCGCATGCTGCAGGGCCTCCCCTCCCTGACCGGGGCCGACATCGAGATCGCGCGGATCCACCTTGGCCTCGGACAGACCGACTCCGCGTTCGTGTGGCTGGATCGCGCGGTCGACAATCGCGACTTCAAGCTCAACGCGGAGAGCCTGTGGTCACCCATCTGGGCACCGCTCCGGAGCGATCCCCGCTTCGACGCCATCCTCGCACGGCTGAACATTCCCGACAGACGGTAGGGCGACAGGACGAAGGTCGTACCGCCTTTCTGTCCTACCATCATACCGTCTCACGGCCCCCTCACCACTCCGGATCCATCACCCAGATGTCACTCTCGTACTGTGCGATGGTGAGATACAGGTGTTCATCGCCGACACGGAAAGCGCCCCAGGTACGGCCACCGAAGGCTCGTCGAACGCGACCACTTTCGTGAGATTACCGCGTCGGCCGACATCCACCACACGCCCTTGGAGCCCCTGTGGGTGACCGGCGGGCCGAGCCACTCACGCTCCCGGAGTGTCAGCTGCCGTGCACCCCCGCCGCGCGCCAGCCATAGTGCGTGATCACCGCAAAGCAGATGAGCGGAAGCATGAACGACGCGCGCACGGCCGCGAGTGAGAACGCGCCGAGGCTCACGGTCCCCACGTCGATGATCGCCCCCTGGAGCGGCGGCATCACCGATCCACCCAGGATGGCCATGATGAGCCCGGCCGCGCCGAGCTTGGCGTCCTCCCCCAGCCCGCGCAGCGCGATGCCGTAGATGGTCGGGAACATCAGCGACATGCACGCCGAGACACCCACCAGGCAGTAGAGCCCCACCATCCCCTGAACGACGATGGTGCCCAGCGTCAGCAGGCCGCCGGCGATGGCCAGGGTCATGAGCAGCCGCCCGGGACTCACGTACTTGAGCAGGAACGTACAGATGAAGCGGCTCGTCACGAAGATGACCATGGCGGCGATGTTATAGCCCTGCGCCGCGACCTCGCTCAGCCCCAGCTCCAACGTTGCGTAGTGGATGATGAACGTCCAGCACATGATCTGGGCGCCGACGTAGAAGAACTGGGCGACGACACCCTCGACGTACCGTCGGTTGGCAAGCAGACGGCGCAGCGTCGGGCCGACGTCGAGCGACCGGTCGTCCTCACCGTACTTCGGCATCCGTGTCAGCGCGATTGCGGCGAACACCACGGCGATGACGAACGCGATCCCGACGTACGGCACCCGCACCACCGCGAGGTCCTGTGCCGTCACGGCACGCAGCTGCTCCGCGCCGAGGGCCGCGCGCTCGCCTGCCGTCGCTGGGTTGAGCCGCGCCAGGATGAGCTGTTGTGCGACGAACATTCCGAGCAGCGAGCCCATCGGGTTGAATGACTGCGCAAAGTTGAGGCGCCGGGTCGCCGTCTCCGGGGAGCCCATCGCCAGGACGTAGGGGTTAGCCGCCGTCTCCAGGAACGAGAGCCCGCAGGTGAGGATGAAATAGGCCACGAGGAACGGCCAGAACACCATGGCCAGACTGCCCGGGATGAAGAGCAGCGCGCCTCCCGCGTACAGCCCCAGTCCCACGAGGATTCCCGCCTTATAGGAATAGCGCTTGATGAACAGCGCCGCGGGGAAGGCCATGGCGAAGTAGCCGCCGTAAAAGGCGAACTGCACCAGCGACCCCTCGAAGTTGCTCATCATGAGGATCCGCGAGAACGCCTTCACCATCGGGTTGGTGACGTCGTTGGCGAACCCCCAGAGCGGGAACAGGATGGTGATGAGTGCGAACGGGACGAGGATGTCACTCGCGATCACGCGCGGGGCACCCGCCGCGTCTTTCGGAGCGACGGGCGTGGCCGCCTGTGTCATGGCGTGACGCCCTTCGTGAGCAGCACGTTGCCGTACTTCCGCAACTCGCCCGTCATCACCACGGCGTAGGCCTGCCTGGCGCGGTCGTAGAAGGCGAACCGGTCTATCCGGACGGGATCCGGCGCCTCGGGAGCGTGCGCACGGATCGCCGTCAGGTAGTCCCGCTCGACGGCCGGGTCGAGCGCGTCGCCCTCGACCGCCTGCATCATCAGGAGCGGGTGGTCGTCGTAGCTGTCCAGCGCGAAGAGGGGGAGGATCGCATCGAGCATCTGCACCATCGACACCCCGTCGGCCCTGAGCGTCCGCGCGTTCACGGAGTGGCCGGGAAAGTGGGCGTCGGCCAGCACGACATCGTCGCCGTGCCCCATCTCCGCGAGCACCTTGAGCAGCTCCGGACTCAGACAGGGGGATATGCCTTTGAGCATCGCTGCCTCTCCTGGATACCGGATTACTCGATCTCTTCGTCGAAGCAGGTGGCAACCGTACTGCACCGGCTGGCAACCATCAACGAATCCTGAGGTCGGGTGTGAAGATGTAGCTTCGACCGGCTGCGGTGTCGAGTCCGACCTCTCTGCCGGCGTAGCGCACCGACAGGTGGTTACCGAGCCGCGAGACCACTGTGGCGTCGACGAGCTCGCCGCCCGCCCAGCGCATGGACACGTCGAAGCCTCCCCTCGCCCGGAGACCTCGCACCGAACCGCGACGCCATTCGATCGGGAGGGCGGGGAGAAGGTTGATGTACCCGGCGTGGCTTTGCAGGAGCATCTCGGCGATGCCCGCCGCGCCACCGAAGTTGCCGTCGATCTGAAATGGCGGGTGGTTGTCGAAGAGGTTCGCGAGGGTGGACTGCACCAGGAGCTCACGGAGATGATGGTTGGCGCTCGCCGGATCGTGCAGGCGCGCATAGAAGTTGATCATCCACGCCCGACTCCACCCGGTGTGACCTCCCCCGTGCTCCAGCCGATACGTGAGCGATCTCTCGATCGCATCAATGATCTCGGGAGTGTCTCCTGGGGTAAACTGCCGACCAGGGTGCAGGCCGTAGAGGTGCGACATGTGCCGGTGACCGGGTTCGGCTTCGCCGAACGGGCGGGACCACTCCATCATCCGACCGTCAGCCCCGATCATGGGGCCATGCAGTCGCGCTCTCGCACGCCGAGCTCGTGTGACCACGTCGTCATCGGTTGCACCGACGGCATCGGCGGCCTCGATGAGATTGGTGAACAGATCCCACACGATCTGCTGGTCCATCGCATTCCCCATCCCGACGTCGGCCCGGTCTCCATCACTGGTGATGAACGTGTTCTCTGGGCTGGTGGACGGGCCGCTCACGAGCCTGCCAGTCTCCGGGTCTTCCGTCAGATAGTCCAGGAAGAAGAGGGCGGCTTCGCGGATGACGGGGAACGCACGCCGGCGGAGGAACTCCTGGTCGCCGGTGAACTGCCAGTGCTCGAACAGATGCCGGCAGCACCAGGCACCTCCCAGCGGCCACAATCCCCACACGGTGCGACCGATGGGAACGGTGAACCACCAGGCGTCCGTCGTGTGATGCGCGACCCATCCCCGACATCCGTAGAGATCGCGGGCGGTCTTGCGGCCGCGCACGACCAGCTCATCCACCATGTCGAAGAACGGCTCGTGACACTCCGACAAGTTCGCAGCCTCGGCCACCCAGTAGTTCATCTGGATGTTGATGTTGAGGTGGTAGTCGGCGTTCCACGGAGCCGCGATGTGCTCATTCCAGATGCCCTGAAGATTGGCGGGCAGGGTACCCTGCCGGGAGGATCCCATCAACAAGTACCGTCCGAACTGGAAGTAGAGGGCGAACAGCGCTGGGTCGTCCACCCCCGTCCGCAGGTCTGCCAGCCGCACATCCGTCGGTTGCGCAACCCGATCGTTCGATCCGAGATCAAGAGAGACCCTGTCGAACAGTCCGCGGTGCTCCGCAACATGAACGGCCTTCAGGCGAGGGTAGTCCAGGCCGGATGCTGCCTCGACACGTGAGCGAGCCACTGCGAGCGGAGTGTCTCCGGCGTAGTCGGTTGCAGCACCGATCAGGAGCGTGGTCGCGGTCTCGGTTTCCCGTCTGACTCCGACCACGCAGGCGAAGCGCACACCCGGATGGCCCTCGTTGGCGGCGCGCCCGGTCATGATGATGCGATCGCCGTCGTACTCAATCGAACCGTCCGGCAGTTCGGGACGGGTGAGCCGGAGTTCGAACGCAGAGGCATCCGGCGCCTCGAGCCTCACGACGATCACGTCGTGCGGGTTCGTCGCGAACACCTCACGGAGCACGCGCTGCCCACCAACGGTCCACTCTGTGCGCGCGATCCCATCACGGAGGTCCAGCGAGCGCCGATAGTCCACGTAGCGCTGAAGGCCAAGATCGATGAAGAGATCCCCGAGTGTCTGATGGCTCCGAATGAGGCGCTCGCTCATGAAGTTGTCCTGCATGATACGCTGAGCCTCGACCACGTCGCCCGAAAACCACAAGCGGCGCGCCAGCGCCAGATCGCCGCGATCCACCTCGCGTTCGCGCTCCAGGGGACTCCCTGCCCACAGGGAGTCCACGTTGAGCTGGAGTCGCTCCCGCACCACCCCACCGAAGACCATCGCCCCCAAGTGGCCGTTGCCGACCGGCAGCGCCTCGTTCCACTCGGTGGCGGGCTGCGGATACCACAGGATCGAGGCCGTGGCCTGCGGCACCGGGCCTCCGCGCTCGGAGCGCTCCCCAGGCAGATACAGGGCCGCACTGCCCCAGAGCACACGTTCCATGAAGTCACGACGTGAGAGCCCCATCAGTCAGATCCGCTCCGGAGGTGTCTGGCGAGCCGTCTCTGCCCACCTGGCAGGATAAAGTCGTCGGGATGTATCTTGGGCGCCAGTACTCCGCCAACGCGGACGTTTCGGACCGGACACACACTCCCGTATGAGAGGTGGCTCCGTGAGGAGATCTTCATCTTGCGCGATCGGTTTGCTGGTCCTGATGGTATTGCATCCGGTGTGGGCCTCCCCATCGGTTGCGCAGGTCTACGAGCCGACGTGGGAGTCATTGGACAGTCGCCCGATTCCTGCGTGGTTTCCCGACGCGAAGTTCGGCATCTTCATTCACTGGGGCGTGTACTCCGTGCCGTCCTGGATCAGGGTGCGCGAGGGGAGGTATGCCTCGTATGCGGAATGGTACTACGCGCGTGTGATGGGCGAGCTGCGGGGGGATGAGGACTTCCACGACCGGATCTACGGTGCCGACTTCGCGTACCGCGACTTCGGCCCTCTGTTCACGGCCGAGCTGTTCGACGCGGACGTCTGGGCGGAACTGTTTGCCGAGTCCGGGGCCCGGTACGTCGTCCTCACCAGCAAGCATCACGACGGCTTCTGTCTCTGGCCCACGAAGAGTCCCTTCAAGCAGGACTGGAACAGCATGGATGTCGGGCCGAAGCGCGACCTGGTAGGCGAGCTCACCGAGGCGGTGCGGAAGCAGGGCCTGCGGATGGGTCTCTACTATTCCTTGATCGAATGGGAAACCAATCGGACCCATCGTACGCCAAGTGGGCGCTTCATCGCGCAGGAGACCATGGACGCGTACGGTATTCCGCTCGATCGGTACGTCGACGACCACGTCATCCCACAGCTCGAGGAGCTCGTGACGGAGTATCAGCCGGCCGTGATCTTCGCGGACGCCGGCGAGTGGGACGAGGACGAGGACTTCTGGAAGACCAAGAAATTCCTCGCGTGGCTCTACAATGACGCGCCGAACAAGGACGAGGTGGTGGTCAACGACAGGTGGGCCAGAGGTATGCCCGGGAATCACGGAGACTACTACTCCAGCGAGTATCAGGACGTGGAAGGGATCGGTGCCGGGCACCCGTGGGAGGAAAGCCGGGGCATGGGGCGCTCGTACGGGTTCAATCGGGCCGAGAACATCAACCACTACCGGACATCGAAGGAACTTGTCCACGAACTGATCGACGTCGTCAGTCGGGGCGGGAATCTCCTGCTCAACGTCGGGCCCACCGCCGACGGGCGGATTCCCGTCATCATGCAGCAGCGACTGCGGGACATCGGATCGTGGCTGGCGAGCAACGGCGAGGCGATCTTCGGCACGCAGCCGTGGGGTACCGGCAGCGGCCCGGCGGTGCGCTACACGCGGGACGGGACGACTCTGTACGCCCACGTTCTGGAATGGCCCGAGGGAGACGTTCGGATAGATGGGCTCGACCCCGGCGAAGACCTCACCGTCACGCTGCTGGGCTACGAGCGATCCGTCGAATGGCACGTGGACGGACAATCCGTGGTCTTCTCGCCACCGCTCATGTCGCCGCGCGAGATGCCGAGCCCCTACGCCTATGTGTTCAAGATCAGCGCCGCGCTACCGTGACATGGTGACGATCACCGGCATCGACGCTCTGGACATCCGCTTCCCCACCTCGCGCGGCCGACACGGATCCGACGCGATGCACCCGGATCCCGACTACTCGGCCGCGTACGTGATCCTCCGAACCGACCGGCCGGACGGGATCGAGGGGCACGGGCTCACATTCACCATCGGACGCGGCACCGAGTTGTGCGTCGCGGCCGTCCGGGCCCTGGCACCGCTGGTGACCGGGCTCTCGTTCGAGACGATCCGGCGCGACATGCGCGGGTTCTGGCGGCGGCTGACGAGCGAGTCGCAACTCCGCTGGGTGGGGCCGGAGAAGGGCGTGATCCACCTCGCCACCGCGGCGCTCGTGAACGCGGTGTGGGATCTGTACGCCAAGGTGGAGGAGAAACCGCTGTGGCAGCTCCTCGCCGACATGACGCCGGAGGAGCTGGTAGCCTGCATCGACTTCCGCTACATCACCGAGGCGATCACCCCGGAGGAGGCGCTGGCCATCTTGCGGCGGAATGCACCCACGCGCGGAGCGCGGGAGGCGGAGCTGGAGCGCGAGGGCTACCCAGCGTACACGACGTCGGCAGGTTGGCTGGGCTACCCGGATGACGAGATCCGGCGCCTCTGCCGCGAGGGCGTTGCCGCCGGCTGGTCGCATTTCAAGATCAAGGTCGGGGACGACCTGCAGGACGATGTCCGCCGCTGCGCGCTCGTCCGTGAGGAGATAGGCCCCGAACGGCGGCTCATGCTGGACGCCAATCAGCGCTGGGACGTGGACGAGGCCATCGCCAGCATGCGGGAGTTGGCCCGGTTCGATCCGTGGTGGATCGAGGAGCCCACGAGCCCCGACGACGTGCTGGGCCACGCCGCCATCGCGAGAGCCGTCGCGCCGATCGGAGTGGCCACGGGGGAGCAGTGCCACAACCGGGTCATGTTCAAGCAGCTCCTGCAGGCCGGCGCCATCGGTTTCTGCCAGATCGACGCCTGCCGCCTGGGGGGGGTGAACGAGGTGCTGGCCGTCCTGCTGATGGCGGCGAAGTTCGGTGTCCCCGTCTGCCCTCACGCCGGCGGCGTGGGCCTGTGCGAGTACGTGCAGCACCTCGCGATCTTCGATTACCTGTGCGTGAGCGCGTCGCTGGAGGGCCGCGTCGTCGAGTACGTCGACCACCTCCACGAGCACTTCCTGGATCCGGTCGTCATCCGGAACGGGCGCTACGTGGTACCCACCGCGCCGGGCTACAGCATCGCCATGAAGCCGGAGTCCGTGCGTGACCACGAGTATCCCGGCGGAAGTGCCTGGACCGGGCGTCCGTAGCGGAATCGGATCGCGGGTTGGATTGACCCCACCTGCCGTCGCCTGCACCTTCCCACCGGGCACGGCAGGTTCTCGACGTGACAGCAAGGAGCCCCACCGTGAGCAGAGACGTGTTTCGGCTGGACGGGAGGCGCGCCGTCGTGACCGGCGGCGCCAGCGGCATCGGCCGGGCGATTGCCGGCACGTTCGCCGCACGTGGGGCGGCGGTCCACGTCGTGGATGTGAACCAGGGAGCCGCCGAGGAGACGGTCCGTGAGATCGTCGAGAGCGGAGAGGCCGCCGTGGCCCACCGCTGCGACGTATCCGACGGGACCGATGTCGAGCGCGCGTTCGGCGAGATCCTGCGAGATGGCGGCATCGACATCCTCGTCAACAACGCGGGCATCGCGCACGTCGGCAGCCTGGAGCAGACCGCGGAAGACGACTTCGACCGCGTCTATCGAGTGAACGTGAAGGGTGTCTACCACTGCATGCACGCCTGCATCGGGAGCATGAAAGAGAAGGGCGGCGGCGTGATCCTCAACATGGCGTCGGTGGCGGCGTCGGTCGGCATCGCAGAGCGCTTCGCGTACTCGATGTCCAAGGGCGCCCTGCTCGCGATGACGTATTCCGTGGCGAAGGACTACGCGGCGCACGGCATCCGCGTCGTCTCGGTGTCGCCGGCGCGGGTGCACACGCCCTTCGTGGACGGGTTCCTCCGCGACAATTACCCTGGGCGCGAGCAGGAGATGTTCGACAAGCTCTCCGCGACGCAACCGATCGGCCGGATGGGAACGCCGCAGGAGATCGCAGATCTCGCGCTGTACCTCTGCTCGGACGAGGCGGCGTTCGCCACCGGTACTGACTACCCGATCGACGGTGGGTTCCTCAGGCTCAACACCTGAACGCGGAGGCTCCGTGAGGCTGATCCGGTTCGGCGAGCGCGACCGAGAACGCCCGGGTGTCATGCTGCCCGACGGCCGTCGTATCGACGTGGGCGCGTTCGGCGAGGACTGGAACGAGGCGTTCTTCGCCGCCGACGGCCTCGGGCGCCTCGAGCGCTGGATCGCGGAGCAAGCGTCACGCTGCCCGACGGTCGAGGAGACGGTACGGCTCGGTCCCTGTATCGCACGACCGTCCAAGATCGTGTGCATCGGGCTCAACTACGAGGGACACGTGCGCGAGACAGGCGCGAAGATGCCCGCCGAGCCCGTCGTGTTCTTCAAGTCCACCACGGCACTGTGCGGCCCCGATGACGACCTGATCATCCCGCCCGGGTCCACCCGGACCGACTGGGAGGTCGAGCTGGCGATCATCGTCGGGCGGCGCGCGACCGACGTGCCCGAGGAGCTGGCGCTCGAGCACGTGGCGGGGTACGCGCTGCACAACGATTACAGCGAGCGGGAGTGGCAGCTCGAACACGGCGGCCAGTGGGTGAAGGGCAAGAGCTTCGACACCTTTGCGCCCATCGGCCCGTTCCTCGCCACCCGCGACGAGGGCCTCGACACGCACGGGCTGCGGCTGTGGCTCACCGTGAACGGCGAGCGCGTGCAGGACAGCAACACGTCGGACCTGATCTTTGGCGTGCCCGCCCTCGTCAGCTACCTGAGCCGGTTCATGACGCTCCTCCCCGGCGACGTCATCTCCAGCGGCACGCCCCAGGGCGTGGGACTCGGCTTCACGCCGCCGCGCTACCTGAAGCCCGGCGACGTCGTCGAGCTGGGCATCGACGGGCTCGGCACGCAACGGCAGCGCGCGGTCGCGTACGGGGGGCCGGAGCGGGCCGCACCGTGACCCGGATCGACGCACACCAGCATTTCTGGCACTACGACCCGTTGCGCGACACCTGGATCACGGAGGAGATGTCCGTGCTCCGGCGCGACTTTCTCCCCGGGGAGCTGGAGGCGCAGCTCCAGGGGAGCCGGATCGACGGTACCGTCGCCGTGCAGGCGGATCAGTCCGAGCGCGAGACCGAGTTCCTGCTGGCACTCGCCGAGCGGCACCCGTTCATCCGAGGCGTCGTCGGCTGGGTCGACCTCAGGGCCCCCGATATGCCGGACCGGCTCGAGCACTTCTCCGCCTTCGAGCGGTTCCGCGGGGTGCGGCACGTCGCGCAGGCGGAACCGGACGACTTTCTGACGCGGGACGACGTGGTGCGTGGCATCGGGCAGTTGCACGAGTTCGGACTCACCTACGACATCCTCGTCTACGCGCACCAGCTCCCCGCCGCGCTCACGCTCGTACAGCGACTCTCCGATCAGCCCTTCGTGGTGGATCACCTCGCGAAGCCGCGGATCCGCGAGGGAGTAATGCAACCCTGGGCCGAGCAGATGAGAGAGCTGGCGCGGTGTCCGAACGTGTGGTGCAAGGTGTCCGGACTCGTCACGGAAGCGGATTGGGTGGGCTGGCACCCCGACGATCTGCGTCCGTACCTCGACGTGGTATTTGAGGCGTTCGGCGCCGGACGCCTGATGGTCGGCTCCGACTGGCCGGTGTGCCTCCTCGCGGCGGACTACGCTCGCGTGGTGGAGCTGATCGAGAGCTACGCCGCTCACCTGTCCGCAAACGAACGGGACGTTCTGTTCGGCGGCACTGCCGTCCGGTTCTACGGACTCGAACGTTGACTTCCTCCCTGGTGGGTTGACATGGATCTCGCGCTTGCAGGCAAAACCGTGGTGGTCACGGGTGGTGCGCAGGGCATCGGTGAGGCCGTCGTGCGCACGCTCGCCGCCGAGGGGACGATCCCCGTGATCGTGGACCGGGACGAGGCGGCGGGACGGCTGCTGTGCGACGCGCTCGCAGCCGAGGGTCGTCGCTGCGAGCTGGTGGTGTGCGACCTCGTGGAGTCGAGCGCATGCCGGGTCGCGGCAGCGCAGGCAACTCGGGTTGCCGGCGCGCCGTACGGGCTCGTGAACAACGCCGGAGTGAACGACGGCGTGGCTCTGGAGGGCGGAACCACCGAGGCGTTCACCCTGTCGCTGCAACGCAACTTGGTGCACTACTTCGAGATGGCGCAGGCTGTGCTTCCGGCGCTCAAGGAAGCGAACGGTGCGATCGTGAACGTCGCGTCGAAGGTGGCACTGACGGGACAGGGCGGGACCTCGGGCTACGCCGCGGCAAAGGGGGCCGTCCTCGCGTTGACGCGAGAGTGGGCGGTCGATCTGCTGCCGCACGGCGTTCGCGTCAACGCCGTTGTCCCGGCCGAGACGATGACGCCACAGTACCGGCGGTGGATCCAGGGATCGCCGAGCCCCGAGGAGCGGCTCGCGACGATCACGGCCAAGATCCCGCTGGGACGGCGGATGACCAGGCCGGAGGAGGTCGCCGCGATGGTGGTGTTCCTGCTCTCACCCCAGGCGGGCCACATCACGGGCGAGCATCTGCTGGTGGACGGCGGGTACGTGCACCTCGACCGCCTCGTCACCTGAGCCGCGCCATGCGAGGCCGCGTCGCGCTCTTCGTGCCCTGTTACGTCGATCAGTTCTACCCACAGGTGGCACGCGCCACGCTCGAGCTGTTGGAGCGGCACGGCCTCACGGTCGAGTTTCCGCCCGAGCAGACCTGCTGCGGCCAGCCGATGGCGAATGCCGGTTGCGAGCGCGATGCGCTGGAGACGGCGGGCGGGTTCGTCCGGGCGTTCGCCGGATACGACTACGTGGTCTCCCCGTCCGGCAGCTGCGTCCATCATGTGCGGCATCACTACGACGTGCTCGAGCAGACGGACGACGTGCGACGCGTGCGTGCCGCCGTGTACGAGCTGTGCCAGTTCCTGGTCGAAGTGCTGAGGATCGAGGATCCGGACGTCGTCTTCCCGCACCGCGTCGGGGTGCACGTCGGGTGCCACGCGCAGCGCGGGCTGCGACTCGCTACATCGTCCGAGCTGAGCGATCGGCCAGGCGGCGTGATGCGCACACTGCTCGAGCGCGTGAAGAGAATCGAGCTCATCGATCTCGACCGGTTCGACGAGTGCTGCGGCTTCGGCGGCACGTTCTCGATCACCGAAGAAGCCGTCTCCGCGCGCATGGGCCTCGACCGGGTGCGCGATCACCAGCGTCACGGCGCCGAGGTGATCACCAGCGGGGACATGTCGTGCCTCATGCACCTCGACGGGATCATCCGGCGCCAACGCCTACCCATCCGCGTGATGCACGTGGCCGAGATCCTGAACGGCACGGCGGCGTGATCCCATGAATCCCACGACCCACGCGGACGCGGCAGCAACCTTCGTGCGTGATGCCGAGCGTACGGCGTGGCACGATCAGGCACTCTGGTTCGTGCGGCAGCGGCGCGACCTCGCGGCGCACGCCGTGCCCGAGTGGGAAGCGCTGCGCGACCTCGCGTCCGCCATCAAGCGGCATACCGTGAGCCACCTCGCAGACTACCTCGAGGAGTTCGAGCAGCGGGCAACGCGCAACGGCGTGGTGGTACACTGGGCGCGTGATGCCGCCGAGCACAACGGCATCGTGCTCGGCATCCTGCGCGCCCGGGGCGTGCGACGGCTCGTGAAGAGCAAGTCCATGCTCACCGAGGAATGCCGCCTCAATCCCTTCCTCGAGCAGCACGGCGTCGAGGTCGTCGAGACCGACCTCGGCGAGCGCATCGTGCAGCTCGCGGACGAGGAGCCAAGCCACATCGTCATGCCGGCGATCCACCGGAAGAAGGAAGAGGTGGCGGCACTGTTTCACCGCACGATCGGAGCGCGGGACGATCCCGATCCGGCGTACCTCACCGAAGCCGCGCGCCACCATTTGCGTGGCGCCCTGGTTGCCGCGGACGCCGCCATCACCGGCGTCAACTTCGCCGTGGCGGAGACCGGGGCGATGGTCGTCTGCACGAACGAAGGGAACGCCGACCTCGGCGCACATCTGGCGCCGCTGCACATCGCCTGCATGGGACTCGATAAGGTGATCCCGCGCACGGAGCACCTCGGCGTCTTCCTGCGGCTCCTCGCGCGCAGCGCCACCGGCCAGCCGGTCACGGCGTACACGTCGCACTACGTCGCCCCGCGTCCGGGGGCGGAGCTGCACGTGGTGATCGTAGACAACGGGAGGACCGAGCAACTCGGGCGGCCGGACTTTCGCGAATCGCTCCACTGCATCCGCTGCGGCGCGTGCCTCAATACCTGTCCGGTCTATCGCCGGAGCGGCGGGCACAGCTACGGTGTGACGGTGGCCGGCCCGATCGGCGCTGTCCTCGCGCCCGGTTTCGATCTCGCCGCGCACGCGTTGCTGCCGTTCGCGTCCACCCTGTGCGGCTCGTGCGCCGACGTGTGCCCGGTCAAGATCGATATCCCCCGGCAGCTCTACCGCTGGCGGCAGTTGGCCGTTGCGGGGGGCCACGTGTCGCGGCGGAAGCGGCTTGGGATGCGGTTGCTGGGGGCGACGCTCGCCCACGTGTCCCGCTACGAGCGTGCGGGCCGGCTCGTACGCCGGCTGCTGCGGAGCGCACCGCGTCTGCTGAATCGCCCTCGTCTCAATCCGTGGAGCCGCGGCCGCGAGCTGCCGGTAGCACCGGCAGAGAGCTTTCGCGAGTGGTACCGTCGGGAGCGGGGCTCACGATGAGCCGCGAGGCCATCCTGGCGGCGGTGCGGGCGCACCAAGCCGAGGCGGCACCCCTGCCCGCCATCCCGGCGTTCGGTGCAGGGGCACACACCGAGCTGGTCGCACGCTTCAAGACCGTGCTGGAGCAAGTTGGGGGAGCGTGGGTGGAGCGCCGGGCGGGCAGCGACCTCGCGGCGATCATCCGGTCGCACTATCCGGACACCGCCCGCATCGTCTCCACGGTCGACGAGCCACCAGATTCTACCTTCGTGGTCACGGAGGAGACGGCACCGGGCGACCTGGTCGAGGTGCACCTGGCAATCGTGCGCGGGCGGCTCGGCGTCGCAGAGAATGCCGCGGTGTGGGTGGACGACGAACACCTCCCCCATCGCGCGCTCCCGTTCGTGGCCGAGCACCTCGTGTTGCTGCTCGCGCCGAACGATCTGATGCCGGACATGCACGCGGCCTATGCGGCGCTCGCCGGACGGCCGTTCGGCTACGGCGCGTTCATCTCCGGGCCGTCCAAGACGGCGGACATCGAGCAATCACTCGTGATCGGCGCGCAGGGCCCGCGGTCGCTGTTGCTGGTATTCGACCGGGGAGACTCCAGCCGTCCAATGCATGGCACCCTGGGGTAAGACACGTCCAGCCGAGGTTGGCAGACGGCGATGACGGATCCACTGCGGTCAGCTATGTGTCGTCTTCGGCGAACTTCGCCGGGTACTTCGCCATCTCCTTTTGGAAGCGTGTGCGGAGCCTCGCCATATCGACCGCCTCGCTCGACCCCGGCAGGACGGGGGCCCCAATCCCCAAGACCCGGGTGCGGTAGTCCATCGTCACGGGCACGATTGGCACTCCGGCTCCCACAGCGATCTGGTAGAACCCGGTCTTCCACCGGCTGACCCGCCGCCGCGTTCCCTCGGGGGAAAGCCCCAACACCCACTGTGGCCGGGTCTGGAAGTGATCGATGGCCGTGCCCACGGTGCCCTGCGGAGCGGAGCGGTCAATCGGCTCTCCGCCAAGCCAGCGGAGCACGGGGGCAAGTGGGAACCGGAAGATCGTGTGCTTGCCCAGCCAGCTGGCCCGCAGGCCGGTGGCGAACATGGCCAGAATACCAATCACGAAGTCCCAGTTCGACGTGTGGGGCGCGACGATCACCACGAACTTGGGGCAGTCGGGCAACTCGCCCTCCACCTGCCAGCCAGCCAGGCCGAGCAGGCGGCGGGCCACCATTCGGGACACCGAGGTGCCGCGACGGGGAGCCCGGGATCCGGTCTGGTTGATCATTGCCATGACGGATGTGCCCCGCACCTGTTCACTCACGTCGGTACTGTGCGCCGACGCGCACTACGACCTAGGGGAGCTTCTTCCGCACTTCCTGCAGCAGCTCATCGAACGCGCGATAGACCGGTCCGACGTGACGGGTCACCTCCGCGTCCAGCCCCGCGAGTTCGTCTACGTGAGCCCGCATCGCCCCGCACCTGGTGGGCGCGCGCACCATGGGAGCGGTCCCGGCTCGCGTATCGCCCTCCCCCGGTACATCTCCTGTGGGCGCTGACGGCCGTGCGTGATGGGTTGCTGCTGCCAAGAGCTCCGACGCCTGCGCCGGCGCCCCCGACTTCCATGCGATGTAGCCCTTGTAGAAGTGCGCCTCCACGCTCGAGTAGTTCGACCCGATGACGGCATCGAAATAGTCGAGCGCGGTTTCCATGTCCTCTTGGACCAGGGCGATCTCGCCCAGACTCAGCAGCGGGCCTGTCTCCTCGCGGTTGATTGCCGCCGCTCGTTGGAACTCCGCCACGGCTCTGTCGTGCTGGAGAGGCTCCTCTTCGCCGACGCAGAAGTACAGCATCCCCAGCTGTGAGTGTGCACGGGCGCTGGTCGGGTCGATCTCGATCAGCCGCTGCCACGCCTGCTCGGCGGCTGCCAGGTTCCCGAGGTCGAACTCCATATTGCCCAGATAGTACAGGGCGTCTCGATGCTCGGGTTCGAGTGCCAACGCACGGGTATACTCGTCTGCCGCTTCCTGTGATTGCCCTGCGACCCGGCGGTCGGTGGCCCGGCGGTACGTATCCCAAAATCGCCGGATACGATCGCGCTCCTCGGCAGATACCACGGTAGAATCGGCGGAGTTGGACGCCGTGCCCGAGTCGCGCTTCAAGACCGTGACTGCGGCAAAGAGCATCCCGACCGCAACGAGAAAGCCTGCGACGCGCTTCATCTCGTATTGGCGGCAGCCGCCTGCGTCGCCGCTCGTTCAGAGACCTGCAGGATCTGGTTGGAGGCAGGCCCCACGACGACCTGGCGCACTCCACTGGGCCATCTGACCTCCAGCGTGTCGGCGGCCTGGAGCGTGCCGAGTCCGAAATGCTGCACGAGACTGTTGTGCGACAGGTACGAGCTCTGTGCGCCGACTTGCCGGATCTGTACCGTGGGACCCGCGACGAGACGGAGCTTCGCGCCAACGGCCGATCGGTTGCTCCGATCTCCGGCGAGGCGGACCGCGAGCCACCGGTGCCGATTACCGCCGTCGTTGCGCAACAACACGCCGGGGCCACCGTGGTTCACCACGAAGACATCGACATCCCCGTCGTTGTCGTAGTCACCGAACGCGGCGCCTCGCCCCACGTACGCGCGTCCGAAGTGCTCACCGCTCACCGACGACACGTCATAGAATCCGTCGTCGGGACCGCGATTCCAGAATACCTGGTCCCTCATGGGTATGAGCAGGCGTTGATCGTCCTGTTGCTGCAGGGTACTGCCATTGACGACGAAGAGATCCAGGCGCCCATCGTTGTCGTAGTCGAAGAAGGAGGTCCCCCATCCGATGAACTCGAGCGCGACCTGGCCCAGTCCATATCGGTCTGCCTCGTCCGTGAATGCGAGCGGCTGAGGGCTGTCGGAGCCACGAGCCCGCGAGTCCGAAAGACGGCTGCTGTACAGCGCGTTTTCCTGTGCGATCCAGTGGGTCACGAACATGTCCAAGTCCGCGTCTCCATCCCAGTCACCGACCGCGAGGCCCATGGCGCCGCGATAGTCCGCGACCCGGGCGGCGAGACTCACGTCTCTGAACGTTCCGTCGCCACGGTTCCAGTACATCACGTTGTCGGATACGTCGTTCGCGACGTAGAGATCCGGCCATCCGTCGTCGTCGAAGTCGGCCCATACGGCACCGAGGCTCCGCCCCACGCCACCCGAGGCAGCAGCTTGCGCCGCCACCTCGCTGAACGTCCCGTCGCCGTCGTTGTGATACAGGAGATTCCGCTCCGGCGGGAAGGATGACGGATTGATGCTGGCGGGCTGCTCGACATCATACTGTGATGACGTTCCTTGATCGGCCAGATGCCGATACTTGACGTATCCCGTCACATACAGATCGAGAAAGCCGTCTCGATCGTAATCACCCCAGCGCGCCCCTGCCCAGTAACTGGGGTACCCGCGAAGGCCAGCGTCCTCCGTCCTGTCGGTGAACGTGCCGTCTCCGTTGTTGTGATACAGCACGTTGTCGCCGTACGCTGTCACGAAGAGATCGAGCCAGCCGTCGTTGTCGTAGTCTCCGGCCGCGACGCCCATTCCCCAGCCGCGAAACCGCACACCGGCCTCTGCACTGACCTCGCGAAACGTGCCGTCGCCCGCGTTGCGATACAACGCAGCATGTGCCGGCGACTGCGCCACTTCGCCGTCAGTCAACGTGAGCGGCCCGGTCTCGTTGACGACGTAGAGATCCAGCCACCCGTCGTTATCGAAATCTCCCCAGGCCGCGCCGGATCCCATGTCTTCCGGCAGCTGTGATGACCGGTATCCTGAAAAGTGTTGGAACTCGATCCCCACGTCCCGGGTCACGTCGGCAAAGGTGATACGTGGGTGATCTGCCGGGAGCGTGCGGGCGAGGTCGGCGGTGAGTCCCGCAACTTGCTCGCCCGGTCGATAGGTGGGTTCCGGCCTCGACGCGAACCACACCGCGACAGATGCCGCTGCTACGAACAGCGCGCCAAGGCCCGACGTCAGCAGAAGGAGTCTGCGCCGCCGCGGCATCCCGGGTGACATCGCTAGTCCGAGGCCTGCGGCCTCACGACGATCGTCTTCTCGTCCTCCGACATGACCGTAATCGGGGCCGTGAGGTTGGCGTCCTCACCGAACAGGAAGTTGAGGAGAAACTGGTCCGCTTTCCGGTAGAGTAGCCTCGCCGAGACGTGCAGCAGTGTTGCCTGCTGTCCGGGTGCTGCGAATTCCGCGTCCGTATCGAGCGGTGGGGGCGCGTCGCCCGTCGGGTCTTGCCCAGGGAACGTCGTCGCGGGACACGAGAAGCCGAACTCCGCCCTGTCGGACGCTCCGGGGAACATGGCCCGGCGGTACCGGACCCCGACCATCTCCCAGAGGTTGTGCCGGTCGATCAGGTTCCCGGCCTGGTCCACCGGTTCTGCCTTGAAGATGAAGGAACCGGGCTCGATGAAGTGCCGCTCGTCTCTCATTCCCGACTCGAAGACCACGTTGCCAGCCTGGTCCGTTACCGTGATCTCTACCCACGCCTGAATGATGTCCAGCGGCCCCGTCGGAAAATCGTGACCGACCTTGTTGTTGGTGACGACGGCCTGAACGTTCACGGTCTCTCCGGGGCTCACCGAATCCGGCACGACGAGCTCCAGCGGCACGGCGGGACCCGGTTGCCACTTGTGGGCAATCTCGGGGATCTCGATTTCACCTCGCAGCCACCGCTCAGTCAGATCCGCGTGCTCCTCGGCGCCCTCGAGCTCCAGGGCCAGCGGCATGAACTGATTGGCCGCCAGAAAGCGATGGCTACGATGCTTGCCATCGCGGTCTGAACGGTTGTAATCGAGCGGGTCTCCGCTGGCGGGATCCTGGGACTCCGTCAACGGCATGTGACATTCGCGGCATTCAACGGTCTTCGTTGGGTCGCCCGGCTCGTTCCACCTGCTGTTCTTCCAGTTGTCGTACTGATTCTGGAGTTGCACCCATCCGACCTGGTTGATCTCCTCGTCGATGAATTGCTTGTGGCACGCTGCGCAGAACTCTGGGCTCTTGAACAGCCGATGCTGAAGCGTCTCCACGTGGTACCGCGGATAGGCGCGGAGGAGGAAGTCTCGGAAGAACCGGGCAGTGTTCCCCTCGTCCAGCTCGAACATGTATCGGTCAGGTTGGGTGATGACGTAGTTCGCGTTGCCTTGGACGTCGGTCTCCTCGATGGCATGACACACGATGCACGAGACCCCTTCCTGGTATCCGGCGAGGTTCGTCAGATCCTCGGTGAAGACATTCTTGGTTCCGGAGAACAGCGAGACGGGATCGTGACAGCCGCCGCAGTAGCGTGTCGACTCGGGGCCGTTCTGATCGGCCATAACCTGCTGCACGGATTGGAATGCCGCATCCATCGCAGAATACCGGTGGGCACTCACCTTCCACTCCTTCACGATCTGCTCATGACATCGTGCGGTGCCGCAGGACTCCGACCCGCTCATCGACCGGGCATCGAACGCCAGGCCTGTGCTCGTACGTGCGAGGCTGGGTGCGAACGGCCGGTCCTGGCCATAGAGATAACTGTAATCGGCCGGGAACTCGTTCTCCATCTGCGGCGGCTCATACCAATAGGCGACCAACGCAACCGCCACAAAGAGCGGCGCCGTGACGAAAAGCGAGCCGACGCCAAACTGTTTTGCAGCGGCGACCACGGCAGTGTCCCCGCCGCCACGGACCGCTCGAAGCTCGCGACTGACGAGGACCACGATGTGGGGAACGACAGACACGATCAGCGCGAAGGTCGCAACGATATGGATCACGTCCCACGCGTAGCTGATACGCGTCGCCCACAGCGCTTGCGCGGTCAGCACGAGGCCGGAGACGACGGCGACGATCGTCGCCACCATCGCGAAATAGCCGGTGAGCTTCACGTGTGACAGGCCCTGCGACCGATACAGCATCCAATGCCGGGCCTGATACCACGCGAACGGGACCAGGAACACGAGCCCAACCGCGGTGTGAAGCAGCACCATGACCTGGTTCGAGACGGAAAACGGCAGCAAGAAGATGGAGAGGCCCGTGAGGGTCTCGAAGAGCAACAGGCCCGAGACGCACATCAGGAGCTTGTGCTGCCACTCTTCCGCCCGCGAACGATTCCGCAGTACCTGTGTCATGGAATCACACCACCCTGAAGAACGCGTGAGTCTGCGCCACGGGAGGGTCCCGTGCGCCCCTGCTCACTCCTGCTTTCCGACAAGTTCAGTCAATTTAGGGGGAGAGGGGGGAGGGACGGAAGGTGTCACGATAACTCGTTGAGGGTTAAGGACTTGGCGATTTCCGGACGCTGGTATCCTTTGCCGACTGGTGATCTGCGTCGCGCAGTCGTATCGTAGAACCATCGCTCGCGGGGCATGTGCCGATGCCCGACCTCGTCGACCGACCCGTGGCCACCCGCACACGCCCACTGCACACGAGGCCAAGCCCTGAGGCCCCGCACGCCAGGAGTCCGCAACGATGCCTGCCAAGCCGTACCTTCTTGCAGAGACGACGTGGAAGACCGTTCGTGAGACGACGTATGAGGTTGCGGTACTTCCCTGGGGCGCGACGGAGGCTCACAACTACCATCTGCCGTACGGCACCGACAATTTCGAGTCCGAGCACATCGCTGCCGAGGCCGCTCGACTGGCGTGGGATGCCGGCGCACGGGTCGTCGTGCTGCCGGTCGTGCCCTTCGGCGCGCAGACGGGCCAGCTCGACATCCCCCTCTGTCTCAACCTCTATCCGAGCACTCAGGCCGCCATTCTGGGCGACCTCGCGCGGAGCCTCGAGGGCCAGGGCATCCGCAAACTGGTGATCCTCAACGGGCACGGTGGCAACGATTTCCGGGCGGCGATCCGCGAACTCCAGGCACACGTGAAGATCTTCCTGTGCGTGACGAACTGGTACCAGGTCGTAGACGCGCACGAGTACTTCGACAACCTCGGCGATCACGCGGGGGAGATGGAGACCAGCATCATGCAGCATATCGCACCGGCGCTGGTCCGTCCGCTGTCCGAGGCCGGCGAGGGCAAGGAACGGCGCTTCCGCATCGCGGCGTTTCGCGAGGGATGGGCCTGGGCGCCCCGCCAATGGACGCAGGTGTCGACCGACACGGGGATTGGAGACCCCGCGGCGGCGACCAGGCAGAAAGGCGAACGATATACGAAGGCCGTCGTCGAGCGACTCAGCCGGTTCCTCATCGATCTCGCCGCCGCCGATCCGGACGATCTCTACGAGGAACAGCCGTCGACGTCCGTCGCGCCGTTTCGGCGCGCACTCGACAACCCGGCCGTCGATGTGGCGCAGGAGGCCGAACGGGACTGAGGCTCACCGCGCGATTGCCTGGCGGCGCCGTAGTTGGTATATACCGCGGGTCCTGCGGCCGCGCCGCAATCACCCTGATAGCGTGCGGTGCCTCCGGCCGCGGAAGCGGTACTCCCTGACACCTGCAGTACTCCCTTACCCGTATGAACAAACTGAGCCAATTCCCGCTTCTCTGCCTCGTCTTCCTGACCGCCGTCACCGGGTGTGATGGCCTGACGCAGCCCCCCCCGCGGTTTGCGCTGCTGACACCGGAGCAGACCGGCATCACGTTCGCCAACACCATCACGACCGACGATTCCGTCAACGTGCAGATGGATTCGTTCGTGTACAATGGCGGCGGCGTAGCCGTGGGCGATATCGACAACGATGGACTCGCTGACATCTACCTGACGGGCAACATGGTCTCGAGTCGCCTATACCTGAATCGGGGCGGGATGTGGTTCGAGGACATCACCGAATCGGCGGGCGTCGGCACCGACGGATGGGCGTACGCGCCGAGTCTAGTCGACATCGATGCCGACGGCTACCTGGACATCTACGTCGCTGTCTCCGGGCCCGAGTGGTCGGCTCCCGAAGATCGTGCCAACCTGCTCTTCCTGAACAACGGTGATCGGACGTTCCGAGAGGCCGCGGCGGCCTATGGCCTCGATGACACGGGGTTTTCAACCCAGGGGGCGTTCTTCGACCACGACGGGGACGGTGATCTCGACCTCTTCCTGCTCACCAACGATCCCGGCGGGTTCTCCCGGGGCGATGCGCAGATGCACCCAGCTGGGGTGCAAGGCAAGAGCGAGTTGAGCTTCGACCGTCTCTACCGTAATGACGGCGAGGGCACCTTCACCAACGTGTCCGACGAAGCTGGGATCGTGCGGCAGATCGGGTTCGGGCTGGGCGTCGCGGTCACTGACCTGAACAGGGACGGATGGCCCGACATCTACGTGTCGAACGACGACACGCCGAACGATGTGCTGTATCGCAACAATGGTGACGGGACGTTCACCAACGTTGCCGCGTCATGGCTCAAGCACACAGTCGTCGCGGGCATGGGCGTGGACGTCGCCGATGTCGACAACGACGGCTGGTACGACATCGTGCAGACCGACATGGTCGCGGAGGACCTGACCGAACGGAAGCGGATGACCGGGGCGATGACCTACGGCAGTTTCATGGAACTCCGGCGCCGTGGGTTCCTCTACGACTACAGTGCGAATGCGCTGCAGTTGAACGCCGGGCCCACGGACGACGGCGGTGTGGTCTTCAGTGAGATTGCCCACTTCGCCGGACTGCCCTATACGAGTTGGACCTGGAGCCCGCTGTTCGTGGATCTGGACAACGACGGGTTGAAGGACATCCACATCACCAACGGCTATCCCAAGGCCGTGATCGACTACGACTACCAGACGCGCGCCTTCGGGATGCAGCGGGCGGGCGACTACGCCGGGGCCCGCGGTCTCCTCGACTCCCTCCACAGCTACAACGCGTCGAATTACGTCTTCCGCAACGAGGGCGACCTCACGTTCAGCAATCAGACGGCGGCCTGGGGGCTCGAGCGCCCGAGTTTCTCCTATGGGGCGGCGTACGCCGACCTGGATCGGGACGGGCGGCTCGATCTCGTGGTCAACAACATCGATGCGCCTGCCTACGTCTACCACAACGCGCCGGCCGACGATGACGCACACCACTACCTCCAGGTCCAACTCGTCGGAGAGGCGCCGAACACGCGGGGACTCGGTGCGACCGTGATCGTGCGCGCGGGCGGGCTCCGGCAGTACGTCTATCACAACCCGTACCGGGGATACCAGTCGTCCATGGACGACTGGTTGCACTTCGGTCTGGCACAGTCCGATGCGGTGGACAGCGTCCTCGTCGTGTGGCGCGACGGTCGGTCGCAGGTGCTGACCGACCTCCCGGTCGATACCGTCGTCACCGCGAGGCAGGTCGACGCCACCGAGGATGCCGGTGCGCCGCCGTCGGAACAGCCGCGGGGACCCTTCCGGCCGATGGACGCCGAGCTCGCGCCCAAGTACGAGCACGATCCGGGGAGCTTCGTCGATTTCCGGGCGCAACCGCTCCTCCCGCACATGATCTCCCGCCACGGGCCGCCGCTCGCCGTCGGGGACGTAAACGGGGACGGATTCGACGACCTGTTCGTGGGCGGTGGTGCCGGTACCGCGGGTACGCTGTTCACGCAACGCGCGGACGGGGCGTTCATCGCGTCGACCAATCCGCAACCGTGGACGGCCGATCGGGAATACGAAGATTGGGGTGCGTTGTTCTTCGACGCCAATGCCGACGACCGGTTGGATCTGTACGTCACCAGCGGCGGGTACCACCTCTCGCCGGTATCGAGCCGGCTACAGGACCGCCTCTATGTCAACCGGGGCGACGGACGGTTCGAGCGGGATGCGGCCGCACTGCCGGCCATGCCGACCAGCACGGCGCGTGTTGTCGCGGGCGACGTCACGGGTGACGGTCTGCCGGATCTCTTCGTGGCGGGACGCCTGCTTCCCCGCGGATATCCCTATCCGACCCGCAGCTACGTGCTGCGGAACGACGGCGGGCGCTTCACCGACGTGACGGAGACCATGGTCCCCGAGCTGGTCCAACCCGGCGGCATGGTAACCGATGCCGTGTGGGTCGATTTCACCGGTGACGACCGGCTCGATCTCATCACCGCCGGGACGTGGATGCCGGTGCAATTTTACGCGAACGACGGTGAGCGCCTCCGGCCCGTCCGGGGCGCCGTGAGCCCCTCCGCCACGCGCGGGTGGTGGTACAGCCTCGCGACCGGAGATTTCAATGAGGACGGACTCCCTGACGTCGTTGCGGGCAACGTCGGGCTGAATCACACCTTCACGACGTCGGAGGCGAGCCAGTTCGGCGTGTACGCGAACAGCTTCACGGGCAGCCAGACCACCGACGTCGTGTTCACCCAGGAGATCGACGGAACGGAGTACCCGTTCTTCGGGCTGGCCAAGCTGGGCTCGTCCATCTACACGGTCGGCATCCAATTCCCCAGCTATCAGTCATTCGCCGCTGCGTCCATTCGGCAGGTATTCACGGCCGCGCAACTCGAGCAGGCCGTCCATTACCAGGCGGACACCTTCGCGAGTATGTACCTGCAGAATGACGGCGACGGCACGTTTACGGCCACGCCGCTGCCGAATCCTGCTCAGATCTCGCCGGTCAACGGCATCATCGTCCGCGACATCGACCGGGACGGTCACGACGATCTCATCGTGGCCGGGAACCAGTACCACACCGAACCGAACGTGGCGCGCATCGATGCGGGCATGGGCCTGTGGCTCCGGGGGGATGGGCAGGGTGGATTCGATCCCGTGCCGCCGCACGCGAGCGGGTTTCGGGCGCCGGGGCACGTCACAGGCCTCGCTCTGGCCAATACCCCGGCGGGTACGGTCGTCCTCGTTGCCAATGACGGGGACTCGCTCCAGACGTTCCTGATCGAAGAGCCTTGATCTGCGAGGGACCGAGAGGGCCTCCGGTGCGTGCTCCCGTCATGGAAAACGCCCGGTCCCGACAGGTGTCGGGACCGGGCGTCTGCGTTGTAAGACGACTGTGTCGCCGGGCTACCAGTCTGGGTTCTGCTGGAGCCGATTCTCCACATTCCCGGCTTCGTCCGCCACCTTGCTGAGCTCGATCTGGAGGCTGGGAATCGGATAAAGGGCGTGTCTTGCCGAGAACGCCTGCGCCCCCGCGGTGGCGATCCCCCGCCCCGCCGCGGCCGTCTCAGTGGCGAGGAAGTCGTTCAGCACCGACTCAGCGGCGCGCCAGCGCCGGAGGTCGAAGAACCGCTCGCCCTCCAAGGCCAGCTCAATCCGGCGCTCGGCCCGCACGGCCTCCCGGGCGGTTGCCTGGTTCGTCCACGGGGTCGTATACAGACCGACTTGGTAATCCGCCCAGGTGACCGTGCCAGAGGTAATAGGCACGACCATCGGGCCACCGACCGGTCCCTGGACCCCGGCGGCCGCTCTGGTTCGGATGTCGTTAACAATGGCCCGGGCTGCGTCGAGATCTCCCGCCTCAACCTCTGCCTCGGCCAGCAACAGCAGCAGGTCGGCGTAGCGGTAGATGTGCATGTTCATCGAACTCAACTGCGTGTTCACCCACCCGACGTTGCTGACGGCACCGCTCGCCGACTCGTATGCCGATTTCTTCGGACTATACGGTCCAGCGTGGGTGACGTCCCGGATCCAGCCCACCTCATGCACGCCCCAGTCCTTGTAGGGGACGTCGTCCCGGCCGACCGTCCAGTCCACACGTGGGTCGAACGCCACGGCGGCTGAAGCGGCTGCGTCCCACTCGGCATCCACGTTGTTCCACCCGGCGGGGTCCGACAGGGCCAGCGGGAGTCCGTTGGCGTCGACGCGGAAGTAGTTGACCATATTCTGCGTCGGTTGGTGGAAGCCGCAGCATCCGAATGGGCCGCCGTTCGGGAAGTTCAGGCGCTCACCGTAGTTCGCGTTGTTGCCGTCAGGGGCGCCGTCGTTCGCGGATGCCTGGTACGCGAGGATCGTCTCCGCGCCGTTCTCGAGAGCCGGGAAGCCGGTATACACCTGGCTGAAGTCACTCTCGAGGCCGTACACGTTGTTCGTCCGGAACGGACGCAGCGTGCTCAGGGCTCCCGCGTAGTCCTCTGCGTAGACCTGGACCTTCCCCTTGAAGGCCAGGGCGGTATTGCTCGTCACGCGCCCGGGATCGCCGTAGCGGGGCGAGCTCGTCAGCAGCCCGGCAGCCTCATCGAGATCTTTGATGAGGCTGTCGGCGACAGCTTCTCCCCGGTTCGACTTGCGGGTGTCCGTGTCATGCTCCGTGTAGTAGGCGATGTTGCCCCACATACGCCAGAGCTCGAAGTGGAAGTGGGCCCGAAGGACCAACGCCTCGCCACGGATGCCGTCCCGATCGGCCTGCGAAATCTCGTCCGGATCCTCTTCGAACACCTTGTTCAGCAGCGTGATGGCCGCGTTGGCACGAGCGACACCGTCGTAGAGTGCCTGCCACCTGCCGTTGAGGTAATCATCGGCCTCACCGGTGGCCCAGTTGTAGTTCTGGATATCTTGGGCCCCGGCCTGGTCCCCTTGGGTCGATCCCTTGTGAGCATCGTCGCTGGTGACGCTGCCGAACACCCAGTTGCTCGCGCTGTGCGACCATTCGAATCCCGCACCCCCGCCGTTCCAATCCAACGACCGGTAGGCAGCGCGGAGGAGTCCCTCCACGCCATCCTGGTTTGCCAGTGTTCCCTCATCCAGGGCTCCCTGCGGAGGGGCTTCCAGGAAATCCTTGCAGGCATATGTCGCGCCGCACACGAAAATCAGGACGGCCGCCCCGGATAGCAGTCTGGACCATTGTCGAACTGTCATAGTCTTCAGTCCTCTCTATGCTTGAGAGACGGTCTCCTAAAAAGTTGTGTTGATGCCAAAGGACAGGACGCGGTTGCTCGGATACGCACCGCGGTCGACGCCCCGGTACTGGTCCCTGACGTCGCCACTGGAAGCGTTGATGTTGGCTGCCGGCAACGACGGGTCGAGTCCCGAGTAGCCCGTGATCGTGAACAGGTTCTCCCCTTGGAGGAAGATCCGGGTGCCCGGCATCACGGATGGGGGGAGGGTGTAACCGACCGTCAGTGTGCGCAGGCGAACGTACGAGCCGTCTTCGACGTAGAAGCTGCTGAGTTGCCTGCTGAAGGCGTCGTTCTGGTCCAGCCGCGGGTACTTGGCCGTGCCGACGTTCGTCATGTTCCCGTCGGCGTCCACTTCCGCGGAGAAGTCCAGCAGGTCCTTCCGGACGTTGGTCTCGAACAACCGGAAGACGTAGAACTCCTTCTGCACATCGAAGATCTCGTTGCCGAAGGTGCCGAAGACCGTAGCCGCGAAGTCCCACGAGCCGATATTGAGACCGAGATCCAGACCGGCGGTGAAGTCCGGATGCGGGCTCCCGATTACGACCCGGTCCTCCGCGTTGATCAGGCCATCTACCTCATCCGGAACGCCGTCGTCGTTCGTGTCGACCGTCAGCTGGTTCTTGAACCGGAGCCGACCGGGCGCGGCGCCGTCCTGCGTGACGTGCGCGGCAACGGCGGCATCGTCCTCGAAGAACCCGTCCCACTCGAGGCCGTAGAACGCCCCGACCGGATCACCGACCTGGTTGATGACCTGATTGCCGAACCGGGTGTCGATGGGTCCGAAGAAGAAATTCGACACACCGTCGATCCGGATGATCTCGTTCCTGTAATGCGCGCCGTTCAGGGCCACGCGCCAGGTCCCCGTGTTACCCACCCTTCCCTGGAAGCCGAGGGAGAAGTCCACACCGCGGTTCCGCATCTCGCCGACGTTGAGAATCGGGGGATCCTGTTGGCCGGCGGTCGCCGGCTGCTGCGGATCGAACAGCAGGTTGTCCGTGTTCCGCTGGTAGGCATCGATGATGAGGCTGACGGTGCCGCCGAAGAACTCGAGGTCCAACCCGAGGTTCATCGACTTGTTCTCTTCCCACTGGAGCGAGTCGTTCCCCAACGATGTCTGGCGGTATCCCACCTGGACCTGGTTGTTGTTTCCCCCGATGTCGTAGAACGTCTCTTGCACGTCGCCGCCGAGCTGGGTCACCGTCCGACCCGCCGGAATGCTCTGGTTCCCAGTGACGCCGTAGCCGAAGCGGAGCATGATGTTCGTGAAGAACGTGTTGTCCTGCATGAACGGCTCCTGCGACAGCCGCCACCCGGCGCTGAATGCGGGGAAGGTGCCCCACCGGGAGTTGGGCCCGAGGCGTGACGAGCCGTCCCGGCGCACCGTCGCGCTCAAGTAGTACCGCTCGGCGAAGTTGTAGTCGGCTTTCCCGAAGTAGGACAACAGCGCGGATTTACCGCCCACACTGAAGACGTTCTTGGTGCCCGCGTCCCCGATCGCGTCCTGAATGTATCGGGCGTCCAGGTCGGTCGTGATCAGGCCGTTGAACGAGCCTTGGGCAAACCGGTTCTGGTTCTTGTTTGCCTCATGGCCCAAGAGGACCGAGAGGGCATGCGCGTCGCCGAGCCGCGTCGAGTAGTTCAACACGTTGCTCCACGTCCAGTCCCGGAAATCTTGGTACCACTCCGTGAAGCCGTTCTGGAATGTTGGCTCTCTGTCTTCCGGCTGGATCGGGTCGAAGTTGACAAACGCCTGGTCGAGCAGGCTGAAACCGAATCGCGTGGTGAAGGAGAGGTCGTCCGTGAAGTCGAAGCCGGCAAACACGTTCCCGAAGATCCTGAGGTTCGTGATGCCATCGTCCTTGTCGGCCCAGGCCATCCTGAGCGGGTTCGACCCGACCCCGAGCCCGATGGCCTTCCCCGACGCGAAGTTCTCACCGGAGGCGTCGTACACGGGAATCACGGGCTGGGAAAGAATGTTCTTCCCCATGATGTTGTCCTCGGCGAAGCCTTCCGGGTCGCCCATGCCGCCGTGGGCCGCTTCGTAGGCGAGCGCCATGTTCTCCCCGATCCTGAACTTGCCGATCTGGAACTGGGTGTTCACCCGTGCGCTGCCGCGCTGGTACCGATTGTAGGCGGCCGTGCCTTCCTGGTCGAAATAGTTGAGGGAGACGTTGTACCCGAGGCTCTGCGTGCTACCGCGGACGCCCAGGTTCGCGTCGACCGAGTACCCGGTGCCGAACACGGCGTCCCACCAGTTCGTGCCGCGGCTGGCGGGCATGAACTGCCGGTCCTGCTGGTTGATGTCACCCCACAAATAGTCGTCCTCGGTGTAGCCAAACTGCCCCAGGTCGTTCGTCTGGTTCACGCCGTCGTTCGGCCAGATGTAGCCCGGCACTGAAGGGTTCTCCGGATCGCTGCCGTAGATGTGCCCTGGGACGGCCAGACCCGCATTTTCGTAGGCGCGCTTGACGACTTCGTGGTATTGGATCGCGTCGGTGAACAGGAACGCGTCGTAGCCGCGCACCGGCTGTGCCATGCCGGCCTTCACGTCCAGCGTGAACCTCGGCTCAGCCGTCGTGCCGGCCTTCCGCGTTTCGATGATGACGACACCATTCGTGGCTCGCGATCCGTAGATGGACGCGGCCGACGCGTCCTTCAGGACCTGGATCGACTCGATGTCGTTGGGGTTGAGCCAGTTGAGGAACGATTCCTCGAGCGGTGTGCCATCGATGATGTACAGCGGGTTATTGTTTTGGAAGGAGCTGATTCCGCGAATGCGGACCGTCGACCGGCCGCCAGGGTTGCCGCTTTTATCCACGGTGACGCCGGACACGCGGGCATCGAGTCGCTGCAGCACGCTAGCCGACGACTCGTTGAGGATGCTCTCCATGTCGACGCTCGAGACGGCGCCGGTGATGTCGGCGCGCCGCTGCTCCGTGTACCCCGTGACGACCATCTGTTCCAGCATCGCAATGGCTGGTTCCATAACGATGTCGAGTATCGTGCGCCCTGCAATGCCGAGCGCAATCGCGCGATACCCGATGGCAGTGAAGACCAGCACGCCATCCGCCGGAGCGGTCAACGAATAGCTCCCCTGCGCATCGGTCGTCGTCCGGATGTCCGTCCCCTGCACCAGGACATGCACACCCTCGACAAAATCACCGGCGGTAGAGGTCACCCTTCCGGATACCTCGATCTGCTGAGCACGTGCAGTTCCGCACAAGACCAGTGCGAACACCAGACTCATCCCCGCCGCACGGAAGCAGGGACGTCTTGTCCGGAACGAGTGTAGCCTCTGTAGCGCACTTTGCATGGCAAACGCCTCCCTTGTTCTGCCGGTCGTTTCGTGGCTTCCACACATTCGCTGGCGATCAACTCGCGATACCAGGTTGCACGTGTCGTGAGACGAGAACCTCGGTAAGCCTCGCTGATCCCAGCGCATCCATTCCTGTTCCATCGTGTTCGCCCGTGGATCGGTCAGTGCGGGCGAGACATCGTCGCAGTCGCCAGACAACCACGGTCCGGCTGGTCTTTGGGCAACTCGCAGAAGGTTCGCCCGGCGCTCCAGCCAGCGTGCAAAAAAGCCTGGCAGTTCCGCCAGAAGCGACCGCTCTGAACACTACCAGTCCCTTATAATGCTCTGGACGACATCCCGCAAGAGTCGCGGTCAGCCGAAATGGGAGTGATTGGATCGTATATGCTGCGTAGTCATGCGGTCACGCTCCGCGGATCCTCGAGCACACCTTCCCTCTCCGCGCCGTCAGCGTCGATGGCGGACGCACCGGCAACCTGCCCAGAGGGCCTTCGCCACCGCGAACACCCTGGCGCCCGTGTGGACGGCGCGCCAACTTCGGGGACACCCCCGCCGGAGTCGGTCATGCGCAGACGTGACGTGGTGCGAGCCTTCGCGACCGGGCTCGCCGTTCCCACCATCGACGCGCTCACGCCGGATCGCATGTGGGCTGCGGCGCGGGCGATCCACGACCGAATTCGCGCGCGACAAGATGAGGCGCTCCTGGTGCTCACGGAACACCAGAACGCCATGGTGCGCGCGCTCGCCGAGCTGATCATTCCCGAGACCGACACACCCGGTGCAACGGCCGCCCGGGTCAACCGCTTCGTGGACGTGATGCTGGCGGAGTGGCTCGACGCGAACGAGCGGGAGGCGTTCCTGCGGGGCCTGGTGGCCCTCGATGCCCGCAGCGTGAACACGTTCGGCACACCATTTCTCGGGCTGGACGAAGGCCAACAGGCCGTCCTACTCCACGGACTGGACGCCGAGTTGGCCGCGCTGCGGCAGGCGGACCTGTCGACCGAGGAGCACTTCTTCCAGCACATGAAGTGGCTCACACTGTACGGCTACTACACCTCGGAGGTGGGAGCGACCCAGGAACTGCAACAGGTGATCGCTCCCGGCCGCTACGACCCGTGTGGGCCGGTGAGGCGGGAGGCATCGGGGCAATGGGACTGAACCAGACAGCATACGACGCGATCGTGGTGGGCTCCGGGGTCACGGGGGGCTGGGCCGCCAAGGAGCTGACAGAGGCCGGTCTGGAGACGCTGGTCCTCGAAGCGGGTCGGGCCATCGATCCGGCGACCGACTACGTCGAGCACGAGCCGTCATGGAGCTTCCGGTACCGAGGCCTGGGCGATCGCCAATCCCTGGCTCGGCGACAAGCGGTGCAACGTACCTGCTACGCGTGCGATGAAGCCGCCAGCAAATTCTTCGTCGACGACCTCGACAACCCGTATTCCGTGCCGGACGGCAAGCCATTCCTGTGGATTCGCGGGAGACAGGTGGGCGGGAGGTCGATCATGTGGGCGCGTCAGTCCTACCGACTGAGCGACCTCGACTTCGAAGCCAACGCTCGGGACGGCCACGGCACCGACTGGCCGATTCGGTACGACGACATCGCACCGTGGTACGATCACGTCGAGCGCTTCGCCGGTATCAGCGGCGAGAGGCTCGGCCTCGCCCAGCTTCCAGACAGCCAGTTCTTGCCGCCGATGCCGTTGAATTGCGCCGAGCAGTTCGTCAAGGAGGGCATCGAGCGGGCGTTCGGTGGGGAGCGCGTCATGACCATCGGCCGCGCGGCGGTCCTGACCCAGGACCACAGCGGGCGCGCCGCGTGCCACTACTGCGGGCCGTGCCATCGCGGCTGCATCACGCGCTCCTACTTCAGCTCGCTCACCGCCACCCTGCCGGCGGCCGAGGCGACCGGGCGGCTGACACTCCGACCCGCCAGCGTGGTCGCGGAGATTCTCTACGACGCGGGCACCGACCGGGCCCGGGGAGTGCGGGTGATCGACGCCGTCACGCATGAGGAGATGGAGTTCCGCGGCCGCGTCGTCTTCGTCTGCGCGTCCGCCCTCGAATCGACGCGACTGCTGTTGAACTCCACGTCGACGCGATTCCCCGCCGGGCTCGGGAACTCGAGCGGTGAGCTGGGACGCAATCTGATGGATCACACGATGCGCGCGGGTGCCAGCGGTATTGTCCCGGGCTTGGCCGACCGAGACGCGTACGGACGGCGGCCCAACGGGGTCTACATCCCGCGCTTTCGCAACGTGACCGCGCAGCACCCGGACTTCCTCCGCGGCTACGGCTTCCAGGGCGGGGCGGGGCGCAGCGGATGGAGCCGCGGTGCGTCCATGCCCGGATTCGGCGCGGATTTCAAGCACGCGCTGCGTGAGCCCGGCCCATGGGCCATGCGGCTCGGTGGATTCGGGGAGTGCCTGCCTCGACCCTCCAATTACGTCGAAATCGATCAAGACACGAAGGACACATGGGGTGTCCCCACGCTTTGCATCCACTGTGAGTGGAGCGACAACGAACGGGCAATGCTGCAGGACATGGCGGTCACGGCGGCCGAGATGCTCGAGGCGGCGGGGGTCCGCGACGTCGAGCCGTACATCCAGGACAGTCCTCCGGGCCTCACGATTCACGAGATGGGCACCGCGCGCATGGGGCGGGATCCCCGGACGTCGGTGCTCAACGGATACAACCAATGTCACGACGTGCCGAACGTCTTCGTGACCGACGGCGCGGCGATGGTATCGTCCGCCTGTCAAAACCCTTCGCTCACGTACATGGCGCTCACCGCGCGCGCCTGTGCCCATGCGATCGACCTACTGAACCGCCGGGAGCTTTGACATGACTGGTCGCAGAGAGTTTCTGAAGACCGTCGGCGCCGCCGGCCTGGCTGGCGCAGGCCTCGCCGCCACGGGATGTGGCGCGGCATCGGCCGCCCGACGCCTGGACCGGATCGGGCTCCAGCTCTACACGGTCCGATCCAGCATGGAGGACAGTGTGGAGCGCACGCTCGAGCGCGTGGCACAGATCGGGTATGACGAAGTGGAGTTCGCGGGATACTTCGGTCGGTCGCCGCAGCAGATTCGCGGCGTCCTGGACGACACGGGGCTTAGCGCGCCTGCCGCACACCTGCCGCTCGAGCTGCTGGAGATCGAGTGGGACGCAACGGTCGACCTCGCCGCCGCGATCGGCCATCAGTATCTCGTGGTCGCCTGGATCGCTCCCGCCAATCGCACCAGCCTCGACGACTATCGACGCATGGCCGAGCGCTTCAATCGCGTGGGCGAGCGGGCCAAAGCGGCCGGGCTCGCGTTCGGGTATCACAATCACGATTTCGAGTTCGAGCCCATGGAAGGACGAATTCCACAAGACGTCCTCATGGAGGAAACGGAACCCGCACTCGTCGGGTTCGAGCTGGATCTCTACTGGATCACCAAGGCCGGCGGCGATCCGCTCACGTATTTGCGGGAGCATGCCGGGCGGTTCCCGTTGGTCCACGTGAAGGACATGGCGGTCGACGGCTCCATGGCGGACGTCGGCACCGGCACCATCGACTTCAAGGCCCTGTTCGCCCTGAGCGAGCAGGCGGGGATCCGGCACTACTTCGTCGAGCATGACAACCCGGGTAACCCGTTCGAGAGCATCGCTGCCAGTCACGAACACCTGCAGAGTCTCGAGTTCTGATGGGCGCGTGCGACGCGACCCGCCGCGAGTGACTCTTCGGCGGCGCCGCGTTGGTGGGCGCCCCGTCCGCCCCCTGGTGGAGCATGTCGCATGATGAATGCATCTGCCCCGATTCCCATTGCCGCCGTGTGCATCGCGCTTGCCTGCCCTGCCGCTCCAGCCGTAGCACAACTCGCGGAGAAGCTCTTCATCAGAGACTTCCTGCTGCAGTCGTCGGTGCTTGTCGAGGCCGACGGGCAGACGATCTCCGGCAGAGCCTTCACTCCGCGGGACTGGCATCCTGTCCAGGTACCTTCCACGGTTCTCCGGGCGCTGGTCGCCAACGGCGTCTACCCGGATCCGTACGTGGGCATGAACAACATGCAGATCCCGGATGCCAGCGACGAATTCAACCGCAAGTTCGATCTAGCGCGTTTCAGCCACCTCCCCGGTCAGGCCAATCCGTGGTCGGAACCCTGGTGGTACCGCGCTGAGTTCGAGCTGCCCCAGCTACCGCCCGGGACCGAGGTATGGCTCAACTTCGAGGGAGTCAATTATCGGGCCGACGTGTGGCTGAACGGACAACACATTGCCGACGCGGAGAACGTTGTCGGCATGTTCGAGATGTTCACCTTCCCCGTCACGGACCACGTCCGTTCTGGGCAACGCAACGTGCTGGCTGTCAGGATTCACCCTCTGGACGAGCCGGGTCTTCCGTCCGACCCGCAGTTGACGGCGTTCGGCCCCTTCGGGCCCAACGGCGGCCCCACGGGCGACATCGGCAAGAACGTGACCATGCAGTCGTCAGTCGGCTGGGATTGGATTCCGGCGGTGCGCGATCGCAACATCGGCATCTGGCAGGATGTCTTCCTCAGCTTCACGGGTCCCGTGGACATCCGGTTCCCACACGTCGTCACCGATTTGCCACTTCCCGAGACGGGGCCGGCCACGCTCACCCTGTCGGCCGAACTGTGGAACACGTCCGAGGAGCCGGTGGCCGGGACGCTCGAGGTGAACATCCGCGGCCCGGACGGACGTGTCATCCGAATCCGTCACCCGGTTGACCTGGCTGCCGGGCGGGACAGCCTCATGATGTTGCGCGCGGAGGACCACCCGCAGCTCATCGTTGAGAACCCCATCCTCTGGTGGCCGGTCGGCTACGGGGAAGCCAGCCTCTACGACCTGGAGCTGCAGTTCACGACCGCCTCCCGCGTGTCGGACCGCGAAGCCCTGGCGTTCGGCATTCGCGAAGTGGGCAGCGAGGTCACCACGGTCGACGGCTGGCTACGGCGTGATTTCACCGTCAATGGTCGCCGCATTCAGATCAAGGGTGGTGCCTGGGTGCCCGACATGATGCTGGCCCGCGACCGCCAGCGCTACCTGGACGAACTGCGCCTGTCCCGGGAGGCCAACTTCAACATGGTGCGGATCTGGGGGGGAGGCGTCACCCCGCCGGCGGAGTTCTTTGAGATCGCGGACGAACTCGGGCTGCTGGTGTGGCATGACTTCTGGATCACGGGCGACTGCCAGGGGACATGGGACAAGGGCACCCGAGATTGGCCGCTCGAGGGCGATGTCTTTGTCTCCAACGCCGTCAACACGGCCAAGCGACTCAGAAACCACCCGAGCCTGTTGACCTGGACTGCCGGAAACGAAGGATTTCCGCGACAGGAACTCTACCAGGTCCTCCGCAACGAGATTGCCGCCAGCTTGGACGGGACCCGTCCCTTCCTGCCAACCTCGGGCTACGCCAATCCCGACACGTCCTGGGGACTGTCCTGGCCCGATGACCACGAGACGGGAGCGTACAGCGGAGGGCCCTACTACTGGGTGGAACCGGCGGACTACTATCGGCGAGTGGCAGCGGGCAGGGACTGGCTCTTCAAGGATGAAGTTGGGATCCCCTCCGTTCCCCCTCTGGCCAGCCTCGAGCGCTTCATCCCCGACCTGGATGTCGGATCCAGCACGCTCTCTGACACCTGGGGCTACCACGACGCGGCTGAAGGGAACGGGAGGTTCAGTCTCTACGACCGGGCGCTGCGGGATCGCTACGGAGAACCCGAGACGCTCTCCGAATACGTATGGAAAGCGCAGTTTCTCAACGCCGAGAATTATCGCGCCATCTTCGAAGCGGCCAACCACGATCTGGAGCGGACGGGAGGGGTGATCCTCTGGAAGACCAATGCCGCGTGGCCCAGCGTCATCTGGCAGGTCTACGACTGGTACCTCCGCCCCAACGCCGGTTACTACTATGCGCGGAACGCTTCCCGGCCGCTACACGTTCAGCTGCACCCGGGCACCTACGCGGTTTCGGGAGTCAACGCGAGCCTCTCCCCGACACACGGCCTGGCACTTCGGGTCGACGTGTACGACGAGCACGCGCGTCGCGTGGGTCACGCCACCCGCGATGTGGCGCTGGATCCCGAGCAGTCACGGGAACTCCTGCGACTGACCGAGGTCCCGGGTTGGGACGCGGCCGCGTTTCGCTTCGTCCGGCTGACACTGGCGGACCCCACTGCCGACATCGTGGCCGAGAACTTCTACTGGCTCGCCCCAAACAACGACTTCACACATCTCAACGGCCTTGCTTCTGTAGAACTGGACGTCTCGGCCCGCCAGGAGGAGCGAGGAGGGCAGCTACGGGTGACGCTCACCCTCACCAATCCGAGCGAGCACTTGGCCTTCTTCGTCCATCCGATGCTGACGAGAGGGCAGGAGGGAGACGAAGTTCTGCCCACGTTCTGGAGCGACAACTACTTCAGCATCCTGCCCGGAGAGACGAGAACCGTCGTGGCCTCCGCCGATCGGTTCCGCCTGGACGGGCACGTTGCTTCCGCGCGCCTCGAAGGATGGAACGTGAAGACCGCGGACTACCCGGTGGCCCCACGAGAGTGAACCTCTCGTCCCGGATCGCTGGAGCGGGACGCCATAGGATAGGACCACCCTTGCGGCGCCCCCGGTCCTGACCGTCTCTTTGGGAGATCAAGGAGGCTGCTACGTCCTACCGAGCATCAGAGCGCCGCTACGCCGCGATGCCGTATCCACGGTGCGGTCGGAGCGGGCTCAAGCTGCCCACCGTGTCACTCGGCCTGTGGCACAACTTCGGCGGGGTCGACGTGTTCGAGAACGCCCGTGCGATGATTCACCGGGCATTCGACCTCGGCATCACCCACTTCGACCTGGCCAACAACTACGGCCCGCCGTACGGCTCGGCCGAGGAGACGTTCGGCCAGATTCTCGCGCAGGATCTTGGGAGCTACCGCGATGAGTTGGTCATCTCCTCCAAGGCCGGCTGGGACATGTGGCCCGGGCCGTACGGGGATTTCGGCTCGCGCAAGTACCTGCTGGCGAGTCTCGATCAGAGCCTCGCTCGAATGGGCCTCGACTACGTCGACATCTTCTATCATCATCGCCCCGACCCCGAGACGCCGCTGGAAGAGACCATGGGCGCGCTCGACGCCGCCGTCCGCCAGGGCAAGGCGCTCTATGTCGGGATCTCGGCGTATTCCCCCGAGGAGACGCGCCGCGCAGCGAGCCTGCTGCGCGAGCTGGGGACGCCCTGTCTGATCCACCAGCCGCAGTACAGCATGTTCGATCGGTCGCCGGAGGACGGGCTGTTGACCGTGCTCGAGGAGGAGGGGATCGGCTGCATCCCGTTCTCACCGCTCGCCCAAGGCATGCTCACCGACAAGTATCTCGACGGCATTCCGGACGACTCCCGGGCGGCCAAGCCGCACGGGTTCCTCGAGCGGGGCGAAGTCACCGATCACGTGGTGCAGCAGGTGCGCCGGTTGCGCGACGTGGCGCGGGCACGCAGCCAGTCGATCGCGCAGTTGGCACTCGCGTGGGTGCTGCGCCAGCCGGCCGTCACGTCGGTCCTCATCGGCGCCAGTCGGGTGGGGCAGATCGAAGAATGCGTCGGCGCGCTCGGGAACCTGGCATTCACCCCGGACGAGCTCAGCGAGATCGATCGCATCCTGAGTGAGTAGGGCAGCGTTCGGAGGGCGGCGGACGGATCGGGGGGAGCCAGGAGCTCCCCCCGTTTCGTGTGACAGCCGTGCCGGCCCGAGACCGGTGGCTGCAGCTAGACCTTGATGAAGATCCGCTTCCGGTACAACACGTAAGCGGGAATGTAGATGATGAGCATGTAGAGGACGGCATACCCGAAGGACGCCAGCTTGGGAGCTATGCCGATTCCCGTCAGCACGTCCATCCAGAGACCGTTCAGCGACACGCCCCCGAAGATGTCCGAATAGAACACGACGGTGAGCATCCCGGCCAGCACGTAGGACGCGATCGCGTTTGCCCCGTAGACTCTGCCGAGTTTGGTGCCTCTCGTATACCCCAGGAGGTCCACGACCAGGATGCACGCGGCGAGCCCCATCGAGCACATGCCGGCGGTCCAGAGAGTATACGAGCTCGTCCACAGATTCTTGTTCAGTGGCATGAACCATCCCCAGGCTCCGCCGAGGAGATACAGGGAAAAGCCAACGAAGAAGATCCAGACGAGCTTCTTGTACGGCTCCTGTATTGCAAGGATCAGCTTGCCAACGAGCATTCCGATCATCCCGGTGACGATGGCCGGGAACGTGCTCATCAGTCCCTCGGGGTCCCAGGTCACCTGCCAGAACCTGCCCGGGACGAGCAGGCGATCCAGCCAGGCCGTGATGTTCACGCCGGGTTCGTAGTTCGCCGCGATGAAGCCAGTTCCGATCTCTCGGATGGCGCCGATGTCCAGCAGTCCTTCGCTAGACTGGACCTGACCCGTGACCAGTGCATCGCGGATGACATCGTCGATGGGTACCGGCACGAGGGCCATCAACAACCAGTAGGCGATCAGGATCAACGAGGCGATCCACACCTGGTGCTTCCAGGTGGTGTGCAGGAAGATCAGGGCGCACACGAAAAACACGATGGAGATCCTGGGCAGCACCCCGACGTACCGCATGCCGCCGAGGCTGAACGTCGGCCAGAGCCACAGGAACCAGCCGAGCAGCATGATCTTCACGGCTCTGGAGGCGATCTTCCCATAGAGGTCCTTCTTCTGGGCGCCGGCATTCAGTCTCTTCGTGTATGCCAGCGTGATCGACACTCCCACGATGAAGAGGAAGAAGGGGAACACCAGATCCGTCAGCGTGATGCCATGCCACTCTGCATGGAGCAGCGGGGGATACACGTGGCTCCAGGAGCCGGGATCGTTGACGATCACCATCACGGCAATCGTGTAGCCCCGCAGCGCGTCCAGGGAAATCAGGCGCTTGGAAGGATCGAACGATTCACTCATATGACCAGGCCGTTTCTACGGATAACTGACGACTGTGGGCAAGCTGGATCTGCCGCGGGCATCGAACGTACTCAGCTTGACGACGTCGGACGTCATCTCCAGGGGCTCGGAATACAGCGGCGACGCGGACGTCGGATCGGACCCGTCGGTGCTGTACCTGACCTCCATCCCGGGATACGCCGTGTTGACGTGCAGCCGGCCGTTCTCGACCTTGGCCCCCGGGGGAGCGAGCCGGTAGTTGTATCCACCGTAGAGATGGTCGAGACGCGGGAACTCGCGCCGACTCAGTGCGTTCGCGAAAGCGTTCCAGGCCACGTCGACCGTGGCGTTACGGGCTTCCCGATCCGCGATGTCACCCCAGGTGGCCTGGCCGAACCACGCCCGCTCCGCGAGGGCCAGCATCCGGGGCAAGTAGTAGTACTCCAGAATGTCCCGGCCCTTGATCGTCTCCGACCAGAGCTGCCCCTGCAGTCCGAGCACGTTCGCGCGTGCCTCGACAGATAGGCGCTCACTGTCGCGAAAATCCTCGTCGGTGTAGAGCCGACCGTTCTCCGTCGATCGTATCGACCGGAGGAGATGGTACGGCACGAACTCGAACGCTTCGCGCGTCTCGACGAAGCCACCCCAGTAGTGCCCGCGTTCCCGAGGATCCTTGTTGTACGCGAAGTCGAAATAGAAGTTGGTCACGTTACAGAGCACGACGGGATAGCCGGCGTTCGCGAGTCGATTCCCGAGGTCCTCGGCGCCTTCGAGGCTGTTCCAGATGTAGGGGATGGCGTCGCCGCCAGCGAACTCGTCGTTCGGGGTCCACGAACCGTCGGCCCGGAAGTTCATGGCGAGCTCTTCCCAGCCCGCGGTGCGGATGCCCTTGGCTGCAAGGTACTCGACGACCCGCTTGAAGAACGCCTTCTGCAGGTTCTTGGGGTTGTCGAGCTCCGGGTGCTGCTCCATGTAGCTCGCGCACATGGGCGATTCCGTCCACGCCCCGAGCGGAACCTCATCGCCTCCCGAGTGGAAGATGCGAAGCGGCATGCCGGCTTCGTCGTGCATGGCGATCAGCTCGTCCACCACCGTCGTGAAAAACGTGAACGCCGACTCGCGGCAGACGTTGATGACGTTGTCGGTCCACCATTGCGCCGACCGATACCGGGACGTCTCGTCGGGATCGACCAAGCGGTAGGCTTCGGCCTCCGATTCCCGCCCTTCGGCCATGAGCCGCCGATAGCGGTACTCCATCGCCTTCACGGCCGCCCGCGAATGCGCGGGCACGTTGACCGAGGGGATGACCTCGACATGGCGCGCAGCGGCGTAGCGGAGCAGACCGACGTATTCCTCTCGGGTGTAGAACCCGCTTCCGTATCCCGCCGCGGGGTCCGGAGACGGTCCGGAACCGTACGAGGGCTGCAGGTGGTCGGCCTCGTCACGGGTATGCCCCCGGAACGCGCCGATCTGCGTCAGCTCCGGCAGCGCCGCGATCTCGATGCGCCATCCCTCGTCGTCGGTCAAGTTGACGTGGATCTTGTTCAGCTTGTAAAACGCCATGGCATCGACCAGCCGCTTGACCGTGGCCAGCGAATTGAAGCTCCGACTCAGGTCGATGTGCATGCCCCGATAACCGAACGCGGGCGCGTCGGTGATGTCCACCGCGGGGATCCGGATCTCCGCCTGCTGGCGCCCGAGATGCTCGGCCGGAATCAGCGCACGGAGACTCTGTGTTCCGTAGAACACGCCGCTCCGGTCTCCGGCGATCACGATACCGCCGTCGGCCGCGGCCCGGAGGGTGTAGGAACCGGGGACGTCGACCGCCGCGTTGCGCAGGAGAATCGTGGGGGCGGCGCCACTGCCTGCCTCGGCGAGGGTAACGGAGCCGGTCAAGATCTCGTCGAGAACTGCGCTGAGGAGAGCCGCCTCAGACCGCAGCCCCGGCTCGAACCCGACGATCGCGCCCGCACCGATCGTGACCTGCCCTCCCAAGCGGGTCACTGCCTGGGGCCGGGGCACGATCAGCTGCACGTCCGCGTCGGGCAACGCACTGATCGGGGCATACTGATCGAAGAGCCATTGGGGCGTGGGAATCGGCTCCAGATCATCCGGGCCCCGATGGATCTGATCGGGCCCCTCGAACGGGGCGATCGTGAAGTCGCGAACGGGATACGCCTCCTCCGTTCCGTCCGCGCCGTACCACACCACATACGGACCGACGGGTGCGTCGGACACCTTGATCATCGCGTAGGATGCACGGTAGCCGATCGTGGTCGACGCGCCAGGCGGCAGATGGAAGTCCGCCGTGGGTTTCATGACGTACAGATCCCCGTTGATCCATTCGATGGTCACGTTGCCGGTGATGCTCGCCGGATCGACGGTCCGCTGGAACATGTTCCAGTAGAGCGCCCAGTTCGTCGCCGTGAGCGCAATGTCGCCGTTGTTGCGGATGGTGAATGCGGCGCGATGCCCGCCGCCCTCCGCGAAGTTCGTCTCGAGGTTCCAACCGATCGCGAACTCGGGCGCCGACACGTCGGACGACCGCCCGCGCGGCGTGCACACGAGGAAGAAGGGAATCGCCACGAGCGCCAGTGATCGCCTGATCATCGTCCGACCTCTCTACAGTCGCGTGAAAAGTTGCTGCCAGAGCTGCGCATACTGGTCCCACTTCAGCAGGTTGATGCCCCAGTGAGGCGACGCGCTGCTGGTGAACGCCGAGGACCTTCCCTTGCCGTATCGCTGAGCGGCGAGCAGGGGGTACCACGTCCCTTGGGACTGAATCTCGAGCAGGGCCTCCGCCCCATCGCGAAGTCGAGTCTCGTTGAACCCCAACAGCGGCGGGATCGAGCCGACATCGATTCCCTCGAGAACCGGATGCGCCTGCGGCGCGCGCACCGGGTAGCCCGCGGTGGATTCGATCAGATCATCCCCTTCCCTGCACACCACCGGTAGGACGTCGTGGAAGATCGACCGGCCCCAGCCCCCCTTGCCAATCTCGCCGCCGAACGAGTACCACCCGCCGAGCATGTGGAAGTGCCCGCCGTCGTGCACCCACTGCCGCAGGATGTCGAGTCGATCCGGGAAGGTGACATACGCGCCGTGCCATTTCTCCCGATTGAAGAAATGGGGATGCAGCATCAGGCATTTCGTCTCCACGTCACCGAAGACGACTACGTCCGCCCACTCGAGTCGCTCGGCAAACGTCTCGGGCGACATGTTGTACAGGTCCCACGAGGCCTCGGACCGGACCTCGGCCCCTCCGATCCCCGCAAGGGCGTCCACAAACGGTTGGGCGTAGTTGAGCACCTCGACGCCTTTCGTCGGCCCAAGGAACGGGGACTCGATGTACTTCTGCCCAGTGTGGATGCACCAGTTGCCGACATGCCAGAATCTGTGAGCATTCATGATGTTCGGGGGTGAAGGTCCATGTGGGCATCGCGAAGGTGGCGGACCGGCGAGCCCAGATCCGCCTCGGACCGCGGGCCGTGAGTAAACTGGTGGGACGTCCCGGGCCTCGCCAGTAGACCCAGTAGATAACCGCATCCCGACTCTACTACTCGGGATCACGGAGGCACGTGCGCATATCTTTCATTGAATCCAGGTGTAACTGACTAGGAACCATTGTTCCTCCGAGGTCGAGATGTCCGCGTTAACGCACCGCTCCGGTCACCGATCCGCGCCAGTGCTTGCCCTGATCGTTGGTCCCTTGGTCATCGCCGCGAATGCGTGTGGCAAGTCGACCAGCACCAGCCAGGCCGAGCCCGGTGTCACTCCACGGGATTCGATCACGGCCGCCGACGTGACGGCGAGAGAAGTTCAGAAGCGACCGTTTGAGCCCCTCGATGGGCTCCTGCGGGGCCGGACGGCCGGCGTGGACGCCAGGGTGAACCCGGACGGTTCCCTGTCGGTGCGCATACGGGGCGCGGAGTCCTTCCATGGGAGCACCGCACCCCTCTACGTGGTCGACGGTGTGCCCTTCGAGACCGGACCCGATGGAGCCCTGCGCGGCATCAATCCGAACGACATCGAGTCGATCGAGGTGCTGAAGGGCCCGCCGGAGACCACCCTCTATGGTGTCCGGGGCGCCAACGGCGTCGTCCTCATCAAGACCAAACGACCGAAGGAATGACCCGCTCTGGTGTGCCGCGCGACACCTAACTCACCCCTGTTCCCCTTCGGGCACGGCTTGAGTTACACCACGTTTGAGTAAACCGATCTTGTCCCGAGCACAGATGCGATCGCCCCGCAGGAGACGATCTCCGTGAGCGCCTCGGTGACGAATACCGGTACCATGGCCGGCGCCGAGGTCGTGCAACTCTACATCCGCGACCGCGTGGCCACCGTGGTGCCCCCGATTCGCCAGCTCAGGGGGTCCACCAAGGTCCATCTGGAACCGGGGGAGACGCGAACGGTAGAATTCGAAGTCGGACCACGCGATGTGGGCTTCTACGATCAGAACATGCGGTGGGTGGTCGAGCCCGGCCTCTTCTCGGTCTGGGTCGGTTGGAGTTCGGAGGAGGGTCTGGAGAGCAGTTTCGTCGTCCGCGACGGCTAGCGGGTGCCTTCCAGCATGTGTTTGAGCCGACATTGGAGTCCAGATGCCGACCTGCCATATCGGCAGGTACCTGGCACGCTCGAGCCGCGTGCAGTGGGTTCGAAGAAGCGTTATTTTTAGCATGCTAGGTCCAACCGGAGGGCACGATGCGCACTTGCCCACACAGAGCTTCGCGCCGGACCTCACTGCCCGTCCTACTCCTCGCCGGTGTGCTGGTGGGACCCGTGTCCGCCTGCGCGCGCACGGTCGACACGGCGCAGGCCGAACCGGAACCGGAAGAGGCCACCGCGGCTGCAGATCTCACGTCGCGGGAGATCGAACGCCGAGACTTCGAGAAGATAGAGGATCTTCTCGAAACCCGAGTGCCCGGGGTCCGAGTCCGGGTGAACGAGGACGGCTCGCTGTCGATCCAAATGGGAGGACCGTCTTCGTTCCTTGGCAACAATGCGCCATTGGTTGTGGTCGATGGGAGTCCCTATGCGGCTCCGGGCGGACGGGTGTGCTGCCTCAATCCGCATGACATCGCGTCCATCGAGGTGTTGAAGCACCCGCCGGAGACGTCGCTGTACGGCGTACGGGGCGGGAACGGCGTCATCCTTATTACGACGCACCGGCCAATGAAGTAACCACCGGGCGCCGGTGCGCTTGGTCGGCGGATCGGGCCGTAGGTGTGCGACCTCTGCGGCCCGTCGTGTTGTTGCGCACCTTCGGCCAGGAACGCCCCGCCAGGTGCGGACCCGTGAACGCCCGTCGGCTCCCGCAGGGCACCGTTCGTCGGCCCGGAGCGCGCATCGGTCGACCCAGAGTATCGACGACCACGTGATCCGCAGCCATATTCCCCTGGCAAAAGCTGAGCATCGGTAATCGACAGCTATCTGCTCCGAAAGGAGGGTTGGTGCGATGGGACGAGAGCACAAACCGTCGAGGCGGACGTTTCTCAAGGAACTCGCGCAGGGGTCGCTGGTGGCCGGTACCGTTCCGTTGGTGCTGACTCGGCGTCCGGGACGAACGCAGGTGATGCTGGAACGCGATGCTCGCGCAAACCGCGACGGACCTGTTTCCGCCAACGACGTGGTGCGTCTGGGCGTGATCGGGACCGGGATCATCGGATTCTACAATATCCGGTCGGCCCTGACCGTGCCCGGCGTCGAGCTGGCCGCCGTGTGTGATCTGTACGACGGGAGGCTGACGCGGGCGAAGGAGGTCTTCGGTCAGGACATCTTCGCCACCAGAGACTACCGCGAGATCCTGAGCCGGGACGACATCGATGTGGTGCTGGTCGCGACACCGGATCACTGGCATGACATCATCAGCATCGATGCCATGAAGGCTGGGAAAGCCGTCTACTGTGAAAAACCCATGGTGCAGGAAGTCGCTGAAGGGCATCAGGTGATCCAGGCCGAACAGCAGTACAACGCGAAGTTCCAGGTCGGCAGCCAGGGTGTCAGTTCCATCGTCATGAAGAAGGCTCAGGACTTGTACCGAGCCGGCGAGATAGGCGAGCTGATCCTCGTGGAAGCGACGAATGACCGGCATTCATCCCTGGGCGCCTGGCAATACTCCATCCCGCCTGATGCGTCACCGCAGACGATCGACTTCGACACCTTCCTCGGAGACACCCCGAAGGTACCGTTCGATCCGGTTCGGTTCTTCCGGTGGCGCAATTACCAGGCGTATGGCACCGGCATTGCCGGTGATCTGTTCGTTCACCTTTTCTCGTGGCTGCATTGGGTCATCAGCTCTGACGGACCGACTCGAGTCTATGGTTCCGGTGGGCTGCGATACTGGAAAGACGGCAGAGATGTGCCGGATGTCTTGACCTGTGTCGTGGATTATCCCCAGGCAGCAACCCATCCGCCGTTCAATCTGCAGATCCGGGTCAATTTCGTGGCCGGCGGAGGAGGAGGAAGTTCCTTGAAGCTGGTCGGTTCGGAGGGAACACTGGCGTTTGCAGGGAATTCCTTGACGGTGAGCCGCGCGCCACTTCCTGCCAGACCCGGATATGGAGGGTACGATTCCCTAGGGACGTTCCCGAAGAGCGTCCGGGATGAATTTGAGAGACAGTACCGTCTGGAATACTACGATGTACCCCGCGGCATCAACGAACCCAGTGAAATCGTCTATACCGCACCGGAGCGGTATGATGACCGCGATGATCACTGGGCCAATCTGATCGCGGCGGTTCGGGATGGAAAACCCATCGTCGAAGATGCCACCTACGGATTAAAGGCCGCCGGACCTTCGCTGGCAGCCAACGAGAGCTATTTCAACAACAGGGTGGTCACCTGGGATCATCAGAATCTGGAGTATGTCTGAGCGGTGTACCACTCCGGTTTCGTGCGCGCATGCGAGGAGCGGCCCACACGGGCCGCTCTTGGCTGCGTACAGTCTCACATGCTGACGGCGCACGGCCGTACGCGGGTGCGATCACCCGAGCGCCGCTCAAGCAGAAGATGAGGGAGCAGGTGCCGCGCATGGGGCGATTCCGAGAGGCGGTGCCGGAGGTGATAGAGCCCGGCATGGCGAAGGCCATCGCCCGAGCGCCGGGCGGGCGACCGTGAGCGGCGTGTGACTGACACACGCAACACGCGCGTCCCGCGTGCCGACACTGCAGAAGAATGGCGTGCGCTCGGGTTCTATCACGAATCGGATATGGTGGCGCGCGTCTGGCGATTCATCGGCACCAAGTCTGGTCTGCGGACGCTCGTCCGGATGCTCGCCTCGCAGGCGGATAAGGCCGATCGGGAGGGTAGGGCGGCCGCGCTCGCCGTCGGTCCCTATGAGGACTTCAAGATCCGCGTGTGGGAACGCGCGGGCATCGATGACGAAAGCATTCACGGGCCGGCGGCCGATCTCCGGCGATTGAGCCAGCTACTCGAGAGCAGGCTTGCGTCCGCGACTGAAGGGGCCGAGTTCGTGCTCGGCTCCGATTACACGCCCAACGCAGAATACAGCTTGGTGTTCGAGGTCAAAGGAGAGGGGTTCGACCCGGCCAGCGTCACACCCGCGCTGATCGAGCAGGACGATCTCGTCGCGCACGACGATGCAACGGGCGTGATCTTTGTCCCCGCCCTGGCCTTCAAGTTCCACAACCCCGACGCCGTCATCAGTGAGAGCGAGGGGATGATCCGGGTGGAAGGTGACGATCTCGTGATCGAGCACCAGACGAAGGATGCGTTCTTCGGTGCCTTCAAGACCGACGTGAAGGTGGCGACGGTACCGGTGGACGCGATTGCGTGGGTGAAGTTCAAGCGGGGGCTGTTCAGCGCGAAGCTCTCGATTCAGGCGCGGGCCATGAAGGCCGTGGAAGGCCTTCCGACGAGCAAACAGGGTCGAGTGCGGCTCAAGTTCGCGCGAGACCTCCGAGACGAGGCCGAGCGCCTCGCGGAGGTGCTGCAGGCCATGATCGCAGGTACGCCATGAGTCGTCGCGGGAGTGTGGATTACCTCTCGGCACTCACTGTCTGCGGAGGATCCAGGCTACATCAAGTGGGTCGGTGAGCGTCATGTTGTTTCCGTCGAGGCTACCGTCCCATGTTTCGAACAGGAAGGTAATGGCGATGGTCTTCTGCTCCACGTTCGCAGTGTAGTCGCAGTCATCGTACGTCTCAGTAAAGCCATCGACCTGCTGGGTGAGTGTGCATTGCCCTCCGTCGTAGAATGCCCAGCGTACGTACTGCGTGTCGTAGCTGTCGCCTTCGTAGACCACGGTGCCCGGCACGGAATGGCCGTTGATTGATATGGTGTTCCAGACGCCAAGGATGTCTTCGATGCCGAACGCGTCACTACACGCGGGTGCTGCAGCGCACCCGAGAACACCGAGCGCGAGCCATCGTGCCATTCGTCGCATAGGCTCCTCTAAGGCCGGTTCACACAATAGAAGGGGCCGCGTTCGCGAAGGAACAGGGTCGCGCCACCCGTCGGCTCCTGGGAAGCGTGGCTTGGCAAGCTCGTACAGAAGCGCAGGGTAGCCTGCTCGGTCATTGACATTGGTCAATTGCCAGTCAGTCGGACAATCCCGAACCATTCTTCTATATCGTCGGGATCCTGTGAGTAGGAATCCTCCAAGCCGAATTTCCACCACGCATCGAGGAGTTCATGTATGATCACTCCGGCATTGGGAGATTGCGACGTCCCAATGTCCTCGATGTTCTGCAAGAGACCCGCTGCCTGCTCGGATTCGGTATTCCCTCCATAGCCATAATTGGGCGCGCCGACACGAGGCGCATTCGGAGAGACACTCAGTCCTGTCTCTGTGATGAGGAGTGGCCGCTCAGGGAATCGGGCTTTCAGCTCCTCGATCCAACCCTGCAAGAGCGTCCCCGACACACTGCCCGGTGACGTGCCGGGCCTGTAGTATGGTACTGCATACGAGTACGTGTTGTGACTCCTGAAATCGAGGAAAGGTGTGTCAATGAGATCCACAGTTCGTATGTCGTTGGAATAGGACACGAGATGGGTGACGCCGTACGTATCGTGCTCATACTGTTTCACGTAGTCGGCCATCTCCGCCAGGAAGACTTCTGCAGCGTTCAGGTTCTGTTCCGTGGAGATGTAGTTTCCGGAATAGCCGTTCAGTCCAGGATGCGCCGAGTTCGTACTCCGAATGGTGGACTCGCTCAGTTCATTCCCCACGAGATAGGCGATCAACGGGGGAGCGTGATCGGCGTACACGCTATGGATTCTGTCAATGACACTCCTGATATAGGCTCTCGTCTCTTCCTTGAACTGCGGATCATGCAGGTCACTCACTTCGGTGTTGATCCACAACGTCTGCAGGAAGAACAGATTCCCAGCCTGCTGAATTGACTGGTAGCAGTACCTGGGAGCTCCCCACAATCGTATAGTATTGGCTCCCACAGCCGCTATCTGCGCGATATCTCTGTCGATGCTGTTTCTCAGCCTTTCAGGAAGTGAAGACGCGATCTCGACGTCCCAAGGGAGATAGCCTGGATACCCCGGAACGTAGACAATCCCCCTGATGAAGAACGGTGCTCCGTCTTTCAACAGGTAATCATCATCGGTACTGAATACCTCGTTACCTGTTACTGCAAGTTGATCACCCCATTGGCTCTTGATGGCCGCATACGCGGGTCGAGGTTCCGTACGGAAAGGATCTGTGGTATTCACTGGGGGTCCTGGTACATCCGGTGGCCCATCAGCCTCAGCACAGCTCTCGCAGATTCCCGTGAGTACGATCACAAGGGTTGCCTGCAATACCCGATGTATTTTCCGCCCTATGTCGCTGGGCCGCTTCGTTGTCATTCGGACCGTGATCATCGCGATGATGGTGAGGTAACGGCTTCTACAAGCATAGTCGTGATGGACCTCGACGTCGAATCGCGGAGGCTGCTACCGCAAGCCTCGGTCGTCACGTCGCCGAGCTGACCGCGTTCATCCGATCCCCAGCAGCAGGAACGGCAGTATCAATCCCTCGAGGTCGTCAGAACGCAAGCCCGCGGTCTCACCGAGCTCGAGCGAGCCACGCCTCGAAATCGTTCTGTTCCTCAAGAAAAGCGCTTCCGAGCATGTGGGTGGCGAGGCCGAGCATCATAGAGGAGTAGTCGATCCCCTGGATGTCCGTCGCCACCCAGGAGGGGTCCGACACGCTGTACCGCCACAGAAGGTGCCCGTTCACGCCGTCGATCGAGCGCACTGCTCTACTCGTCATCGCGTCATGTGTTCTGAGATCGTCCATTCCGTTTGAATCGACCGGAAGGAAGCCCGCGACGATGTGGGGAGAGACGATGCGGTCCGGGTTGTCATGTATGGCGTCGGCGTGATAGCCGACCGATCGGGCGCTTCCAGCGCCCAGGCCCCATTCGTGTTCCAAGGCCGCTGTGGACTGCTGCCACCAGGCCTGGTCCGCACGCTGCGCATTTCGCAGGAAGGCACGGTATCGCTCACTTGTCGTGAACGCATGACACAGGTAGTAGGCGAACTGAATGACGTAGCTGGATAGGAAGGCGCCTGGCCGGTCGGTGAGGACGCTATGTCCTGAAAAACTGGACCTTGGCAGACTATCAGCGCTGGCATAGAACCGCTCCCAGAGATCCGTGGCCGGGCCGGCGCCCGTTTGATCCGCCAACTTGGCCAACCACGCGATCAGCATGTATTCGTTGAACGGCAGCGTGACCGATCCCGGTTTTCCGGACCCATCCTCCAACATCTCGAGGTATATCGCCCCAGTTTCCGGATTCGCGATCGCCTGTGACCAGGCGATCGATTCCCAAAGCTCCAACACGAGCGAGTCGAGTTCGTGGTCTCCCTTGAGGCAGGATGCCACAAACAGCGCACCGCTCATCAGAATGGCGGTATCGATGCTCGAGTATTCACTGTTCCCCGCTCTGCTCCCCGTTTCCATGTCGACGAAGTGGTAGTAGAAGCCGGACGCGTTCCGAGCGTGCCCGATTCCCAGCATGGTGCGCACAGTCGTCTTCGCATGTGCTGTTGCGTTCTCGCTCATCCCCATGCGGTGACCGATGCACAAGGAGATCAATCCCATACCCGTCGTGGCCACAGAGGCCGGGCCGTCATGGGCGCCGTCGAAGCGCAGGCGGTCACGATACAGTCCCTTGTCGTTGCGGGATGCGCGGTACAAGCTCACCGCGCTGGCAAGGAACTGGCTGTCCGCGGGTGGTTGCGACGATCGCGGTGCACTCGGGCCACCGCAGGCACTCGTGGCAACGAGCGCCACTAGGCTCAGGGTCAGTCGCATCGACTACTCGGCTGCGTCGGAATCGGTAGATTCTTCCGACCTAAGAACCATGGTGGGCAATCTGAGGGCCGTCGTGCGGGAGTTGATGTTTCCCTGGATGGCTGGATTCGCAATCATGATTCAATTGATGCATGTGCCGCCAATCTACCTGAATGTGAAGTACACCCCAAGATGTCGTCTGGCGAATAGGCGGTGTCGATGCTGGCAGCGAGAAAGAGCACCAGGACTGCTTGCGCGGCAGTGGGGTACGTTGGCTTGGATTGGCCTCATGTGAGACGACCGGCTCGTCTCGGCCAGCAGAAGCCGTACCCGACCATCACCGTCCGCACCGAAACCTCTCGAGAGCGGCTGGTGCCAACGTGTGGGCCGTGCACCCAAACGGACAGGGGCAACGAGACCCTCACACCCACTTGAACTCCGTCGAGCACTGCTGGTAGCTTCTCACATTATGACGAACGTCAGATACCTCTTTTGTCTGCTGGCCACTGTGGGGGCTCTGTGGCCGGACATCAGTCTCGCCCAGAGCGGCGAGCGCCACCTCCGCATCATCGTCTTCGGTGCCCACCCGGATGATCCCGAGAAGGTGGGTGGCACCATGGCCAAGTTCGTCGAGCGGGGTCATACGGTCCGACTCGTTTCCCTGACCAACGGGAACGCGGGCCATTTCGAGATGGGCGGCGGCCCGCTCGCTCAGCGACGCTACCAGGAGACCCAGTGTGCGGGCCGGGCCATCGGGGCTGAGTATATCGTGCTCGACAATGACGATGGCAAGCTCATGCCGACTCTGGAAAACCGGGAGGAAGTGATCCGTCAGATTCGCGAGTTTCAGGCGGACATCGTCATCAGCCCCCGGCCCAACGATTACCATCCGGATCACCGCAATACGGCGCTGCTGGTGAGGGATGCGGCCTACATGGTCACCGTGCCAAACATCGTGGCCTCGGTTCCCCACCTCAAGAAGAATCCCGTCTTTCTGTACATGTCGGACAGGTTCACCGAACCCTCTCCCTTCGTGCCGGACATCGTGGTGGCCATCGACGATGTGATCGAGCAGAAGATCGACATGTACCACTGCCACGAGTCGCAGATGTATGAATGGCTGCCCTACAACCGAGGGGTTCTCGACTCCGTGCCAGGCGATCCGTCGATACGGCGCGATTGGCTCGCCGAGACCCGAGGATTCAGATCGTCCCGGCCCGGAGAGACCTATCGCGACCTGCTGATCCAGCTATACGGGGAGCAGTTAGGGAGCCAGGTGCGGCAGGCGGAGGCGTTCCAGGTCTCGGAGTACGGCGCGCAGCCATCCGTCGAGCAGTTGCAGCAGCTCTTCCCGTTCTTCGATTGACCGCTCTCTGTGGTCGGGTGATGTCACCGGTCAACCGCCCCTAATTGCCAAACCACGCCATCCACAAGATCGCGCCCGCCGTGCCGTCCATCGTGGGCTCGTTCGTCGAATAGTCGCCGATGTCGTCGTGGTAGACGACGTACGCGTTCTGGAGGTCGGCGAACTCGTCGGGTTCGTGCAACTCGATCCCCAGCAAGCTGGAGTAGATCGACCGAAGCACCGGGCCATCGACCAGGCCGCCCGGGACTTCCCGTTGCGTCAGTGCCCAGATGGACGTGTGCACGTCAACCGGGCGCTCTCCGTCGCGCGGGATTCCTGTAAACATCGACGTGCCCCAGGGGTTCAGACCCAGCAGCCAGTCGCGTTGTCGCAGCATGAAATCGTGGTACTGCATGTCGCCGGTCATGCGCTCGTACAGCAGGATCTGGGTGATCAGCGCGGTGGCCATGTCATCGGCCCAGGTCCGTTCGCTGTACCTATAGGGTGCGCCGTACGAGTTGCCCTGCTGATAGCCTTCCTTGCGCCTGCCCATGGCGTACACCTCGCGGGCGGCCCGGAGACTGCTCCGTGCGAAGGCAGAGTCCCCTCCCTCGGCAACCCAGACGCGATAGGCCATCGCCATGGCCGCCGCGAACCGGCCGGCCAGATTGGCAATTCCCGTCGCTTCGCTCTCGTATTCCGCCAGTCCCTGCGGACGTCCGGTCGCGAAATAGGCCGGGCGGTAGGTGTTCGGACCCCAGCCATAGTCCGAGTTGTCCTCGTCCGGCATCTTCCATCCAACGTGATCGCGATCGTCGGCGACCTGATGAACCAGCTGGTTCGGGCCCGGGTGCATCTTGTGCAGCCAATCGAGGCCCCACTTCGCCTCATCGAGCACGTCGGGGATCCCGTTCGAACCGGGCTGCCCGAGCTGGTTGGTGGCGTCGCCGAACCGATTGCCGGCGAGCTCATACGCCAGAAGCATCCGGGCGGTGGCGTTACTGCCCGTGATCAGGTACTTGAGCTGGTCTCCGGCATCGTGCCAGCCGCCCGAGACGTCCACGAAGGTGGAGTCCGGCATGGGACCGTAGAAGCTCCGGCCATCGCGCTGGTGGCAGACCCTATCGAGGAACGGATTGTATCCGCACCGCTGCTGTCGCATGAACCCGAGCAAGTCCTCGTGCGCTCTTCCGTAGGCAGCTCGGCCGATCGCGAAGGTCGGTGTACGGTGGTCTCCCACCCGCAGGTGGTATCGGCCCGGCGCTTCAACGGCGGAAAAGTCCGCTTCGTAGTAATGCGCGAACGCGCCCCAGCCCTCGGCTCTCGATGGTTGCAGCGTTCCGGTGAGCACCACTTCTTCCGTCGCACCATGCACGAGGTCAAACTCGGCCTCGACCGTTCGGTGGGAGAATGCCACGGCGACCTTGCTGTCATCCTCGAGGTAGCCCAGCAGATTGACGCGAAGGTGAACCGCGCTCGAGTCGACACTACCCGCCAACCCCTGTTCCGTGCTCCGGTCCGGCTCTCCCGAACGGCATCCGAATGACGTCATCGTCGCCAGGCCGATGATGATCGAACACCACAAGTCGATTCTATGCACCGTGGGAGTCGTCACCGTGATCCCTCCAGTAGCTCCACTGCTCGGTCGATGGTGTGGCGGTCGGCGAGGGGAGGGCTGCATGCGATCGAGCGTTCCGGAAGCCCCGAGCGTCGTGCAGTAAGGCGGGCCACGTTCCGAGCACGAATCCGCTCTCCGGCCGAGACGTCAGGAGACTCGAGCAGTTCACGTACGGGCTTGGCGAGGCAGTGGCGGTTGGGGCAACACGGGTCAATGGCCGCTACTTGACCCCCACCTGCTCGACGATCCCGGCGAACCGTGCATCCGTTCGCAGCGGTTCGTAGCCAGGATCCAGGTGGACGAAGATGAGCCCTGACGAGCGCGACCGGAGTGCCTGCTCGAGGCTGGCGAACGCCCTGTCGAAGTCCCCCACGGCGGCATAGCCCATCGCGAGCACTTCAGATCTGAGGTAGTGCTCCTGTGCCTCTTGTTCGAGCCGTTCGAGGATCGCTTGTGCTTCTTCCTGCTGGCCCATGGCCGCGAGTGCACGGACCAGGTGTGCATCATACGAGCGCACGCTGGACGCCAGTGACTGGCCCTTGCGGTACCACTCGAGGGCGTGTTCGGGAGCGCCCTTGCCGAGGTAGGCGGAGCCGATATCGAGGAACGCGTGGAAGTAGTTCGGGTCCAGCTCCAGCGTCTTCTGACTCTGCTCGATCGTGCCGTCGTAGTCGCCCGAAAAGAGCAGGTAGCGGCCCACCCACCGACTGAACAGGGGGGCGAGCGGATCGAGTACGAGCGCCTGCCGCAGCTCCTCGAGTCCTCTGTCGAGCTTGCCGACGCACGGCAGCGCGCTGCCGAAGACAAAGCGCGCTTCGGCCGAGTTCGGGTTCAGGTTCACTGCACTCGTCAGCTCGCGTTCGGCACCCACGAAATCCCACTCGTACCAGCACAGCACCTTGCCCAGCGCGGTGAGCGCGTCTCCCAGGGACGGTTCGAGGTCGAGCGCGCGCATCGCGGACGCTTTCGCCTTGGGGTATGCCTCGTCGGGGGCCACCCAATCGTCCGCGAGATAGGCCCAACAGTCCGCGATACCGGCGTGGGCACGAGCATACTTCGGGGCCTCCTTCAAGGCGAGCTCAAACAGCTCGATGCCTCGCCGGAGATCGACCTCGGTGAACTTGTTGTAGAAGAAGCGTCCTTTCAGATAGAGGTTGTACGCTTCGAGGTTCTCCGGCGCGAGGGCCATCCGTGTCCCCGTATCGCCGACGAGCTTGACCTTGAGGGCGTCCGCGATCGCTCGGGAGATCTCGTCCTGAATGGCGAACACGTCCTCCAGTTGCCGGTCGTACGTCTCGCTCCAGAGGTTGTAGCCGTTAGTGACGTCAGTGAGCTGCGTGGTAATGCGGATCCGCTGGCCCACCTTGCGTACGCTTCCCTCGAGCACGGTCCCGACACCCAGTTTCTCTCCGATCTGTCGCACGTCGACGTCCCTACCCTTGAAGGCGAAACTCGACGTGCGTGACGCCACCTGGATGCCCGGTACCTTGCCGAGGACATTGATGATCTCCTCAGTCATGCCGTCGCTGAAGTACTCGTTCTCGGGATCCGCGCTCATGTTGGCGAACGGCAGCACCGCGACGGATTTGGCGTCGTTCGCAGCCTGCCCGACGGCCAGCACAGCCTCCGGAGTATGCAACGTCCCGCTCTGTGCATCCCGCAGCGCCGCGGCAAATTCGGCCGCTGAGGCAAACCGGTCGACCGGCGCGCGCGCGAGTGCCCGCGTGACGACCGCGTCCACCGGATCGGCGATGTCACGAACTACTTTGACGTGGGGAACCGGCGCGCCGAACCGCTTGGCGATCACCGCCTGCGCGGTGGGTCCCGTGTATGGCGGCTCACCCGACAGCATCTCGTACAGGACGCATCCGAGGCTGTAGAGATCGCTGCGGCCGTCCACCTCGGACTCCGCAGATGCCTGTTCCGGACTCATGTACGCTGGCGTGCCGATGGCCATCCCGGTCTGTGTGATGTTGCGCTCGGCCGCGCTCACCGCCTTGCCGATCCCGAAGTCGGCCACCATGGCCGCCCCTTCGTGGAGTAAGATGTTCTCCGGCTTGATGTCCCGGTGAATGACTCCATGGCGATGTGCGTAGTCGAGCGCCGACGCGACCTCCTGCGTGATGCGAACTGCGTCATCCAGTGGTAGCTGCCGTTCCTTGTCGACGCGCTCCCGTAACGACCGCCCCTCCATGGCGGGCATCACGTAGAACAGGAAACCGTCGGCCTCGCCGGAGTCATACAGGGGGAGGATGTGCGGGTGGGTCAGCCTGGCCGCGATCTTGATCTCCCTCAAGAATCGCTCGGCGCCGATCTCGTGGGCCAGGTCGGGCCGGAGCACCTTGAGCGCGACGCTCCGGTCATGCCGCTCGTCCTGCGCGAGAAAGACGACGGCCATGCCGCCCTCGCCAAGCTTGCGTTCGATCGAGTAGCGACCGCGTAACGCGGCCCGCAGGGGTTCGACAAAGTTCGCCATGCCCACCCAATGTGCATGCGGCATCGGCTCAGGGGTAGGGGGACGTTACTGGAGATTCTCATGGGAGTAGGCGTGCGATGTGTGGACGCACTCCAGGGGAGTGCCCTCGCCTGGTGTTTCGCTACGATCGGGTGCGCCTGCCTGGCGTACGGCAGGCGCCGGCGAATGCCCTTCCCTCGCCTCATTTCCCTTCCGGCGGGTACACGAATCCCCGATTCGGATACGGCGGCGCCGGCGGCACCTCTCGGGGATCCTCCGCGATCCGCTCGAGCACGTACCGGATGGCGGTATCCAGCTGGGCATCCTGACCGTTGAACGTCGCATGCGGCAGGTTGTCGACCACGATATCCGGTTCGACCCCGATCTGCTCGATGAGCCAGGCGCCCTCTTCGCCGTACACCCCCATAGAGGGCGCACGGGCGAGCCCACCGTCGGTCAGGCGATTCGATGAGCCGAGCCAGATCTCACCGCCCCAGGTTCGCATGCCGATAACCGGTCCCAAGCCCAGTCTGCGGAACCCGTCGGCCACGGCCTCACCGTCCGATGCCGTGTTCTGGTCCACGAGGATCACCATGTGGCCGCGGAACGCGTACTGCATGTTCCACGTCTCCTGACCCACGCGCTGCTTCCAATACATCCACGCACGGCGCATCAGTTTCTCCAGAATGAAACTGTCGATGTTGCCGCCGTTGTTGTCGCGCACGTCGATGATCAATCCCTGTCGATTGAACACGGGATAGAATTGACGGTACCAGGCGTTGATGTCCGAGGATCCCATGGACCGGAGGTACACGTAGCCGATCTTGCCGTCGCCGTCTTGCTCGACCTTCTGGCGGCGAGTGAACTCGAAGTCACTCATCCGCAGGCTGTATTCGTTCCCGGTCGGCACCACGATCACGTCGCGTGATGCGTTGCCGGACCGCACGGTGAGCAAGACCTGGCGGCCGTCCTGATGCCGCAGCAGCGCCCCGATATCTGCTGCCTCCAGTGTCGGCACGCCGTTCACGGCTTCGATGATATCGCCCTCGCTCATCCCCAAGTCGGGATCGGCCAGCGGCGACATCTCATCCGGATAGTCCGGGTCCGACTGATAGATGTAGTCGATGCGGTAGCCGCCCGCGTCAGGTGCTCTGAACAGCCGCGCCCCAAGCGTCGGGACCCGCACATCGTCCTGCCCCCTCCGCAGATCGCCACCGCGCACGCTGGTATGCAACGCCGACAGCTCACCCACGATCCGACCGATGAGGTCCGACAGCTCGTCACGCGTGGTCACGCGATCCACGAGCGGCATGTACTTCTGGAGTGCAGTGTCCCACTCCACGCCGTGCATATCGGGGTCGTAGAAGTAATCCCGCTCGAGGCGCCACGCGTCGACGAAGATCTGCCGCCAGTCCTCCCGTACGTCGATCGGGAACGTCCAGCCGCTCAGATCCACGCGGCTGTCATCGAGGTCGTTCACCTTGGACGCGCGCGCGTCGATCACGTGGAGGGTGTTTCCACGCCGGACGAGGAGCTTCTTGCCGTCCGCCGAGATCTCGAACTGGCGCACGCCTTCCACGACCGTGGTTGGCTCGGGATCGTCGTTGCCGATTCGCAGCGCCGTCAAGTCCGTCGCGGCATTCGCGCCAGAGCCTCGGGCACCGAAGAACAGCGCATCCTCGCCGACAGCCAGACCGCGATAGTTCCCGGGCGCAACGGGGACCCGCTTCACGCGCCGCATCAACCCATCGGCATCGATGAGAATTGGCGCCACCTCCACATCGTCTTGCTCCTCGCCTCCCCGATCGCGGCCGCGGTCGTTGCCATCATCGGCCGAGGTGTGCAGTTCATCCGCAGGCTTGAACGGCGATCGGAGTCCCTCCCTGAGCGCCGCATGGTAGATGCCGACAGACTTGTCGAAGTACGGCTCGGGCTGTCGCGTTCCCCAGGGACTGCCGACCAGCGTGCGCAAGTGCCGGTCCGACAGGAAGTAGATGAAGGCCCCTGTGCGATCCCACGCCACGTTGAAGCTGTTGATGCGATCGCTGGTGAGGGCAATCGAGCTGCCGTCCTCGACGCTGTAGATCTTGACTTGCCGGAAGCCGTTCATGGCCGTCATCGCATACGCGAGCCACCGGCTGTCGGGGGACCACGCGAATTCGCCGATTCCCTCTCGATTCTCCGAGATGCGCGTCTGCTCACCTGATGCGACGTTCAGGATCCACAGGTCCCGGTTGTGATCGTCATAGGCAATCAGCTCACCGTCGGGTGACGGGACGCCCTGGTACCGGAGGAGCGTTCCGTCAGTGGTGATCGGCTCGTCCTCCCCCACCCCGTTGGCAGGAACCTTCACGAACTCCAACTCGCCGGTCTCGTCCGACACGCCGACGAGGGTCTCACCGTCAGGCATGAACGTGACGTCCCGGAAGCGCACCCCATCCTTGCGGGATGCCCGCACCAGGCGCCCGGCCCCTGCCGGGGCAACGAACACTCGGCCCCGTGCGGTGAGTACGACACTCTCTCCTTGCGGGTGGAGGTGCGCGCTCGTGAGATACTCCATTGGGTTCGTGACCCACTTCTCACGCAATTGGTCGAAATCGGATGCCAGCGTGATGGGAACGAGCGCAGCCGCGTCGGCCGCGATGTCGTAGATCCACACATCCGCCCCGAGTTGGTACACGATCCGGCCTGCTGACGCATCCGGGTTCTTCACATCCCAGCCGCTGTGTCGCGTGTGCTGCCGGAGATCGCCGCCATTCCCGTCCATCGACCAGAGGTTCATCGTGCCGTCGCGGTCGGTGACGAAGTAGACCCGCCCGGCCCACGACATCGGCGAGTGGCTCTCGCCGACGTAATCGCCGGTGAGCTCGACCGCCTCGGCTGCCCCATCCTCGAACTTCCATACGTCCCGCGCAGTGCCACCCGTGTAGCGCTTGGTCACATTGTAGTGGAACGCCGGGCGGACGAAGTACAGCGTCGAGCCGTCATCGGTGAACGACGCGTCAGTCGCGGTGGCCAAAGGAATCAACCCTTGGGTGCCGTCCCGGAGATCCAGCTGCACCAACATCGGTTTGGGCAAACCGGAAAAGTGTACCGTCGCGTAGACGAGCCGGCCGTCCGGCGCCCAGGCCGTCGCGATGGAGGACTCTCGCTCGTAGGTGCGTCGCACCGGCATTCCACCGGACAGCGGCATCGTGTAGACTTCGGCCGGTCCCTCGTAGCGAGCGGTAAACGCGAGGGTTCGGCCGTCTGGAGAGATGACCGGATCGGTTTCTTCTGCCGCGTGGGTCGTGAGCCGCCGCGCAACGCCTCCCTGGGCGGACACCTTCCACAGATCGCCCTCCGCAGCGAACACGATCGTATCGCCGTGGATGGCGGGGTAGCGGTAGAAGCCGAGCGTTCCCTCCTGCTGCACTGGGCGAGCACCCTGGGCAGACAGGCTCGATACCATGGCTACGGTGATCGATGCGAACGTGAGACCCGTGATTGTCCGGTGCATGAGTCAGCCCTCGCGTGAAGCGGTCGTGGTGGGCGTGGGAGGGTCCCGCCGCAAGGTCCCCTGATGACGGGCGCTTCCCATCCCGCGCCCCGAGCAACTCGGCCAATGTGGTGAGCGGCGCGAGAGGCGTCAACAAGGATCGGCGGAACGCCAGACGCGGCAGGCACCTCGAGCCTCTCTGGCGTCGGGACGGCGGGTTTGAGCCGGATGCCGCGAGCCGGATGCGTGACCTAGCGACGTCTCCCCACCGGCGCATATTAGGCATCACACCGTCTCGCACAGAGTGACCGTGGCCCATTTCGACTTCCGCTTCCCCCTCGACCGAATCCCTCACTAGGCATCACGCGACTCTGTGCCTCAGTTGCCTCCCCTCGGCCGAACGTGCACCGCTGTGCTGCTGGTGCAGTTGGTGCTCGTTCCTGTCGCGAGAGCGCAAGGATCCGGGCATCTCGTCTTGCCCCGTCTCGACGGGCCGATCCAGCTCGATGGCTTGAGCGACGAACCGGCCTGGGAGGCCGTCGAACCCTGGCTGCCCAGGCAGTACGAGCCGGACAACGGTGCGCCGCCTACCGAGCGCACCGAATTCCTCGTGGCCTACGATGGCGATTACATCTACTTCGCTCTACGAGGGTACGATCAGGATAGCACCGGCATCCGCTCGAACACCCTCTATCGCGACCGGCTCAGCGGGGACGACCACTTCGAGATCTTGCTCGACACCTTCAACGACAACGAGACGGCGGTCCTGTTCACGACCACACCGGCGGGGAACCGCATAGATGCGGCCATCTCCAACGATGCCAGTGGCGGAGGCATCGCCTCGGGCAGATGGATCAACGGGGATTTCAACACGTACTGGGATGTCGAGACGGTGGTGAATCAGGAAGGTTGGTTCGCCGAGATGCGTGTGCCGTTCACCAGTCTGCGCTTTGAAGACGAAGACGGGCAGGTGGTGATGGGCATCACCCTGCAGCGTAAGGTAGCGCGCAAGACAGAGCGCCTGGTGTTTCCGCCCGTGCCGTCTATCGCCGACTGGGCGTTCTTGAAGCCCTCGCTGGCTCAGAAGATCGTTCTCGAAGACATTCGCCCGCGCAAGCCGCTCTACGTGACGCCGTACGGCCTGAGTGGCCTCGAGCAATCATACTCGCTGAACGACGCCGGGACCGGCTATCCCAGAGAAGACGAACTCAAAGCCGAGGCCGGCGTGGACCTCAAGTATGGCATCACGCACAACCTGACGCTGGATCTGACAGTCAACACCGACTTCGCCCAAGTCGAAGCCGACGATCAACAGATCAACCTGACGCGCTTTTCGCTCTTCTTTCCCGAAAAGAGGCAGTTCTTCCAGGAACGGGCAAGCATTTTTGAATTCAGGACCGGCGGGTTGAGCCGCCTGTTCCACAGCCGTCGCATCGGCCTGACGGACGACGGGCAGCCGGTGCGAATATTCGGCGGCGCGCGCCTCGTAGGTCGCTGGGGCGGCTGGGACGTCGGCTTCCTCAACATGCAGACTGCCGAGAGCGACACGCTCCCGTCCGAGAACTTCGGCGTGCTTCGCCTGCGGCGTCAGGTCTTCAACGCCTATTCGTATGCCGGCGCCATGGTCACCAGCCGCCTCGGCTTGGATGGCAGTTATAACCTGGCCTATGGGCTCGATGGCGTCGTTCGTGTGGCCGGGGATGACTATCTGACCCTCCAGTGGGCGCAGACCTTCGACCACGAACAGATCGACGACGGTAACCTCGACCTCTTCAATAGCGGGCGATTTACCGCTGAGCTCGAGCGACGAAGGCGGAGCGCATGGGGCTATAGCGCCGCCTTAGCCTGGGCCGGGCCTGCGTACAATCCCGGCATCGGCTTCACACAGCGCAACGATTTCACGCTGCTCGACGGAGCGGTTTCCTACACCTGGCTCCCTGGTCAAGCGTCGTCGCTGATCTGGCATACGGTGGGGCTGGCCGGGTTCGCCTTCCTGCGCAACCCGGATCGGTCCATCGAGTCGGCCGAGGTGGGGCCGGAGTGGGAGCTCGCCGCGAAGTCGGGCGCGGGCGGTGGCCTTGAGGCCAAGGTGCTGTTCGAGGACCTGCTGGTTCCATTCGTGCTTTCTCCGGAGGCTGTGGTGCCTGCCGGGAGCTACACGTTCTTCCGGGTCGGTGCCTCGTACCACGTCTCCCACACGCGGCTGTTTCAACTGCGCCCGAGCGTCGGGGTCGGCACGTTCTATGATGGGTGGCAGGCGACGGCGGAGGTCTCTCCGATATGGTACGTCTCGGCTCACCTGGAACTGTCGGGCTACTACCGCTTCGACCGCATCCGCTTTCCGGATCGGGATCAGCGTTTCGACGCACATCTGGCCCGTCTCCGCATCGGCACGGCGCTCAACACCAAAGTATCCACCAACGCGTTCATCCAATTCAACAGCACCGCCAACACCGTGTCGGCCAACGTGCGGTTTCGCTACAACTTTCGCGAAGGCAACGATCTCTGGATCGTGTACAACGAGGGCATGAACACGGATCGCCATCGCCTCGTACCGACGCTCCCCTTCAGCGAGGCGCGGACGATCCTGGTCAAGTACACGTACACGTTCCACTTGTGATGCTTGACACGTCACGATGCATGGACGTATGAACGAGATGCCGAGGCGCGGTGGTGCGGGCCCAGTTGACATCATGGCACAGAGTGGAGGGTACGCCAATTCGTAGAAGCTACTATGTCGTCGGCCTCATCTTCCTGACCTTCTTTGTCATCTCATTTCTGACGAACATCATCGGCCCTCTCGTCCCCGAGATTATCGATGATTTCGATCTGAGCCTCACCCTCGTGGCCGTGCTGCCATTCGCATTCTTCATTGCCTATGGCGTCATGTCCATTCCGTCGGGACTGCTGATCGAGAGATTTCAGGAAAAACCGGTCATGGTTGCCGCCTTCGCCGTCGCGTTCGTGGGATCATCGATGTTGGCGTTGTTTCCGAACTACCTGACCGCCATTTGCTCCCTGTTTCTCATCGGGTCCGGAATGGCCATGCTCCAGGTCGCGATCAACCCGCTGTTGCGGGAAGCCGGTGGAGAAGAGCACTTCGCGTTCAACGCCACACTGGCCCAGCTGATTTTTGGCGCCGCGTCATTCCTCAGTCCCCTTGTGTACTCGTACCTGGTGCGCAATCTCGAGACTCGGTCAGTCGATTCGAACCTGCTGATCACGACACTGGCAAGCGTCGTTCCCGAAGACATCCCGTGGATATCCCTCTATTGGCTCTTTGCCGTGATTGCCCTTCTCATGGTCGGCATAGTGGCTCTTTCGAGAATCCCCGAGGTCGAACGGACGGCGGAGGAGCAGGTCGGGGCCTTAACCACGCACGTAGGTCTGCTGAGGAATCCCACCGTCATTCTGTTCTTCTTGGGGATCTTCACCTATGTCGGGCTCGAGCAGGGTGTTGCCAACTGGATCTCTGAATTTCTCAACACCTACCATGGCTATGATCCGCAAACGACCGGTGCCCGGGCCGTTGCCTGGTTCTGGGGACTCATGACGATTGGCGGCGTTGTAGGCGTGGTCCTGTTGAGACTCTTGGACAGCAGGATCGTGCTGGTGCTCTTCACCAGTGGTGCCGTCATCAGCTTGACCGCGGCCCTGTTTCTGTCCGGCCCGGTGGCGCGGGTCGCGTTTCCACTCGTTGGCTTTTTTTCCGCGGTCATGTACCCGGTGATATTCTCTCTTGCGCTCAATTCTGTTGCGGAGCACCATGGCAGTTTTTCGGGGATACTGGTCACCGCCATTATCGGAGGTGCCGTTGTGCCGTTGATCGTCGGTGGCCTCGGCGATCTCTTTGGCTTGCGGAACGGCATGTTGTTTCTCTACTTGACCATGGGCTACATCCTCAGCATCGGTTTTTGGGCGAGGCCTCTCATCAAGAACGTCACAATCGACCTTCGCAAGAGAGACAACGCCGTGTGACGGGGGATGCCGGAGCAATGGACAGACGACACATCATTGGAGTTGACCTGGGAGCCACCAACGCTCGTGCCGGATTGGTGCGTCATCAGCAGCTTGGGGACGTGTCGTCAATCCAGATCAATGCACAAGGGTCGGCCGAGGAGGTCCTGGACCAGGTCTGCGGCCTCATCGATCGAACGAAGGCACGGGACGTCGATGGCATTGGGATTGGTGTTCCCAGTGTCGTGGATATCGACAAGGGTATCGTGTACGACGTACAGAACATCCCATCCTGGCAGGAAGTACCCCTCAAGACCCTCCTAGAAGACCGGTACTCAGTTCCCGTTCTGGTCAACAATGACGCCAACTGCTTCGCACTGGGTGAAAAGCATTTTGGCCAGGGTATCGGATGTCAATCACTCATCGGACTCATTGTGGGAACGGGTTTCGCCGGAGGAATCATCATCGATGGTAGGTTGTACCCCGGGGCGAATTGTGGCGCGGGTGAGTTCGGCATGATTCCATACTTGGACAGCATCTACGAGCACTACTGTTCCGGTCAATTCTTCACTCGTCATGTTGGGCAAACGGGAGCAGAGGTCTTTCGGAGGGCCACAGAGGGTGACGGAGAGGCGGTGAAGATATTTGCAGAGTTCGGCCACCATTTGGGCCAGGCTATCAAGATGATCCTGTATGCCTACGATCCAGAGGTCATCATTCTGGGTGGATCCGTTCGGAACGCTTTTCGGTTCTTCCAGGAAGCGATGTGGCAGTCGATACGATCCTTCGTCTATTCCAATGCCATCAAGTCGTTGAAGATTGAAGTCTCAGCACTCGAGCACGTTGCAGTACTGGGTGCGGCGGCGCTGCATCACGATGCTGAACTGGGCGTCAGTTGAGTCTGGACCTCAGTTGAGTCTGGACCCGGGATGCCCTGTCGATCGGGATGGACTGCCTGTTCAGCTCACCTCGTCTTCTAGCTCCCGTCATCGCTCGACCGAGCCCGAGTTGCTGATGAACGACACTCTTTTGCTGTCCGGTGACCACGAAGGCACGTTGATGGTCCCCTGCCCGCCGTAGACGTATGCCACGATCGTCGGGCTACCTCCATCGACCGGCATCAGCCGCAGATACACGTGCTTGTAGAACGGATGATCGCTGGGATCCACGTCCGGCAGGTAGGAAAGGAAGACGATCCACTTCCCGTCGGGCGAGACGTGCG
>JBDGYA010000113.1:0-6884 GCA_039584325.1 Gemmatimonadota bacterium
CGCGGACCCCCGTGCCAGCCACCGTGCGCCGGAACACCCGCCCGGGCTCGCACGTGACCGCACCACGCAGCTCGAGATCGGTCAGGGCGGAGAGCGCTTGCGCGACGGAGCAGTCGAGGGCGAGGGCCACGTCGTCAGGAGATTGGCCACCGCGATCGAGGACCTGCAGGATCCGCAGATCCTGATCCGAGAACGCGAGCTGCTCGGGCGGCGGCGCTGCATCGATCCCGAACTCATCGAGCAGGTCATCGAGCGCGAGCGCGGGTATGGCACCCTGCTGGATGAGCCGGTTGCAGCCGGCCGACGGTGGACTCGTGATCGGCCCCGGTACGGCGAACACATCGCGCCCCTGCGCCAGAGCACAGTCCACGGTGATGAGTGCGCCGGAGCGCTCGCGCGCCTCCACCACGAGCGTCGCCCGCGCCAGCCCGCTGATCAGCCGGTTCCGCCGAGGGAAGCTGCCGGCGCTGGGCCGCTCACCGGGAGGGAACTCGGTCACGAGACAGCCGGCAGTTTCGACCCGCTCGTACAGCACCCGGTTGGATGCCGGGTAGACGACGCCGAGTCCGTTGCCCAAAACGCCCACGGTCGGTCCGGCCGCGTCGAGGCAGGCGTGATGCGCCACAGCGTCGAGCCCACGGGCCATACCGCTCACGATCACCAGGCCGGCCCGGGCGAGGCCGGCCGCGAAGTGACGGCAGACTTCCTCACCGTATCGACTGTGCACGCGGCTCCCGACCACAGCGACCGCCGGGCGCTGCAGCAGCGAGAGGTCGCCCTTCGCGAAGAGGAGCGTCGGCGCTTCGGGGATCGAGCGCAGCGCTGTGGGGAAGGCTGGATCGGACGGAGTGAGGACCGCGCCACCCAAGTCCTCGGTGCGCCCGACGACGCGGTTACCGGCGTCAAACGATGCCTGTGCGACCGCTGCGGCCGCTGCGCGGCTGATGCCCTGGACCTGCACGAGCTGTTCGATCGGCGCGTGGAGAACCTGCTCCGGACCTTCGAAGGCGTCTAGCAGCGCGGTGAGTCGGGCCCGGCCGATTCCCGGCACCAGTGCCAGCGTCACGTAGGCGACGTCGACCGCGCTCACGGTGCGGGCGTGTCAGGCTCGGCCGTCTCCGTGTCGCTCGTGCGCAGGAGTTGCCAGAGCTGTTCGGTGAGCTTGTCCAGTCCCCGCTGGGCAACGGCCGAAAGGGCCAGGACGGCTGCTGCTGCGGGGGCGTCGACCGCCAGCCGGCCGGCATCCGCCGGTAGCAGATCGGTCTTGGTGACGACGACGATGTGTGGCTTTCGGGCGACGAGCGGGCTGTACGCCCGCACCTCGTCCCGCAGTCTCGCGTACGCCGCATCCAGATCTTCCTGCTCGCACGACACGAGGTATGCCAGCACCGTAGTGCGCTCGATGTGTTGGAGGAACTGATCGCCGAGTCCCCTGCCCTCATGTGCCCCCTCGATGATTCCCGGGATGTCGGCCATCACGAAGGTACGGCTGCCGGGGAGCTGCACCACGCCGAGCTGCGGGGTGAGCGTCGTGAACGGGTAGTCCGCAATCTTGGGCTTCGCCGCGGAAACCACCGAGAGCAGCGTGCTCTTGCCAGCGTTGGGCTCGCCGACCAGAGCGACGTCGGCGATGAGCTTGAGCACCAGCTCGATGCTGCGGTCCTCACCCTCCTCGCCGGGCTCCCACTCGCGCGGCGCCTGGTGTGTCGCAGTGGCGAACCGCGCGTTGCCGCGCCCGCCGCGTCCTCCCCTGGCAATCAACAGCTCGTCGCCGGGCTCCAGCACCTCGCCAACGGCATCCCCCGAGTCGGCGTCGTTGACGACCGTTCCCGGCGGCACCGGGAGGTGGACGTCGTCTCCGGACTTCCCGGTCTTGTCGGATCCCATGCCGTGCTGACCCCGGTCGGCCTTGCGGTGCGATTTGTACCGGTAGTCCAGCAGCGTGGTCAGGTGCGGATCGGCTCGAACGTAGATGCTCCCGCCGCGACCGCCATCGCCTCCGTCCGGCCCTCCCTTTGGCACGAATGCCTCCCGGCGGAATGACATGCAGCCGGAGCCGCCCGTTCCGGCCGTGACTCGGATGACGGCGCGGTCGATGAACTTCATCAGCGGACGGGCGGCCGGGCGGGCGGGCGGACGGCGAGGCGGGCAGAGTCGATCCGTCCATCCATCGATCCACCGATCCACCGATCCATCGATCTTTCGATCCCTCGATCCGTCGATCGGGCAGTCAGGTGTAGCATCGCATCAAGGTAGCGCGAGCCGGGCGTATGCGCGTATCCGAGCCTTGCGTGCGTCATCCCGCGAATGCGATCTCCCCCTCCGCGCGGATCACGCCGACTTCCTCGCGGCGGGTGTTGAGTACCGGTAGCACGCGGTACCGATCGAGCGCCGGCACCCCAGGTACGTCGAGTCCGAGCTGCTCCAGCACCGCCAAGAGCGCCACGTTGCACGCACGCCAGTTGCCGTCCTCCACTTTGACCGCCACGCCGAGCCCCGTGTCGGCGAGCGCGGCGCCGTACACGCCCTCCGCCCCGACCTTCGCCAGCACGCGTCCGGGAAACGCCCGCATGAGATCGGTACAGAGGCGGCCGTGACCTGCAACCAGGTCGGGACGCGAGGTCATGGCGTGCACGACGCGCCGGGGCTCCGGATCATCACGCGAGATCAGACGCGCGAAGCCGGTCGCCATCGCGGTGAGTGGCATGGCGAACGTCACTGCCGCGCACCCATCCACTGCCTGACCGATGTGATCGGGCGGTAACCCAACGTACTCACTCACGACCTCGAGGATGCGCCCCTGCGCCGGGTGGCCCGCCCGGTTGTAGTCCGGCGTGGGCCAGTCATGGACCCGCGCGAGGGTGAGCATGCCGGTGTGCTTGCCGGAGCAGTTGGACGACAGCGGTGAACGGCGCGCGGGGTCCGGTTTCGGCGTGTCCGATCCGCGGATGGCCAGATCGCGCGAGAGCGGCGGATGAGGTCCACAGGCCAGATCCTGTTCGGACAGACCGATCCGCTCGAGCCACCGCTCCACGATCGCCACCTGTGACCGCTCGGAGTTGTGCGACGCGCAGGCCAGGGCAAGCTCGTCGTCGGATATGCCATACCGCTCTGCCGCACCGTCGAGCAGCAGCGGGAGGGCCTGGAACGGCTTCGCCGCGGAGCGAAGCACCGTGTGACGCTCCCGATCGCCCGTCCACGCACGCAGCGCTCCATCGGCATCGCAGACGGCGGCGGAGACGGCGTGTGACGACTCGATGAGCGAGCCGCGGAGGCAGACGACGTGGAGGGAGGACACGTGGAGTCGAGGGATCGAGGGATGGAGGGTGCGGATCGGCAGGAGGCAGTTCGGTGCGCGCCCGCCGGTCCGCCGGCCCTCCGGTTCGTACTACGCGGAGACCGCCGCGCCCGTGAGCACCTCCCGAATCTGCCCCAAAGCCCACTCCAGATCCTCCTTCTCCACCACCAGGGGCGGCGCGAACCGGATCACCTGCTCGTGGGTCTCCTTGGCGAGGATGCCCCGTTGCTGCAACTGCTCGCAGAACGGGCGCGCCGGGCCACTGTCCTCCTTGATCACCACCCCAATCATGAGCCCGCGGCCCCGTATCTCGGCAACGTGCGGCGAGTTGATCTTTCGCAACTGGTCCATGAACCAGGCGCCGAGCTCGGCAGCGCGCTCGGGGAGCTTCTCGTCCGTGATCACCTTCAACGCCGCACGCGCCACCGCCGCACCCAGCGGATTGCCGCCGAAGGTCGATCCGTGGTCGCCCGGATGGAAGACGCCCATCACCTCCTCACTCGCGAGCATCGCCGAGACCGGGTAGACACCGCCGCTCAGCGCCTTGCCGACGATGAGCACGTCGGGCTTCACGTTCTCCCAGTCGCAGCAGAACATGCGGCCGGTGCGTCCGAGGCCCGTCTGGATCTCGTCGGCCACGAAGAGCACGTTCTCCTTCTTACACAGCTCATAGGTGCGCCCGATCCAGCCGTCGGGTGCCACGACCACCCCACCCTCACCTTGGAGCGGCTCCATCAGGAACGCGACCGTGTTGGCTGTGATCGCCTTCTCGAGCGCTGCCGTATCGCCGAACGGGATCACCGTGAAGCCGGGGGTGAGCGGCCCGAAGTCCGACCTGTACGACTCCTCGGTCGAGAACGACACGATCGTCGTCGTGCGGCCGTGGAAGTTGTTCGAGCAGACGATGATCTCGGCCTTGTCCGCCGGCACGCCCTTCACCCTGTAGCCCCAGCGGCGCACCGCTTTGATCGCAGTTTCCACCGCTTCAGCGCCGGAGTTCATCGGCAGCGCACGCTTGAACCCCGTCAACTCACACAACTCGCGCAGGAACGGCCCCATCTGATCGTTGTGGAACGCGCGCGACGTCAGGGTAAGCCGGTCGAGCTGCTCCTTCGCTGCGGCAACGATCGCCGGATGCCGGTGACCCTGGTTCACCGCCGAATAGGCGGAGAGGCAGTCGAGGAACTTCCGATCTTCGACGTCCCACACCCAGGCCCCCTCACCCTTCGTCAGCACGATGGGCAGGGGGTGGTAGTTGTGGGCGCTGTAGCGATCGACCTCGGCGAGATAATCAACGGTGGTGCGCATGGAAAGCTCGGTTGTGGGTACGTGAGTGTGTGGCGACGGCAGTAATCTAGCAGGATCGGGAGATCGTTGGATCGTTGGATCGGGCCGTCGGGCGAGCCGGCGGTTGGGCGGACCAGCGGTCACCTACCTCTAGGTTCCCCAACTTGGCTATTGGACATTGGACATTCGATACTGGACATTCCCTACTCTCCCTGCCCCAGCTTTCCCTGCGTCCGTTGCTGCTGTAGCACGCGCTCGGCGAAATCCAGCCGTTCCTCGATGTCCACGAGCCGCTCGTGGCTGTCTGCCATCACGGTCATCACTCGCTCCTCGGTCTGCTGCAGTCGTTGGGCCAGTGCCTGTAACTTCCGCTCGACCTCAGGCCCCGCCCCGTCCGAGCCGATCCTGTGAGCCAGGGCCGGACCGACCTTAGAAGCCAGGACGATGAGCGCTATGCCGAAGAGAATCTCGAACATGATGGTCCTTCAATGCGGGGTGCGGAGTCAATGTCCAATATCCAACAGTCGATTCCCAATGTCCAAGTCCACGGCCTTGGGTATTGAGCGTTGGCTGTTGGCTGTTGGATATTGCCTAGTCCTCAAGAGTCGAAAGATCCCCCACCTCCTCGCCCCACTCGATCGCCCGTAGGTAGCGTCGCAGAATCTTCCCGGACCGCGTCTTGGGCAGTTTCTCCTTGAACTCGATCTCCTGGGGCATGGCGAGCGGTGAGAGCTTCTTCCGAATGAAGTTCATGATGTCCAGCTCGAGCTCTTCGGACGCTTCATAGCCGGGATGCAGCGCCACGAAGGCCTTCACAACTTCCATGTTGATCTCGTCGGGCTTGCCGACCACCGCCGCCTCGGCCACGGCCGGGTGCTCGATGAGCGCGGATTCGATCTCGAACGGGCCGACCAAGTGCCCGCCGGTATTGATGACGTCGTCGTCGCGGCCCACGAACCAGTAGTAGCCGTCGGCGTCGATCGATGATCTGTCGCCGGAGACGTACCACACGTCCGGATTCTCCCGCAGCTGCTCGGGGCTGGCTCCGTCGGGTGCACCCACGAACTTGCTGCGGTACGTATCCTCCATCTGCCAGTACGTGCGGAACATCGACGGCCAACCCGGCCGAAACGCGATGAGGCCCACCTTTCCCGGAACCGTGACGGGCTCGTGCGACTCCAGGTCGAGCACGGTGGCCGTGATACCCGGGAACGGCTTGCCCATCGAGCCCGGCTTCACCGGCATGCCGGGATAGTTGGCGATCATGATGGCACCGGTCTCGGTCTGCCAGAAGGTATCGTGGAACGGCAGGCCGAGCTTCTCTTCACTCCACAGGACCGCCTCGGCGTTCAGTGGCTCGCCCACTGAGGTGAGGTGCCGTAGCGACGAGAGGTCAAACTCCTTCGCCGGCGCCCCGCCCTCGCGCATGAGCGAGCGAATCGCTGTCGGCGCCGAGTACCAGACGGTGACCCTGTGATTCTGGATGAACTGATACCAGCGGGCGGCCATGAATCCGGAATCGAGCACGCACTGCGTGACGCCGAGAACCCACGGTCCAATGATTCCATAGCTCGTTCCCGTCACCCAGCCCGGATCGGCCGTACACCAGTAGACGTCGTCGGGATGGAGGTCGAGCACCCAGCTCGACGTGAGTGCTTGCGCCCAAACCGAGCCGTGGACATGAAGCGCCCCCTTTGGCTGACCGGTCGTTCCGGACGTGTAGTGCAGCACCGACGGGCTCTCGGGCGTCGCCTCGAATGTCGGATAGTCCTCCACCCTCGGCACAGCTTCCACGTTGAAGTGGACCTCGCCCTCCTTCAGCTTCGCAGGATCTCCGTCCACGACGACCACGTGCTCGAGCGCGGGCAGCCGGTCTCGGATCTTGCGCACCTTCTTGACGTGCTTCTGGGTGGTGAGGATCGCCCTGGTCTCCGCGTTGGCGAGCCGCACCTCGAGCGACTCGTCCCCAAACGCCGAGAACAGCGGTTGTGCGACCGCGCCGTGCTTGAGGATGCCGAGGAAAGAGACGTACAGGCTCGGGACTCGATCCATAAAGATGCAGACGCGGTCGCCCTGCATGATGCCGAGGTCGGCGAGCAGCTTGGCGAAGCCGTTGGAGTACACCCTCAGGTCGTCGAAGGTGTAGCGCCCCGCCTTGCCGCCAAAGCCCTCCCAGATGAGCGCGGGCTTGTCGCCCAGCCCGCGCGCACAGTTCCGGTCGGCGCACATGGCACCGATGTTCAGCACCTCACCGTCCTTCCAGCCGAGGACGTCCTTCGCAATGTCCCAGCTGAAGGCC
>JBDGYA010000114.1:0-7717 GCA_039584325.1 Gemmatimonadota bacterium
CCCGGCGGAACGGCGCCAGCCCGACGGCGGTCACCTGAAGGATGTACGCACCCGCCGGCAGTCGGCGCAGGGTGAACGTGCCGTCCTCACCGGTCGTCGCGAACGTGGTCAGGAGGGAGTCGGGCCGGGTCAGTGCCACGACCATGGCGCCCGTGAGGGCGGTCCCCGCAACGGAATCGCGCACGATACCGGTGACCTCGAAGCGGTCCTGCGCGTGGGCGGGAATGGCCGAGAGAAGCACCGTGACCGTCAGGGCACACGCGGTGACCGCGCGCCGCAGAACGCGAGACACCTAGAGTTCCACCGATGTCTTCGTACACACCCTCACGACACACCCGTTCATCAGCTCAGAGATTCGTAATAGCCCGCGACCTCCTGGACGGCGGTCGCGGCTGGTTGTTACGGAACTCCCGTTACCGCCGGTCTCCGCGGCTCCGGCGCCTCATTGCTATTTCCTCGAGTTTTTCCGCGACGATCTCCTCATATTCCTCGCGGGTGACCTTCTGTCCGTCCTCCGGCGCCGTCATCGCGCCTTCCTCCAGGTCGCCCAGACTGACCTCCGTCGCGGAGAACGTCTCGTGTCCGTCGTCGACCGAGGCGACGAGGATGAGCCCGGGGAGTCCGCCGAACAGGCCCGGGCCCGTCGAAACCGGGATCTCCGGAGTGAACCAGGCTTCGATGACCGTGCTGTCCTGCATGGCCGTCGCCTTCTGCACCGTGTAGCCGAGGAACTCGCTCTGCTCCCCCGGGAGCTTCCACGCAAAGGACGGCTGCGTGCTCTGGATGAGGCGAGCGGAGTTCCATGTCCGTCAGCTCCTCTTCCTCCTCGGGCTTCGGTGCCGGGATCATGAGTGACGCTGATTCATTGAACAGGAGCATCAACGAGCCGACGTTCGACGACGGGATCTGATCCCTCCACTCAGCAGGTATCCGTTCCGGCACCTCGAAATGGTATTGCACGGCGTGATCGTACCGAACCGTGCCCTCCTGGGCAGACGCGGCCAGGGGGAAGAGAACGAAAAGCAACGTCAGGAGCCGTTTCATGGTCAAACACCGGCTGAAGTGAAGCGCGCACGAGCTGCTTCGTGCATAGTAGCTGCCCCGCCTCGCTTTGTCACCGAAAGCTTTCGCAGATACACCGCGGGAACGCGATACCCACGGTCAAGTCGATGCCGCCACGCTGCACAGCCGCACGCGAGCCCAGCGTGCCGTCGCTTCCCGCCGGCGAGATCCGGCCATGGTGCCGTCGGTCTTCTCGAGAGGAGTGGCCACGCACCTCCCGACACGGAATTGCGGGAACGACGTCGCGCGCGTCGGGAATGGACGCGCGCGCTGAGGAGCGCCGACTGACCCCAGAGGCTCGCCGACCACCAGTTCAGACGCCTCGACTGAAGCTTGAGTCGGGCCGACTGAAGCGTGAGTCACGGCGCCTGAACCTTGAGTCAGGGCACCTGAAGCTTGAGTCGGCGCGCCTGAAGCTCGAGTTGGCTCGGATGACGCTTCGGACAGGGGTATGGAAGCGTGAGACGCGCTGACCGAAGCGTGAGATGCCCTGACTGAAGCGTGAGTCGGGCCGACTGAAGCTTGAGTTGCGGCGCCTGAAGCGTGAGTCGGGCTGACTGAAGCGTGAGTTGCGGCGCCTGAAGCGTGAGTCGAGGCGCCTGAAGCGTGAGTCGGCGCGTCTGAAACGAGGCCCGAAGCGCGTAACCGTCGGTATATTAATAGGATGCCCAAGATTGGGCTTCCGCTGTCGGCACCGCGTCTACGACGTCGGCGTCTTGATGCTGCTCACGAAGATCGCGCTCGACTCGTCACGTTCCCGCCCGGGGCCTCGACGCCATGGCGGTGTTGAGGCTCCGGACGAACGTCGCGATGAGCTCGTTGCACTCAGCGGCCAGTCGACCGACATCGGCGTTCGACCCGCCAAGCCGCTGAACGAAACGCAGCCACACCGATGTCTCGCGGAGCTCCTGGAGACAGATCTGTATCTTGTGCACGAAATCCCGCCGCGACTCGGCACCGCGAGCTTCAGCATAGTTGGCCCCGGGCGACGTGGTGGATCGAGCGAGCTGCCGGCGCACATGCAATCCCACGAGATCGTTCGGCAGACGTCGTAGTGAGTCGCAGACCGCCAAACCGAAATCGATGAGACGGTCCTGGAGTGCATCCAGCGCCAAACCACTTTGTCTCCGTGCCAACCAGAATCCTGCAGTGCTTCCCGAGCGATTTCAGATCGCAGAACGGCGATCGGCGATCTGCGGGATCCATCCCCGATCACAACATCGCCATGCTGCAATCGCCAATCTCCAATCGCCATGCTGCAATCGCCAATCAAAGCGGTGGACAGCAACCATCGCGTCCTCCACCTCTCGCAAGGCGTTGAGTACGGCCTGTTCGTAGGTATGGAATAGCTGTTCGGTGCTGTACCACGCACGTCACACCTCGCACCATGCACCTGTCCCCTGCCCCTTCCTTTTTCCCTCCCCCCGTCTCACGCCGCCACTTCCCCCCCCGCTTCTTCCGCCATCCACGCCTTGAACAACTCGTATCCAATAGCCAGCACAACGGCCCCCACGAATAGCCCGATGATGCCGTGGAGCATCAATCCGCCGATGGCACCGATGAGAATCACAGGCATGGGAGTATCCAAGCCGCGACCCAAAAACATCGGCTTCAAGAACGTGTCACTTGCACTCACGAGCACGCACCAGACAAGGAACACCACGGCTATCACCGTGCTGTCCGTGGCGGTGAAGTACCAGAGAGCAACCGGCAGCAGTACCAGGAAGGGTGGGAGTTGAATCACCGCGAGAATGAGTACCAGGATCGTCCACATCCCAAACGCCGGAATGCCCACTACGAACATCCCGAGGCCCGCCGCCGCAGCTTGCACCAGTGCGACTCCCAGCACACCTTGCGCGACACTCCGAATTGTCGCCGTGGTGATACGGATAACGCTCTCGCCCGTGTGCCCTCCTGCGCGACCGGCAACGGACCGCGCCTTCTTCTCGCCGCCCTCGGCGTAGGTGAGCATGAACCCGGCGATGATGAGGGAGATGATCGTCGTGAGAATAGCACCGGCCAGGCCCGACACCTTGCCCAGCGCCCACGCCCCTGCGGCACGAAGCTGAGGCCGGTATCGTTCGATGGCCGTGCCTAGGTTGCCCGCCGCAGTCTCCCACGCGTCGTACACCCGATTCCCGATCACAGGCCAATCGCGCACACTCGCCCTGGGCTCCGGGACTGCAAGGGATCCCTCTTCAACTCTATCCGCCAACTCGAGCGAGCTTCGCACCACCGAGTCACCGATCTGAACCGTGGGTATGACGATCAACACGATGGCCGCGAGCGTGAAGAGTGCTGCCGCCACGCCACGCCTGCCTCGCAAGAGCGCCGTGAATTTGCCGAACAGCGGAGCCAACGCCACGGCGATGATGAGGCCCCACATCATGGGAAGCACGAACGGCGCGAAGATCCTGAAGCACCACACCAACAAGGCGCCAACCACCGCGAGCCGTACGGCCACTTCCACCGAGATGGCGAGTATTTCCCTCTTCGCAACTGCAGGGTTCGTGTCCGGCATTACCGCTCCCTTGCTGGGGTGTGTGCGTCAGGATGGCATGTGGATGTAGCGACTGACGGGGTGAAGGGCAAGGAGCGCAGTCGTACTGCTAACGCCTCACAGCCATCTCCGCCACTTGAAGAACACCGCCAAGCCCACTCCCATCGCGGCCATCACGATCATCGAGACGACGAACGCCGCCGTTTGCCGGCGTCCGGATTCGTGAGACGCAATCTCAGATGCGGACAGGCTGACCGGTTGGATGCTCGGTCCAAGCGACGCGCTGTTGCCCGCTGGAAGGCTTGTCTCGGCCGTGGCCGCCGTGGAGGTTGAGCATACTATGGAAGAGCCAATGCGCACCCAGCCACCCGCGCGACTCCTCGCGCTCGTTCTGGTCGCCACAGCAACCACGGCATGCGACTCGGGGCCGCCTGCGCCCAAGCCGGCAGAGGAATACCCCGAACTCGCCTCGAGCGGCGCGTGGTGCTGGTTCGGCGATCCGCGCGGTGTACGATTCAACGGGGCCCAAAACCAGATCTATGCCGGGTGGGTCGATTCGGCGGGCAGCATCGTCGTGTCGAGCCTCGATCTCGAGACCGGACTGCAGGCCCAACACACCGTCCAACCGGCATTCAACAAAGACGATCACGCCAACCCGTCGCTCATGGTTCAGCCGGACGGTACCGTCGTGGTGTTCTACACGTCGCACGGCTCGGATGTCAGCGACGCGATGTACTACCGGGTCTCTACGAGACCTGAAGACATCACTGCCTGGAGCGCGCGGCTCGAGATCGGATCGAACACAGAGGGCCCGAGAGGCCACACCTATCCAAACCCGGTCCGTCTGAGTGAAGAGGAAGGACGCATCTACCTCTTCTGGCGAGGTGGCAACTTCAAGCCGAGTTTCAGCTACACAGACGATCTGGTCAGCTGGTCACCGGCACGCACATTAATCCAATCGGATGACGCAATCGCTGTTCGACCGTACGTGAAGATCGCGACGAACGAGCGCGATGCGATCCACTTCGCGTTCACGGACGGTCACCCCCGCAACGAACCGGAGAACAGCATCTACTACATCCGGTACCGCAACGGGGAGTTCACCCGCGCGGATGGTTCGCTGGTCGGGACGATGGCGGACCTTCCACTGATCCACCAACGCGCCGATCTCGTGTACGACGGCCGACTCACCGGCATCCGGGCCTGGATCTGGGATGTAGCGGCGGACCAACAAGGGAATCCGGTGATCGTCTACACGCGCCTGCCGGAGGAATCCGATCACCGCTATCACTATGCACGCTGGAACGGCAAGGAGTGGCTCGACAGTGAGATCACGGCGGCCGGTGGATGGTTCCCTGAGACGCCGGCGGAAGCGAACGAGCCCGAGCCCCACTACTCGGGGGGCATCGTGCTCGATCACGACGATCCGACGGTGGTCTACCTCTCTCGCCCGGTGGAAGGTGTGTTCGAGATCGAGCGCTGGTGGACCGAGGATGGTGGTGCCCACTGGCAGTCGACGCCGATCACGGTGGGCTCAGCGAACGACAACGTCCGTCCCTTCGTTATCAGGGAACACGACAAATCATCGCCGACCGTGCTCTGGATGGAGAACCGCTCCTACCGCCACTACCTCGATTTCGACTCCGCGATCAGAATCGACCGCGTACCCGGATAGCCGCGCCTACTTCCTCGGACGGTCATTGGCCTCGAGATCACCGACGGCATACTGAATGCCCGCTAGCCAGTGCAGGAGAATCGTGGGATCGGTGAAGATCTCGTACCGGTGACCGAGTGAGGAATAGAACACCCGTCCCTCCCCTTCCTCACGGACCCAACTCACGGCAAAGTCCCGATCTTCACGTTGGACCCCTTCCCGCTCCATGTCGAGTCGGGCGGTGTCGAGCGAGATGAGCACCCGCAGACGATCGCGCGAATACGGCTCACGAAACTGATAGATCTCGTCGGCCACCAGGTAACTGGAAGAATCAAACGGCACCATGAGCGGGTGATCGGGTTCCTCGATGCGAAGGGTGACCTCCTCATTCCACGGATGGTTCACGAAGTAGCCGCCCATCATCTCCCCGAACTCGGGCCACTCGAAGAAGCAATCCGTGGCCGCGTGGAGGCCGACTACGCCGCCACCACCACGGACATAGGCGAGCAGGCTGGCACGAAGCGCCGGGTCGGTGAACGGCTCGCCCGTGTTGTTGTTGAACAGCACCGCGTCGAACTGCGCGAGACGATCGACCTGGAACCAGGTCGTATCGCTGCTGACTACGGCGGCGAACGCCCCGGTCTTCTCCCCCATTTGCGAAACGGCGAAGTCCACCCACTCGACGCTCTCGTGCACGAATCCCTTCGTGAGATTGAAGACGAGCAGCGAACGCGCCTGCCTCGGTTGGGCAATTGCGCTGTCCGGAAGTGCTTGCTCGATCGCGATCCGCCAGTCCGGCGTCTCCTCGGTCTGAGTGTCTGGTTCCCCGCAGGCCACCAGCGCTGCAGTGAAGGAACCAACAGCGACCAAAGCGACGTGTCGTCTCTTCATCTCAATTCCCCAGCTCGAGGCTTCATCAAGCCGATCTTCTCCGCAGGTGTCCGCAAGGGCTATACTGGGAACGGACCCGGTTGCCCCGGCACGACAGGAGCGGAACGAAATGGCACCAGCGAAGAAGATATCCCGGCGGGAGTTCATTCACTATTCGGCCGCGGGACTGGCGGTCACCTCAGCAGGCAGCGCGATCGCCGGCTGCTCGAGGGCCACCGTACCGATGCCGACTAGAACACTCGGCGCCACGGGATTGGAAGTCTCACAACTCGCCTTTGGGGGCGGCTCCCAATTTCTTTTGAACGAGGACGGCGCGTGGGAGCTGATGCTGGAGCAGGCGGTCGAGCTGGGCGTCAACTTCTTCGATACCAGTTCGGTGTACCAGTGGGAATCCAGCATGAGCAGCGAGGAGCGGTTCGGTGAGGTCCTCTCACCGATTCGGGACCGCGTGTACCTCTCGACCAAGTTCGACGCGCGTGACGCCGACGGCATGATGAGGGAATTCGACCGCAGCCTCCAGCGGATGAAGACCGACTACGTGGACGTGCTCTTCATCCACAACGTGGTGCCCTCGGACGACATAGCCACCATCGAGCAGGGCGCCTACGCACAGCTCTTGAGGCTCAAGGAAGAGGGATCGGTTCGCTTCATCGGCTTCTCCAGCATGGAGAGTGCCGAGCGAAGTCGAGAAGCCATCGAGAGGCTCGAGGTCGACGTCGCCCTGTTGGCCATGAACCCGACCGGGTACGGGGGCTTCGTCACAGACGCGCTGCCGGCAGCCCGGGCCAAGAACGTGGGCGTCCTCGCGATGAAGGTCATGCGCGACATCGTCGGAACATCGGCGACGCCGAAGGAGCTGCTGCGCTATGCGCTCTCCCAGGAAGGGGTGGCAACCGCATTGGTCGGCCACCACGGGATGGCCACGCTCGAGGAAAACATCGAAGTCGTCCGGTCCATCGCAGCGGAGGCCGACGCGAGTATGGCATCGGTCGAGCGTGAGCACCTGGAGTCACGCCTCGCCGCCCTCGCCGGTCCACATGCTCTCTGTTGGGCGCGCCCCGACTACACCGACGGCACACTAGTCTGAGCACTGCCGAAAGGACGTTCAACGAGTTGCCCGGCGCCGGACGATGGAGGACGACGAAGGGCAACGGGATCCCCGGTCGACGGATGGGTCGGTCGATGACTCCGGACAAGTTGGTGGTCACGGACAAGCCGAGGCGGCCGTGACCGCCGTCTCCGTACAACGCCGTTCGTACGCGCTTCGGGGCGCCAGCGCGATTCGTTGGGCGCCTTCGCCTTCGGCACGCGTCAGAAGATGACGCCCAGCTGTACGCCCTAATCCCGAAATCGAACCACTTGATCCGGTAGACAAAGTCAGCGAAGATCTGCCCGCCGAACAACCATGTATTGCTTGTTTCGTTTGGTGCCGCGAAGCCGACGTCGAGGAATTCGGCATACGAGTAGGAGAGGCCGACGCCCCCACCCACGACGAAGTTCGAGCCCACCCCCCTCGCGTATTTCACGTTCACTTCGAGGGGAACCAGCGTCATCTCGTCGGTGGCAAGACCGATGCTGTAGGCTGCGGCAACTCCGCCCCCCAGGTACAG
>JBDGYA010000115.1:0-7024 GCA_039584325.1 Gemmatimonadota bacterium
CCTCGCTCACCTCCGAGGACGGCTACGCCGTCGGCGGCCTGATGAGGCCGGAGCTGCGGGCTCGCTTCCGGAGGGTGGGATACCTGGCCACGGTCGTTGGCGACGTGCTGGATCGGATGCGCTGGCGCGTGCGGCCCTATGAGAGAGATCGCGGAGCAGCCGACGCGTATTTCGACCAGGCACTCACAAGCATGGAGGGAATCTTCGAGCGCCACGCTCGCACCAACGGGTTGCGGCCCACGATGAACGCCCTGGAGGACATCGCCTCCCACGCGCGGCACCTCATCGACCCCACCATTGGCCCGAAGCCGCTCCCGAAGTGGTCAATGCCTCCATCGCCGAGTGGCTCAACTTCGTCTCACATCGCCTCATGCGGAACGCGGGGAGGGGAATCGCCGACGCCGTTCGCCTCCGGGACACTGGCCTGTGTGGTCGCCAGCTGCGAGCCTGGCTCCTCCACGCTGCTCGCCTGACGTACCAGTATCACCGTTCGCAGCAGGCCTACCGGACGGTGCGGAGGCACCTCGCCATCCACGAAGACCACCGGATTAGCCGAATTGAAAGGCAATTCGACGACGACCGCATCTTCTCCTTCCGGGTCGGCACGGAGGCGGCATTGAGTATCGGCGGCGCTCTCGAGTACGCGGCTGCGGGCTGTGACGGTGTCGTGAACGTCTTTCCGTTCACCTGTATGCCGTCCACCATGTGCTCAGCGATTCTCAAACCCATGCTGGATAGGCTGCAGATCCCCTACATGGATTCGGTCTACGACGGCACGTTCCAGCCCAACCGTGAGGCCACCGTTCGCACCTTCATGTACCAGGCGGCTCAACACCAGACGCGCAGGCTCGACGGGACAGGTACGCCTGCCGGCTAGCATGGCCGTACGAGAACGCGCCTAGCGTGACGCATTGCGTTGGCAGACGCGCATGGCGGCGTTGGGTAGTCGGGGCGTCTGAATCCGAAGCGCGACTGTCGTGTTAGAAGCTTGCCCCCCGACATTCCCGTGACACATTGACAAGAGGGCATTCCCGAAACCCCAGCGCCTCCCGACCGGTAGGGATCGTCATGAGACACAGACATCCGTCACGCAGAGACTTCGTGAAGACGAGTGCCGGCGCAATGCTCGGGACCGCCGTGGGCGGCCTGACGCCGGCGCGGTATGACCGTGCAGCGGCTGAGAAGCCGGTCGTCAGCGTCGTGAAGATCGAAAACGACAGAGTCGACCGTGCAGTCGAAGCGGCCATCGACCTCCTCGGAGGTATCGAGACGGTGGCGAAGGGCAAAGACCGGATCATGCTCAAGCCCAACCTGGTGGCCGAGGGTCCGGGCTTCACGACCAAACCCGGTGTGGTGAAAACCCTCGCCCAACTCATGCAGCGCTCGGGCAAGGAAGTGTCGATCGGTGAGGGGTCGGCCGCGGGAACCGGATTCAACATCCGGGGCGAGGTCACCTACCGGACGCGGAACCGCGAGATCCTGGACGGCATGCAGCAGTACGTGTTCGACACCCTCGGCTATACCGAACTCGCCGGCACCCTGCGGACACCGCTCGTCAACCTACACTCGGGCGACATGGCCGAGGTCGCGGTGCCGAACGGGTTCGTGTTCGACACGATCACGCTGCACCAGTCGCTGACCGACATCGACCTGCTGTGTTCCGTTCCGATGATGAAGACCCACGTGCTGGCGACGGTGACGCTGGGCATGAAGAACCTGATTGGGCTGTACCCGGGAACGGTCTACTACTCGGTCAGGTCGTGGCTGCACGACCAGGCGGCCATGGCCGAGTCGCCGGGGATCGCCTTCGAGACGATCGACATGGTCCGCGCCAACAAGCTCGGGCTCACGGTCGTGGACGGGTCGATGGCGATGGAAGGAGAGGGCCCGACGGGTGGGAGCCTGGTTCCGATGAACGTGATCATCGCAGGAACGAACCCGCTGGCCACCGACATCGTCACGGCAGACATCATGGGATTCGGGGTGCACGAAGTTCCCACGTTTACCTGGGCCTACCGCGCGGGTCTGGGGCCAGCGAGCGTGAGCGACGTTGAAGTGAGGGGAGAGAAACTGGACAACGTACGGCGGCCCTTCGTGAAACCGAACGTGATCCCGTGGACGAGCATCAACGAGGCGTGGGGCGTCCAGGAGATCTAGCACCGGCGCCGTAAGGGATCCGGAGTCCCTGGTCTGACGAGATCGCGACCCGCGTAACCCGTCAGAGCGAGGTTCCGGTAGCGCCGGCCGCTGAGGCCCGTTCGGTTCTGATTCAAGGCGCCGGTGACCTACTGGTCAGCCCCACGACGCGACCGCCCACAAGAGTTGCAGCTGCACCACATTGGGACAACTCCAATCGGGAATTCTCCTACTTCAAGCGCTGATGGTCTTCCATGCAGCTGAGCGTCACCTCGGCGCACCGTGTCCAGGACGCTCCTTTCTCGGCTTCGGAAGAGCCTCGGCAGACAGCGCCAACTCCTGACGGTGCTGCCAAGCTCAAGACACGGGGGCAATGGGAAGTCCAATCGCCTTGACACTCTTGGCACCGAGGTCGCCCAGTGAGGCTTTCGTGCGCCAGACGGTGCCGCGACTCCGGTTAGACGAGCAACAACCACACTGGGCTACCTGCGGCGAGCACACCCGTCGGGCCGATCTCACACTGACGTGACGTGCTCGAGGCACCGCTGGGCGCCAACGCAACACCCTCTGAGGACTATGGCGCCGATGCGACGCTTGGCGGTGACACCCCTGCCCGGTCCGCAGCGTGACAGGCGTCACAAGGCCCTATTTCTTGGCCAAATGGGAGATTTGGCGCATTCACCCTCGCCCCGTGATTCGTGCACATCCCTTGCGAACGTGGGGTGGTGTTCAGAGCTGTCTCGTCAGAGAGCCACTCCTCAGACTGCACCGAAGCCAGGGCGGCAGGCATGCCTAATCAGACACTAGCGGAGCTTCTCCCGACGGTAACCAAAGCGAACTGTTCGCGATTGGGTGCCGTCGTGGTTCTTTCCCTCACCGTTGCCATATCGAATTGTGGCGAGCCATCCGGCCTTGGCAGGCAACCGACGAGGCTTTCCTTTTCCGTCCAGCCTACCGACCAGGTTGCGGGTGGCGCGTTTTCGCCTGCCGTAAAGGTTGCAGTGCTTGACGTTGACGGTGACGTGGTCACCCACGCAACCACTTCCGTCACGGTGGCTCTCGCTGCCAATCCCGGTAGCGGCACGCTCGCGGGAACCAGAACAGTGAGTGCCGTTGGCGGCGTGGCCACGTTTGCGGACCTCTCCATCGACAACGCTGCGGCTGGCTATACGCTTACGGCGAGTGCCGCGACCCTGAGCAGTGCTACGAGCAACGCCTTCATAGTCGCCCCAGGCGAGCCGACACAATTCACGTTCACCACCCAGCCTTCGAATGCGTCGGCCGGTGAGGCGATAGCGCCGGCAGTTGCCGTCACCCTGTTCGACGCCTTCGACAACGTCGCCACAAACGCAACGACGACTGTGACCCTGGAGCTGACCAGCAATCCTGGCGACGGCACCTTGAGTGGAACGACCACTGTCGACGTCGCGGACGGTGTGGCGTCGTTCGACGATCTCTCGATCGACAAGGTCGCGAGTGGCTACGTGCTGACGGCCAGCGCAACCGACCTCGCCAATATCGCCAGCGACCCATTTGCGATCGACCCCGGCGCGCCGGCCCAACTGGCCTTCCTCGTTCAGCCGTCAGACGCTACGGCGGGAGCCACCATCTCCCCGGCCCTTGAAGTGGAAGTGTGGGACGCCTTTGGCAACCTCGTTACCAGTGCAGTCAATTCGGTGACGATGGCCATCGCCGACAACCCCGGCGGCGGGATCCTGTCGGGCACGACGTCGCAAGACGCGGTGGACGGTGTGGCCACGTTCGACGATCTCTCGATCGACAAGGCAGCGAGCGGATACACGATCACGGCAGGTGCCACGGGACTGACAGGTGCCACGAGTGAAGCACTCGCCATCAGTGCGGGGGCCGCATCCCAACTCGCGTTCGCGACGCAACCCTCCGATGCCGTCGCAGGTGAGCTCGTTGCCCCGACTGTCGAGGTCCAGATCCGTGACGCGGCGGGTAACTTGATCAGCGGAGCCACCGATGTGGTCACGATCTCCATCGGGGCCAATCCGGGTGGCGGCACGTTGTCTGGGACCCTGTCTACTAGCGCGGTGGACGGCGTGGCCACGTTCGGTGATCTCTCAATCGAGAAAGCCGGCGCGGATTACACGCTGGTCGTAAGCGCCACCGGCCTTACCGGTGCGACGAGTTCAGCATTTGCCATCGCTCCCGCTGCACCGGCGGAGTTGGTCTTCACGAGCGAGCCGACCGACGTGATTGCCGGTGAGACCATTGCCCCGCCGGTCGAGGTCACTGTCCTCGACGCCTTCGCGAACGTCGCCACCAATGCCACACTCGACATCACGCTTCAGTTGGGAGGAGGTGCGATTCCATCTGCTCCATCTGCAGCCGCAGCTACATTGAATGGGACCACGACGGTCACAGCGGTCAACGGCGTCGCCACGTTCGACGATCTGTGGATCGATGAAGTCGGTACCGGCTACTCGTTCTCGGCCGGCGGTGGCGGCCTGGCAAGCGTGGCGAGCCAGTCCTTCGCGACCGAACCCGCGTCAGCCTCACAGCTGTTCTTCACGATCCAGCCGAGCGACGCGACCGCCAACGCGACAATGGCGACCGTCGAGGTGAGTGTCCTGGACGAGTTTGGAAACGTCGTCACGGGCTCCACGGATGCCATCACGTTGGCGATGGGCACGAATCCAACCGGGGGCACGCTATCCGGGACAACGACCCAGAACGCCGTGAACGGCGTCGCCAACTTCAGCGATCTGTCGATCGACCAGGTGGGCGACGGATACACCCTCACCGCCTCTGCTACTGCGCTGACCGCCGCAACCAGCAGTACCTTCGACGTCCTTGGCGGTCGACTCGCCTTCCGCACCCAGCCGAGCAACGCCACGGCCGGTGCAGCCATCACACCATCCGTGCAAGTCGAGATCCTGGACTCCGATGGTAACCTCGTCACGGGTTCCACAGATGCCATCACGCTGGCGATCGGCGCCAATCCCGCCGGGGGCACGCTATCCGGGGCACCGACCCAGAACGCCGTGAACGGCGTGGCGACCTTTGCGAACCTCTCGATCGACATGGCGGGGGCTGGGTACACGCTATCGGCGAGCGGAACCGACCTCACAGGTGCGGCAAGCAACCCGTTCAACATCTCGCCGGCGGCTCCGTCGCAACTGGTCATCCTGACCCAGCCGAGCACCGCCACGGCGGGCGTTGCCATCGCGCCACCAATCGAGTTGCAGCTGCTTGATCCCTTCGGCAACCTGGCGACAGCCGCCACCGACGCGGTGACGCTGGCAATCGGCGCCAATCCGAGCGGCGGCACTCTCGCGGGCACCACGACGCAGAACGCCGTGGCCGGTGTGGCGACCTTTGCCGATCTCTCCATCGACAAGGTCGGAGCAGACTACACACTCGACGCCAGCGCCACCGGCTTGAGCGGCACGACCACTGATCCGTTCGCCATCACCGTCGCAGCAGCATCGCAACTCGCCTTCCGCAGCCAGCCAAGTAACGCGACTGCGGGTGAGCTGATCCTGCCAGCCATTGAAGTCGAGCTGTTGGATCCGTTCGGTAACCTGGCCAGCGGCGCGAGCGATGCGGTAACGATCGCCGTAGCCGCCAATCCCGGTGGGGGCACCCTCTCGGGTACCGTGACCGTCAACGCGGTGGATGGTGTCGCGACCTTCAGCGATCTCTCGCTCGACCAGGCGGCGGAGGGCTACACGCTGGGCGCAAGCGCGACCGGACTGAGCGGGGCAACCAGTAATCCGTTCGACATAGACCCCGCCTCGGGGAACCAACTCGCGTTCCGTACGCAGCCGAGCAACACGAATGCGGGTGCCGTCTTTGCGCCACCGATCGAAATCGAGATCCTGGACGAGTTCGGGAATCTGCTTGGCACCGCTACCGATCCGGTCACGCTCGTGATCAGCGCCAATCCCGGGGGTGGGTCGCTCTCGGGTACCACGACCGTCAATGCGGTCGGCGGCGTCGCCACCTTCACCGACCTCTCGATCAACAGGACCGGCACCGGCTACTCGCTGGCGGCGATCGGCAGCGGACTCATTAGCGCAGTGAGCGATGCCTTTGCCATCACGCCGGCGGCGGCGGCCAAGCTGGTGGTGCGCACCCAGCCGTCCGACGCCATCGCCGGCGTCGCGATCGCCCCGGCGATCGAGGTCGAGATTTTGGATGTCTTTGACAACCTGACGAATGCAACTGACGCGGTGACGCTTGCGATCGGCACCAACCCGAGCGGCGGCACCCTCGCGGGCACCACGACGCAGAACGCCGTGGCCGGTGTGGCGACGTTTGCCGATCTCTCCATCGATAAGGTCGGCTCCGGCTACAGGCTCGACGCCAGTGCCTCCGGCCTGAGCGGCACGATGAGCAATTCCTTCGCCATCACACCGGCAGCCGCGGCGCAACTCGCCTTCGCAATACAGCCCAGTGGCGCCTCAGCTGGTGCGCTGATCGCTCCGGCCCTGACGATCACGGTTCTGGACGACTTCGGTAACGTGGTCCCGGGAGCCACTGACGCCCTCACGCTGACGATCGGCACCAATCCGGGTGGCGGTGCGCTTTCAGGTACCACGATACAAAACGCGGTGAACGGCGTCGCTACGTTCGCAGATCTCTCCATCGACAAGGTGGGGAACGGATACACCCTCGACGTCGATGCCACCGGCCTGACCGGGAGCACGAGTGATCCGTTCGACATCATGCCGGCGTCCGCCGCCAGGCTCGCGTTCAGTGTCGAGCCGAATGATGCCGCGGCCGGCGCAGCTATCGTCCCGCCCATCGAAGTACAGGTACTTGATGCCTTCGACAATGTCGTGACCGCGGCGACCGATGCGGTCACTCTGGCTATGGGCGACAATCCGGGCAGCGGGACCCTTTCGGGAGCGACAAC